>WGMF01000024.1 GCA_016125215.1 Phycisphaera sp.
AATCCTCCAGGTTTTAAGCGTCTCGCTTTTCGAAAAAACCCCGCTTTTACAGGCGTTTTCGAGACAAAACGAAAATACCAAGACCGACCCATTCGCTAACCAGTTGTCGCTGTTCGAGTAATGTTGGGACAGTAGTGATGATTTATCATTGATGATCGTAGAAGAAGATCAGGACGCGGTTATGACTTCATCAAATCATCAATCATCAAACATCAATCATCAATTGCCCCCATTCCCCCCCAACCGCGGCCACCTGCTGACGGAAAAGCATCTTCACGCCTCGGCGGGGCTGGACGCGATGAGCGTGCGGGACGTGCTGACGACGATCAACGACCAGGACGCGCTGGTGGCGGCGGTGGTTCGCCGGGCGATCCCCGAGATCGAAAAACTTGTCGAACACATCGCAAGCCAGATGGAACACGGCGGCCGCCTTGTTTACTTCGGCGCGGGCACGTCGGGTCGGCTGGGTGTGCTCGACGCCAGCGAGTGTCCGCCGACGTTCTGCGTCGATCCAGGAGAAGTGGTCGGCATCATTGCGGGTGGTGACGGCGCACTGCGTAAGAGCAGCGAGGGGGCGGAGGACAACCCGGACGGCGTCGATCCCGAATGGGGTCGGCTCAAGATCGGCGAGCAAGACACGGCGGTCGGCATCGCGGCGGGGGGCACGACGCCCTACGTGCTCGGTGGCCTGCGATTGGCCAAGCTGCGCGGCGCGACGACCGCGCTGGTGACGTGCGTCGAAGGTGTGGAGAAAACTCTTGCGGACCACGTCATCGCGCTGCCGGTCGGCCCCGAGGTGTTGACCGGCTCGACCCGCATGAAAGCCGGCACCGCGACCAAGATGGCGCTGAACATGCTCACCACCGCCGTGATGGTCCGCCGCGGCAAGGCGTGGGGCAACCTCATGGTCGACCTGCGCGCAAGCAACGCCAAACTCATCGACCGGGCATTACGCATGTTGCAGACCCAGTGCGGCCTGGACCGCCCATCCGCCGGCAGGCTCCTCGAACAAGCCCACGGTCATGTGAAGCTTGCCATCGTGATGCACAAGCGCGGGGTCGATGCGTCACAGGCACAAAAGCTGCTGGAAGAACACGGCCAGCGGCTGCGTGAAGTCGTGGGGCCGCCGGTGGCGGGCGTATAATTGTTTCCCGGAAAGTTCTCCCCGAGGCTTGTGATGTCACTCCGCAATCACACCCATCACCGCTCCCCGTGGCGGGGCCTGTTGTGCCTGATCGGCGCGGTCGCGCTGCTCACGGTCGGGCAGAGCACGCCCAATACCCCCACCAAAACAGCCGCAGGAGCGCAACCCGGTCCCGCCATCACCTACCCCGGCGCGGTCAGTGGCGCACGCGTGGCCATCATCCCGATCACAGGTGATATCCAGCCCTTCGTGCTCGAAAGCCTGCAACGCCGAACCGACGACGCCATGGCCAACGGGGCGACGTGGATCGTCTACGAACTCGACACCTATGGCGGGGAACTCACCACCGCGCTGGAGACGAGCAAATACATCAAGGCCCTGCCCGTGCCGACGCTGGCCTGGGTCAACAACAAGGCTTACTCCGCAGGCTCGCTCATCGCCGCGGCCTGCAACGGGATCGTCATGTCGCCCGCCTCGGCCATGGGGGATTGTGCCCCGATCATCCCCGGCGTATCGATGGCCCCGACCGAGCGTGCCAAACGCCTAAGCCCGCTGCTGGCCGAGTTCCGCGACAGCGCCCGACAGAACGGATACGACTTTGCCCTCTTCCAGGCCTACTGCGTGCTGGGCATCGAGGTCTACGAGGTCAAGAACAAAGACACCGGGCAGGTCCGTTACGTCAACCAGGCGGACTACAAGGTCATGGTGCAGAATGAAGACCCGGCAAGCATTACCACCGCGACCAACCCGGATACCCGTCCACTTGAGCCCGGCCTCGACCTGGGCACCGACCAAGAGCGAGGCAAGTGGGAACTGGTCCGCCGCGTCCACGACGGCAATACGCTGCTCACGCTCCACCAGGACGAAGCCCACGGGATCGGCCTGTGCATCAACGACCCGCACAAGACGCCTTTGGCCAACGACCAGAACCTCAGCGCTTATCTCATGGCACAGAGCGTCACGCGGATGCCCCAGCACTGGACGGTGGGCGTGGCCTACTTCCTCTGCCAGCAGTGGGTGCGGGCGATCCTCTTTCTGCTCATGCTCATCGGCGGCTACCTCGAAGCGCACGCGCCGGGCATGAGCGTGCCGGGGCTGGTGGCGTTTGTGTCACTGGTCTTATTAGTGGTCGCGCCGTTCCTCGTGGGCATCGGCGAGGTCTGGCATCTGGTCCTCCTGGCGCTGGGTGTCGTCCTGCTGGGCGTCGAACTCTTCGTGATCCCCGGCTTCGGGATCGTCGGCGTATCGGGCATCGTGGCGATCTTCGTGTCGCTCGTGCTGATGGCCATCCCCACCACCAACAGCGGCTGGCTACCCTTGCCCGCCGCGGGCACAGCGGGACTCGTGCGCGAGTCCTTTGCCTGGTTCGTCGTCGCGATGATGCTCGCCGGCGTGGCGTTCTACTTCATCACCAAACACTTCGGCTCACTGCCCATGCTCAACCGACTCGTCCTGCAATCGCCCCGGCCACGCATGGCGGTTTCCTCGACCGGTGAACTCGTGAACATCCCCGATGAACCCTCGACCCTCAGCGGTCAGGAAGTCGTCGGCTCGGGATGGGTCAAGGTCGGCATGGTGGGACGATCGGCGACCATGCTCCGCCCCTCGGGCAGGATCGACATCGATGGCCGTGTGGTCGACGCTGTGAGCATCGGCAACTGGATCGAACCGGGCAAAACCGTGCGCGTCACCGAGGTCACAGGCAACCGCGTGGTCGTGGACCACAATGAGTGAACTATTCCAGTCCCGCCACGGTCAGAGCATCGTCATGTCGTCTTGCGACCTGGGGACAGCCGTGAGGACATGGGCAACCTGACCGCTTGGGTCTTGAGCCTGAGCCGACTCGTAAGCGGGCGTGTGGGGCAGAGTCGGTCGGGGCTTGCGTGTCCGCGACGTGGCCAGGGCGGTGAGCGAATCGATAATTGCCGAGCCCGTGCGACCCAGCAGGATCGATCCGTGCAACAGCGTCCAGCACTCACGCGCCAGTTCCGCATCACCCAGCGACCGCGCCCAGCCTGTCAACATTCGGCTGACCACCGTGGGCACGCCCGTGGGGTTGTTCGGGTCCAGCGACGCCAACCAGAACATCAGGCGGTAGCTCTGCTGCGCCTCGGTGGCACGCTGCTGGTACATCCGCACCGCCGCCTCGAACGACCCGCCGGCCTCCGCCAATTCGGCGATCGGCTCGAAGCGCTGCTGCGTCACCGCGTAGAGTAGCTCACGCTTGTCGGTGAAGTAGCGGTAGATCGAGCCGACGGCACAGTTCAATCGACCGGCGATGCGACGGATCGTCGTCGCGTCGTAACCGTCCTGCTGGAGGACCTCGGTCGTGGCGGCAATGATCTGTCGCCGGGACAGCGGGGTGGGGGCCTGTGCAGCCTCCGAAACCGGGGAAGGCGACATAGGGGTCTGCACCTCGTCCGGTGTCGTCTGGTCTATGTCTGTTCGGCCCGCATCCGTGGGGGAATCTTGAAGGGTCATGTGTTCACCTCCCTGTGAACGATTAGGTATGGGGTCAGTTTGAATCGTTATCGGTCGCTTGTCAAGTGTGGCTGAAAAAACCCACGGTTTTCCACAGCAACACGCGATGCATTATCGTGGTTTGTCATCTTCACAGGGTTTGCAACGGATTTATCCGTGTGTGAAAACTATTCAGACCGGGCCTTGAAGATGGTGCAGACGCAGTTGCGCCCGCGCGGCATCCACGACGAAGCGGTGCTCCGTGTCATGAGCACGATCCCAAGGCATTTCTTTGTGCCGCACGCCGACCTCGACGACGCCTACTCCGACCGCGCCCTGCCCACACACGAGGGGCAGACGATCTCGCAGCCTTACGTCGTCGCACTCATGACGCAATTGTTAGAGGCTCAACCGGGCGTGCGCGTGCTGGAGGTCGGCACGGGCAGCGGGTACCAGACCGCCATCCTTGCGAGCCTTGGTGCGCAGGTCGTCACCGTCGAACGCAGCCGATGGCTCTCGCAGGAGGCGCGGGGCAACCTCGAAAAACTCAAGCTCGCGGGCAGCGTGGTCTTCATCGTGGGCGATGGTTCGCTTGGTGAGCCGACACTCGGTCCCTACGACCGCATCCTCGTCACCGCCGCAGCCCCGCGCTTGCCAAAGTGTTACCTCGACCAGCTCAAAACCGGCGGTCGCATCGTCATCCCCGTCGGCGACCACGAAACACAGACGCTCATGAGCTATGACTTCGACGGCCAGAAAGTCACCGCTCAAGAACACATCGCGGTCCGCTTCGTGCCGCTCGTCGGCGAGCAGGGGTTTTAGCCGCAGATGAACGCGGATGAACGCGGATGGGAAAAGAGTTCAATGATGTGAGTGCTGCGCACTCACCACCGATCACAAGCGTTTGGGTTGCCTGCGTGTGGATTGATGTTGGCACATGATCCGGCTTTCTGATCTTTCTGCGTTCATCTGCGTCTATCTGCGGCTACATGGCTTCACGCATCGGTGACGCAGCCCTCGCTCGCGGTCTTCACGAGCTTGATGTATTTCCACAGCGTGCCGCGCGTGGCTTTGTAGGGTGGCATCTTCCACGCGGCTTTGCGTTGGGATAATTCGTCGTCGCTGACCGCCATCGAGATCGTGCCCGTCGTGTCGTTGATGGTGATGACATCGCCGGTCTTGACCAGAGCGATCGGGCCACCCTCCTGCGCCTCGGGGACGACGTGGCCGATGATAAACCCGTGCGACCCGCCGGAGAATCGGCCGTCGGTGATGAGCGCAACGGAATCGATGAACCCCGCGCCGGCCAGGGCGCTGGTGGGGGTGAGCATCTCGGGCATGCCGGGGCCACCTTTGGGGCCTTCGTAGCGGATGACGATCACGTCGCCGTGCTTGATCTCGTTGTTCTCGAGGCCCTTGAGCATGTCCTCTTCGCAATCGTAGACCCGCGCGGGTCCTTGGAAGTGAAGACCTTGTTTGCCGGTGATCTTGCCGACCGCGCCGCCGGGGGCCAGGTTGCCCTTGAGGATGGAGATGTGGCCGGTCTTTTTCAGGGGCGATTCAAGCGGCGCGATGACTTTCTGGCCCGGGGCCATGTCGGGGACGCCGGCCAGGTTTTCACTGACCGTCTTGCCAGTGACGGTCATGCACGAGCCGTCGAGCAGGCCTTTACCGAGCAGGTACTTCATCACCGCGGGGACGCCGCCGATCTTGTGGATGTCTTCCATGACGAACTTGCCCGAGGGCTTGAGGTCCGCCAGGAGCGGGATGCGCTGCTGCACCGCGTGGAAGTCGTCGATGGTGAGTCTGAGGCCAAAGGCGTCGGCCATGGCGATCAGGTGCAACACGAGATTAGTCGACCCGCCCATCGCCATCGCCAGGACCATGGCGTTTTCAATGCTCTTGCGTGTGACGATGTCGCGTGGCTTGAGGTCCAGTTCAAGGAGCGTGCGCATCATCCGACCGGCCTCAACACATTCCTCCAATTTCCGGGGGTCGGTCGCGGGGGTCGAGGAGGAGTAGGGCAGGCTCATGCCCAGGGCTTCGATGGCGCTGGCCATCGTGTTGGCGGTATACATCCCGCCGCACGCACCGGCCCCGGGGCAGCTCTTGGCAACAATGTCCTTGCGTTCGGCTTCGGTGATTTTTTTCGTAAGCGCCTCACCGTAGCTCTGGAATGCGCTGACGATGTCAAGCACGCGGTCCTGGCCCTGCACCGTGGTGCAGCCGGGCTTGATGGTGCCGCCATAGACCATGATCGCGGGGCGGTTGAGCCTGCCCATGGCAATGAGGCAACCGGGCATGTTCTTGTCGCACCCGGGCAGAGCGACGAGCGCGTCGTACCACTGCGCGCCCATGACGGTCTCGATCGAGTCGGCAATCAGGTCGCGTGACTGCAATGAAAACGACATCCCGTCGGTGCCCATCGAGATGCCGTCGGAGACGCCGATTGTGTTGAAACGCATCCCGACCATGCCCGCGCCGAGCGCGCCCTCGCGGACCTTGGCAGCCAGGTCGTTGAGGTGCATGTTGCAGGTGTTGCCCTCGAACCAGTTGGCACAGATGCCGACCTGCGGTTTGTCGAGGTCGTCGAGCGACAGGCCGGTGCCCAGGAGCATGGCCTGCGAGGCGCCCTGACTTTTGGGCTGCGTGATGTGGCTGGAATACTTGTTGAGGGGTTTGGTCGTGGTGGTGCTCATAGGGTGCCTCATGGAATAAAGTCGAGCCACACAGTTTAGCGGATGCGGGGAGTGGACGGGAAAACAGGATTGAGGGGATCAACCGGATCAGAGCCGGAGGTTTCAACACAGAGGGCGCAGAGGACACAGAGAAGAAGATAAGAGTGATCCACAGATGGCGCAGATAAGAGGGGTTTGAATGGGTTATTGAAAGCTCGTCGCACCTCTTCATCCGAAAGACGGGTACGAAAGGATCGATTGAACCCGTTAGCGATTCGTTTTGTTTTCATCTGCGTCATCTGCGGATGGTTCTCTGCCTTGATCTCTGTGTGCTCTGTGTCCTCTGTGGTGATCTCAGAATCCCGTCGATCCGGTCGATCCTGTTATCCTGTCAAACTCTTCTTGAAAGGTACCGACATGCCGAATGAACTCACCCGATCGCTTGACGACGCCACGATCGACGCCTTGGCGCTTGAACTGATCGAGCGCTCGAAGTACGACATCCTTCACCGCTACATCGTCGGTATCGCGGGCATCCCCGGGGCGGGGAAGACGACGCTGGCCCACCGACTTTACGCGCACATCGTCGGGCGTGACACGGAGCTTTGCCGGGTCGTGAGCATGGATGGTTTTCACTTTACGAACCACCGCCTCGAAATGGAGGGCCTGACGCCGTACAAGGGCGCGCCGCAGACATTTGACGCCCACGCCTACACCGGCTTTCTTTACGCCCTTCACGATGCGACGCGCACCTTCCACGCACCCATTTACGACCGCAACACCCACGACCCCGTGATCGGCCTGGACAAAGATTGCACCATCGGGCCACGCTGCCGGATCATCATCACCGAGGGCAATTACCTGCTTCTGGATCAGGAGCCGTGGAGCGACCTTGAGGAAATCCTGCACGAGTGCTGGCTGCTGGAGACGCCCGAAGAGACCGCGAAGAAGCGGCTCATTGCCCGGCACATCGCTGGGGGCAGGACGCAACATAGCGCGGAAGAACATTACGCAAACGTCGATGCCCAGAACACACGGCTGGTCGAGAGCCAGATGCGTGAGCCGGATTTGCGGTTGCGCTGGCCAATGTAATTCAACCTGACACGTACCGAGGAAAACTTCCGGGGGCGGGGTTTCTGGGAGGGTCAGGCCGACATGATGTGGTGGCGTGGGCCGGTGACATGTGACATCGCGTTGCGGGTATCGACGATGAGCCTGGCGTGGTCGGCCACCATCTGCCAGTCGTAGACTTTGTGATTGGTGGCAATGAGCACGCAGTCGTAGCCCGCGAGCATCTTGGGTGAGAGATCGACGCTGGTCATTTGAAGGTCGTAGCGGCGCATGCGGTGCGTCGCGGGGACGTGGGGGTCGTTGTAGTCCACCTCCGCGCCGAGGGCTTCGAGTTTTTCGATCAGCTCAAAGCTCGGGCTTTCGCGCACGTCATCGACATTGGGCTTATAAGCCAACCCCATGACGAGCACCTTGGCCCCTTTGACCGCCTTGCCCGCGTTGTTGAGCGCCAGCGTCACGCGCTGCACGACATAGTCCGGCATGGCGTGGTTCACCTGGCCGGCCAGCTCGATGAACTTCGTCGGCAATCCCACCTCGCGTGCCTTCCACGTCAGGTAGAACGGATCGATGGGGATGCAGTGCCCGCCAAGTCCGGGGCCGGGGTAGAACGCCTGGAACCCGAACGGTTTGGTGCTGGCCGCCTCGATCACTTCCCACACGTCGATGCCCATCTCGGTGAGCACGAGCTTCATCTCGTTGACCAGCGCGATGTTGACGGCACGATAGATATTCTCCAAGAGCTTGGCGGCCTCGGCGACCTCGGCTGTGGAGACGGGGATCACCTTCTCGACCGCGCGACGGTAGAGCGCCAGCGCCAACTCGCCCGACAGTTTGTCGATGCCGCCGACGAGCTTGGGGATCGTTCGTGTGTTGTGGTCCTTTCGGCCGGGGTCTTCTCGCTCCGGGGAATAAGCGAGATAGAAATCCTCGCCACACTTCATGCCTTTGGCCTCGAAGCGCGGCAGCATGATCTCGCGGGTGGTGCGCGGGTAGGTCGTCGATTCGAGCACGATGAGCTGTCCCTTGCGCAGCGTCCGGGCAATCGCGTCCGAGGTGTTTTCGACATAGGAAAGGTCGGGTTCGAGGTGCTTGCCCAACGGCGTCGGCACACACACGATCACCGCGTCGGGCTCGCCTAACCGCTCAAAGTCGCATGTCACGTCAAAACGCCCGCCCTCGAGCATCGGGCTGACAAGGTCCTCGCCGAGGTGTTTGAGGTAGCTCTTGCCCTGTTGCAAAAGCTCGATCTTCCGGGGGTCGATGTCGAAACCCATCACGGGCAAGCCGGCGTTCCAGAAGGCGCGCAACAGCGGCAGCCCGACGTAACCCAGCCCGATGACGCCGACGCGTGCCTTGCCGTGATCGAAAAGTTCTTGGGGGTTCAAGCCGATCGCTCCGTGGGGAGGAAGAGTGTTGACATTACTTCGGCCCGAAAGGTCAGGCAACTGCAACGGCGTTTTGCGTTGTGTCGTCCTGCAAGGCCAATCGTTTGCGATTACGCTTGAGACATGACGTTCACGCAAGGCATCCTCGTCCTCGTCATCGGCCTATTGGGCGGCGTGCTCGGCGGGATGCTAGGCGTAGGCGGGAGCGTCATCATGATCCCCGGCTTGACCATGGCGCTGGGGCCGAACCAGCATCTTTATCAGGCCGCCGCCATGATTGCCAACGTCGCGGTCTCGATCCCCGCTGCGCTGCGGCATCGGAGGTCGGGCATGATGCTGCCTCATGTTCTCAAATGGATGCTCCCCGCCGCGGTAGTGTTCATCCTCGTCGGCGTGTGGGCAAGCAATCTCGAACTCTTCCGCTCTTCATCGGGCGAGCAGCGGCTGAGGCGGGTTTTTGCGCTCTTTCTGGTCTATGTGATCTATGTCAACGTGGTGCGTTTGGTCCGTCCGCGATCATCGAGTGACAGCGACCTGACACTTGATCCCGTCGAAGTCCGTGAAAACACACGCAAGACCGCAACACCTGTGCGCTGCGGGGTCGTCGGCTCGGTGATGGGCACGATCGGCGGCTTACTGGGCATCGGCGGTGGGGCGGTCGCGGTGCCGATGCAACAGGTCTTGCTCCGCTTGCCCCTGCGTTCGTGCATTGCCAACAGTTCGATGGTGATCTGCGTCAGCGCAGCGATTGGCGCGATCTACAAAAACATGACGCTCGGTCAGCACGTTGTCCCCAGCGAGCCGGCGTCGGTTCTGAGCTGGTCCGACAGCGTGATGATCGCGGCGGTGCTTGCGCCCACGGCGTGGGTCGGCGGGCGACTGGGCGCATCGCTCACGCACCGGCTGCCGCTTCGCGTCGTGCGCATCGCGTTTGTCGTGCTCATGATCGTCGCGGCCTGGAAGATGGCGGGACTGTGACGGTTTGTTTTTTAAGTTAACGCCGGCACGATCTCGCACGCCGGCTCACCGATGCGACGCATCCGTTCCTTGATCCGTGAGGCAAGCTCTGCACGCACCGTGGCCAGTGACGGTTCACCGACAAGATTGTTCAATTCGTAAGGGTCGTTCTCAAGGTCGTAGAGCACCGCTTCGGTGTATCTCGCTGCGCAGCCGGGTGCTGCGTCGATCCAGTCTTTCTCGGGAGCAGCGATCCCGTACTTCCATCTCGCGGTCCTCAGCGCACGGCCGGTCTGCGATTCACTGATCTGGGCGTAGACGTCATCGGGCCAGGGATGGTCACATCGTGCCGCGCCGGTGAGTTGCTGCAGCGGTCTGCCTGCGAAGTTACCCGGCACCACCACACCCGCCGCGTGCAGGACCGTAGCCGGCAGGTCGATCAGGCTCACGAGTTCATCCACGACACCCGGGCCTTGCGAGCCGGCTCCGCGATGGGGTCCCGTGAAGCCCGGCCCCTGAATAATCAGCGGGATGCGCAGAGAGGCTTCGTGGGGCGAGCGTTTGTATTCGCCGTTGCGCGTGCAGAAGTGGCAGCCGTGGTCGGTGGTGTAGATCACCAGCGTGTTGTCGGACAGGCCGAGCATGTCCAGTTCGTGGAAGATCGTGCCCATCGCGCGGTCGAGCGCATCGCAGCAGCCCAGGTAGTCGGGCAGGTGGCGTGGCCAATCGCCTTTTCCGCCATTGATCTTTGTTGCTCCGATCAAGTCGCCCGGCACGCGGTGTTGGGCAAAGCGTTGTTTGGAGCCGATCGGTCCGACGTATCGGTTCAGGTCGTTCTGCTGGTGCGGTTCGATGAAACTGGCAAACATGAAGAACGGCTTGCCGCTGCGTCGGGTGTGGTATTGACGCAGGTACTCCAGCACGAAGTGCGTCGTGGCCTCGACGCGGTAGCCCTCCCAGTCCACACGCCTGTTGTCTTTGTCGAAGTAGTAACCCTCGTAACCGTGGCTGGTGAACTCGAGCACGTCGGCCGCCATCCAATAGTCGCGGTATCCGCCGCGGCGTTCGGCTGGAACGGGGCGCGTGCGGAAGTTGTCCTGTCCATCCGACGCCAGGTGCCACTTGCCGACGTAAGCCGTTTCGTAACCAGCCGCGCCGAGCAGCTTGGCAATCGTCGGTTGATCGATCGGCAGTGAACGGTTGTTTACGACACAACCGGTCTGCGTGGCGTACAACCCCGACTGCAGACATGACCGAGCCGGCCCACACACGGGCTGCATCGTAAAGGTATGACGGAACCGCACCCCTCTGGCCGCCATCGCGTCGAGGTTCGGCGTCAGGCCATCGACAAACCCCGGGAAGTTCGGCTCACGGTAACAGTTGATGGTATCAAATCTTTGCTGGTCGGAAAGGACAAAGAGGATGTTGGGGGGGATAGACATGATCTGCACTCTATCGGGACACGATAGACCGATGCAAATGAGTCACACAGTCCCGGGTGATCACGTTCTGGTATGTAGTTGCGTGTCGATGATTGAGATCGTTATACTGCTTCATATCAAGTTCGCGATGTTTAAGGGGGATTCAAGCCGATCGCGCAAGGTTGGCTGATGAGTAGTTACATTCAATCAAGATGAAGTTTGGTTTTAGAATTTATCGACAATGACGACTCCCAGCACGCTCCGCCAGGGCGACACCGTGTACCATGTCCTCAGGCCCGAATGGGGAAAGGGCACGGTCAACCAGGCCGCCCGCATCACGCACGAGGGCAAGCCCGCCCAGCGTGTGGTCATCACCTTTGCCAACCACGGTCGCGTCACGCTCAACACCGCAATTGCCAGCCTTGTCACACAGGAACCCACACCCACCGTCATGAACACGCCCAACACCGAACGTTCGTTCCCCTCATCAGCAGGCCATCCATCTAAAAACGCACCCGGTTCCGTCGGCGGCGGCTGGCTCGGGTCGCTGGGTGAGAAGTCCCACGACGCAGCCGAACTCTACAGACTGCCCGAAGCGATGACCGACCCCTTTGCCTCGCAGGAGAGCCGACTTGTCGCCACGCTTTCGAGCTACCGTTTCAGCACCGAGCCACGAAGCCTCATCGAATGGGCGGTGGCACAGACCCACCTCGATGACCCGTTAAGCAAATACACAAGGCCCGTGCTCGAACAGGGCTTTTACCGTTTCTGCCGTGACCGCGACAACCACCTGCTCGATATGGTGCGCAACCTCAAACGCAACAACCAGCACGCCATGCTCCACCAGATTGCCCACAAAACAGCCCTCCCCGCCGCACGCAACGCCCTTGCCAAAGCCATGAAGGCGTAAATCTTAGATCTCAATAAGCCGTGGTCCAACGAACGCCCACATTCTCCGACTGTGGGTCTTTTGCCCCTCCACGCAAACCGTCACAATCTATAATCCATTTCATGGCCACCCCCGACGCCAAACGCATCGACGACCTGCGCACGCAACTCAACCGCCACAATCGGCTGTACTACGTCGACGCCAAACCCGAAATCTCCGACGCCGAATACGACAGGCTCCTCAAGGAACTCGAAGCCCTCGAAGTCCAGCACCCCGAACTCATCACGCCCGACTCCCCCACGCAACGCGTCGGCGGCAACCCGATCGAAGGCTTTGTCACCATCGAACACACCCAGCCGATGATGAGCATCGACAACACGTACGACAAAACAGAACTTGCCGCATGGGTCGCGCGTGTGGAAAAAGGGCTGGCCGAGGGTGGGGCAGGTGATCTGTACGAGAAAGCCGGCGTGCGATACGTTGTCGAGCCTAAGATCGACGGCGTTGCGGTCAGCCTGCGTTACGAAAAAGGTCAGCTTGCCCTGGCGCTCACTCGTGGCGACGGCCGCAAAGGTGACGACATCACCCACAACGCCCGCACCATCCGTGCCATCCCACTCCAACTCGACCAATCCAGGACACCCCCGCCCGAGGTGCTCGAAGTGCGCGGTGAGATTTTCATGCCCCACAAGGCTTTCGAACGTCTCAACGCCCAGCGTGAACGCGACGGCGAGGAGCTTTTCAAAAACCCCCGCAACGCCACGGCCGGCACGCTTAAACAACTCGACCCCCGGAAGGTTCAGAACCGGGGACTGATGTTTATCACGCACGGCCGAGGAATGATTGAGCCAGACGAGTTTGATACTTATTCCGATGCGCTGCGCGCTTTCCATGGGTGGGGTTTGCCGACCAATCCGCTCACGCGGACCTTGGATAGTCTCGAACAAGTGTGGGCTCTTATTGAGAAATTCGACAGCCAGCGCGCCGACCTGCCCTACGCCGTGGACGGTGTGGTCATCAAGGTTGACCGCTATGACCAGCAGCGCGAGCTGGGCACGACCGCAAAAAGCCCGCGCTGGTGTATTGCCTACAAGTACGCCGCCCAGCAGGCGACGACCAAACTCCTCAAGGTCGACTGGCAAATCGGGAAGACCGGCAAGCTCACCCCACGCGCGACGATGGAGCCGGTGTTCCTGGCCGGCACGACGGTCCAGCACGCCTCGCTACACAACGCCGACGAGATCGCACGCAAAGACATCCGCGTCGGTGACACCGTCGTGATCGAGAAAGCCGGTGAGATCATCCCGCAGGTCGTGAGCGTGGTGACGAGCCGCAGGCCGCGTGACGCCCAACCCATCGAGGCCCCGCGCGATTGCCCGAGTTGTGGCAAACCGGTCGAGCGCGAAGAGGGCGAGGTCGATTGGCGCTGCGTTAACCCCGAGTGCCCCGACCAGCTCGTCGAACGACTGATCCACTTCGCCGGCCGAAACCAGATGGACATCGAGGGCCTGGGCGAACAATCGGTGATCCAGCTCCACGACGCGGGCTTGTTGCATAACTTCGGCGACATCTATCGCCTCAAAGACCACCGCGACGAGATTCATAAACTCGATCGGATGGGTGAGAAGAAAGTAGACAATCTCCTGGAGGGTGTCGAGGCTTCCAAGTCGCGTGGGTTGGCCAGAGTGCTGGCGGGGCTGGGCATACGTCACGTCGGCAACCGGATTGCACAGATGCTGGCGTCGGGCTTTGAGTCTGTCGATGACCTGGTGCGGGCGAGTCCTCGTGAAATCGAGCTTGCGCTGGCCACCGGAGACAAGGAAATCAAACAGAAACAGGTGGAAAAAGAAAACTTTGAGCCGGGCGAGGTCACCCGCTCGATCCACCGATTCCTCCACAGCGACGCGGGAAAATACGTCGTCCACGAATTACGCATAGCGGGTGTGGACCTCTCGACCAATCAGCGCCGCAAACCTGCTGTTGACATCGATTCACCCTTCGCGGGCAAGACCGTTGTCCTGACCGGATCTCTAGAATCCTTCGACCGTAATGCCCTCACGGAAAAGCTCACCGAACTGGGTGCCAAGGTGACGGGCAGCGTCTCGAAGAAAACCGACCTAGTCATCGCGGGCAGCGAGGCCGGTTCAAAACTCGATAAGGCGCGTGAACTGAATATCGAAGTATGGGATGAACAGAGGTTGCTAAAAGCGCTAGGCTAATTGGGCCATCACGTCTACGCCGGTCAAGCCGGCAGGTTGCGCTTCCAGAACTCAAGCCAGTTATCGTAGAGCACGCCGTGGATGTCCGTGTCACTGAAGCCACGATTGGCCATCGCATCGCCGATCCTTCCGAGGTCGGCAATCGTGTCCAAACCCTCGGGGATATCCGCCCGGCCAAACCCGCCGTCGAGGTCGGAGCCTATCGCCACGTGCCCCGCACTGCCCGCGACGCTACAAAGGTGCGCGACATGGTCCACGACCCCATCCAACGGCGGCCGCCGACGGGTGTCTGATGTGAGGAACCTGTTGTAGAGCGGGACCCCCACGACACCTTTGCGTTCAAAGATCGACTTGAGCTGCGCATCGCTGTGGTTGCGCGGGATGTCGCACAAGGACCGGCAGGCGGTGTGGCTGGAGTAGATTGCACCGCCAAAGTATTCCACCGCGTCGGCGAAGGTGCGGTCGCTGGTGTGCGTCAGGTCCAGCGGCATGTCGAGCTTACGCATTTCATCGAGCAACTCTTGCCCCATCGGTGAAAGCGGGCCATCGACATCGTGTTCGTTAGCCTGACCCGCCGGTGCGGGTGTACCGTGGGCGTAGTGGCTCTTGCCGAAGTGCGCGAGCATGAGCGAGCGCAACCCGACCTTATGCCACGATTTCAAATCCTCTGGTTCAACGATAGGGTCAGCCCCTTCCATCGTGAGGATCACACCGGGCGACCGCGAGTCGGCACAACTTAGAAGGCTCAGCCGATCCTTCACGATCAGCAGGTGTCCCGCCGCCTGCAGTTCCCGGTAATACGCCAACTGTCCGTGTGCGACCGCTGCCGCCATTTCCCGCGTCGGCCAGTCGAGGCTTGAAGCCGACAGCGATTTCTCCTGCGTGACCCACGGCTTGGCTCGCGCGATGAGCGTGCTCACACACACACGCACGCCGCCGCGACGCATTTCATCCAGCGTCACGGTGCAGAATCCCCGGTCGTCGAGTTCGGTACCCGCCTCGCGTTGCCGGATGGATACGATGGGTTGCGTGAGGTCTCGCCGATAACACAGGGCGTTCATGGCCAGGTCGAGGTGGCCGTCGAAGATCGGGGGAGAGGGTTTCACGCGAATCGCTGCTCAAGCCAATCGAGCATCAGGCCGGTCCAGGCTTTGGTAACAGGGATGTCTTGTGCCAGCCCGACGCCGTGGCGGCCGTGTTGGAAGACATGCAGGTCGCAGGGGACCTTGTTGTGGTGACAGGCGTCTGCAAACATCATGCTGTTGGCCACAGGCACCCCACCGTCCTCGGCGGTGTGCCAGATGAAGATCGGGGGCGTATCGGGAGAGACCTGTCTGTGTGTGCTCAGTTCCTCAGCCAGTGCTTCGGGTGCGTCTGGCCCAAGCAGATTTCTGCGTGACCCCATGTGAGCCGACGGTCCGGTGAGTGTGATGACGGGGTAACACAGGACCGCGGCGTCGGGGCGGGCGCTGTGGCGTGGGGCGAGGTCGTCATCGACGCTTGTGAAACGGTCAAATAAAACAGTGAGCGACGAGACCAGGTGCCCGCCGGCCGAGAACCCGATGATCGCAATCTTCCGGGGGTCGATGCCCCATTGGTCGGCGTGTTCTCGCACGATGCGGACCGCGCGCTGCGCGTCGTTGAGCATCTCGGGGTGGCGGTGGGGGTGTTTCATCCCAAGGCGGTAACTCAGCACCGCGGAGGGGTAGCCGTGCGCGTTGAAAAACTCGGCGATCACAGGCCCCTCGTGTGGCGCGTGCCCCCCGTAGCCCCCGCCCGGGCACACGATCACGAAGCCCGGCTTGGTGGGCTTGTCGAGCAGGTAGGGCGTGAGTTTAGGCGGCGGGTCTTCCGGGGCGAGGGGTTTAAAGTTCGGCCAAAGCGGGATGGGGGGGTGGCTGGGCATGGGGGTTGGATGGGGTAGAGTAAGGATTATAAATACTTCCCGGATGCACGGCGTTTAGTTTATCGAGAGGTGTTGTTGTCGGCGGTAATCGGCGGGTGATCGGCCAACGATCTGCCTGAACACGCGGTGGAACTGGGGGTAGCTGCCGAAGCCCGACCGCAGCGCCGCTTCGATCATGGTGTACTTGCGTCCCGAGCCGTAGAGGTCGAGGAAGCGTTCGATCCGGCGACGGTTGCGGAAGTCGACGAGAGACACGCCGGTCTGTTGCTTGAACAGTCGGCTCAGTCGGCTCGGGCTCAACCCACAGCGCTTCGAGAGTGTTTCGAGGTCGGTCAGTTCGTGTTCATCACGGAGGATCAACGCGGCGCGTTCCACCGCGGGGTGAACGTCCGAGGCGTCTTCGAGTGAATCGGCTGCCAGGTGGTCGTGCCACGCACTGAGCAAAGCGTGTGTCAGCGCCGCGTTGCCCAGCACGGTGTCGCGGTCAAAGCTGTTACGCGTGGTCCCACAGAGTTGTCCGAGATGCGAGTAGGCCTGTTCGGACAACCGTGAGACCAGCACGCGACCGGGGTCGAAAGCATTGAGTGTAGGGCCCCGTGACGTGGAAGCCAGCGACCGCACACGTTCGGGTTTGATGACGGCGATCCACATGGAGAACTCGGGCGACATGTCGAGGAGGACGTGCTCCTGTCCGGGAAAGAGCCAGAGCAGGACCCGCCGACGAATGGTGACGCGTTGATCGGTGACAAGATAACGGGCGGTGCCGCTGACGACGAGGTTGAACTCCAGCTCTCGGTGTCGGTGCGTGCGGCTCAGACCGGACGAGCCGGGCTCGAGCATCCAGATGTTTCCGTCGTGATCGCCGGGGAGGTGTAATTTTTCCTCAGCCATGACAAAATATGATAACAGATAGCCAAAAGATAAGAAGATATGGGCTGGTATCAGTGTGATAATGATATCCATGAAGTAAGGGAGGCTGGCGGGTTTTATGGCTGCGCCTCCGTTCCACCCCCCCCCGGAAGTTAACCCGGAAGTTAACCCGGAGTATCCCCGCAAGCTTTCCGGATTCCACCCATCAGGAGACGCCATGTCCGCCACCGCAACACTCTCGACCGTCATCACCGATGAACTCAAAGAACAGTACCGCGAAGAAGGTTACATGATCCTTCCCGCTGTGATCCCGCAGGACATGATTGACATGCTCCGTGAAGAGTGCTCGTACTTCCTCGGGTACTACGACGCACAGATGGACATGCGCGGCAGCAAGACCGAGGGCATCAACCACCGCTCCAAGCGGTACTTCATCAGCAACATGTACCGGCTCTCGCCGCGGCTGTGGCAATTCATCTTCAGCGACCTGATGGCCCAGATCGCGCAGGCGACGCTGGGCCCGGAGGTTTACCTCTTCCACGAGCAGTGGGTCGTCAAGGGCGCGGAGCAGGGCATGAAGTTCGCCTGGCACCAGGACTCGGGCTACGTCAAGCACGGCGACCGCATGACCAAGCACAAGCCCTACCTCACCTGCTGGTGTCCGCTCGACGACGTCGATGAACGCAACGGTTCGGTCTACCTCCTGCCCCACTCGCGTGGCGGAACGAAGGACTACATCTACGACCACGACCAGGAACAGGTCAGCAATGACCTCATCGGTTACAAGGGTGAAGACCCCGGCATCCCCATCAAGTGCCCCGCGGGCTCGATCGTCGCCTTCACCAGCTACAACTTCCACCGCTCCGGCGCCAACACCACCAGCAAAATGCGCCGCGTCTATCTTCCGCAGTATTCATGCGAAGTGATCCATAACACCAACGGCCAACGCTGGGCGTATGGAGTGCCCTTTGTGAAGGACGGCAGAAACATCTACGACCACGCCACCGACACAGCCGCCAAATGGGGCGGGCACCCGGGTTTGAACGAATAATTCGGCTCCATGATTGAGGTCAGGCCATGTGCGTGATGGATGACAACAAGAATACCTGCGATGCGTGCGGCTTGTGTGTACCCAAATACAGACGACAGGGGGGCACCCCGGAGTCCGTGATGACCACCCAGACCTTGTGGAAGGACAGCCTCGACACAGCCTTGAAACACCACCTCGAATGGTGGGACCACAAGAGCCTTGTGCTCTGGCTGACCTCACCGGCTGACCGGCCTTTGGCTGACGTGACCAAGCCGGCCACGCCCGATTCACTCCGCAACCGCTGGTTTGATCCTGTGTATTGCGCCCGGGCTGCGCTATACACCGTGAGCCACACCTACTGGGGCGGGGATTCCCTTCCGATGGGGGGTGTGTGGAAGGCTGCTGGAGACCTCGGGCCGATGCTCGGTGCCCCGGTGGAACTCTCACCCAACACAATCTGGATGAATCCGATCATCACCAAGCCGGAAGGCGCGGACGACAGGCCGCTGCGGTTTGATCCCGACAACGCTTACGTATGCACACTCATGGCGATCGCGCGGGAGATGGTCCGCGTCAGTGAAGGTCGGTTCATGGTGGCATTCCCCGATCTTGTCGAGAATATCGACGTCCTCGCGAGCCTGCGAGGGACCGAGGACCTGCTCATGGACATGGTCGAGCGACCGGAGTGGGTCGAGCGTAAGGTGTGGGAAATCAACCGGGCTTTCTACGAGGCTTTTGACTTCTTCCTTGAGGTGCTCAAGGACGACCGCGGCGGTAACATCTTCGTCTTCAGCGTGTGGGGGCTCGGCAAAACCGCCAAGGTGCAGTGCGACGCCTGCTCGATGTTCGGCCCGGAGATGTTCCGGCGCTTCGTCTCGCCCGCGTTGACCGAACAGTGCGATTGGCTCGATTACGCCCTTTACCACCTCGACGGCGAGACCTGCCTTTCCAACCTCGACGCGCTGCTGGAGATCGAACCGCTGCAGGCTATCGAGTGGACGCCGATGTTTGCCTACTCCACCGAGGGCGGGGGCCACCCGAAGTGGTACGACCTCTACCGCCGGATCAAAAAAGCCGGCAAAAGCGTGCAGGCGATCTGCGTGAAGCCAAACGAGGTCATCCCGCTGCTCGACGCCGTCGGCCCGGAGGGGATGTTCATCACGTGCGCCGCAACAAGCGAAAGCGAAGCCCGGGCGCTGGAGGAAAAGGTCGCGGCCTACCGTTAATCGGGTGTGCCACTGGCGGGCCAGGTGTTGGTGGCTATGCACTTGACGATGCTTCAAGATAAATCAGAATGTCCCCTTATCCGGGGACCTTATCCGGGGCAATCATTGTACACCGGCGGTTATCGCTCCGGCTGTGACCAGCGAGCCGAAGAGCGCCAGAGGCGCGCTTGAATCGACCCGCACCTCGACGATCGAGCCGATCAGGCTTTCTTTGCCCTCGAACATGACGATCAGGTCGCTGTCGGTGCGGCCGGTCAGTTGCGTGACCTCACGCGGTTGTTCCCATGCGAGTGATACAGCGGCACTTCCGGGGGCGGCTGCGTTGGATTCTTTGCGGGACTTGGCACTGACCGACTCGACGAAGACGCGCACCGTTTTGCCGACGTAATCCGCGTGGATTTGCGATGAGACTTGGGCTTGTACGGAGAGCAGCTCGTTGTTTCGGCGTTTCTTAACATCCGGGGCTACGTCGTCGGGCAGGCGGTCGTAGGCGGCCGTGCCGGGGCGGGGGGAGTATTTGAAGATGAACGCGTTCTTGCATCGCGACTCACGCAACAAGTTCATCGTGGCAAGATGATCTCCCTCGGTCTCGGTGGGGAAGCCACAGATGATGTCGGTGGCCAGTTCGACCCCCGGAAGATGATCGCGTACACGGCAGAGCAATTCCCGGTATTCCGCGACGGTGTAGTCCCGGTTCATCATCTTGAGCAGGCGGTCGGAACCCGACTGCACGGGCAGGTGGAGGTACCGGCAGATGCGGGGCGAATCGCGCATCACTTCGAGGATGTCGTTGCCAAAGTCACGGGGGAAATTGGTGACGAATCGCAGGCGCTGGAGCGCAGGGACCTCTTCGTGGATACGGCGGAGCAGGTCGGCAAAAGTGGTGACGCGCTGCGACGTGCCTGTCAAGACCGAGCCTTTGACCGCCACGCCGACCTGGGGCTGCTGGACGCCGTTGATGAGGACCGCGGCCCCGTGGTCGTAGTGGTAGTGGTTGACGGTCTGGCCCAGGAGCGTGACCTCGACAACGCCGGCGTCGACGAGGCGTTTGACCTCATCGACGATGTGATCGGGCGGGCGGTGGACCTCGGCCCCGCGTGTATGGGGGACGACGCAGTAGGTGCAGAACTTGTTGCAGCCGCGCGTGATGCGGACGTAGGCTGAGCCGTTGTGGTCGTCGGGTGAGAAGACGCGCGCCAGGTCGAGCATTTCGAGCTGGTCCTCAGCCGCGGCGAGAGTGCCCGATCGGCGGTGGGAGTTGCCCTGCAACGCGGACTGGACGGAGCGTTTCCCGCCGCGCTCTTCCAGAGTGGTGCGGATGACGTTGTCGATGAGCATGGGGACCTTGTCGAGCTCGCCGGGCCCGCAGAGGAAATCGACCTGTGGGTGGCGCTGGGCCATCGCCTCGCCCTCGCGTTCAGCCATGCAGCCGATGACGCCGAGCACGATGTTGCCCCGGACGTATTTTTTGTGGACGCCGACCTCACCGACCCGGCTCCAGACTTTCTGCTCTGCATGCTCACGGACGGAGCAGGTGTTGTAGATCACCACGTCCGCGTTGCGCCAGTCGCTGACAAAGCCGTACCCCAGCGCGAGCAGTTGGCCCCGCACGAGCTGGGAGTCGAGCTCGTTCATCTGGCAGCCGAAGGTCTCGAGGTAGACCTTTCGACCGTCGTGCATAGAATGGTCTTGTGAGTGCTCGGTGTCCATCCAATGGGTCCGTGTTCCGGTGCGATAACGCCAGAAGATGATAGTCGATTCACGCAATCGGACCCGGAGGGTCGATAACATGAGCGTCATGGCACTGTCCAAGCTCCAGACCGGGCCGACTTTGGCTGACCACGCGACGGGCTACCTCCTGATAGCGGGAGGCTTTGCCCTGGTGGCAATGGCGATGCTTGTGCCGATCAACCTGGAAGTGCGTGACCTGCGATGGCAGCGGGATTTGATGTCGCAGCAGTCCGCCAACCTGGCCCAGCAACAGCAGGGCTACCGTGAGTTCAGCAGCGCCCTGGCGCACGGCGACGAACAGCTTCTCCAGCGTCTGGCGCTTACCCAATTCCGTCTCAAACCGACCGGCTCCGTTGCACTGACGGGCATGGCGGACAAGTCTGGCATCATCCCCGCCACTCCCGGGACGGACAGTCTGCACAGCACGGTCGAGTCCTGGCTGCACCGGCCTCTACCCATGTTGGGTGTGGACGTGACCCCGCCGCCGCGTATTCAATCGCAGCTTGTCCGGATGACCACCGGGCCTCTTCGACCGTGGGTCCTTCTTGTCGGTTTTGTGGCAATGGGCTTCGGTGTGGCCGTGCCCCGTTCCGGTGGCGATCGCGACAAACCCACAGTCACCGATTGAGCTAATCAGCGCATCGACAAAGCCTCAATCCGAAACCTGGGCTTGCCCCTCGGTCTTTTGACCGTCGGCGATCCACGCCTCCAGGCCGCCGCGGAAGTCATGGATATTTTTGTAACCCAGAGCGATGAGCTTCTTGGCCGCCGCGGGTGATCGGTAATCGTTCCAGCCGCCGGCATAAACCACGAGGGCACCCGATCCGCTCAGGCGCATGTCGCCCGACGTGATGTCCGGCAGGTGGATGTTGATTGCGCCGGGGATGTGCGCAGCCTTGTATTGCACAGCGGGGCGGACATCCACCACCGTCACCTTGCTCGAATTGCCGCTCAACCAGCCGAAGCTCGACTGGCTCTCACTCTTGTTGAGCAGAGCGACGAGGCCTTTGGCGTCGATCAACTGGATGTCTTTGTCACTGGTCTTGGTCTGCGAATGGCAAGCGGCCAGCGAAAGCAACAGGCAACCCATCACGGTCCAGCTTGAAATCTTGGTCATGATTTTGCACCGTTTAGAAGAGAATCACTTTACATTACGGCACCTTGATTCCGGGATCAAACCGATGCTTAAGCGAGGGGGGTTCCTGACCGATGGTGTGGGTGAGGAGAAACCAAACGGGCCGAGTTTTTACAGGCCCGGACCAACGGGGCGGAGCGGGAGTCAAAGCCACATGAACAAGCCCCAACGTGGGCCGACCGGGGCGGGCGGATCGAACGGTTTGCCCCATCACCCCCACCGTCGGCAGCACAATAAACCGGATAAAACGGATCGTCCATCGCGGGGCAACGCCCTGAATGACGCCCGGATCGCCTGGTGCCTGTTTCAGTCGGGCCTCTACCGGTCGTGGGCAAGCGTCAGGGCAATAAAAAGTCAACGGGACGTGATCGCACGGTATGACGCGCAAGGCCTGATGACCTTGACCGCCGAAGCGATGAGGCGTCTGGCGGAACAATCCGTTTGAGATGGGTCTAGAGATTTATCTCGTGCCAGCCACGGCCAGTGAGACATAGCGTTCTTTCTTCACGCGCGACTCGAACTCGCCCCAGAACTTGTTGACGATCGTGCGCACCGCCCAGTTGGTGCCGTCAGCCAAACCGCAGATCGTCGTGCCGGGCATCGCGCCCATCGAACCGGAGAGTTCGAGCAGCATGTCGAGGTCACGTGTGGTCCCGTCGCCGCGCTCGATGCGCGAGAGCACCTTGTAGATCCACGACGACCCCTCACGGCAGGGCGTGCATTGGCCACAGGACTCGTGCGAGAAAAACCTTGCCACGTTGCGAGCGACCGCGACCATGTCGGTCTCTTCGTCCATCACGATCACGCCGGCCGTGCCCAGGCCCAGGCAGGCGTATTTCTTGCCGATGTCAAAGTCCAACTCCGCGTCGTACTGGTCGGTCGAGAGCACCCCCATCGAGATCCCGCCGGGGACTGCGGCCTTGAACTTCTTGCCGTTGCGCATCCCGCCGCCGAGGCGTTCGATCAGCTCCGACATCTTGATGCCGAGGTTTTCTTCGTACACACCCGGACGGTTGACGTGGCCCGAGATGCCGAACAACTTCGGACCAAAGCTCGCGGGCACGCTTGCGGGCACGCCCTCCGCGCGGCCCTTGCCCATGCCTTTGAACCAGTCCGCCCCATTAAGCACGATCGGCCCGACCATGGCCAGGGTCTCGACGTTGTTAATAATCGTTGGCCTCCCGAACGCGCCGGCCACGGCGGGGAAGGGGGGTTTGATGCGAGGCCAGCCACGCTTGCCCTCGAGCGATTCGAGCAGCCCCGTTTCCTCGCCACAGATATACGCCCCCGCGCCGCGGTGGATGTAGCAGTTGGGTGAAAGTTCGTTGATCTTGCCGAGCATCGAGCCGTCGCCGAAAATCTTGTGCTCGTAGGCTTCCTTGAGCGCGTGCTCGAGGACCTCGCGCTGGTGGTGGTACTCACCACGGATGTAGATATAAGCCGTGTCGAGTCGGCAGGCGTGCATGCAGATCGCAATGCCCTCCAGCAAAACGTGCGGGTCGAAGTCGATGAGCATCCGGTCCTTGAAAGTGCCCGGCTCGGATTCGTCAGCATTGACCGCGAGGAACCGTCGCTTGCCGTCTTCCGGGGGGAGGAAGCTCCACTTCAATCCCGCGGGGAAACCGGCTCCGCCGCGCCCACGCAGCTCACTGGCCTTGACCAGATCGACCACCTCTTTGGGGGTCATCGACAGTGCACGGTGCAGCCCCTTGTAACCGTCGCTGGCCACGAATTGCTCGTACGACACGGTCTTGCGGTCGGCCATGTTGCCGAACGGGGGCGTGGGGATGCGCTTGGTTAATACCGGTTGAGCAAGGGCCATGCGTCACTTCGTTTCGTCAAGGATTTTGGCAAAGCTTTCGGGGGTCAGGCACTCGTGGAGCTTTTCACCCACCAGCGCACAAGGGGCGGTCCCGCACGAGCCGAGGCACTCGACGTGCATCAGCGTGAACTTCCCGTCAGGCGTCGTCTGGCCCGGCTCGATACCGAGCTTGTCCTGCGCAGCCCGGAGAATCTTGTCCTGCCCCATCAACTCACAACTGATCGATCGGCAGACCCAGACCGTGTATTCCCCGCGCGGTTCGAGGAAGAACTCTTCATAGAACGTCGCGGTGTCGAGCACCTGCGAGGCGCTCAGTTCAAGATACGCCGCGAGCTCTTCGATGGCCTGCATCGGGATCCAGTTGTAGGCGTGCTGGATTTCGTGGAGCAGGGGGATCGTCGCGGCCTGCTTCGTCGGGAAGCGGGGGAGGATTTCACGCTCCGCCTTGGCCTTCATCTCGTCGGTGAGGTAAGGCTCGTCGCGTCGTGCGACGGTGGCGCTGCCGGAGTTCTTGGTGATCCAGGCCATGGGACCCTTGCTCCTATCGGTCGAGTTCCGCCGCGATGATGTTGATCGACCCGAGGATGGCCACCACGTCCGACAAGAGGTGGCCCTCCATCATCTTCGGGAAGGTCTGGTAATTGATAAAGCTCGGCGCCCGTGTGTGGACCCGCCACGCACGCGGCCCGCCGTCGCTCACGACAAAATACCCAAGCTCGCCGTTGGCGGTCTCCTGGCAGCCGTAAACTTCGCCGATCGGTGCCTTCCATCCGCGGTTGGTCATGGTCAGCTCGAACTGCTGGATCACACCCTCGATCGAGCCATACACATCCGCCTTGTCGGGCTTGTTGAGCTTGGCGTCGTCGTCGGTGTTGATGGAACCGCCGGGGATGCGGTCGATGAGCTGTTCGATGATGGCGCTTGATTGCTTGACCTCTTCGACGCGCACGAGGTATCGCGAGTACACATCCCCGCCGTGCGCGATGGGGACCTTGAACTTCACAGGCTCCGCACCTTGTCCGTCCCAGTTCGGGGCGTAGCACAGGTAGGGTTCGTCTTTGCGTACATCGCGTTTGACGCCGGCCGATCTTGCAAGCGGTCCGGAGAGCGACCAGGCAACGGCCTCGTCGTGCGTGATGACCCCGATGCCCTCGGTGCGGTCACGGAAGATGCGGTTACGGTTGAGCAGGCCCTCGATGTCGGCTATCGCGGGGGCGAGTTGGTCGTGAAGGAACGTCTTGACCATCTTCTTGAAAAGTTCATCGTCCGGGATGTCGCGCATGGCCCCACCGACGCGCGTCCAGTCCGGGTGGAAGCGCTGGCCGGAGAGGTATTCGACGATGTCGTAGATGCGTTCGCGTTCGTTGAAGCCGTAGAGAAACCCGGTGAACGCGCCGAGGTCCAGCGCCGCGGCACCGATACACAACAGGTGGTCCTGGATGCGGCCGAGCTCCGCCATGATCGTGCGGACGACCTTGCAGCGGGGCGTGAGGTCGATGTCGAAGATTTTCTCAACCACGTGGTGCCAGCAGATGTCGTTGGCAATGGGCGAGACGTAATTCATTCGGCTGACGGTGCAGACATACTGGTTGTAGTCGTGGTGTTCGCCGAGTTTTTCAAAGCCCGAGTGGAGGTAGCCGATGTGGGGTGTGGCCCGGGCGACGCGTTCGCCGTCGAGTTCAAGAACGAGGCGAAGCGTCGTGTGCGTGGCCGGGTGTTGCGGGCCGAAGTTGAGCACCCAGTGGTCGCTGCGCTCGGGGTTATCGCGGACCGCCTTGGTGTAAGGGGTCGTTTCGATATCCACGTCGAGCGGCTGAAGGTCAAAGGGCATGGGTTTTGCGTCCGGGGATTTCGCTTCCGGGGGTTTTGCTTCCGGGGGTTTTACTTCCGGGGGTTCGCGTCTGGTCTGGTGTAAGGGCACAATTGTAGGAAGACCCCGGGAAAGTTCCAATTGAGGTTGTATGGCCGCGACAGATTTTCATCCCGAATCGCCCCGAGCACGGACGGTACACGACCTGGCCGAGCGTCTAGGCTTTGCCTTCTGCGGGATCGCCCCCGCCAATGAAAGCAAGTACGCGGTCCACGTGCGAGAGTGGTTGGCAAACGCTCGGCACGGCGAGATGGCGTTCATGGCCGAGGACGTGGACGTGCGTGTGGACCCCCGTAAGTTGGTGCCTGGAGCGACGGCCGTCATTGTCGTGGGGGATGGGTATGGGGGAAGTGGCCGAATGGGAAGAAGTGGCCGAGTGACCGAGTGGTCCAGTGACCAAGTGAAAGGCAAAGAAGCCGACTCCGATTCTGCACAGTCGGCCACTGGGCCACTTGACCACTCGGCCACTTCGCCTTCTGGGCGCATCGCCGCCTACGCGCAATCGAAGGACTACCACGCGCGCATGAAAAAGCGCATGCACCGTCTGTCTGACGAACTGCGCATCCGCTGGCCGGGGTATGCGTATCGTTCGTGCGTGGATTCGGCCCCGATCCTCGAGCGCGAGCAGGCGCTGCGGGCGGGTCTGGGATGGATCGGCAAGAACACCATGCTCATCTCACCGAGCAAGGGTTCCTGTTTCACACTCGGGTGCATCGTGACGACACTTCCGATACAGACCTTCGACGGGCCGGTTGTGGCCGACCACTGCGGCACGTGTACCCGTTGTATCGACGCCTGCCCGACGAGGTGTATCTCGCCGGAGGGTTATCACCTCGACGCGACACGTTGCATCAGCTACCTCACCATTGAACACCGAAGCGCCATCGCACCCGACCTGCACGAGCCGATGGGCGAATGGCTAGCGGGCTGCGACGTGTGTCAGAAGGTCTGTCCATACAACGAGTCACCGTCGTTACCTCATGCAGCACGTCACCCCGTTTTGAAATCGCGCTTCAATCTGCTCGATATCCTCCACTGGACCCCCGAACGGAGGCAAAATGCTCTGGTCAACTCTCCGCTCAAGCGCATCCGTCTGGACATGTGGAAACGCAACGCCCTGATCGCGGCGGGCAATCACCTTTTGGATCACACCGATGCCGCGCTGCTGTCACGCATCCGGGAACTCTCCACCGACGAAACAGAATCCGTGCTTGTCCGTGTCACCGCGCAACAGACTCTTGAGCGATTGACGGGACGGTGGCACAGGTTTCATCCGAGCAAAGAGTGATCCGCAGATGACGCGGATGTTATCAAGTCGAATAAAACCACCGAGACACCGAGCACACCGAGAAAGACATGCGTCAAGGCTTCCTCTCGGTGTGCTCGGTGTCTCGGTGGCTATACATGGATCGAATCTGCGTCATCGACGTCATCTGCGGATCACACCCTCTGCTCAACCCCCCGAGACCCGCATCTGTTCGATCATGTTCCGAAGGTTTGACAGTGCCTCTTCGGTTGGGGATGTCAAAAGCTTCTCCGCCGGGATGGGTTTGCCGAACCGCACGTGGACCCTGCCGTGAAGCCCGGGTTTTTTCATGTGGCGTGACCAGACGCCGAACGTCCCATCGATGGCGACCGGGATCACCGTCGGTTTGGCCCGTCGGACCAGCAGCATCACGCCCGGCTGAAGCTCCAGCACTTTCCCGTCGCCCGTGCGTGTGCCCTCCGGGAAAACAAGCAGCGCGTGGCCCTTCTTCATCACGTCGATGCACGTGCGGATCGCCCCGATCTCGGCCGCCTCCCTGTCTACGGGCAGGGCGTTGAGCGAATCGATGACGATGGCTAACAATCTGTTATTCCACAGCGTCGAGCGTGCCATGGCGTAAAACTGCCTGCGGTGTGCGCCAAGACCCACCGCGATGGGGTCGAGGAACGACTGGTGGTTGCTCAGGAACAACACGGGCCCCTCGCGGGGGATGTTCTCCTGACCGGATGCCCTGTACCGGTAGCACAGCTTGAACCACACAAGGCACAACGACCACAGCGCATACCACCACAGGATGCGGAAGAGCGACCGCCCGGGTTGTCGTTGTCGCAGGGATTTGAACATCGAGATGCAGTCGGACCCGTTGCCGCGTGGCTATTCGAGGTAGGTGTAGCCTTCCAGGCCGGACTCATAAAACTTCAGCAGCGTTCGGCTCTCTTCCACGCTCATCTTCGAGAGCTTGAGCGCGTTCTCGACACGCTTGCGCATGGTGCGTTTGAGTTCGTCCGCTGAAAACTGGACGTAGTGCAGCACCTCTCGGACGGTGTCGCCCTCGATGACTTCGTCGATCGAGGCCTGGCCGTTCTCGTCGAGCGTGACGTGGACGGCATTCGTATCCCCCAGCAGGTTGTGCAGGTCGCCGAGGATCTCCTGGTAGGCCCCGACGAGGAACGCGCCAAGGTAATACTCCTCGCCCGTGTAGGGGTGGAGTTCGAGGACGCTCTTGACGTCACGGCGGTCGATGAAGCGGTCGATCTTGCCGTCCGAGTCGCAACTGATGTCTGCCAGCGTGCCGCGTGAGGTCGGGGGTTCGAGCAGTCGGTGGATCGGCATGATCGGGAAGAGCTGGTCGATGGCCCAACTGTCGGGCATGGACTGGAAGACCGAGAAGTTGCAGAAGTAGGTGTCCGAGAGCGTGAGTTCGAGGTCGGCAAACTCGTCGGGGACGTAGTCGAGCTTCCGGATGATCTCGAGCACCTTGGAACAGACGCCGAAGAAAAGCCTCTCCGCGAGGCTGCGGTCTTCGAGCGAGCAGTACCCGAGGTTGAAGAGGTGGAAGGTTTCGTCGCGTGCCAGCAGGGCGTCGTGGTAATACTCGGCGTAGTTGGTGTCGGTCAGTTCGTAGTACGCATCGAGGAGGTTGACCACCGGCCTGGGCAGGTTCTTGCGTTTTTCGGGTGGGAAGTTGGCCGGCACCTCGAAACGCTTGAAGCCGCTCCATCCCAGGACGTTGAAGATCAGCACGCTGTGGTAGGCGACCATGGCCCGGCCGGACTCGCTGATGATCGTCGGGTGGCCGACGCCCGAACGGTCGCAGACCTCCTTGATGTGGTAGATCACGTCGTTGGCGTATTCCTGGAGCGAGTAGTTGATGCTCGACTCGAAGTTGGTCTTCGAGCCGTCGTAGTCCACGCCCAACCCGCCGCCGACGTCGATGTATTGCAGCCCCGCGCCGGCGCGTTGAAGTTCGACGTAGACGCGGGCCAGTTCGATGATCGCGCTCTTGATGTTACGGATGTTGTTGATCTGCGAGCCTAGGTGGAAGTGCAGGAGGTTCAGGCAATCGCCCATGTCGTTGCGACGCAGGTAATCGAGCGCCTCGACGACCTCGCTGACGAACAGACCGAACTTGGACCGCACGCCACCGGACTGTTCCCAACGTCCCGCGCCGCGGGCCGCCAGTTTGACGCGGATGCCGATCGAGGGCTTGACGTTGTGCAGCTTGGCGTACTTGGCAATCAGCTCCATCTCGCTGAACTTCTCGACGACCGGGATGATGTTCTTGCCCATCTTGGTCGCCAGGATCACCGCCTCGATGAATTCGTCGTCCTTGAAACCGTTGCAGATGATGGGGGTGGTGTCGTCATCGACCAGCGCCATGACCGCGAGCAGCTCGGGCTTGGAGCCGGCTTCGAGGCCAAAGCCGTAGGGCCTGCCGAAGTCGAGGATCTCCTCCACGACGTGGCGTTGCTGGTTGACCTTGATCGGGTAGACGCATCGGTAACCGCCTTTGAAGTTCTGTTCCTGGATGGCCTGGTGAAACGCGCGGTGGACGGCGTTGACGCGGTCTTTGAGGATATCGGTGAAGCGCAGGAGGATCGGGGGGTTGATGTCACGGATCCGCAGGTCGTCCACGAGTTTTTTCAGGTCGATGCCGAGCTTGGGGTCGTGCGTGGGGTAGACGGTGACGTGGCCCTGTTCGTTGACGCCGAAGTACCCCTGGCCCCAGTCACGTATGCCGTAGAGTTGTGCGGCCTGGTCGACCGACCACTGCACATCGGGCGACAAGGGCCCGCGTGAATGGCCGTTGGAGGGTTTGCCCTCGTTCTGAGAGACGGACCCCGTCCCCACAGCAGGATTCACACGGACGGTCGTAGTTTGCATGGGGTGTTCCATAGCCGGGCGTTGGACTCGACGCGGTGACTGTGAACGAATCACAATCGTAACTTCCCTGTTGCGTGTTGCAATGGGCAGCGCGTGAAAAAATCAGACAAGGTCGTTTGCGGGACGAAATACCGTCCAAGAAAAAAGCCACCCTGGACTTCCATCCGGGGTGGCCCGAGAGAGAGAGAAAAAAGAGAGAGAGAATCGTTAGGCTCGTGGTTCGGCTCATGGCCGAAGCGAGCGCGGTGTTCGGTCAGGCGGCCCGGCGAGGTCGGCGGCGGCCGGCGACGAGCATCATGCACATGCCCAGCAGGCCGAAGGTTCCGGGTTCGGGGAGCAGTTCGGTGCGGCTGTTCACGTCGGAGCGGGCGACGAGGTCGTTGCTGCCGGCGACGTAGGGCACCGTGGACTGGTTGAGCGTGTCGAACAGTGTGCCGTTTTTCACCTGGCCGAAGTCCTGCACCGTGCCCGCACTGGTGAGCATCAGGTCGTTGACGGAGAGGTTCGGGAAGAAGTCGGCGTGAAGGAAGCTGGCCTGAGCGGTGATGTTGAACGCGCCCTTGTTGGTGTCGGGGTTGTTGAGGTTGATGGTGGTGTGGCCGGAGACGGGGGCACCGTCGAAGATCAGCGTGCCGTCCGAGAAGCCCAGGCCGGTGTTGGGCTGGGAGTAGGTGGTGGCACCGCCGCTTGTGCTCCAGGAGTCGAAGTAGATGCGGACGAAGTTATCGGCGTCGTTGACCACTTCGATGACAGCCGAGCTGCGGTCTGCGGAGAGGAAGGAGACCTTCTCCTTGAAGCCCGCGACGACCGTGATCTCGCTGCCGATGGGCAGGCCTGCGCCACCGCTGGAGTTGCCGCCGGGGAGCTGGTAGCCCTGGAGTTTGGCCTGGTAATAGACGGTGAATTCCGAGCCGACCGGCTTGAGCGAACCACCGGGGGATTCCAGCGCGTTCTTGGCCAGGATGCTGCCCACGCCCCAGTCGAACTCCTGGATATCAATCGCGGATGCGAAGTTATTGGAGCCATCGGGGTCGAACGAGAGGACTCCCGCTCGGGCAACCGCAGCCAGGAAGGCGACGGTCAGGATTGTGATTACGGTGTTGAACTTCTTGGGTTGCATGGTTCTCTCCATCTCTGGCTAAGGGCTCTCTCTGGGAAAATCGGTAGGACTCGGGGGCTGCTTAACGCGTCTCTCGGTGCGTTAACTTGTTCGGGCAAAAAATCGGGGTTGCGTCTATCGGACTCGTTGTTTGCGGTCGGGTCATACACCGGCGACTTGCGACGGTCGTGGCTTGTTCGGGCTTATGCGTGTCCACCGCCGTGGTCGAATCGCACACGGTCGAAGCTCGTGCTCGAAGCGGGTTGCGGTGCGCCGGCGGGCTGGCGTTCGGCGGCGAGCATGGCGTTGACGTAGCGGGTGATCGCCACGCCCGATTCACCATCGGGGACATAGCAGTTGGCACCGGCCAGGCGTGCCTCGCGCTCGATGTCGTCCGTGTGCAGCTTGGCGGTCACGAGAAGCGAAACCTTCCGCCAACTGTTCTTGAGCATGCGGACGAGCTGCAACGCGGCGTCCGTCGCCTTGGAGACCTGCACGATCACGATGCGGGGCTGACACGACATCACCTGCTTCATGGCCGCCTTGAGCGAGGGCACACGGAACAAGGCCCAACCGTTGCGGTCGGCTGTGAGTTCCAGGTCGCCGCTGATCGCGTCGTCAATCGCAACAACCATCACATCAAGTGTCATTGAGTAGGTCATGTCAGTTCACTCTCTTGTGTTGAGGTCTTTCTCTCCGCGGTGCACCATGCACACGCAAGGGACCGTATAGCGATGGCGGTGCCATGCCAGGAAGCAGACGCGCAGCAGGAGCTAACCATCTATTTCAAAGGGGATTACGCGAGAGAGGCTCAAATGCCCCGGGTCGATCGCGCAGGTCTGGGGCCGGTACATACCATTCCCGTGTGTACCGTCGGGTTGAATAAAGATTCATTTTCAGTGGGTTTACGGTTCGGCGGTGCGGTGTGTACCACGGGTACAAAGTGGCCCTGAATGAGCCCGTGGGGACGCATTGCCGTACCAGGAAAAGCATGTGGCGGAAAAAAATTTTTGAAAAAAAAGCAAAAAAAAATTTCCGTGCGACATCGGACGGCCGGCACGCACCCATACCCGTCGAGATATCTACAACTGGCGGTGATATCCGCAGCCGCTTCAATGACACGGGGTATCTCCAGCGGGCGAGCTGGCTGTGGTCCCCTTTAACCGATAGCGTGGCAACGGGATCGTGATGCCGGTCAAAACAAGACCTTTCACCACAAGGTCACAGTCGCCGTTTCATTTCATGACTCCGGTACCCCCATGCGGGTGACTTTGTGCCATGAAAAAAACGCCACCGGTCGGGTGGCGTTTCGTGTGGGATTGAATTGTCGTGCGCGTTGTCTCGGGAGGCCATAGCCTTCCAGAGATTCAGGCCTTGGTCATGAGCACGTCGAGGTTGTGCCTGCGGACCATGCGGTAGAAGCGGTGACGCTCGATGTTAAGCATCCGGGCTGCAAGGGCCTGATTGCCCTTGGTGGCACGCAGCGCCCGCATGAGCAGGTTGCGTTCCGCGGAGGCCAGTGTGGGGATCTCGTCGCTTGTGGGCATCTTGATCTGGCTGGCGCTGCTGCGGACCACTTCGGGCAGGTCGCGGACGGTCAGTTCGTCGTGGTCGGAAAGGACGTAGGCGTGTTCGACGGCGTTGGCCAGTTCACGGACGTTGCCGGGCCAGTCGTAAGATTCGAGGGCTTCGATCGCCTCGTCGTTGAAGAACTTCGTCGGCTCCTGGTACATCCGGCTCATCTCGCCGAGGAAGTGGTCCGTGAGTTGACGGATCTCTTCGCGGCGTTCACGGAGCGGGGGCACGACGAGGGTCACGACGTTGAGGCGATAGAAAAGGTCTTCACGGAACTCGCCGTCACGGACCATCTTCTTGAGGTCGCGGTGGGTGGCGGCCAGGATGCGGATGTCTACGGGGATGGGTTCGGTCCCACCCAGCGGCACCACGCAGCGTTCCTGGATCACTCGCAGGAGCTTGGCCTGGACCTGCGGGGAAAGCTCGCCGATCTCGTCAAGGAAAAGCGTGCCACCCTCGGCTGCACGGATAAAGCCCATCGTGGCTTTGTCCGCACCGGTGAAGGCGCCCTTGACGTGGCCGAACAACTGCGACTCGAGCAGCGTGTCTCGCAGCGTGGTGCAGTCAACCGGGATGAAGGGACGGTTGCTGCGGGCGCTGAGGCTGTGGACCTTGCGGGCCATCAGCTCTTTGCCCGAGCCCGACTCGCCGTTGATCAGCACGGTGCAGTTACGCCGTGCGACGGAATCGACAATCTCCTCAAGTCGATTCATCGCACCGCTGGAACCGCTTGTTCCTGCGGATCGATTGATGATGGCTGGTCGGGGAACGGGACGGCGAGTGGGCGCAGCCTGAGAAGGCAAACCGGTCAACTCGATCATGATGGACACTCTCTCTCTCGGTGTTTTTCAGTGTTTCAGGCTGGACGCATCCATGCGGCCGAACTCACCCAGAACACTGGTCTCTCGTAACCGCCGAGGCACATACCTCGTAGACGGCTTGTTCAGGCAGGAACCGATTGAACCGTGGGTCTCTCATCCCGCAGTCCGACCTACTTGAACATAGTGACGAGTTTATTTGATGATTGCTTGTAATGCAAGGGTTTTTTGTAAAATCACTCGTAAATTGTCGTTCCAACTCAAAAATATCAGGGGTTTAATCACGTAAACATAATAATATCAATGGCATAAGCAATCTAAAATTTATGGTGTTAAAGTCGCGTTCAGGTTCATTTTTGTCGCTTATGATTTATAGAAATTATCCAATTGTGCCAGATCGAAAGCGTCAATAACCCGAACAACCTGTGTGTGTGGCTGCGTTGCTCCGACATGTGCTCGTTGTAACACTTCTCAATGAATGATTTTGTAAGGCCGTAGGTTTCTAATCCCCCGGAGAGTAAGTAATTCCCAAGCGGTTCCCTCAGCACGCCGCGCAGCCAGGCCCCGATCGGGAGAGCAAACCCTTTCTTTTGGCGGTGAACTATTTTCGAGGGCAACCAGTCCACAGCGACCTGACGCAATAACCCTTTGCCCCGGCCATCGGGCATCAGCACGGAAGTCGGCAGGTGGCCGGCCAGGTCGAGCACCTGCGTGTCGAGCATCGGACAGCGCACTTCGAGCGATACCGCCATCGATGCACGATCGATCTTGCGCAGCAGGTCGTAACGCAGGTAGTGCTCGAGGTCCCAGCGCATCGCCGCCTGCTCCGGCGCTTCGTCACCGAGCCAATCTTCTAATATCACCTGATCCGCAAAGTGCGCGTGCAAGTCGGGCGCAAGCTGTCTTAAGCCCTCACTGTCGAACAGGTGGACCATGCGCAGGTAACGGTCGGCTGAACCCTCCGCCTCGGCGGCGTGGAGAAGGCGACGCAACCGTGCCCGGACCGACCGATCCGAAGCGCTGGGTAGAAGTGTCTTGGGCATCGCACGCATCCACCACGCGTGACGTTCGAGCGTGCGCATGGCCCGGTAACGGTCGTACCCACCGAACAACTCGTCACCGCCATCGCCCGAGAGCACCGCTTTGACGTGTTCGCGTGTGGTCTTGCTCAACCAATACGTGGGCAGGATCGAGCTGTCGGCTGTGGGTTCGCCCGAGTGGTGGATCAGGGTCTTGAGGTCGTCAATGACGTTGGGGTGGGGCTGGGCCACAAGCTCGGTGTGCCGGCTGCCGATGTGCTGGGCAACCATACGGGCGTAAGGGCTTTCGTCGTAGTGCAGGTCGTTCATCGCCACGCTGAACGTGTGCAACGGGCCTTTGCCCGACTGTGTCAATTTCTTCTGCGCGATCGCAGCGATGAGGGAGGAATCGATCCCGCCGGAGAGAAAACACCCCAGCGGCACGTCGGCTTCCAACCGCTTGGCCACCGCTTCGCTGAGCACTTCCCGCGTGGCCTCGGCTGCGCCCAGGGACGTGCTCGTGCGTGAGATGGGTGGGGTCCGCCAGTATCGCTCGGTCTTGTTTTTCCCGTGGGAATCAAACCGAACCCAGTGGGCTGCGGGCACCTCGACGACGCCTTCCAGGAGGCTGTTTTCAAAGGTGAAACCCAGGTTCAGGTATTGCCACAACGCCGACGGTCTGACCTTGACCTCACAGCCCGGACCAAGCCCACTGACCACCGTCGCCGCTGTGCTGCCGAAGACCAGTTCGCCCTGACGCTGCGAGTAATACAACGGCTTCTTCCCCGCCCGGTCCCGGCTGAGGAACAGCGAACGTTCGAGGTTGTCCCAGATCGCAAACGCGAACATCCCGTGCAGGTGTTTGGGCAGCTCCGTCCCCCATTGGCGGTAGCCGTGCAACAGCACCTCGGTGTCGCAATGATCCGACATGAAGCGGTGCCCGAGGGCTTCGAGTTGTTTGCGCAACGCGCGGTGGTTGTAGACCTCGCCGTTGAAGATCAGCGTCAGCTCGCCCGACTCGCCGTGCTGGGGCACGTGCATCGGCTGGTTCCCGCTGAACAGGTCGATGATCGACAGGCGCGTATGCACAAACACGCAGCGATCGTGGACGCTCTGCCCCTGCCCGTCCGGCCCACGGTGACGCAACTGGTCCCGCATCGCCACCGCCCGCCCCAGGTCGATCGGCTGGTCATCAAACCGCACTATTCCAGCAATACCACACATGGATATGAACCAGACGGGATTCAACACAGAGTTCACAGACGACACAGAGCAAGACAGATAGAAGAATATCCACAGAGGCTGAGATTTGCGCAGATTCAGAACATGGCGGAGGGTGTCTGTTTGAGATCATCAATCCTCATACTCTTTCCCCTCAGTGCTCTCTGTGTCCTCTGTGTCCTCTGCGTTTCATTTCTTACTGCCCCGTCACGCGCAGCGACAGTTCTTTGAGTTGCTTGTCTTCGACTTGCGAGGGCGCTTCGGTCATCAGGTCCGCCCCGTTCTGCGTCTTGGGGAAGGCGATCACGTCGCGGATGTTGGTCGTGCCGCACAGGTGCATGATGATGCGGTCGATGCCCAGGGCGATCCCGCCGTGGGGCGGTGCGCCGAACTTGAGGGCGTCGAGGAGGAACCCGAACTTCTTGCGGGCGTCCTCTTCACTCAGGCCCAAAAGCTTGAAGACCCTTGCCTGCACCTCGGGGTTGTGGATACGGATCGACCCGCCGCCGAGTTCCGAGCCGTTGCACACCAGGTCGTAAGCCTTGGCAATGCACTCGCCGGGCTTGGCTTCGAGGTTCGGGATATCTTCATCGCGTGGGCTGGTGAAGGGGTGGTGCAACGCGATCCAGCGCTTAAGCTCGGGGTCGAACTCGAAGCTGGGGAAGTCGATCACCCACAGCCATTTCCACTGACCCTCGGGGATGAGCTTGCGATCCCGTGCGAGCTTCTGTCGCAGCTCACCAAGCACCTTGAAGACCACCTTTTCCGAATCCGCGGCAAAGCAGATCAGGTCGCCCTCTTTCGCGCCGGTACGCTCGATCAAATCATCCGCAATCGGTGCGAGGAACTTGGCAATCCCGGTCTCGAGCTTGCCCCCTGCGATCACTTTCGTCACCGCCAACCCCTTGGCGCCGAAACCCTTGGCCCACTCCGCAAGACCGTCCGTCTCCTTGCGCGTCATGTCTCCGCCCCCCGGAAGGACCACGGTCCGCACGGTCCCGCCTGCACCAAGCGCCCCCTTGAACACTCCAAAGTCCGTCTTCGCGGCGATGTCGCTGATGTCGGTCAGCTCCATCCCGTACCGCATGTCCGGCCTGTCAATCCCGAAGCGGTTCATCGCCTCCGCATACCCCATGCGAGGGATCGGGTTGGGCACGTCGATGCCCAGGACCTCTTTCCAGACAATCCGCACGCAGCCCTCGATGATGTTCATCACGTCGTCGCGGTCCACAAAGCTCATCTCCATATCGAGCTGCGTGAACTCCGCCTGACGGTCGGCCCGGGGGTCTTCGTCACGGAAGCACTTGACGATCTGAACGTACCGCTCCATCCCGCTCATCATCAAAATCTGCTTGAAGAGCTGCGGGCTTTGCGGCAGGGCGTAAAACGAACCCGCGTGGATTCGGCTGGGCACCAGAAACTCCCTGGCCCCCTCCGGCGTCGACTTGTACAGAAACGGTGTCTCGACCTCGGTGAAGCCCTGTTTCTCAAAATAGTCCCGCATGAGCTTGGTCACACGGTAACGGGTCCGAAGCACGTGTTGCATGCGTGGTCGGCGAAGGTCGATGTAGCGATATTTAAGCCTCGTCTCCTCGCTGACCTTGTCCGCCTCGTCGGGCGAGAAGGGGGGCGTCTGCGACTTGTTGAGGACTGTGACTGCCGACCCCTGTACCTCGATCTCACCGGTCGCCAGCCTGGGGTTGGTCATCCCCGCCTCACGCGCGACACATTGGCCCGTGACGTGGATCACGTCTTCACTGCGGAGCTTGTTGGCCAGGTCGTGGGCCTCTTTGAACTCGGGGTGGAAGACCACCTGCGTCAGCCCGTCGCGGTCGCGCAGGTCGATGAAGATCACCCCGCCGTGGTCACGGTAGCCGTTGACCCAGCCGGCGATCTGGACGGTCTGCGAGACGTGTTCTTTGCGGAGCTGACCGCAGGTGTGCGTTCGGACAATGGTGGCCATGATGGAGAACCTGGGGGTGTGAGGGCGTTGAGTGTGAAAACGGGGGATGATACCCGATTCAGCCCGACCGGCACAGGTTCGGAGACATCGGTTAAAATCTCGCTCAAGATATTTACCGCAGAGGACGCAGAGTTCGCAGAGAGAGCATGAATCACTCTTTGACTCGGTCTTCTCTGCGTCCTCTGCGATCTCTGCGGCTATTCACCCATGCCCACACTCTTCATCGCCATCGCGGCCGGCCTCGGGTTCATCGTCGCCTACCACACCTACGGGCGCTGGCTCGGGGCGAAGATTTTCAACCTCTCCAACGACAATGTCTGCCCGTCGCACCGCCTCCGCGATGACACGGATTACGTCCCCACGCCACGCGCCATCGTGTTCGGCCACCACTTCACCTCGATCGCCGGCACGGGTCCGATCGTCGGCCCGGCCATCGCGGTGATGTGGGGCTGGCTGCCCGCCTTGCTCTGGGTCGTCTTCGGGTCGATCTTCATCGGCGCGGTGCACGACCTCGGGTCGCTCGCCGTCTCCCTGCGCAACAACGGCCAGACCGTCGGTGACATCGCGGGTAGGGTGCTCAACCCGCGCGTGCGGATGTTGTTCCTGCTCGTGCTCTTCATGGCGCTGACCATCGTTCTGGCCATCTTCGGCCTCGTCATTGCCGTGGTGTTTCGACAGTACCCCTCAGCCATCTTCCCCGTCTGGATTCAGATCCCCATCGCCGTGGCCATCGGCGTCCACCTCCACCGCAAGGGCAAGGGGCTGCTCATCCCCTCGATCCTTGCTTTGGCGGTCATGTACCTCACCGTGGTCTTCGGCGACCAGAACTCGCGCGTCGGCATCGCATTCTTCGACGACACCATCGGCGGGGCGCTGCACGCTTTTAACATGTGGGCCGCGGGTTTCCCCACAATCGTCTGGGTGATGTTGCTGCTGGTTTATTCCTACATCGCCAGCGTGCTGCCGGTCTGGACGCTGCTGCAGCCGCGCGATTACATCAATTCTTTGCAATTGATTAGTGCCCTCGGATTGATCGTGGTGGGTTTGATCGTCGCGGCGGCGATCGGCGGCGCGCCACCGGTCGAGGGGGCTACGCGCGTGCCGCTTGAGATTGCCGCGCCGATGTGGAACTTCCACCCCAAGGACGCGCCCGCCATCTTCCCGTTCCTCTTCATCACCGTCGCTTGCGGCGCGATCTCCGGCTTCCACTGCCTGGTCTCCAGCGGCACGAGCAGCAAACAACTCGAAAAAGAAACCGACGCCCGCTTCGTAGGCTACGGCTCGATGCTCACCGAGGGTTTCCTCGCCACCCTCGTCATCCTCGCCTGCGTCGCGGGGCTGGGGTTGGGGGTGAGTGTTGACTTCAGATCATCTCTCGCCGCATATGCCACATCCGAGAATCAACTCGTTGATAATCAGGGGCAGAAGTTCAAGATCCACTTCACATCGCGAGATCATGCTGTATTTCTTGATAGTGTGATCGATGACATTGCTGTACCTTATGAACAACCGTTATTCGAAACCGACCTCAAATCTGCGACTTACATACCTCAAGCGAATCTATGGCTCACTCAACTGCCCGAATTGGAAAAAGTACCCATAATCACATATTTATTTTCCGAACCGCCGCCTGACCCTCTGTCTAAACTCAAAAATGCGGCTGCGGTAGTATCTGATTCTGCGTGGAAATCACGCTACCAATCTTGGACCGCCTCGGGTGGCTTGGCCCGCACGGTCAGCGCGTTCGTCGATGGCGCAGCCAACTTCCTCAAGGCTATGGGCTTCCCGGGTGGGGTGGCGACGGCGTTGATGGGCGTGCTCGTCGCGTCGTTTGCGGGGACGACGCTGGATACGTCGTGTCGATTGCAACGCTATGTCGTGCAGGAGATCGCTTCGACGTTCGCTCCTCGTGTCTCGCCCACCGCCTGCGCCGCGTGCGGGTATGACTTATCGTTCAACACGTCGGGTCAGTGCCCCGAGTGCGGGCATCCGATCGATCATAACGTGACTCACACGCTTTCAAGCAGCGAGCCGGGGCGTGTCGCCCCGCCCCCGGAAGGTAACCACAACCGGCCCGACACGGGTCGGCTCGCTCCCGCGAAGAATATCGCCCGTGGTTTCACATGGAACCCCTTCGTCTGGCTCACCAACATGCACGGGGCGACGATCTTCGCGGTCGTCATCGCGGCGGCGATGGCGTCGCTGCCGGCCCCCGGAAACGATTGGTCCTGGAAAACGGCCGGGGGCGGCGGCATGATCCTCTGGCCACTCTTCGGTGCGACGAACCAACTCCTCGGCGGCCTGGCGTTTCTCGTGATCGCCTTCCACCTCTGGCGACGCAAGAAACCGATCTTCTTCCTCGTGATCCCGCTGGTCTTCATGCTCATCATGCCCGCGTGGGCGATGCTGGTCCAACTGCCGCAGTGGCTGCAGGACGACTCGAAGAACTGGGCTTTGATCTTCATCGCGGCGGCGACGCTGGCGCTCGAAGCCTGGATGATTATCGAAGCGATCCTGCTCTTCCCCCGGGTGCGGGGCGTCGTCGAGGCCCGAGCGGTCACTGGATGAACGCGGCGCTTTGTCCTATCTTTGACGGCGGAACGGTTGCCCGGTCCACAAGGAACGCCCCGTGAAACAAACGCTTATTGTTTTGTCATTCTTTCTGATGGTCGGTTGCGGGACGATCAAAAAGGTCAAAACCGCGATCACCGATCCGCTGCGGTCGCCGGAGGCCAGTGTGGTCGATGCCAGCGTGGTGGAGCAGACCGCCGAGGGTGCCCGTGTGGTGATCCGTGTGGCGGTGACCAACCCGAACAACGTGCCGTTGCCCCTGGTCTCCTCGAGTTACACGCTCGACGTGAACGGCACGAGCTACGCATTTACCCAGCCGCCCAACCACACACTGCCGCGACGCGAAAACTCGGGCGGGAAACAGACGCTCGAGCTCTACGCGGCCCTGCCGACGAACGGTCAAAACCTCACCGGCGCGGGATACCGTGTCAATGGCTCGGTGACCTACCAGCCGCCGGGCGAGATCCGCAAGGTGCTCACGGATAGTTACGTCCCCCTGCCGTGGGTGAGCTTCAACGGCGAGGGCACACTGGGAGCGGGGGAGTGAGCGGGTCGATCTATTGATTATTGATGAACTTAATCCGGGTCTCACCGGTCGCAAGCGACCGGGCAAAATGTCTTCTCTGATGCGTTCACTCTGTGCCTCTGTGTCTCTGTGGTGAATCCATGCACGCGCTTTTCGACCAACGCCGATACCTGATCCCGTTCCGTGCGACGTTGTTGCCGCAGATTTTTACGGACGTGCTGGTGATCGGCGCGGGGGTGGCGGGGTTGCGTGCGGCGATCTCGGTGGCGGAAGAATCAAAAGGCGCAGCGGACGTGATCGTGACCGCCAAGGGCAAGCTCAAGGAATCGAACACCTACTGGGCCCAGGGTGGCGTGGCGGCGGTGTTGCCCGACGCGGGGTCGGACGAGGATTGTTTTACCTCGCACGTGAAAGACACGATGGTCGCGGGTGCGGATTTGTGCGATCTACCCATCGTGAAACTCATCGTGGAGAACGCGCCCAAGCGCATCGCGGAACTTGTGCAGTGGGGCATGCCCTTTGACCACGTGCTCGACGGCTCGGACCACGAGACCAGCCGACTGGCGGTCGGGCGTGAGGGGGGCCACTCCTTTGCGCGTATCCTGCACTCCGATGGCGACGCGACGGGCAAACGGCTGCAGATGACCCTCGAAGCCAGGGCCAGGGCGTGCGAACACGTGCGCATCTTCGACCAGTGTTTTGTGCTGGACCTGATCACCGTCGAGGGTTCGACGCCGCGCTGCGTCGGGGCCATCACGCACCACCCCAGGTATGGCCTGCAGGTCATCTGGGCGGCGTCGACGATCCTGGCGTCCGGCGGCGCGGGGCAGGTCTACCGTGAATCGACCAACCCGAACGTGGCCACCGGCGACGGCCTGGCGATGGCGTACCGGGCCGGGGCGCAGGTTGCGGACCTGGCGTTCATGCAGTTCCACCCCACGACGTTTTACGTGGCCGGCGCTTCGCGTTCGCTCATCACCGAAGCCGTGCGCGGCGAGGGCGGTCGGCTGATCGACCACACGGGCGAAGCCTTCATGCCCAAGTACCACGAATTGGCCGACCTCGCGCCGCGCGACATCGTCTCCCGCGCCATCCTGCAACAGATGGCCGACACGAATGCCTCGCATGTTTATCTTGACTGCCGTCACTTCGAGCCCGGCCTGTTTGCCCGGCGGTTCCCGAGCATCCACAAACACCTGATCGACTTCGGCGTCGACCCGGAGAAAGCGCCGATCCCGATCCACCCCTCGGCCCACTACATGGTCGGCGGCGTGTGGACGGACGAGCACGCGCGTTCGAGTGTGCAGGGCCTCTACGCCGCGGGCGAGGCGTCCTGCACGGGGTTGCACGGGGCTAACCGTCTGGCCAGTAACAGTCTGTTAGAGGGCCTGGTCATGGGCGAGGTGGCCGGTCGCACCGCGCTCGAACTCGTCGAGGCGGGCAAGTCGCCGGTGCCCTCGAAGATCGTCAGCGACATCCGTCTGTCCGAGCGGTCGGAGCTGGACCTTGCGGACGTGCGATCGAGCCTGCGGAGCGTGATGTGGCGGCACGTGGGCATCAACCGCCAGGGCGAACGGCTCGCGGAGGTGGCGGAGATGATCGACTTCTGGGCACGCTACAACCTCGACAAGATCTTCGACGAACGGGCCGGCTGGGAGGTGCAGAACCTCCTGCTCATCGGCGCACTGATGACGCGGTCGGCCATGTGGCGCCGGGAGAGCCGGGGCACACACTACCGCATCGACCACCCCTTGCCGGACGAGGACTTCAAAGTCCACGACCTGTGGCAACGCGGGTCACATCAACCGAAACTGACCCCTGCACTGGGCGCATAAAAAGGCCGGGCCCCTCCAGCCAGGCCGACACAACACGTGTGCATGGGATTCAAGCTTATTCAGGCGCGTCGGCGACGCTGCGCCAGTGCGAACATGCCTGCCCCAAGCAAGACCACGGACGCGGGCTCGGGGATGTTCTGGCCTAGAAAGCTTTCCAGTGCCAACCCTTTGGGGTGGTATGCCATACCCATCGGCGCAAAGATGGTGTAGATCGTGCCGCTGGACGCGATGCCCGGCGCGTCTGTCGAAAGGAAACCTTCGAGGACATAAAGATAATCCAGCGGGGCGTCGGTCGGCAGCTTGTCCGGGCTGCCCTGGTTGTAGTCGAAGGTCAGGTCGACGTGGCCGTGCGCGGGCACCGAGGAGAAGAGTTGGATCGATCCGAGCAGGTCGGTGTTGGTGAATTCACCGATGCCTTTGATGACCTGGAGCATCTCGGTGGGGTCGAGCGCTTCGAGCACGGACGTGGGGTTGTTGACGATGTTCCATCGTGTTCCACCGGTGACGGTGTAGTTGAGTGTGTAGCCCTCGAGGTCTTCCTGGTGCTCGATGTCGTAGCCTGGCAGGTCAGCCGAGGAGGGGCTGCCGGCCCAGTGGGCGTGGACGGCGTTGAGGTACGGCCGCACGATCCCGTTGCCGTCGTCCACGGGGGTTGTGCCGCTGATGTAACCCTGCGCGTAGAGCTGGCCGTTGATGACCTGCACTTCAAATCGTCGGCCGTCGTGCGCCAAGGCGCTGCCGACGACCAGGAAAAGAACTCCGACAAAGGTTGCTGACTTGGTAAACATGCTTCATCCTTCCTGAAATCAAGTAGGTTTGGAAACGGTTTTAAAAATCGATTTGGCCGAGAACGCACGTGCGCTCACTGACCGGTTGAGGGATCGAACGAGTTTTGCGTTCCCGAGTCGTAGACCCCGGAGAACGCCCTGTTTTCCGCGTGCCCGTCGAGAAAGCCGTAGCCCGCTTTGGATTGGCCATTGGCGGTCGGCCCCCCGTAGGCGTTGATCTGCACTTCATTTTTTGCCCTTGAGGGGATGACCGATGGGTTGGGGTGCCACCAGAGGTTGGGGTGGACGTGGTCCCTGACCGCACCGTCGCCGAGAAACGCGGTGATGACAAAGTGAACCCAGTGCGAGGGCTGCTTGACCTGGTCAAGCTTGCCATACGCTTTGGGCAGCCCGTGGGATGTCCCATCGGGCGAGAGATAGAGGTTGATGCCGTAGCTCGTGTACCGGTAGAGTCCCGAGTTCGGCTCGGGTGTGCCGCCGTCTGAGAAGTAGGGGCTGGTGTCCTGGGGCGAGCGCAGCAGCAGCGCCGGGTCGTATGAATCGCGCAGGATATCGATCCACGACTTGCTGCTGTGCGTGCTGGGGATCAACCACCCCTGCTGGTCGGTCATGTAATTCCAGTGCGCCGTCTCCAGACTCCGAAGGTTGACCAGGCAGCGTGTGGAACGTGCCTTCGACCTGGACTCCGTCAACGCGGGGATCAATATCCCCACCAGCACCGCAATAACCGAAACGACCACCAACAATTCGATAAGCGTAAACGCGCGGCTGCGCATGGATAGACTCGCTGGATCGACACACCGGTCAAGGGTGCGCGATCGGGTGACCTGGCTTGGAATGGGGGACACGGAGCTGGGCTAGGCCGATTCGGGCGGGTCGCGGCCGCGCAGCGTGTCAACCGAGGCGAGGATATGGATCGAGATGAGTTCGGGAAGACGGACTTCCAGAGCGGGCAGCTCGGCGGGTACCGTTGGGGGAACAAAGAACGGCACGTCGAGCTTGCCCACCCACTGGCACACGGCACAGTTGGCGCTGGAGCGGATGGGGATTCGCTTGGCAGGAGACTTTCGTGTGTTCTGATTGCCCTGGCCAAACGTGACACGGCAGCACGAGGGCACACCACTTTCAAGCGTCGGGCCGTAGATCTCGCTGGCCAGCGCAGCACCGTTGACCGCGGGATTGCTACCGGGGGTCTGGATGCGGCCGACCTGGTGGCCCGGGACGATCACGAGCATCCACAGGCTCAGCCAGCCCAGCAAAACATAGGATGTCTTCCGCACCCACATATTTGGGGAGTATAGCGAAACCCATCCACATTACAATGCCAGCCATGACCATCACACGCACCGCTCACGCTTATCTTGCCGACACCGCTCGCGTGCTGGGCGAAGTGACGCTCGGCCACGATGTCAACATCTGGTACGGCGCATCGATCCGCGGCGACGTGGCACCGGTGAAGATCGGGCGGGCCACCAACGTGCAGGACAACGCGGTCGTCCACTGCGACCACGGCAAGCCCAACGTGATCGGCGAGTTGGTCACCATTGGCCACGGCGCGATCGTGCACGGTGTCGAGGTCGGTGACGGGTCACTAATCGGCATGGGGGCGACGTTGCTCGGTGGAACGAAAATCGGCAAGCGCTGCCTCATCGCCGCTGGCGCGGTGGTCCCGCCGGGGCTGGTCGTGCCCGACGGCATGGTCGTCATGGGCGTGCCGGGCAAAATCGTGCGTGAAACCAACGACAAGGAAAAAGAATACCTCGCGTGGCTCGCGCCGCACTACGTCGCACTGGCCAAGCGCCACGCCGAGCAACGTGACGACCCTCGCGTGAAACCGTGGAGAGGGGAATAGTTCACGCGGGGGCCGCGGAGAGCGCGGGGGGGGACCGGTTCACGCCAAGACGCCAAGAGCGCCAAGTTATTCAGAGGGAATTGAGAGATATCAACATGAATGTTTAGCGAGTGACGTGAAACGTCCCCAGGCACCTGGGCAAAGGTGTCAATGTTGATAAGACCGATTCGAGATCATCAATCATCATTCCTCAATCAGCAATGGATCAAACCCTTGCCGTCCTTGGCGACTTGGCGTGAAATATCCTGTATTCTCTCCCCCCTGCGCTCCCCGCGGCCCCCGCGTGAACCCCCGGAAGTTTAACCATGTACCTCTTCCCCGCGATCGATCTGCGTGACGGCAAGGTGGTCCGCCTTCTCAAGGGGGACTACGGCAAGCAAACCACGTACGGCGACGACCCGTTGGCGCAGGCGCAACAGTTCGCCGACGCGGGGGCGACGTGGCTGCACCTTGTCGATCTTGACGGCGCACGGTCGGGGCGGATGACGCATGTCGAGGTGATCGAGCGCATCTGCAAGCAGACGAAGCTCAAGGTCGAGGTCGGCGGGGGGGTGCGGTCGGAGGGGGCGATTAACAGGTTGTTAGGCGCGGGGGTCGAGCGCGTGGTGCTCGGGACGGCGGCGCTGGAGAACTGGGACTGGTTCGAGGGGCTCATGGGCAACCCGACCTACCGCGGCCGACTCGTGCTCGGCCTGGACGGACGCAAGGGCAAGGCGGCGGTGGGGGGCTGGGAAAAAACCACCGAGGCTTCCGTGGTTGAGATTGCAAAGCGCGTCAGCGACTGGCCCCTGGCGGCGATCGTCTACACCGACATCGCCACCGACGGCACGCTAGCAGGGCCGAACGTCGAAGCGACACGCGAGATGGCCGAGGCCACGCACACCCCCGTCGTGGCTTCCGGGGGCGTGGGCACGCTCGACCACCTGCGCGTGCTGCGCGACCTGCCCATACAGGGTGCGATCGTCGGCAGGGCGATTTATGAAGGCGCGTTTACCGTCAAAGAGGCGCTTGCGGTGCTGGAAGACGGTGAATGAAAAACCCCGCATATTCATGCGGGGCTGAAAAAGACGACAGAGGGAATCGATCGTGAGGTGGGCGGATTACTTCGCTTCGGCTTCGCGCTTCTTGATGAGTTTGTTCATGAACTTCACGATGCAGAAGACCGAGAAAGCGACGATGAGGAACTCGATCACGATGTTGATGGTCATGCCGTAGCGGATGGCGACCTCGGCGACGGCGGGGCCTGCGTCGGAGGCCTCGACACCCTGCTTGAGGACGAGCTTGAGGTTCTTGAAGTCGACGCCGCCGATCATCAGGCCGATGGGCGGCATGATGAGGTCGTTGACGATGGACTGCACAACCTTGTTGAAGGCGGCACCGAGGATGATACCGACAGCCATGTCGAGCGCGTTGCCCTTGACAGCGAACTCTTTGAACTCCTGGATGAAGCCCATGACGTACCCCTTTCTTGAGAGATGAGACTACTCCGAGGTGTTGTGGCCCGGCTGCGCGTGCAGCCAGCGGCCGAGGCACATGATCGGGAAGTAGAGCCGATACATGTGGTATTTGAGGTAGAAGACACGGGGGAAGCCCGTGCCTGTGAAGTGGGGCTCTTCCCAACTGCCCTTGCCGTAGGTCGATCCGAAGACGCCGGGGTTGCCCGGTGCGCAGTCGGCCTGGCCCTCTAACAGTTGGTTATCACAGAGCCATTGGATGCCCCTGTCCACGGCGGGGTCCTGGGCGCCGTAGACGGCCATCATCGCCATGACGCCCCAGGCGGTCTGGCTGGCGGTGGAGGGGCCTTGGCCCATGAGGGCGCGGTCTTCGTAGGAGTTGGCACTTTCCCCGAACGAGCCGTCGGGCTTCTGGACACGTTTGAGCCACTTGCCCGCGGCCTCGACCCACGGCGCGGTCATGTCCTGCCCGATGTTGCGCAGGCCGCAGAGCACCTGCCACGTGCCGTAGATGTAATTGACGCCCCATCGCCCGAACCAGCAGCCCTCGGGTTCCTGTTTGGAACGGATGAACTTGATGGCTTTCTGCACCGCGGCGTGATCGGGGAGGTAGCCCAGGTGGCCCAGGCATTCGAGCGTGCGTCCGGTGATGTCGGGGCAGGAGGGGTCCTGGATCGCGTTGTGGTCGGCAAAGGGGACGTGTTCGAGGATGGGCCTTTCGACGGTGCGGTCGAACGCGGCCCACCCGCCGTCCTCGTTCTGCATGGCAAAGATCCACTCGACGCCACGCTTGGCGGAGTTGACTGCTTCCTCGCCGCCGATGCGCTGCAGCGCCATGGCGACCATCGCGGTGTCGTCCACATCGGGGTAGAAGCCGTTGTTGAATTCGAAGTACCACCCGGACGGCGCGACGGGGTGACGGACGTTGGCCACCCAGTCGCCGGGGTGTCGGCATTCTTTCGAGACGAGCCAGTCGGCACAGCGTCGGACGGGTTCGCTTTCGTTGTGCAGGCCCGCCTCGGTCAGGGCATAGGCGGCGATGCCGGTGTCCCAGATCGGCGAGAAGCAAGGTTGGATGCGGATTTCGTTGTTCTTGGGGTCGTCGATCATCAGGTCGTCGAGGTGCTTGTGAGCCTCGCGGACCTTGGGGTGGGATTCGGAGTAGCCCAGGCAGCGCAGGGCAATGAGGATATAGACCATCGGCGGGAAGATGGCCCCGAGGCCGTCGCTGCGGTCGGTGTGGTCGATGAGCCAATCTTCGATGCGTTGGAGGGCACGCTTGCGCAGCGGGGTCATGCCGACGCGGTCGACGAGCTTGAGCACCCGGTCGAGCGAGGTGAAGATCGTGGACCACGTGCGGTGCGCATCGCCGTTAGGCATCAGGCGGTGGCGGTATTTCTTTTTGACGTAGAGTTCGTCGATACCCAGGTCCGGGGGCAGGCGACGGATGGGGCGGTGGGTGGTGACGATCGACAGGGGCGTGATCATCGTGCGTGTCCACGCCGAGACCTTGTCGAGGTTGAAGTAAAACCACTTGGGGAGGTAGACGATTTCCGGTGGGATCGAGGGGACCGCGCTGTAGCTGACCTGGCCGAGGGCGGCGAGATAGAACTTGGTGAAGCTGTTGCAGCGTTCAGCCCCGCCGTTGGCGCGGATCAGCTCGCGGGCGCGCACCATGTGCGGCGCGTCCGCGGGATCGCCCATGAGCTTGAGGGCAAAGTACCCCTTCACCGTGGCCGCGAGGTCGAGCCTGGCTCCCGGGAACTGCACCCAAGCCCCATCGGGTTGTTGAAGGCGACGCAGGTAGTTGGCGATCTTCGGCAGGCGGTCGTCTTTTTCCTGACCGATGATCCACTTGAGCAGGATGTATTCACTTTCGAGGATCGAGTCGCCCTGAAGCTCGGCACACCAATACCCTTCGGGGTGCTGTTGCTTGAGCAGGCATTGGACCGCGAGGTCGAGGTGTCGGTGGGCGGTCTGGGTCAAGCCATCCGGTTGTCCAGCCATCGCGGGGGTGTGTTGCGGAGTCGCCATGCTGCGGTGGACGGAGGCCCCGTGGGGTCTGTGAGGTTCGGCGCTTGTTCCACGGCTGTGGGGGAGGGTCGTGGGGTTCATCGCACTGGCGCCTGGTGCCCGAAGGTCGGATGACGAAACTTTAAGATTAGCACATGGCGGGGGGGGCATCAACACACAGCGGGTCGGTTCAATCATCAGCCCGGATTGGTTCTCCCATGCGATGCGGGGACCCGTGAGGATAAAAGGACCGACCCCCCGCCGTTGCCCGACGCGGCAAGCTCCCTAAGATATCGCGGTCATGGATAAACAAGATTCTCCCAACCCGAACAACGACACCCCATCCACGAAGACAGAGGGTGCCCCCGGACAATCCGCCGATGCCGGGCTCACGCAACCCGTCACGATCGAGCCGCCGGTTTCGTTCGGTCGGCAGATGGCGCAACTGGTCATCATCCCCGCGGTGATCGTGGTGGCGGTGCTGGGGGTGATGGCGATATTTGCGGTGTTTGCCGGTCGCAGCGACACACTCGAAGACCAGCTTGCCCGGCTGGCCCAACCCAGCGGTTCGGGCCGACTGCCGATGGGTTTTCAGGACCCCCGCTACAAAGACCGCAGCCTTGCGGCGATGAACGTGGCCACGATGCTCACGCAGGTCAAGGACCAGAAGAAGCGTTTCGAGGTCAGCGAGCAACTCGGGCAGGTTCTGACCACGGGTGTCAGCGAAGACGAAGAGATGCTGCGGGCCTACCTGCTCATTGCGATCGGGCAGATCGGTCGGCCGGAGGAGTTCCCATTGATTGTCAAAGCGCTGGCCGACCCAAGCCCGACGGTCAAACAGGGGGCCCTGCGTGGGCTGGTGAGCTGGCCCGAACGGCAGAGGGTCGTCTCGGTAACGGGTGACGTGGTGAAGCTGCTCACGGACAGCGACACACAGGTGCGCGCGGTGGCGGCGATGGCGCTGGGGGAATATGCGGCACCGGGGGATGACACGGTGATCCAAGCCCTGCGCGGGGCAATGGATTCGCAGGATTCGCCCGACCGCGAAGCGATCTGGAACAGTGCGGTGGCCCTGGCGCGATTGGGGGATGAACGGGGCAGCCGGTATGTCGCCACGGTGCTCCTGGATCGGGAAGCGCTGTCGAAACTCCCCGATGGCAACACGTCCAACACCGGCAAGACACTGGGCGTACACGCGGTGGACCGCATCCTGTTGAGCACGCTCGCGGCCGCCGCTAAGATGAAGAGTCCACTTGTTTGGGACAAGGTGCGTCAGATCGCGGACCACGACCCCAGCCTCGGTGTCCGTAAGATGGCATTGGAACTGGTCCAGAATCCGTCACAGCCCGACACGCCCGCCGACCGATAAGACCCAAGCCCCGTAACGTTAACAATCCCACAAGCTCCCGGTTGAACAAACGATGGCCGAAACACACAAGGAAATCACAAAGGTCTGGATCGCGCCCGGCTGCATCGTGTGCGATGCGTGCGAGACCGACTGCCCCGAGGTCTTTGACGTGCAGGAAGAGACCTGCGTCATCCGACCCCAGGCCAACAATGCGGACTTCACCAAGCCGTTGACGCCGTCGATCATCACCGCGGCCGAGGGCTGCCCGGTTGAGGTCATCAAGTTCGAGACGATCGACGTGGAAGGCCCCGAACCTTGGGCGGGCAAAGAGGCTGAGGGCGCGGGTGCGGGTTCATCGGGCGCAGCATCGGGCAAGGCTTCTGGGGGAACCAAGAAAGCCGCATGGACCCCGCCGGAGGGTCCGCCCGATCCCAAGTGGGCCGGCCTGTTGGCCAATGCGTACACCAGCCGAGACCCCAACGCCAGGCGCAGCTCGGAACCCCTGACCGCCAAGGCCCCACCCGAAGCGATCAAGAGAGCCTTACCCAAAGGCGCGCCGCCCGACGCGATCGAAGCCGCGATGGTCGGCTCGGGTTTTGCCAAGCCCCGTCCGGGTGTGGTTCAAAAGATCCGGGAGAAGACCGCGGGCATGTCGAGGCGCGAAGCTCTGGCCGCCGGCATCAGCGCGGTGCTGCTCGTAGCGTGGGGGTCGCTCGCCGTCGCATTTGCCAACGGCCTGGGCATGCTCCAGAACTACCTCGTGCCCAAGGTCATCAACGAACCCCCCAGCGTCTTCCGTGCCGGCAAGATCAGCGACTACGCCGAGGTCGGCGTCTACGAACAATACAAAGGGTCCAACGGCGTGTGGATCGTCCACGAACACGACGGCACACTCGTGGCGTTGAGCGATATCTGCACACACCTGGGCTGCATCCCCAACTGGCTTCCCGCCGACCAGAAGTTCAAGTGCCCCTGCCACGGGTCGGGCTACTACATGACCGGCGTCAACTTCGAGGGACCCGCGCCCCGACCGCTCGAACGCTTCAAGATCTACCTCGATGGCGAGTTCGTCTTCGTGGACAAATCCGTCAAGTACCGGCAGGAACTCAAGCAGTGGGGCCTGCCCGGTTCGGAGATCGCGGTTTGACACGTAAGAGTGAACCGCCAAGACGCCAAGAGCGCCAAGGCCGGAACAAGTTATGAACCTGAGAATTGATCCGGCCTGACTTTCTTGATATCAACTAACGCCACCACCCTTGTTCATTATTTGAATCAGTATCGATCTATGACTCTTTCTTAACTTCGCGTCCTCGGCGTCTTGGCGGTTAACCCCACATGATCTCATCCGTCTTCGATTACATCCGTAACTCACAGGTCTGGAACTCGATCTTCCGTCACGGCATCCCGCGCGACCGGCGCACCCGTGTCATGGCCGTGATGAGCAACGTCTTCCTCCACCTGCACCCCGTGGCCGTGCGCAAGTCGGGCATCCGACTATCCTTCACCTGGTGCATGGGCGGGCTGACGTTCTTCCTCTTCCTGGCTGAGGCGATCACAGGCGTGCTCCTGATGTTCTACTACCGCCCCGTACCCGAGCGGGCGTTCATGGACATCATCGCCCTGCGTTCGCACGTGACGCTCGGCCTCCTGCGTGAGATCCACCGCTGGGGTGCCCACGCCATGATTATTGCCATCTGGCTCCACATGATGCGCGTCTTCCTCACCGGCTCCTACAAACCGCCACGCGAGTTCAACTGGGGCGTCGGCGTCATCCTCCTGGTCATCACCATGCTGCTATCCTTCACCGGCTACCTCCTGCCGTGGGACCAGCTCGCCATCTGGGCCATCACCGTCGGGTCCAACATGGGCAAGGCCACACCGGGCTTCGGCATGCAGGGACCGCTGACCGACTTCGTCAAGATCGGCGGGATCCCCTTCGTCACACCGAGGTCCGACGCAGCGTTCATCCTCCTGGCCGGCACAAGCGTCGGCGAGAACGCGCTCTTGCGCTTCTACGTCCTGCACTGCATCGCGCTGCCCCTGGCCGCCGCGGTCCTCATCGCCATCCACTTCTGGCGCATCCGAAAAGATGGCGGCATCAGTGGCCCGATGTAATCCCAATGTAAACCCAGAACGACCCATCGTGTTCTGAGATCATCATTCATCAATCATCAATCATCAATCTCCCCATGACTTCACTCCTGCTCAACACCCTCGCCATGGCCGGCAAGGCCCCGATGGAGTCGCCCGCATGGGACGGCTTTAAGAACCTCGTCAACGCCCTGAGCGTGCCCGAAGTCAGCCTGCCACTGATCTTCTTCCTGGTCTTCATCCCGATGTTTGTGTTCTACAAGTGGTGGACCAAGCCCGCGGTGGCTGCGCTGCTGGGCATCGTCTTCTGCATCTTCTATTTCGGGTCGATGCTCATTGACTACGACTACCTCCTGATCGTCACCAAAGCCGACAACGTGCCGATCACCATCATGCTCGTGGGCGTGGGCGTGACACTCTGGGTCGCCTTCCGCCGGGCCGCCATCAACGACACCGCCCTCGCGCAGGGCAAACCGCTGCCCGTGGAAGGCAAGGACGACAAAGTCCTCGTCTGGCCCGACCTGGTCTACACCGAAATGCTCTGCCTCATCCTCGGGTCGATCATCCTTGTCGTCTGGTCGATCCTGCTCCGCGCACCGCTCGAATCGCCCGCCAACCCGCTCGGCCCGCCCAACCCATCCAAGGCCCCGTGGTACTTCCTCGGACTCCAGGAGATGCTCGTCTACTTCGACCCCTGGATGGCAGGCGTCATCCTCCCCGGTATGATCGTCTCCGGGCTGATCGGCATGCCTTACTTCGACACCAACCCCAAGGGCAACGGGTACTACACCATCAAGGAACGCCCTTTTGCCATCTTCACCTGGCTCCTGGGCTTCATCATCCTCTGGGTCGTGCTCATCATCTTCGGCACCTTCCTGCGCGGGCCCAACTGGAACTTCTTCGGACCATACCAATACTGGGACTCGCACCTCTCCGTCCCGCTGACCAACATCAACCTCAGCGACTACGTCTGGGTCTTCGGTCTCAAACAACCCCTGCCCGACAACCCGTTCGTGCGTGAGATGCCCGGCATCATCTTCGTCATCTTCTGGGTCTGCGTCCTCCCCGTCATCCTTGCCAAAACCATCATGCGGAAGATGTACAACCAGATGGGTATGCTCCGCTTTGCCTACATGGCGCTGCACCTGGTCATCATGGGCATGATGCCCCTCAAGATGGTCCTCCGCTGGGTATTCACCCTCAAATACTTCATCTACCTCCCCGAATTCAACCTCAACCTCTAATCCCCCCGGAAGTTCGTCTTTAAGACCTTGCACGTGGGGGTGACGGCAGCGCAGACCCGCACCATGCCCAAGACCGCGCTCATCACCGGCATCACCGGGCAGGACGGCTCGTACCTAGCCGAACACCTGCTTGCACAAGGCTACGAGGTCCACGGCATCGTCCGACGGGTCGCACTCGAAGACCCCAGCCACCGCCTCGTCCGCATCGCCCCCTTCATCGACCGCATCCACCTTCACTCCGCGACGCTCGAAAACTACCCGAGCCTCTGCGAAGCCATGCGCGTTGTCAAACCCGACGAGGTCTACCATCTCGCCGCGCAGAGCTTCGTGGCCGAGTCTTTCGACGACTCCTTCTCCACGCTCAGCACCAACATCAACGGCACGCACTTCATCCTCTCGGCCCTCAAGGCCTACGCCCCCGAGGCGCGCATGTATTTTGCCGGCACCAGCGAGATGTTCGGCAAGGTCGTCGAATCGCCCCAGCGCGAGACCACGCCCTTCCGCCCACGCTCACCCTACGGCATCTCCAAACTCGCGGGCTACGAACTCGTCCGCAACTACCGCGAGGCCTACGGCCTGTTTGCCTGCTCGGGGATCCTCTTCAACCACGAGTCCCCCCGGCGTGGATACGAGTTCGTTACACGCAAGGTCACGAGCCACGCCGCGAAGATCAAACTCGGTAAAGCCGACAGACTCGAACTGGGCAACCTCGACGCCCTGCGCGACTGGGGCCACGCCAAAGACTACGTCGTCGCCATGCACCTCATGCTCCTGCAGGACCAGCCGGACGATTACGTCATTGCCACCGGCAAACCCCACAGCGTGCGAGACATGGTGAAGCTCGCGTTCGACCGTGTCGGCCTTGACTGGGAAAAGTATGTCGTCATCAACCCACGCTTCGTCAGGCCGGCCGAGGTCGACGTGCTCAAGGGCGACCCGAGCAAAGCCAAGGCCCAGCTCGGATGGACCGCCACCACCACGTTCGAGCAACTGGTCCACGAAATGGTCGACTCCGACCTCGCAGCCTTGTCACGATGATGTGAAGCTGTTTGCCGACGTGTGCCACGCGGCGGTCACCGCATCCACACCCGCAGGTCCGAGCTGTTGATGAATGTCACACTGGATCGTTCGGACCCCGGCACCGGTGTCGGGTCAGCGGGATCGATCACGACCAGATCGACCCGCAGCCACTTGTGACCGTCAAGGGCCGACTTGATCACATCCTGCGTCGCACTGTCCACCGCGCCATTTGTCACCACAATCACCTGGTCCGGCTGGGCATTCGCGGCTTCGCTGATCGCTTTGCCAAGGTCGGCTTCCCCCTTGGTTTTGGCGTTCTCGGCCGTCTCGGCCATCGTCAAACGATTTTTCTCATTGATGTCCTGTAAACCGCTGGTCGGAACCCGCGTGATGCCGTCGCCATTGCACAAGACCACCTGCGCCCTCGTGCCGGGGTAGACGTGTTCGAGCCCTTTGTTCAGCGCGGTCTTGTAGGCTTTGAGGTAGCCCGATGAACCCGACCCGGTGTCGAGCACGATCACCACGCTGTCCTTGAGCAGCACCCCGAAGCAGTTGCCCGCCTGGATGTCGAACGGGCTGGGTTTGGTGTTTTGAGTGCCCGATGGCCCGCTCTCCATCATCACGATCACCGCGACCGCGCCGCCTACCATCAGAAGCATGGCCACGATAAACGCCGCGATGACGCCAGCCTTGATTGCGGCGCGCTTGACCTTCCTCGCCGTCGGGATGCCCTTGCGTGTGCTGACGGTAATGACGCGACCGGACTCGGTGGTGAAGTATTCGACACCTTTCTGGGGCGGGGGCAGCACGGGCTTCTTCGCGACTGGGGTCGGCACGGTCGGCTCGGCAGGCCTGCTCGTCCCACCCGGGGGTCTCTGCGCACTGGGCGCGTTCGGCCGCGGCGACTCGGGCCGACCGGTTGCCGTTGTTTGTATCGGTGCGCCGGTTTGGGCCTGCGGGCTGAGCGATGGGTTTGCGGGGGATGGGCTTCCGGGGGCGTCGGGGCGTGAGACACGCTCGACTTTCTCGGTGCGCGGGTCGTTGGGCACGGTCATGAGTGTGCCGCAGCTCGAACACCGACAGACCCCTCCGGCAAAGCCGATGTCGATCTCGAGGTTGTCGGTGCAACTCGGGCACTGCAGCGTAAGCGTGTCAGACATATCGGTGTTCCGGTGGAGGGTTCCTAATCATCTGTATGGGTAACGGCCCGTGCGATCTAAGGCTGGCCGGGCTGCCAAAGATAATAAAACGTCGCCCCGGGTGTCGGCAGGTCGAGGTCCACCCGCACCTGTGCCCCGTGGTCGGGCTGCATCGGCGAGGCCGCGTAAGGGGAGTTCACAAATTTCGTCGGGCGGTGATACAACGTCAGGTTGGCGTGATCGATCCCAGCCAGCTTCTTGGCTGTTGTCCAGGCGTCGTAAACATCGCCCAGTTGATCGACGATCCCCAGCGACAGCGCCTCGTCCCCCGTGAAGACCCGGCCATCGGTGATGTAAGCCAGCTTGTCCGTCGCAAGATTGGGCCGGTTCTCCGTCACAATGGCCTTGAAACGTCCGTAAAAATTATCCACGATCGACTGCAACACCTGCCGCTGGCTCTCCGTCATCACCGTCAGGGGCGAACCCGTCTCCTTGTTTGGCCCGGAGACAATCGCCTCCGCCTTCACCCCCCAACGCTCGAGCGCCGGTTTGATACTCACCGTCTGCACGATGACGCCGATCGACCCCGTCACGGAAGTGGGATACGCCACGATCCTGTCCGCGGCACAAGCCAGGTAATACCCTCCACTGGCCGTCACGTCCATGCACAGCGCCACCACGGGCTTGTGCGTCTGCTGCTTGAATCGCATCACTTCACGGTACATCGCATCGCTCGCGGTCACGGTCCCGCCGGGCGTGTTGAGCCGAAGGATCACCGATTTGATATGGACATCTTTTGCGGCGAGTTCAAGTTTCTCGTGTAGCGTCCCGACCGGGTTCTCGCCGCTGCCGAGCAACCCGGATTCGCTGGAGTTGTAAATCATCCCCGACACGTCGATGATCGCCACCTCGTCCGAAGTCCACCCCGTGTCGTGTGAAACGACTTTCTTTTCCAACACATTGTGCAACGGGTCGCCACCGATGGTGAAGGTGATCGGCGAACAGGCGGCGGCGAAGGCGAGGAAGAACGATAGCAGAAAACCATTGATGATTGATGATTGATGATTGATGATGTCAGAGGTTTTTCGCATGGTGATGACCTGCTTGGCAATCTTGGCGGGCTTGGCGTGAATGAATCTATGGCTTGTGTGCTTCTTACCGTCTTAAACCTAATGCTTGATGCAACACCTCGTCGACGGTTTCGACCAACACGAACTTGAGTTTCTTGCGTACGACTGGATCGATCTCTTCGAGGTCGCTTTCGTTTTTCTTCGGGAGCAGGACGGTCTGGATGCCCGCGCGTTGGGCGGCGAGGGTTTTTTCTTTGACGCCGCCGATGGGGAGCACGAGGCCGCGCAGGGTGACTTCACCGGTCATGGCCAGGTGTTTTTTCACGGGTTTACCCAAGAGCAGCGAGGCAATCGCGGTGTACATGGCGATGCCCGCGGAGGGACCGTCTTTGGGCACGGCACCGGCGGGGACGTGGATGTGGATGTCGAGGTCGTTGAGTTTGGTCTCGTCGTATTTGATCGAGACCGCGCGGGATTTGAAGAGACTCATGGCGGCGGTGGCGGACTCTTTCATCACGTCGCCGATCTGCCCGGTGAGCGTGACCTTGCCTTTGCCGGGGTAACTCGTGGCTTCGATGAAGAGAATCTCACCGCCGACGGGCGTGTAGGCCAGGCCCGTCACGACCCCCGGAAGTTGTGCCCTCGATTCGATTTCGCGCGTGTATTTTTCGGGGCCGAGCAGCCGGCGGACGGTGGCAGGATCGACGTTCCATTTTTTGTTGTTGCGTTTGTGCGTAGCGACCTCGGCGGCAATGCCACGACAGACCGAACCGACCTGGCGTTCGAGTTCGCGTACGCCGGCTTCGCGGGTGTAGTCGTTGATGGTCTTGTGGATGGCGGGCAAGGCCCACTTGACGTGCGATTTCTTCAGGCCGTTCTCTTTGAGCTGGCGGGGGACGAGGTACCGCCGGGCGATCTGGGCCTTGTCGTGGTCGGTATAACCGGGGATCGTGATGACCTCCATGCGGTCCTGCAGCGCGGGGGGGACGTTGCCGATGTAGTTGGCGGTGGCGATGAAGAGGACCTGCGAGAGATCGAAGGGCACGTCGAGGTAGCGGTCGACGAAGGCGTTGTTCTGGCGCGGGTCGAGCACTTCGAGCAGCGCGCTGGAGGGGTCACCCCGGAAGTCGGTACCAAGTTTGTCGACTTCATCAAGCATCATCACAGGATTGTTCGTCCCGGCCCGACGGATTTCCTGGATGATGCGGCCGGGCATGGCGCCGATGTAGGTGCGCCGGTGGCCTCGCACTTCGGCTTCGTCACGGATGCCGCCGAGGCTCATGCGTGCGAACTGTCTGCCCAGGGCGTCGGCGACACTCTGGCCCAGCGAGGTTTTACCCACGCCGGGCGGTCCGACGAGGCACAGGATCGGCCCGCGCCCCTCGGGGTTGAGCTTGCGCACCGCGAGGTATTCGATGAGCCTGCGTTTGACTTTGTCGAGGTCGAAGTGGTCGCGGTCGAGGATCTTGCGTGCGCGTTCGAGGTCGAGGTTGTCATCGCTGCGTTTGTTCCATGGCAGATCAGCCAGCAGTTCGAGGTAGGTGAGGATCAGCGAGTATTCGGGGCTGGCGGGGGGGATGGAGGCGAGGCGTTTGAGTTCACGCTGGGCCTCGGTCATGACTTTTTCAGGCGGGTTGGCTTTCTCGAGGCGTTCACGGAGTTGTTCGACAGCCTGGTCGCCGGGGTCTTCGCTTTCGCCCAGTTCCTTCTGGATCGCCTTGAGTTGTTCGCGCAGGTAGTAGCGGCGCTGCGAGTCGCTGATGGTCGCCTGCACGTCGCTCTGGATTTTCTGTTGGAGCTTGGCAATCTCGAGTTGCGTCGAGACGTGCTGGTGGACGCGGCGCAACCGTTTGGCCACGTCGAGTTCTTCGAGCAGGTCTTGTTTCTGTTGCACGTCGAGGTTGAGGTTCGAAGTGAGGAAGTCCGAGAGGGCGCTGGGCCCCTCGATGTTCATGAGGATCGTCACCGCCTGCTCGGGGGCGTTGGGGGAGAGTTCGATGAGTTGCCTGGCCTGATCGCGGACCTGGGCCTCGGCCGCCTCGAAGCGTTTGCCACCGCCGGGAATCTCATCGAGCGTCTGGAGTTCGATCCGGGGGTAGGGCTTGAGTTGGAGAAACTTCTTCACACGGATACGGCGCAGGCAGTGGACGATGATCGAGACGGTCTCGTCGGGTTGACGCACGAGCTTGAGCACCACAGCGGCGCAGCCAATGGTGTAGAGGTCGTCAGCCCCGGGTTCTTCGATGTCTTCGTCGCGCTGGGTGAGCAGCGCGATCATCTTGGATTGCGGGAGCGATTCGTCGAGCATCCGCCTGCTGTTTGGCCGACCGACGCCCAGGGGCATGACGGTGCCGGGGAAGGCGACCGTGCCGCGCAACGGCAGCACGGGCAGCACCGGGGGGATGTTCGGCTTACCCGGCATGAGTTCTTCGCCCGTGGGTTGCAAGTCACCGGGGGCGACAACGACTTCGCCGTTGGGCTCGGGGGTTTGATTCTGGGGTGATTTCTTTTCTTCAGGCATCAGGGGCTTTCATGGTGTCTGACTGGGGAAGGGGATGTCTCGCGAAGAACGCGAAGGGGTTCACGCCAAGCCCGCCAAGGGGGGAGGGGGTCAATCCATAGATGATTGATGATTGATTATTGATGATCTCAAACATGGGTCTACGGAGGATTTCCTATTGCTTACTCTCTTGTTTTCAATCTTGGCGTCCTTGGCGGGCTTGGCGAGAAACTTTTTGCTCTCTCTTCTTCGCGTCCTTCGCGAGCTTCGCGAGACATCGGATTCATTTTTATCCTTCGGGTCGCAGGGGCAGGCGGACCCATAAGAGACCATGGACGTATTCACTGGCGACTCGTGTGAGGTCTACGCGGTCGGGCAGGGGGATCGTGCGACAAAACGGGCCGTGGTTGATTTCCATGTTGACGATGCGCATGGGTTGGTCGGGCTGGTGGGAGGGTTCGGGCGGTTGACGGACGCCGCGGACCATGAGTTGGCCGGGCTTGACGTGGACTTCGAGCTTGGTGCGGTCGACGCCGGCAAGGTCGACGCAGATTTCGATCCGCGTGGGCAAGGTGTAGACGTTGATCGAAGGGGTCCACGCCTCGGCGGGGCAGAAGTCGGAGTAGTGCCACTGCCAGAGTTGGTTGAGCACGTGCCCGAGCTGGTGCGAGTGCTGATCGAAGTCTTCGGATCGTGCGGTTTTGAGCATGGCTAAGCTCCATGTCGAAACAGTGGGATAGGCGTCCCGGTTGCTTAAAGAATCATAACGCGGCGGCGCGTGGAGTGAAGCGTTGTGAGCGGGAGTGGGGGATAACGATCACGTGTTGGTGTCGATCCATTGCCGACACGCCCGGGCAAGTTGCGCGACATGGTCCTCGGCCATGTCGCTGCGCAGACTGATGCGTACACGGCTACTCCCCGGGGCCACGGTGGGCGGTCGGATGGCAGGGGCAAGGAAGCCGTGCTTTTCGAGGTGCGACGCAATTGAGAGGGCGGCTTCCGGGCTGCCGACGATCAGGGGGATGATGGGAGTCGCCACGGCGGTTGGTCCCAGCATGTCATGGCGGAAAGCGGGGGGTAAATCGCTCAAAGCCTCACGCAATGTCCGGGAAAGCCGGGACAGCCGTTGCCGACGCTGGGGTTCGCGTTCGAGGATATCGAGCGCCGCATCGACGGCGGCGGCCTGGCCGGGTGGGACGGCTGTGGTGTAGATCAACGAACGGGCACGGTTGATGATCGTGTCGATCACGGTGCGTGATGACGTGACGATCCCGCCAAGTGAGCCGAGCGCTTTGCTTGCGGTGCTGACGGTGACATCGACTCGGTGTGTGACGCCCTGTAACTCGCTCAGCCCTGCGCCGGTTTCGCCGAGCACACCGGTGGCGTGGGCTTCGTCGACGATGAGGATTGCGTCGTACCGGTCGGCAAGGTCACAGAGTCTGACAAGGTCAGCCACATCGCCGTCCATGGAGAAGACGGAGTCGGTCAGGATGATTCGACGGGGGGGCGTCACGGATTGACGGGTGTCGGGATCGATCCGCAGATTACGCAGATTTCGCAGATTGGGGACATGTTCCTTCTCATGTCCCGATCCATCCGGACCTGCGTCAGTTTCATCGGCCTTAAAATCTGCGTCATCTGCGCAACCTGCGGATAACTCCCCTCTCTCGTTTGAGACCGACTCAACATGTTTTTGAAGCAGCCGTTCGAGCTTGTCGTATTTCAGGTGCGGGTAGACGCGGACGGTCGCACCGGAGAGTCGCGCAGCGTCGATGAGGCTGGCGTGGCAGAGCTTGTCGAGAAAGACCACGTCACGTCCGTCACGCACAAGCGACGTGACCACGGCTAGGTTGGCCATGTACCCCGTCGGGCAGAGCAGCGCAGCCGCGGCGTGTTTGAAGCGGGCTAAGCGCGACTCAACCTGTTCGTGGATGTCGAGCGTGCCGCAAGTGAGTCGGCTGGCGGTCGAGCCGGTGCCGAAGCGCTCGATCGCCTTGACCACGGCTTGGCGCATGTGCGGGTGTGACGCCAGGCCGAGGTAGTCGTTGCCAGCCAGGTTGACCAGCCTCTGGTTGCGACGCTGGACATACAGACCTGCGGTGTCGGATGACCGTAAGACCCTTCGCATGTGCGCACGACCAAGGTTGGCAAGTTCGCTGTCGAGTTCATCAAGCCAACGGTCCATGCTTACAGAGCATACCCGTAGGCGGGAATGAACGTTTATGAAAGCCGAGTGCGTGTTAATCTGGGTTATTTGTGTAGTTATTCCGACATGTAATTCAAAAAAAATGTTGCCAAATGCCAATAAGCCCCTTCCATCTCGGGATACTTGCAATTATAATTCGCACCATAATCAGGTAGCACGCCCAACCGATGTGGCCCGAGAGAGTAGAGACTTGGAGAGCTTTTATGAAACCGGATCGGCGTGTAGATGCTGTCGCTTTGCCCGTGCTTTTGTTGTTCCTGGCGGCGATGGGGGGTGTGACTCGCCCCGTCTTGGCCGTCCTGGTCAATGACTCGGGCAGCTTTGTGACCTATTCCAACAGCATCGAAGCCTTGGCGCTGGCATCGGGTTCCTATGACTACGACCAGCCCGATCCTGGCGAACTGAGCGCGTTCCATACGCTTGCGTCAAACCTGTGGACCGCATCAAGCCCAACCGATCTTCAGGTACTCGTGGCACCCGCCGATGCGCTGGGTTACGACGTGGTCAACTTCACCGACGGTCAGACCACGTACTTCGGTCTGCGGGAGCAATTGACCAACAACGTGCAGACCAAAGGCTGGGGCAGCTTTTTCGTTCGGCAAGGCGACAGTCGGCTGGCGCTGGTCGAAGTGCCCCACGTGATCGCGGACGGTTACACCCACGACATCGGCGCCAAGGCGTTCGTGCAAAGCGAGGCGCGTGGGTTCATCATGGCCGGTGCTCACCGCAACGCCAACGGGTCGGGCACCGCCGACGTGGCACACCACACCGATTCAATCTTCCACGAAGTCCACACCGCATGGAGCGGCGCACAGAGCGAGAACACCGCCTGGCAGGTCCACGGCTTTGACCTTGCCAATCACCAGGACTTCCCCGTTGACTGCGATGCGGTGCTCAGCAATGGGACGGGTGGCGTCAGCCCGGAGATCGTCGCGCTCGACGCCGCGATCCAGAGCCTCGACAACCAGGGCACCTGGGTCGGTTACGCTTACAACACGCTCAACGTCAACGACCCGCTCAACGTCACCGTCAACGGCAATGTGCCCGGGTCAACATTTGGCGGGCCGGACGGGTTGGCCGCGACGACCAATGTCCAGAAAATCTATTCGGTCAACCTCGGTGGGACGTTCGTCCACATCGAACTCGAACAGAGCTTCCGCCTCAACGGGGCCAGCAACCGACAGCTCGCCGCCGATGCGATCGCCAGCGCCATCATCAGCACCACACCGTTGACGCCCGTTCCCGAGCCGGCGTCGCTCGTGCTCCTGCTGGGTTTGATCCTCTCAATACGGCGTCACCGCCCGCGCATCGGCGGGTGAGACGGCGCTTCTTCCGCGGTGATGTAGCCGTCGTGGTTGCGGTCGAAATCATTGAAGTGGTCGCTCGGACCGTCGAACTCTTTACGCGAGACTTTGTTGTCCTTGTCCCGGTCGAGGCGACGGACCCAGTCATCACCCGACGGCGCTGCGGTGTTTCGATTCCCGGGTTGATCGGCTGGTTGTCCCTGATCGGCCCGGCCGAGCTGGCCCCCCTGGTCATCGGGCATCTGTGGATGCTCACGGTAGACCATCGCCACGGCGGGGCCTGAGGTGCGGGGTTGCGCCTCGCCGCCACGGACACAGCGAACAAGATTAACGATGCGCATCACGTCGCCCTGCGGGCCGCGCCCCTGCGGGATTTTCGAGGGGTCTCCGGTCTTGAAGTCCGCGCGTTGTGCGCCGGCCCCGTGGACATCTAACAGTTGCTTAGCACCGTTCTGCGAACCGGGCGGGGCCATGAACCCCAGTGCGCGGCCGAACGCGATGTAGACCGCTTGCGTTGCGGAGTTCACCTGGCAGTGTGAGGTGCTTGTCCAGTACTGCCCGAAGTCCGTCTGGCCGCCCTCGTTGGTGATGGGCGAGGCCTCGAAGATCGGGTCGATCGCGGCGCTGCGCGTGGTGTCGGGCGAACGGGTGTAGTCGACGATGCTGTGCAGTTCCTTGGCGTTGGGCAGTCGCCAATCGTCGTGGCCGGCGTAATCCAGGTCCTCCGCCCACGCGAGCGCTTCGGGCCAGTTGAGCTTGCCGTCGTGATTCCTTCCCGCTTTAAGCGATGCGCTGTCGACCCGCATCCACATCAGACCCGTGGCGCGGTCGGTCACGGTGCCGTCGCCGTTGTCCACGAAATCGTTCCTGCCGTAGGCCGGGTTGTCACGGACGTAAAGGACGTAAAAAGTCTTCGTGCGCCCGCGCGGGTCTTGGCCGACGGGGTAGCCCTTGATGCGGCCGTCCGCAAAATTGACGCCGAACATCGCCTGCTGGCCGTGCATCACCTTGCCGACGTAGAGCGTGCTCGTGGCCCACTGCGAATCGATGACGCGGTCGCCGTCGGCAGGATTCCCGTAGCGGAACTTGAAGTGGTGCGTGTCGATGAAAGGCGTCTGGCTTGAGGCGTTCTGGCTGCGCGGGTCGGGGTCGGTGCCGGTGAAGAGGATGAGCGAGTAGAGTTCCTTGATGGTGGGCAAACGCCAGTCGTGGTAGCCCCCGGTGTCACACGCCGCGACCCCCGCGACCGCCTGGGCGTAGGACTTTTTCGATCCGGGGTCGGCTTGCCACATCAAACCGGTGTTGAGGTCGGTCACCGTGCCGTCGCCGTTGTCACGGTAACTCGGTTCGTTGCCCCGGTACTGGGCGTCCTGACCGGAGTAGGCTTGCCCCGGCTGCGGGTAACGCACCTCGGTGTGGTCGTCGTAGCACCGGTCCTGGCCTGTGTCGACGACGCGGTATACCTGTGCGTAGACACACACCGATGTGCCCAACACGCTCAGGCAGACGCAGACAGCGGAAGTCGGTTTTCGTTTCATTGTATAGGTGTGGACGCACGCCCCGTGGCGACCCGGTCACGGATCGTCAGCGAAGTGGCCGCTCGGTTCTTATGTCGGGAGCGTGGCAGGCAAGACTCGAAGACGCGCAGGGTTATTCGTCGTCATCGTCGTTCCGGGTGGGGAACTGGATCGGGGCACCCTCGTCGTTCGAGAGGGTTTGCTTCATGAGCCTGCCCACCTTGAATTTGACGGTTCGTTTGGGAGGCACCCAGACCTGTTCGAGGGTCTTGGGGTTCTGCGCCTTACGGGCCTGTCGCTGCTTGACCTCGAAGACGCCAAAGTCACGGAACTCGAGGCGGTTGCCCTTGCCCAGTTCGATGATGATGTTGTCCAGAAATGCCTGGACGATCTTTTTCACCTCGACCCGCTTGGTCCCGGTGGCATCGGCAATCTGATCGATCAGTTCCTTTTTGGTGATCGTGGCCATTGGAGTCTTCCTCTAGCGTGCAAGAGAACGCGGTCATCGAAAGGTTCATCATGCGGGTGTTTGAAAGGGAACGACACCCTTGTCATCGACATGCGGGCCGATCATCACGGCCAAAGCCAATCGGCGTCCCGGACCACACCGGCACAATCTTCACGGGATAGTATGCCATCGGGATTGTCGCAAGTCAATATCGCTAGAGGATATGCGTAAAACGCCGCCCGGCATTCGCCCGTTGCCTGGCACAGCGTTTGATGCTGACCGCTCGCCGTTTGATCGCCACCGCAACCTGGCTGCGGGGGCACTTGTCTGGGGATACCACACAACCTAACATCGGTCCCCCGATGCCCGTGAATATCGAACAACTGAGGATCGTGCTCTACCCCGACCCCGTGCTGCGGAATAAAGCCTCCGAACTCCGGGGGGTGACGCACGAGGTCTGCGCGGTCGCGCAGCGGATGCTGCAATTGATGCACGAAGCCCCCGGCGTCGGTTTGGCTGCGCCGCAGGTGGGCCTGCCTTGGCGTATGTTCGTTGCCAACGCAAGACAAGACGGCGACAGTGAAGACCTGGTTTTCATCAACCCGCGTCTGATCGACCCGTCAAGAGAAGTCGGCGATTACGAAGAGGGCTGCCTGAGCCTCCCGGGGATCAACGCCAACATCCGCAGGCCCCTGGGCATCACCATCGAGGCCACCGACCTCGAGGGCAAAACCTTCCGAATGACCAGCCAGACACTCTCCGCACGCATCTGGCAACACGAATACGACCACCTCGACGGCGTCCTCATTCTCGACCGCATGACCCCGCTGGACAAACGCGCCAACCAGCGACTGATCCGCGAACTCGAAGCGGGGGGTTAGCCATAGAAACACAGAAATACAGAAACCGCAGATTGCGCAAGAAACACAGATTCAAACCGGGTCAAGGCGGTTTCAACACAGAGAACACAGAGCAATAAAAATATTTGTTTAATTCGCACCATACTAACTCTGCGCTCTCTGTGTCCTCTGTGTTAAATTTCTTTGCCTTGAATCTGCGCAGTCTGTGAAATCTGCGGATATCTCTCTCTGACCCTTCTCTGTGTCTCTGTGGTTCCTCCCATGCGACTGATCCTCCTTGGCTCCGGTGAGTTTGGCCTGCCGACGTTCGAGGCGCTCCGCACCGCGCACGACATCGCCGCGGTCATCACCCAGCCCGACAAGCCCGCCGGCCGCAAGCGTGTGCTCACGCCGACACCCGTGGGCCAGTGGGCCGATGCTAATCACTTGTTACTCATCAAAACCGACAACGTCAACGAAACCGACTTCATCGACAGGACCCGCGCCCTCAAAGCCGACGCCGCCGTCGTCATCGCCTTCGGCCAAAAGCTCTCTGATCCATTCATCCGTGTTCTGGGAGGGCTGGCCGTCAACCTCCACGCCTCGCTCCTGCCCCGTCACCGCGGCGCCTCACCGATCAACCACGCCATCCTCACCGGCGACCGACAGGCCGGCGTCACCGTCATCGGCCTTGCACAACGCATGGACGCGGGCTTGATGTTTGGCAAGGCCTCGATCCCCATCGATCCATTGGAGACCGCGGGCGAACTGCACGACCGACTGGCGCAGCTCGGCCCAGCGGTGGTTGCGGGTGTCCTTGATCGTTATTCCAACGGCAAACTCGTCGGCCAGACGCAAGACGAAACCCAGGCCACCAAGGCCCCCAAGCTCAGCAAAGCCGACGGCACCGTGGACTTCGACCACGACGCCGACGTGGTGCGCTCGAGAATCCAGGCCCTCAACCCCTGGCCGGGTATCCGTGTGACTTGGCGCAACTCACATGGCAACGAACGCGAGCTCCACCTGCTCCGCGCCGAAGCCGTCCCCGACCTGTCGTGCTTCATCTCGCTCCACCCCGGCTCCAAACCCACCCCCGGCTGCGTGCTCGACGACAAAGGCCACGTCGCGGTGCGTGACGGGTCTATCCGATTGTTAGAGGTCCAACTCCCGGGGGGCAAACCCATGAAGATCGCCGACTTCATCCGAGGCCACCACTTCGGGGCGGGGGACATCCTCGCAAAGATCGATCCATAAGACATCCGCGGATGACGCGGATTTCGCTGATGAAAAACCAAGATATTTCACCACAGAGGCACAGAGAGCACAGAGTGGAGATGAGTTGGGAGACAGGGGTTAGGCGTTAGGGGACTATCGGTGATTGATGATCTCAGGGGATGACCCATCTGACTTCACTTGACCACTTGGCCACTTCTTACTCCTACCTTTCTCTGTGTCCTCTGTGCCTCTGTGGTGAATGTTTTCTGCCTTGAATCTGCGTAATCTGCGTCATCCGCGGATCATTCCCCGTACCGATTCTCACGATCCATCACTTCGCCACGATGTTCACCATCTTGCCCTTGACGACGATGACTTTTCTCACGGTCGCGGAGCCGATGGACGCCTTGGTTTTTTCGTCGGCCAGCGCAGCCGATTCGACGGTCTTGTCATCCGCGTCGGCGGGGACGGTGACCTTGCTGCGCAGCTTGCCGTTGACCTGCACGGGGATTTCAATCGTGTTCTCGACGAGCAGGGCGGGATTGAACGTCGGCCACGGCTCGTAGGCCAGCGATTGTTCGTGCCCGAGGCGTTGCCAGAGTTCTTCAGCTACATGAGGCGCGAGCGGAGCGAGCAGCAACACCAACGTTTGCGCACAATCTCGGGGCAGATTCTTTTCGCCCGACTGGTCGCTGCCATAACGTTTGACCAGTTCGTTGTTGAACTCGATCAGCGCCGCGATGGCGGTGTTGAAGGTCATGCGTTCCATGGCCTCGCTGACACGGTGGATGGTCTTGTGCAACATCCGGTTGAGTTCTTCAGGGGAGCCGGCGTCAGCGACTTTCAATGTGTTAGTCTCTTCGTCGACGAACAAACGCCAGACGCGCTGGAGGAAGCGGTGCGAGCCCGAGATATCGCGTGTGTTCCACGTCTTGCTCTGGTCGAGCGGGCCCATCGACATCTCGTAGAGACGCAGCGTGTCGCAGCCGTATTCGGTGCAGACATCGTCGGGTGCGACAGCGTTCTTGAGGCTCTTACCCATCTTCCCGAACTCTTGCCGGACTTCTTGGCCCTCGTAAATAAACCTGCCGTTCTCTTCACGGACTTGCTCGGCGTTGACATAGACACCCCGGGGGTCGGTGTAGGCGTGGGCCTGGATGTAACCCTGGTTGAATAGCCGACCGAACGGCTCGGGCGTCGAGACGTGGCCGAGGTCGAAGAGCACCTTGTGCCAGAAGCGTGCATAGAGCAGGTGCAACACCGCGTGCTCGACGCCGCCCACGTAGAGATCGACACCACCGCTGTGATGACCGCCGCCCCCGGAAGTTTTCTCGGACAGCATCCAGTAGCGCTCAACCTCCGGCGAAACAAACCGCTCGTGGTTGTGCGGGTCGAGGAAGCGCAGGTAATACCAGCACGAGCCGGCCCACTGGGGCATCGTGTTGAACTCGCGTGTGTAACGAACGCCGTCGATATCAACATATTTCCACGAGTCGGGGGCACGCGAGAGCGGTGGCTGCGGTGGGGCGTTCGGGTCATCCGATGCGCTGGGGCGGAAGTCCTCCATCGGCGGCAGTTCGACGGGTAAATCTTTCTCATCGATCGACCGCACCTCACCATTGGGCCCGTGCAGGATCGGGAACGGTTCGCCCCAGTAACGCTGCCGGGAGAAGAGCCAGTCGCGCAGTTTGTATTGCACCGCGGTGCTGCCCAGACCCTTGGATTCAAGCCAATCAGTGATGCGTCTCTTCGCCTCATCCGTGGGCAGGCCGTTGAGCGAGACTTCGTTGTTGGTCGAGTGGATGTTGTCACCCTTGCCGGTCCACGCTTCTTTCTGGACGTCGTGGTCCGCAGACCCGCTGACCACCTGCACGATGGGCAGCTTGTAGGTCGTTGCAAAAGCGTGGTCGCGTTCGTCGTGGGCCGGGACCGCCATGATCGCGCCGGTGCCGTAGCCCATCATGACATAATCCGCGATCCAGATCGGGATTTTCTCGTTGTTCACGGGATTGACAGCGTACGCCCCGGTGAAGACGCCGGTCTTGGACTTGTCGTCCGCGGCGCGGTCGGCGTCGGCCTTCTTTGAGGTTTGTTTCTGGTATTCGTTGACCGCGTGGTATTGTTCACCGACCGTGATCGAATCCACAAGCGGGTGCTCGGGGGCTAACACCATGTAAGTTGCCCCGAAGAGCGTGTCGGGGCGCGTGGTGAAGACACGGATCGTTTCACCCTCGTCTCCGCCACCACCCGCGACGGCAAAATCGACATACGCCCCGGTACTCTTGCCGATCCAGTTGCGCTGCATGAGTTTGACCGGCTCGGGCCAGGCGACGTGGTCGAGGTCGCTGACCAGGCGATCAGCCAGCGAGGTGATGCGCAACATCCACTGCTTGAGCGGGCGTTTGAACACGGGGTGGTTGCCGCGCTCGCTACGACCTTCGTTGGTGACTTCTTCATTGGCCAGCACGGTCCCCAGGGCTGGGCACCAGTTGACATCGACCTCGGCCATGAACGCAAGGCGGTGCTCGTCGAGGACCGCCTGTTGTTCCTCATGGTTCAGGTCGGCCCAGCGCCGCGTGAAGGGCGGGACGCCGCCGATTGCGTCCAATCCAGACATCGGGCCGGCCTCGATGAGTTCGCCGTTGGGCCCGACGTGGAGTTTCTCACTATTCAGGCGCTGCACAAGCTCCGTGATCGGTTTAGCCACGCCATCGACCGCGTAGCTGTGGTAGAGCTGGAGAAAAATCCACTGTGTCCACTTGTAGTAGGCTGGGTCGGTGGTAGCAATGGCGCGGTCCCAGTCGTACGACAGGCCCAGGCGTTTGAGCTGCCGGGTCATGTTGTTCATGTTCTTGTCGGTGGTCACGGCGGGGTGTACGCCGTGCTCGACGGCAAATTGTTCCGCGGGCAGGCCGAAGGCGTCGTAGCCCATCGGGTGCAGGACGTTGTGGCCGGTCATCCGCTTGTAACGCGCGACGATGTCGGTGGCGATGTACCCCAACGGGTGCCCGACGTGCAGGCCGACGCCCGAGGGGTAGGGGAACATGTCGAGGACGTAAAATTTTTTCTTCCGTGGGTTAAAAGCCGTGTCGCCGGGGTTGGGCGTGCGGAAGGTCTGCTCGCTTGCCCAGCGGCCTTGCCACTTGTCTTCGATGGAGGCGAAGTCGTATTTCATGGTGGAGAGGATGATAAGGTTGTTGCAGGGACGGGACCAGTGGATGAAGTTTCACACGGGGCTGTGGGGAGCGATGGGGGAAGGGGTTTCACGCCAAGACGCCAAGGACGCCAAGTTTCAAGCCATTGATGATTGATGTGTGATCACTACTGTCCCAACGTTTGATGCAAGAATCATTCTAACTTCAATCAACCGCGCGATCTGCAACGAATCATGACCTGCATCGACTTCAATTCGATCGCATCATGGAGCCTTTCCTCAATGTCAGGAGAGGCTCATGTA
>WGMF01000034.1 GCA_016125215.1 Phycisphaera sp.
ACTCGGCCACACCCTAACCCCGGCCCACGCTACTCGCTTTTACCGGGGGTGTGGTGACTTGCTGGTGGTGACCATCCACCATGATGGACATTCAACCACACCGGGGCGCGACCGGACAAGCGCCGAACCTCAGAGGTTTTCTACAGAGCATGTCAGGATGATTATTGACGCCGATGTATCGGGTTGGTCGTCTTGTGACACCTTGTTCTCATCGATCGTGTTGATCCATCCGATCCTATGCTCCCGTCAAAAATCGGCTGTGCCACTCACGCGGGGATGTGCTGGGCGAATTTTTTCTTGAACTCGTCGAGGCTCGCGACGCCTTGGGGGAGCTTGGCTTCTTCGATGAGCATGACCGGGATGTTGTTGCGGATGGGGTAGCGCAGGCCTTGGCCCTCGGGCTTTGTGGCAACGAGTTCGTTGCCCTCTTCGCGCAGAGGCGAGCGGGTCAGCGGGCAGACGAGGATGCTCAGGAGTTTGGGGTCGATGGGCATGGCAGAGGGGCTGGAGGGGAGGTGGGGGGGGGTCGTCTTACGCCAGGTAGCCGGCAGAGCGGATGAACTTGGCACCGAAGGCTTCGTGTGTGGCAGGGGGCAGTTCATCGGACGAGAGGCGTTGCTCCTGGAGCAGGTCGAGGCAGCGGCTGAGGATGGCGTGGGTGTCAAAGCCCAGGCGGTCCATCGGGATGGTCGACGCGCTGGAGCTGGGGAGGTTGGCGTGGGCGACGACGTACAGCCGCTGAGGGTCGGCAAAGCCGAGCTTCTCCAGGGCCTTGCCCAGCTCGGGCACGAGGTTGTCATCGGTGACGATCAGGGAGTCCGGCCGACTGCTCGGGTCGCACAGGAGCAGGCGGACGACGCCCTCGATCGCATCGGCCACGTAGGGCGAGGTGTGTTGTATCCAGTGCTCTCTCGTGTTGATGCCGTGCTGCTGCATTTTTTCGACCGCGGTCTGCCAGACGGTTTCGGGGTATCGGCCGGTGCCCAGGAACGCCACGTGTCGCTTGCCGCGCTCGGCGACGCGCTCGACGCCTTGACGCAGCAGGTCGGTGAAGTCGGGGTAGACCGTCGGCACGTCGGGGATGGCGGGGTCGGGCGGCATGATCCCCACACGCGGGATGTCTGTGCGGTTGAGGATCGGCGTCCCCCGGAAGGCAAAGGGTGGTGTGACAAAAACCAGCCCAGCTAGACGGTGATACTCCAGGTCGGTCAGCAGTTTGGCGTAATCCGTCGATCCCGCGCCGCGGCCGGCCCCGTAGTAACGCTTGAGTTGTCGCTCAGGTGTCGCGGTGTATTTCGAGAGTTGCCTGTCGATCACCGCCCAGAAATGGGACCAGCTGCTCGAACCCATCGACCGTTCATCGGGCAGCAGCAGCGCGTAGTGTGCCACGTGCGGCGGGTGGTCGGTGACGAACGTGCCGCGTGGCCCGTCCGCCCGGACAAAGCCCTCGTCTTCGAGCGTCCGCAGGGCGCGTTGCACCGTGCCCGTGCCCGTTTCGTACATCGATTGCAATTCGATCTGGCTGGGCAGTCGGCTGCCGGGTTGCAGTTGGCCCGTGACGATCTGCTCACGCAGCTCCATTAGGATGCGTCGGCGTTTGACGGGCCGTCTGCCGATCTGGGTTTGCAGTGGCTGGGTCAGGTCCATAATTCCGCCTGGGTCTGGGGTGCGTTCGAGTGCAGGCGGTATTATAACGACTTGCAACCATAAAGAAAGGTTAATTCCAGTCCCGGATGGCCGCCTCCACGATGCTCGGCGGGGGGGGTGGCAGGCTCGAACCCCGGCGTTCGACACGGATGAGCATTTCCAGCCCGTCTTTGGTGATTCTGTGGCTCAATACCCGGATTTTCCGTTGGTCATCGACCCGGACCATCGGCGTGAACTCCACCCGGTCCATCTTCTCAAGCCATTGCCCCACGCGATCGGCTTTGCTGTCCGTCGGGGCGGCGGTCTGCAGGGACGAGCCGATCGCGCGGGTGGGGATCGGCAGCGAGCCGGCCCGGACCTCGCTCAGACGCAGGCTGCACTTGCCGTCGGAGCTGTAGCCCAGGTCGAACTTCGTCGTGAAGACCTGCGAGACATAATCCGTCTGCACCGAGAACCCCAGGAGCATCTTCCCATCGTCAACCGTGAGGATCGGCTTCGTGACTTCCCGGGGCAGTTGGAAACCCTGGTCCGACATCCATCGGCGGTAGTTCACGCTCAACCACGCGTTGACCTCGTCGTAGCTCATGCTCAGCGTGACGATCCTGGGTTGGTCGGGCAAACCATTCTGTCCGACGGTGGCACCCACATGCTTGCGATCCCCGGTTTTGAGGCTGTCTTGTGGGGTGTTGACTTCCGCCTCGTCCAGTTCACGACGCAACCTCTCATCGAGCCGCAGCGCCATGGCGACGCGCTCCTGGGCGGTGAGCGTGTCGAGTGTTTTGAGCCGTTGCGTGTAGGCCTGGGGTGCCGTGCGCATCAGAGCCACCGCAACACCCAACGCCACCGCCACGACCAGCGCCACGCGCAGCGCGATCTTTCGCCAGCTTCTTCGCCGGGGTGTTTGCGGGGGCTGGGTCTTGCGGGGTGGGGTGCTCATGGCCGGGCTCCACAGGGTCTGACCGGGGGTCTAATCAAGCGCTGCACGCGCACCGCACAAGGGCGCACGCCACCCATTCTCATTGGCGAGATAACCCCGCGGACCCGCGCCGCCCATCGAGTAAAAACAACCTTTTGAGAAAGATTGTCCGTCTGTAACGGTTGTGATTTCTGGAGGGGCAAAACGGCGGGGATCAGACCGCCTGCGAGCCGCATTCGGGGCACTGGCCGCAGCCCGCCGCGACGCTGCCGCGCAGGTCGTAGCCGCATTCGCAGCACGCCATCTGGCGCAGCCGTCGGCCACGGGCCAACGCCGGGGGCAGCATCATCACCAGCAGCGCCACCACGACCGCCCAGTGCGGGACTTTCACAAACAACTGCGTGTGGCCGTAGGTCGCCACGAAACCCCCGGCGGTGTAAACCCGGTCGCCCAGGAGTTCCGCGACGTCGAGCGTGGCGCGGTCGAATTCCTCGACCAGATCATAGCCCGTTTTCTCACGCGATCGGTCGACGTACCGCATCCGCCAGCCCTCGGGCAATTTCAGCGACCACGCGCCCGACAGCCGCAGCGAACCCCGGATCGAGGAGACCGTCCACGATGCCGAGCCGACCTCGAGCGTCAACTCGGGACCCGTCTGGTAGCTCAGCGGCCAGAGCATCCCGAACACCACGAGCCCGGTCACACACAGGCCCAGCCACACCAGTCTCACGCGAGATTTCATAACGCATCAGTATAGCCGCCATACCCTTGACCCCAAACCCCCAAGGCCACCGTCGCCCGCTCCCCTGATACGCTATGCCGACGTGCTGCTGATCGATACTTACAACCTGCTGCACCACACGATGCCGCCGTCCCTGGCCGGCCTCGATGAGAACCGCCTCTGCCAGTTGCTCGCCCGCTCACGTTTCACACAGGACAGAATCCTCCTGGTCTGCGACGGTCAACCCAAGCCCCACGCGCTCGTCTCACCCGTCGAGACCGTTGAAATCCTCTACGCCGGCCCCGGCCGATCCGCGGACGACCTGATTATTCAACTCGCCGACCAGCACACCGCGCCGAGGAAAGTCACCGTCGTCACCTCCGACCGTGAAATCCACAAAGCCGTCCGTCGCAGACGCTGCCACGTTGTGCCCTGTGACCGCTTCATCCACTACCTCACCGAGCTGGCCGGCCTCCCCCCGCCCGGTGGCCGCGAAACCCACGCCACGCTCACCGAGCGCGACACCGACGCCTGGCTCAAAGCGTTCGGCGTAGACGAAGACGCCCTCGACTTCGACGACGACCCGTATGGCTTCGGGATTTGACGGGATCACCCGATTCAGGATTCAACACAGAGGGCACAGAGGACACAGAGAATGCGGGGGGAGACGAGAAAATAAACCCTCGATTTGTGTGATACGTAAACCCGATCTCAAACAACCCTGAATACGCACAACAACCCGATTCATAAACAGATTCCAACACATCTGGCTCGACCTCTGTGCTCTCTGTGTCCTCTGTGTTGAAATCTCTTGATCGCCCCTGTCAATCGCGCTGATCCTGTTATCCTGTCTACGTTTTCCAGACTGATCCCACAAGGAATCCAATCTCGCCAGGACCCACCCTATGACCACCGCCTCCGACCCGCCCAAGTACAAACGCGCCCTGCTCAAAGTCAGCGGCGAGGCATTCTGCAAGGCCGGCTCGTTCGGGATCGATGGCGATGAGTTGCAGATCATTGCCCGTGAGATCGCTTTGGCCAACCAGGCTGACACCCAACTGGCTGTGGTCGTGGGCGGGGGTAACATCATCCGTGGCGCTGCCCTGGCCGGCGAGGGGCACATCGCCCAAGCGACCGCCGACTACATGGGGATGCTCGGCACGGTCATCAACGGCCTGGCCTTGAAGGAGATGCTCGAAAAGATCGGTACGCCCGCGCGGGTCCTCTCGGCCATCAACCTCTCCGCTGTGGCTGAGACATTTATCCGCGGCCGGGCCATCCGGCATCTTGAGAAAGGCCGGGTCGTCATTTTCGTCGCCGGCACGGGCAACCCGTTCTTCACCACCGACACCGCCGCTGCGCTGCGTGCCACCGAGATCGGCGCAGACGTGCTGCTCAAAGCCACCAAGGTGGACGGCATCTACGACAAAGACCCCAAGAAGCACAAGGACGCCGTGCGCTTCGACACGATCACGTTCGACGAAGCGATGCACCGCAAGCTGGCGATCATGGACATCACCGCGTTCTCGATGTGCCGTGAGCGCAATATCCCGATCGTGGTCTTCAACATGAAGAAAAAAGGCCACATCGCCGAGGTCGTCGCGGGGGCCAGCCACCACGGCACACGTGTGACGAACGAGTAACCCTCTCCCCATAGCGCGACCGTCGCGGTCGCGCCTCGAATCATCCGCCATAAGGACCCCACCATGGACATCGACGAAATCCTGCTTACCGCTGAGGAACAGATGGAAAAGGCCACCAATTACCTCAAGGGGGAGTTGCGTGGCGTGCGGACCGGGCGGGCCTCCACCGCGCTGGTCGAGTTCATCAAGGTCGACTACTACGGCTCGATGACCGACCTTCGGCAACTGGCGCTCATCAGCATCCCCGAGCCGACGCAGATCCTCATCAAGCCCTTCGACGCCTCGTCGCTGCAGTCGATCATCAAGGCGATCCAGGGCTCGGGCCTGGGCCTCAACCCGATCGGCGAAGCCAAACAGATCCGCCTCGCGCTGCCCGCGCTCTCGGGCGACCGTCGGCAGCAACTCATCGGCTCGGTCAAGCAGATGGGCGAGCAGGCCAAGGTCACCATCCGCAACGCGCGGCGCGACGGCAACAAGCACCTCGAACAGGCGGGCAAGGATAAATCACTGGGCATCAGCGAGGACCAGCTCGAAAAAGCCAAGAGCGACATGCAGGACCTGCTCAAGAAATACGAGGCCCAGGTCGACGAACTCATCGCCGCCAAGGGCAAAGAGATCAGCGAGATTTAGCGGGCAAAATCCCATGAACCCTCACGTGCCGACCAGGCGGAAGGTCGAGACAGAAACCGCAGATTTCGCAGATGACACAGATTTTGATTGCAGGATGGGAGAGAGAAATTAACCACCGAGGCACCGAGATCACCGAGAAATCCAGATACAGAGTTATCCCGTTCCTTGGGTATTCTCGGTGTCCTCGGTGTCTCGGTGGTTAGATCGGTTCAGGTCTGATCTGTGAAATCTGCGCAATCAGCGGTTACTTCCCCGCTCTCGTTATTTTCTGTGTGCTCATACCGGGCCGATTTGATAGGGGTTCTTGATGTGACGCCGATCCATACCAAGGAGAACGCGGCATGATACGACCGAAGGACTTTGCTGTAGGGTTAGTGTTGGCGCTCTGTTTTGTCTTTGTTTCATCATTGCGTGCGGATGAACCCACGGCCGGCGACAAGGTGGCCGAAGCGCCCAAAGACCTGCAGATCTACCTGCTCATCGGTCAATCGAACATGGCCGGCCGTGCCCCGATCCCGGAAGAGTACGCCGGCGTGATCGACCGCTGTTACCTGCTCAACGACAAGAACGAGTGGGAGCCGGCCAAGAACCCGCTCAACCGGTACTCGACGATCCGCAAGGGTCTGATCATGCAGAAGCTCTGCCCGGGCTACGGCTTTGCCCTCAAGATGCTCAAGGAGAACAAGGACCTCAAGATCGGCCTGGTGGTCAACGCGCGCGGCGGGTCGAAGATCGAAGAGTGGCTCGGCAAGAGCAAGTATTACTGGGGCATCCGAAGCCGGGCCAAGGTCGCGCGGCAATCGGGCAAGATCATGGGCGTGCTCTGGCACCAGGGCGAGGGCAACAGTGGCGAACCCGAGAAGTATTTAGATCAACTCAAGACCCTGATTGCCAACCTCCGCACCGACTTGGACGACATGGACCTGCCGTTTGTCGCCGGCCAGATCACAGACAACCCGCACATGGCCATCAACGATGAGATTGCCAAGCTGCCCGATTCGGTCCAGGCCACCGCCGTCGCCGGTTCGCAAGGGCTGACCACGATCGACCGCTGGCACTTCGACACAAAGAGCCAGTTGTTGCTGGGCGAGCGGTATGCGGACGAGATGCTCAAGCTGCAGAGGGCAGCGGCTAACAAATCCGAGCCGACGCCGCCGAAGGACATCATGTTCATCGACACCCACGTCCATGCTTTCCCCTGTACGCCCAACGGTTTGGACACCGTGGCGGATTGGATGGCACGGAACCAGATCGACCGCTGCATCGTCAGCCCGCTCGACCACAAAGGCTCACGCGACTACACCGAGGAAGACCGCCGGGTCATGCTCGAAAACTTCCAGAAGTACAAGGGCAAGATCGACCGCATGTGCATCATCAATCCCGAAGAGGTGCAGAGCGTCGAGCAGGCGGTCGAGATATTAAAGAAAGAAAAAGCCGACGGCGCGATCGCGTTCGGCGAGCACTACGGCGTGGGTTTGAATTTCGACGACCCGGCAAACCTGCGCCTCTACGAGGCCTGCGAGAAGGTCGGCCTGCCGGTGATGTTCCACATCGACCAGAACAAGAACATGGTCGAGCCGGGCATGCGGCGCGTGGACAACGTGCTGGACAAATACCCCCAATGCAAACTGATCGCGCACGCCTATTGGTGGCGGCAACTCAAGGACGCCGACCGCCAGTTGCAGGAACACCCCAACCTCTACGCGGACACCTCGGGCGATGTGGTGCCCAACGTGCTAAACCGCGACCGCGCGTTCGCCCGAGAGTTCATCATCCGAAATCAGGACAAGCTCCTCTTCGGCACCGACGAGGGCTGGTGGTCGTTCGGCAAAAACCCCTCACCGTGCAAGCAATACACCTTCTTCGAGGGCTTGGACCTGCCCGATGACGTGCGATACAAGCTCTACCGTGGCAACGCGGAAAAACTCTTTGGCTTCAAAAAAGACAATGCCAACGCGCAGCCCGTCACGGCAGCACCTTGACCGACGGGGAATGCGGTGATATGGATTCGTCAAACTTGGGTGCGATTGCGCCCCTTTTGATGCGGAGAAACCTCGATGTCACCCACCACGGGCACCTTTCTGCCACCCCTCAAGACCAGCGATGTCGACGGCATAGTCCGCGCACTTCAGGACGACGGGGCTGCCTTCATGCCCGGCGCGATCAGCCCCGAGCTGGCCGCCCGGGCCTGTAAAAAGATCGATGAACTCGAGCACCAGGAGGGCGACGACCACGGCGCGAGGGGCCTGCTCGACCACTACAAGTGCGTCTTCAACCGTGACCCCTTCTGGCTGCAGTTCATCGACCCGCCGGGCCTGATCGATGCGGTGGAAAAGCTCATGGGCAGTCAGTGCCACATCATCGGCATGAGCGCGTGGCGGTGCTTCCCCGGATTCAACGGCGACAAGACCGGGCCGATCGGGATGCACATCGACCAGATTTTTGTCCCGATGGACGAAGAGCTGCTCGTGACCGGTCGCGTGCATCTGCCCGTGTTCATCGCGACGATGCACTACTACCTTGTGGACATTACTGAGGACCTGTGCCCGACGTGGATGATCCCCGGCTCGCACAAGTCCGGGCGTGGGCCGGGCAAGAAAGCGGCCCCCACGGGCCACGGGGGAACGCTCGGGGGCGAAGAGACCGCATGGAACGGCGTCGAGGCTCAGCCGGTGCTGTGCAAGGCCGGCGACGGCATGCTCTTCCGCAGCGAGGTCTGGCACGCGGGCTCGGCCAACCGCACCGACCGTGTGCGCTACCTGCTCCAGGTCCACTACGCGCAGCGCGGCGTCGCGCAGCGCTTCCCCCCGTACATCAAGTTCCGCCACAACCCCGTCGTGATGGAGGCGGCTAGCGAACGCCAGCAACGCATGATGGGCAAGCACCGCATCAGCGCGTACGGTTGATTCGCGCTTGGCTTCATCGGGTACCGGACAGATGATCGACCTCACGGGCAAACACGTCTTCGTCGCCGGCGGCTCGCGCGGGATCGGCCGGGCGGTCTGTGTCATGGCGGCCAAGGCCGGGGCGGATGTCACGGTCAATTATGTGCGCAACCGTGCCGCCGCGGACGACGTGGTGAATCAGGTGACATCACTTGGTCGCATGGCGTTTGCGGTTCAGGCGGACATCAGTCAAAACGGGGCTGCCCGGGACGCGGTGGACAAAGCCGTCCAAGCCCTCGGTCAACTCGACGGGCTTGTGGTCACTGCGGGGGTCTTTGAGCCGGCGCCCATCGACGAGATGACGCCCGAGTTCTGGGACCGCACGATGAGGGTCAACGTCAAGGGCACCTACCTCGCGGTGCAGTCCGCGATCCCGTCGATGCGCAAGCGGGGCGGCGGGTCGATTGTGATCTTCACCTCCACCGCCGGCCAGCGCGGGTCGGATATCTACTCGGCCTACGCCACGAGCAAGGGGGCCCAGATTCTCTTCATGCGTTCGATGGCCAAGGAGCTGGCCCCGGACCGCATCCGTGTGAACTGCGTCGCCCCGGGCTGGACCGAGACGGACATGGCCACCGATACGATCAACGCTCTGGGCAGAGAGGACATCGTTAAAAGCATCCCGCTCGGTCGCATCGGCCTGCCCGAAGACACCGCGGCCGCGACCTGCTACCTCTTGAGTGACCTGGCCAACTTCATGACCGGCAGCACCATGACCGTCGACGGCGGCTTCGACATGCGCGGGTGAACCGGGCTGGGCAGGAAGGGCTTGGCCGGTCAACGGGCTATGATGTGGCCTGATGTCATCGGCCAGAAAGAAAAAAGTCGTGGTGGCAATGAGCGGCGGCGTCGATTCGAGCGTGGCTGCGGCGCTCCTGTTGCGCGAGGGGTATGACGTGCTCGGGTGCTTCATGCGCCTGGGCAGCGCGGAGGAAGAGGCCCATGAACCGGTGGCCTGCGACACCAGCAGACCACACCACCAGGGCTGTTGCTCGGTCAACGACGCCCACGACGCACGCCACGTCGCCTCGATGCTCGGCATCCCGCTCTACGTGCTGAACTTCCGCAGGGAGTTCGGCAGGGTGATGGATTACTTTGCAAGCGAGTACCACGCCGGCCGCACGCCCAACCCGTGCGTGCGCTGCAACGACTGGCTCAAGTTCGGCAAGCTCGCCGAGTACGCCCGTTCGATGGACGCTGACTACGTGGCCACCGGTCACTACGCCCGCATCGTGGGCACGGGCCACGGCGCCCGCCTCGCACGCGGCGTCGATACGAACAAGGACCAGAGCTACGTGCTCTTTGGCGTGAAGCGCGGGGAGCTGACTCATATGGTGTTACCCATCGGCGGGTACGACAAGCCGACGATCCGAAGCATCGCCAAGGAGGTCGGCCTGCCCGTGTTCGACAAGCCCGACAGCCAGGAGGTCTGCTTCGTCCCGGACAATGATTACGCGGCCTTCGTCAGGCGACACACCGGCGAGTCGCGGGCGTTTCGTGAGGGCGACATCCTCGACACCTCGGGCCACGCCATCGGCAGGCACGGCGGACACCAGAACTTCACCATCGGCCAGCGGCGCGGCGTCGGCGTCGCGCTGGGGTACCCGATCTATGTCATCGACCGCGACCCCGTGAACAACACCGTCACCGTCGGCGGCCGTGAGGACCTCATGAGCACCGGGCTCGAGGCTGACCAGTGCAACTGGCACATCGAACCCCCGACCCAGTGGACCGCGTGTGGCGTCAAGGTGCGCTACAACTCGCGTCCCACGCCGGCCAAGGTCCGTTGCGTTGAAGGGGATCGCATGGAGGTCCGCTTCGACGAACCGATCAGTGCCGTGACACCGGGGCAGGCGGTGGTCTGTTACGAAGGCGAAACGGTCATGGGCGGCGGCTGGATCAACCGGGCCACGCGGGATTGAATTTGTCGGTCAACCCCGTCCCCACACACGTCGGCCTTGCCTTATCATGTCGCCTCGCAACAGGCGGGCAAGGTAGACCATGGATCAACTGCTCAAGAACCTGAACATCCCCCACGAGCGCGACGTGCCGCTGGGCCCGCTCACGTGGTATGGCGTGGGTGGCAATGCCAGGCTCCTGGCCCGACCGTCGAGCGTGCAACAGCTTTCGAGCCTCGTCGCACGGGCCCATGAACTGGGGATCAGGGTCTACGTCCTGGGTTCGGGTGCGAACCTGCTCGTCCGTGACGAGGGCGTCGACGGGCTGGTGATCCAACTCAGCGACCCGCACTTCAAACAGATGAAAATCGAGGGCACGAAGGTCACGGTCGGCGCGGGGTACGATCTGGCCAAGCTCGTGCTCGACACAGCCCGTGCGGGGCTGGCGGGTCTGGAATGTCTGGCCGGCGTGCCCGCGTCGGTCGGCGGGGCGATCCGTATGAACGCCGGCGGCGCTTACGGCGAGATCGGACCGACCGTGCGCAGGCTGCAGGTCATGGACGCCAGCGGCCACGTCTATTACCGCGACAGCGACGACCTGGTTTTCAGTTACCGTAAGACCAACATCGTTGCCCGCCTGATCCTCGAAGCCCAACTCGAACTCGAACAGGACGACCCCGAAGAACTGGTCCGGCGCGTCAAAGAAATTTTCCTGGTTAAAAAGAACAGTCAACCGCTTGCGGACCGATCCGCGGGCTGCGCTTTCAAGAATCCGCCAGCCGAATCCTTCCCCGAAGATTCGCCCCACGCCGGCTGGTCGGCGGGCAAGTTGATCGACACGGTCGGCCTAAAGGGGTTCCGCATCGGCGGCGCGGAGGTCTCCAATCGGCACGCCAACTTCGTCACGGTGGACAAGACCGCGTGTGCCTCGGACGTGCTCGATGTCATCGATCACGTGCGGACGGTCGTGAAAGACCGCTTCGGCGTCGAGCTGGAGCGGGAAGTGGTTGTCTGGCCTTAAGCAGCCGTTTTGCCTATGAAAAAGGCCCGCAATCGCGGGCCCGCAGCGGGGCCCGGAAGCGAGTCCCCGGGGTCGTGCTCACACTCGGTTAGGGGGGGTCCGAGGGGGTGTGACACGTTCCGGAAAGCCGTCCGGCTGATGCAACAAGCCGTGGTCGCACAAGCCCCTGACCCATTCACCATCGACACTTCTTACAATATTCAACAGGCCCGCAACGGGGCGAAAAAACAAACACGCCGACCCGCTCTCGAAACATCGAACACACTTTCTTCACGACCGAGTGACACATGCCTGTCACCATTTGTGAATTAATTGAATATTTTTCATCTAACACCCGATTAGACCACTGGAAAGTGTCCCCGTGACGTTAGAATGGTGATGTCTTCACGTCGCGCCTTTGCTGCCCGATCCCCTCGTGTGATTTTGTTCATCGACCGGGTGTTCGGATCAAGCCGCGACCTTGGAAGACCATCGGTCAGGGAACTCGACAACACCATCCGGGGATGCATATCGGGGGATGCATATCGGGGGATGGATATCCGGGGATGGATCGAATCGGATTGACGGCTGGCCCTCAACGTTGCGGGCATCGAGCCGGGAGCACCACGAACGTGTATCCGAGGTTACATCATGTCGCAGGCAAAATGGGCGGACCCCCCGGAATCCCCGGAACCCCCGGAAATTTCTAAACTCCCGCCGCGCTCGGTCCCTCCAGTCCGCTCGCGTGGGAAGGGTCTGGGGTCGCTGGACGTTCAATTTCTCGCCAGGATGGTCAACGAGATTGCGTCGGCGCAGCGTCAACCCGCTGACCTGGCACGCGAGGTTTTACTCCGGTTGAACCGGGCCATCGGTGCACGTCACAGCCTGTTACTGTTGTTGAGTGATGCCTACCCGCACGGCCGATGCGCCGTGGAATCAGCCTGGGAGGAATCCGACAACAGCCGGGGGCAGACCTTGGCTCTGGCGCGGGCCATGCGCACGATCGACCTGACGCGCCACCCTGTGTTTGCCGGCATGTTGAGTCTCGACGGGTTGCTTGTCACGCACAGACGCGGACATTTTTTGCAGAACGAACAATGGTACGACGACCCCCTGGCGAGGGCTTTGGATCTGGGCGTGGGCCTGGACAACCCCATCTTCTCCTGGCAGCGGTTGCCCAGGACGGGGTACGTCATGGCCATGCACGCCTACCGGGCCCGCAACCAGCCGGCCTTTTCCAATAAAGATCGGTTATGGGTTCGGCTGTACCACCTGGCTATGGGCTGCTGCCTGATGCACTGCCTTTCACCCGAGCTGTTCCTGGCCGGCGACGCAACGCAATCTCTCTCGCCCCGACACCAGACGGTGCTCAACTGTCTCATCGCCGGGGACAGTGAAAAACAAGTCGCCTACCGCCTGGGCATCAGCCAGCACACCGTCCACAACTACGTCAAAGCCATCTACAAACACTTCGAGGTGTCCAGCCGGGCTGAACTCCTGGCTCGTTTCATCCGTCAGCCCGTCGGCGAAACGCCTGCGCCGATCAAGTTCACACCGACAACGGTCTGAAGTTTTTCTAATCAACTGTAGTCAGTACGCCCCGGCTTGAGTTGTGGTGGGCGGCGATCATCGTGGCCGTCGTCAGCGAGTCACCGCGACGACCACCGCGTCGGGGGTTCCCAGTGATGGCATCATCCGGCCGGCGCTGGCGTAGTCTCCGAACCTCCCGACGTGCACGAGCGTGAGCGGTTTGCCGTTCGCGTCCGTGGAACGCATCAGGCGTGGCAGGCCCAGTCCGAGGGACAGGGTTTTCGATGCGATCGCCTGTGCGGCGCGACGGGCGTTTTCGACCTCCGCGAATGCACCGGTCTGGATCGCAAAGGCGCGGGCACGCATTTGCTCGGCGAGGGTTTGTCTCATCGCCGGGTCGGTGGTCTGCCGCCAGGCCTGTTGCAGGTCGGAGTAGCCCTGCGTCCACTGCCCGAGCTTCTGGCGTGCGATGCCTGCGTAGTACCAGGCGTTGACGCGGTTGCGCCCGTCGAGTTTGCCCGCGGCCTGTTCCAGGCTCTGCGCCGCCTCGTCGTATCGGCTCTGTTCCGACAGAACCATGCCCAGCGTCGCCATCGAGTCGCCTGCCGTGCGCGGGTCGGTGCTCTGACGCGAGAGGGAGAGGTAACGCTCGGCGTTGCCCAGGTCACGCAACTGATAAGCGGCAAGCCCCGCGAGGTAAGCCGCCTCGTGTCGCTGGGGCGACGAAGAATCCACCGCCACGGGCACCGCCCACCGATACGCCGCGGCGTAGTCCCCTTTCACATAAGCCGACCCCGCCCGGTCGACCTCCACACGCCGCTGCGTCGCACAGCCGAGGGCCAGCGATAAACCACACACCAACAGGATGGCTCGTGACCAGAAGCTCATTTACGCAGTGTAACACCCCCTCAACACCCACGGGATACAGATATCAGTCCGCCGTGACAGGTTTTCAGCCACGATCAGATTGACTTAACACCACTGACACAAAACGGGTGCGGGGAAGCAAACGCAGATTGCGCGGATTTCACAGATCAGACCTGAACCGCTCTAACCGCCGAGACACCGAGGACACCGAGGAGACCGAGAATACCCAAGGAACGGTATGACTTTGTATTTGGATTTCTCGGTGATCTCTGTGTCTCGGTGGTCAATTTCCCTCTCCCATCCCGCAATCAAAATCTGCGTCATCTGCGAAATCTGCGGTTTCTGTTTCGACGCTCACGATGTGCTCTATGCATTCTTAACTCGGGGTTCAGTCGTGATGCCGGGCGGGTTTGAACGAAACTCCCGGGGGTGTGATATCGTGGTGTCATGCCGACGCTGGGTTTGAACATCGACCACGTGGCCACGCTGCGCCAGGCGCGTCGTGAGACCGAGCCGGACCCCGTCTGGGCGGCGGTCGAGGGGCAGCTTGCGGGGGCGTCGTGCATCACCGTCCACCTGCGTGAGGACCGCAGGCACATCCAGGACCACGACGTGCTTCGCATCAAAGAGGTCTGCCGGGTCAAGCTCAACCTCGAGATGGCGGCGACCCCCGGGATGGTGAAGATCGCTGGGAAGATCAAGCCGCACATGGCAACGCTCGTGCCCGAAGGCCGGATGGAGGTGACGACCGAGGGCGGGCTTGACGTGGCGGGCCAGCTTGCGAAGTGTAAGCGTGTGGTGAAGTCACTGCGTGACGCCGGCGTGTCGGTCAGTGCGTTCATCGATGCGGACCAGAGACAGGTCGAGTCGGCTGCGAAGGCGGGCTTTGAGTGGTGCGAGATTCACACCGGGCCCTACGCACGGGCTTTTGCCGGGGCTGTGGGGAACATGGACGACGCAAAACTTGCCCGTGAATTGGCGAAAGTCACCGACGCCGGCCGATGGATTGAGGCGTGCGGTATGCGCTTCAACGCCGGCCACGCATTGAATTACCTGAACGTCAAACCCATTGCCCACCTTCCGGGGGTCCGCGAGTTGCACATCGGCCATTCGATCATCAGCCGATCGGTCTTCGTGGGGTTGCGTGAGGCGGTACGCGAGATGGTCTGGCTCATCGGATAGGACCTCCATATGAAAGACCGCGAGACTGGGAAACCGGTGTGCCACTGGCGGCTTGCCCGCCAGTGCTCCAGACTCACGTTCATGCACTGGCGGGCAAGCCGCCAGTGGCACCCGAACCGGTTTCTGTTGCTTATTCTCATGACCGTGATGATGTTGTGTCCTAACATTCTGTTAGCCGACGACGCCCCCGCTGAAAAAGTGCCCTGGGTCATCCAGCCCAACGACCGTGTCCTCTTCGTCGGCGACGACATGACGCAGCAGATGTTCTACACCCGCGCGGTGGCGACCGGCTACCTTGCCATGAGGCCCGACGACAACCTGCGGTTCTACAACGGCGGCAAAGACGGCTCGACCGTCGGTGATGCTCTCAAGTGGATCGACGACCTGCTCGCGCTGACCAAGCCGACCGTGGTGACGGTTTGCTTTGGCTTGAACGATGTCACCGCCGACCCCGATGCGGACAAGGTTGTGACACGCTACACACAGGACCTGCAATCGCTGATCCAGCGCATCAAGGCCAGCCCCGGCGTGCGCAGGGTTGCGGTGATTTCGCCGCCGCCGATCCAGACGGGCATCGGTCCGGAGGGTCGGTTGCTCGGTGTGAATCTGACCATGCAGCGCCTCGCGCAGGCTTGTCGGGACGTGGCGGTGGGGGAGGGCCAGGTTTTTATTGACCTCTTTGAGCACATGTGCAAGGTCTATGACGCGGCGAACACCTCGGGGGGTGAGCCGCTGACGTATGCGGGCAAACTCCCGACCGAGGCCGGCGCGGTGGTGGTGGCCAGCATGGTGATGTGGGGACTCGGCGTCGAGTCTGCGCAGATCGAGCCTGTGGGTTGGTCGCCGGTCAAGCCCGAGTCGATGCACAAGGTTCGGCAGGTTCTGGCGTGGCGGATCGAGCCGGTCTCGCTGGAACAATCGCAGAAAAGCCGGGCGGTTTACGGGTCTTTCCGCAGGTTTGACGAGTTGGTCTTCCGGGCCTGGCGTTTAGCGCCGCGTAAGCCCAGCGGCCCGACCCGCGCGGAGTTGATGGGCGATGCCGAGATGGTCTGGACTGAGATCACCCGGTTGAATCTCGAGCTTTACGGTCGAACCGGCGTGGTGGAGGCCTCGGACCGGTGAGCGCGATTCTCCCCACGACCCCCGGCCGGCGTACGGAAGGACTCCCCATCGGACTGGATGGGCTCAACAGAAGGGGTTTTGACTTTTTGAACAGGGCACTTGCGGTTGATGGGACAAGTATTTAGACTCTTTTGACCCGGCGCAGCGGGCGTCCTGACGACGTGGTTTGGACGCGGTTGCGTGGTGGACGGGCAATACGGTTTGGTTTGGAATTGGTGGGACACAGCCGACCCAACTCGCTGAACGTCGAGCACGCCCAAGCGTGTGGGTGGCCAACCCCTCTGCCCCAGCCCCGAAGAACCCCATTAGCGATGGAGGTCTCCCTTGGCTAAGCGTTTGATCCCTTTGTGCCGTGTGTCGTGGATCATCGTGGTGGTTGTGTTCATCACAGCCGCGCAAGCATCGGCCCAGAGCCACCCGACCGCGGAGCAGTTGCTCCAGCAAGGCGTCAAGCAGGTCGAGGCCGGCGACGTGGAAGCCGGTCGCACAACGCTGATGCGTGTCGACGCATTGCAGCTCGACAAGGACCAGCGCGTCGCGCTCTACGAGGCGCTGCGCAAGGCTGACGAACAGATCAAGGCCAAGACCGATCCCGCCAAGCTCCTTGCCCAGGCCGACGCCGACCTCAAAGCCGGCCAGCTCAACAACGCCCTGAAGACCTACGAATCGGTCGCGGCCCACCCCGGTGCCACCGCCGACCAACGCAAGCAAGCCGACGATGGCAAGGCCCAGGCACAGACCCAGCTCGACGCACTCAAGACCAAGACACAGGCCACCATCGACGCCGCCTCCGCCGACATGCAGGCCGGCCGACTCGATGCCGCTCAGGCCAAACTCCAGAGCGTCAAGGCCTCCAGTCAGAACCTTGGCTGGTTCGACAACGAGCGCGTCGACCGCATGCTCGCCCTGATCGCCGAGCAACGCCAACTGACCCCCGGTTCAGCCGGCAGTTCGACAACCCCTGCCGTTGCGACCACAGCCCCCGCAACACCCGAACCTGAAAAGACCGTACCCGATGACCTGGCCACCGCGTTGGACGCGCCCACAGCCTCAACGGAGCCAACCCCTGAAGCGCCGTCTGCCCCCGAACCGGCCACCCCCGAAGTCCAGCCGATCCAGGTGGCGCAGGCCGAACCGGTTGCGCCTGTTGCTCCCGCTCAACCCGAGCCCGCACCCACACCGACCACCACCGAGCCCGAACCCGAACCTGCCGCACCGGTAGCTGAGACACCCAAGACCACAAAGACCGCCAAGACAGACAAGGCTGACAAAGGCGGTGACGACCTGATGAACCGCCTGCGTCTGCTCGAAGCCCAGCGTCATATCGCCCAGGCACAGCAGGCTGAGGACCAGGGCCAGTGGCGACTGGCCGTCGAGCTTTACCAGCAGGCCCTCGCGCTCGACCCTGAAAACGCCGCGGCCAAGAACGGCCTGGCCACCGCGCAGATGCAGGTCGAGGCCCGCAACGCCCCGCTCGACGTCCTCCAGCAGAACCGTGAAAACATCACCATCCAGCGACAGGCGGTGCTCGCACAATACGACGAACTGATCGGCCGCGCCGGCCAGCAGAAGGCCGAGGGCAACTACGAAGCCGCGGTCGAATCCGTCCAACAGGCGCGACTGCTGCTCGACCGGAACCAGAACCTGTTGCCCGTGAGTGAATACGAAACCAAGCGTCAGTCCGCTACGGACCTGGCCGCGTCCATCGCCGACGCCCGACGCAAGGACGATGAAGCCCGCAAGGTTGCCGCCGAGGCGCAGCTCCTCGAAGACGCCGCCCGCCGCCGACAGGATGCCAGCCGTGCCCGTGAGCAGGAAGTGCAGAACCTGCTCGTCCGTGCGTCGGCCCTGCAACGCGAACAGAAATACACCGAGGCCCTCGACGTGATCGAGCAGGCCCTGTTCATCGACCCGGGCAACATCGCCGCGCAGACCATCAAGCGCATCCTCGAAGACAACAGCCGATACATCCGCCAACGCGAGCTGGTCCGTAACCAGCAACTCAAGGCCGCGGACCTCTCGCTCGACAACCTCGAAGCCGCCACGCCTTACGTCGAATTGATGACCTACCCCTCCGACTGGCCCCAGATCACCGAGCGACGCCTGGGCAGCACCGACGACACCGGCGGCGAGAGCGAGATCAACCGCCGCGTCGCCCTCAAGCTCCGCGACCCGATCCAGATCGACTTCAAGGAAACCTCACTCGTCGCGGTCTTCGAGTTCCTGCGGAACTTCACGGGCGTCAACATCTTCGTCAACTGGCCCGCGCTGCAGGCCATCGGCGTCGAGCAGGACACCCGTATCTCCCTTAAACTTAACAACGTCCCCACCGAGCAGGCCCTCCGCCTGATCCTCACTCAGGCCGCCGCCGCCGGGGGCCTGGGCGAACGCGTGGCCTTCTCCATCATCGACGGCATCGTCACCATCTCGACGCAGACCGACCTGACCAAGACCACCGAGACCCGGCCCTACGACATCCGCGACCTGCTCGTCCAGGTCCCCAGCTTCACCGAGGCACCCGCCTTCGACCTTAACTCCGCCCTCTCTAACACCAGCTCCGGCGGCAGCAACACCGGCGGCGGCGGCGGCGGCGGCGGTAACACAACCAGCCTCTTCGGCGATCAGGATCAGGAGCAGACCGAAAAGGGCCCGACCCGCGCCGAACTCGTCCAGCAGATCACCGACCTGATCCAGGAAACCATCGGCGAACAGACCGAGTGGGCGGCCTTCGGTGGGACCGTCAGCTCGCTGCGCGAACTCAACGGCAACCTTATCGTCAAGTCCACCCCCGAGAACCACAGGGCCATCCTCAAGCTGCTGGCGCAACTGCGTGAAACCCGTGCCATGCAGATCGCGGTCGAAGCCCGATTCCTCCTCGTCGAACAGAACTTCCTCGACGAACTGGGCGTCGACCTCGACGTGCAGTTCAACAATCTCGGCTCGTCCTTCGGCCCGCTCAAGATCGCGCAGGACTCGATCGGCCTTGCCCAAGCCCGCGGCTCGTCGGTGCCGGGGTCCTTCAACTCCACCTCCACGATCGGCCCCATCGGCAACTTCGTCGGCGGCGCGGGCATCGCCGGCACGAACCGCTCATTCGACGTGGGATTCAGCTACCTCGACGACGTGCAGGTCAACCTCCTCATCAACGCCACGCAGGCCAAACGGCGGTCCATCTCCGTCACCGCGCCACGCATCACGTTCTTCAACGGGCAACGCGCCTACGTCATCGTCGCACGACAGATCGCCTTCATCAGCGACCTCGAACCCGTCCCCAACTCGCTGGGCTTCAACCCCACGCTCTCCATCACGCAGTCCGGCGTCACGCTCGACGTCGAGGGCACCATCAGCTCCGACCGCCGATACGTGACCCTCACCGTCCGGCCGAGCCTTGCGACGCTCGCCTCCAACCCGCCCCGACGCATCGAGCAGTCCGCCACGGTCAACGCCAACGTCCTGGGCAACAATAACAACAACAACAACAGCAACAACGGCGCGATCTCCTTCTCTGCCTACATCGAGGCCCCCGAGCTCGAACTCACCAGCCTCCGCGCCACCGTCAGCGTCCCCGACAAGGGCACGCTCCTCATGGGCGGACAACGCATCACCGCCGACGTCGAGGTCGAGGCCGGCGTCCCCGTCCTCTCAAAAATCCCGATCATCAACCGCTTCTTCACCAACTCGACCAAGGTCAAGGACGAACGCTCCGTGCTGATCCTCGTCAAACCGACGATCATCATCCAGAGCGAACTGGAAGAGGAAAACTTCCCGGGCCTCAACGACAACCCCACCGCCTACAACGCGGGCCTCAACTCAAAATAAGATTCTTCACCCCCGACCCCCTGCAAAGCCGGCGGCATCCAGCCGCCGGTTTTCTTTTATGCCGACGCATAACAATTTATCTGTAATTTGACTGTCCGTTTGCGCTACTTCCCGCGTTCGAGCATCGCCAGCACCCCAATCACCGCGATCACCTGTGCCACCGCGACCCACGAGAGCCAGCCTCTTGTCACGGTCAGCTCAACCCCGCCCAGCGCGGTCGCCAGCGTACACCCCCAGATGACGAGCACCGCCGACCGCCTGCTCAAACCCCGGCGAACCAGGCGGTGCGAGAGGTGGTTGTTGTCCCCGACGAACGGGCTTTTGCCCGCTTGGGTACGGATGAGCGTGACGCTGACAAAATCATAGAGCGGGATCGCCATGACCAAGAGCGGCATGATGACCGCCTGCGCGTGTTCGGGTTGCTGGTCGGGGGACCACTGCGTGTAGGTGGTTCGGACACTCACGACCGCCAGGAGCAGTCCGACGACCTGCGACCCGCCGTCGCCCATGAAGAGTTTGGCCGGCGGGAAGTTGAAGACCAGAAAACCCACGAGCGCCCCGAGCACCAGCGCACACAGCGCCGCGACGAACCACTGGCCCTGCGCCAGCGCGACCACGGTGTAGACCGCCGCGATGATCGCCCCCACGCCGCCCGCAAGGCCGTCCATGTTGTCGAGCATGTTCATCGCGTTGATGACCACGCCGACCCACAGCACACTCACGAGGAGGCACAGCGCGTACCCCGCCGGCCCCAGGTTGGACAGCGCTTCGAGCACACGCATGTCGCACAGCACGACCAGCCCGACCGCCACGAGCAACTGCACCGCGAGCTTGGGTGTGGCCGAGAGTTTGCGTCGGTCGTCGACCAGGCCCATGACGTGCAGCACCACCGCTGAGATCAGGATGCCCACCGCCATCGGCGTTTGCTCTTTGAGTCCCGCGAGGTGTCGTGCCACCGGGGCAAGCTGGCCGGTCCACACCGAGGCGGGCAGCAGCCACACCGCACCGAGCGCCATCGCCATCGGCAGGACCACCGACCAGGTGATGGCGACGCCGCCGAGGTTGGGCACCGCGCGGTCGTGGGCCTTGTGCGATTCACTGCCGGGGGTGTCGAGGTTGCCCCACTTGTGCCCGAGGCGGACCATCCATCGGCAGAGCGCGGCGCTGGAGCACAACGAGACCACACCCACGAGCAGGCAGAGCTTGACCATGCGGACATTGGACGGTGAATCATGTGTTCCCGCAAGGGGCGGGGTAGGTTTTCACGTCCAGATCGGGTAAGGCCCGTCGCAACTGGATGGCTCGGGCTTGCAGGTACCCGTCGTCCACGGGGGTGAGGTGGTGGCCCGTGTCCGCCGGCACCGGGCGCGCGAGCGTGTACAACTGGACCCTTTTGATCCGGCAGTCCCCCGGGAAGTTGCGCAGGCGTTGGACGTAGCGTTCAAACTCCTCATCGCTCATGGGTTGGCCATCGATGTTAAGCAACATCGTTTGAATCACCATGCCGCGCCTCAGCCCGCAGGCGTGGATGTTCATCAGCACCGTCTCCAGCGGCACGCCCGAGCGGTTGATGAGCTTGTAATACGCTTGACTCCCCGCGTCGAGTTTGGCCCAGACCTCGCCGCCGTTCTGATCCAGCACAGCCAGGCCGTGCTCGACATTGTCGTGCGTCAGGCGTGTGGCGTTGGTGATGACGACAAGCCTTACATTCTGTAAGTTACGCGTCTGGCGCACCCGTGCAAGCAACTGGCAGGCCCGGACGAAACCGGGGTGGGCGGTCGGCTCACCATCACCGGAAAAAGCGATGTCGCGCAGCCCCCGGAAGTTGGGCGGGGTCTTGTCGAAGGGTCGGTGTTGCCAGATCGTGCCACTGTCCACGATGTCGAGCATCTGGTTGAGTTCGTCTTCGATGACCCCCAAATCAGCCCGTTTGTTTTTGACGGCGGCGGACGGCGGTCGGTCGACGCAGCAGTAGACGCAGTCGAAGTTGCAGGCCGTGTCGGGGTTGAGGTTGACGCCGATGGAAAGGCCCCCGCTCCTCCGACTGACCACGGGGTAGACGAGCGTGAAGCGTTCCCAGAGGCGTGGGTGGTGGGCAAAGGGGTGGGCGTCGGACGGTTCCATGTGTGACAAGCCGTGAAGATGCGTGGTCTGTAACGTTTATCCGCTTGCCATTGTAAGCCGATCTACGTGTGGCGTCGGGTTGTGAACTCAAAAGCCGACCGCGTCGATTAGACTGCCAGCCCGATCAATAACTCCTTGTCACGGAACACCCCATGCCTATAGGCCACAACAAAGTCCTCGGCGAGATGTCCAAACAACCCCAGGCCCGCGCGCACCGTGTCGCCATCGGCGAGTGGCCCACGATGGTCAAGGAAGCGCGCACCGCGTCGTTCGACACGCTGGTCGGCCACCTCGCTTCGGCGGGGTACGAGGGCGTCGAGTTCAACCCCGGCGGGTTCAACAAATACTTCCCCGGTGACAGCTCCGCCGTCGCCGGTCGCAAGGCTCGACGCGCCCTGGAAAAAGCCGGCCTGGCCTACTTCGGCGGCACACTCTACATCGGCGACGAGGCCTGGCGCAAGCTCGGGTGGATCGACCGCATCGTCGAACAACTCAAGCTCGTGACCGACCTCGGCGGCGGCTTTGCCAGTTACCAGATCAACCTCCACCCCGACTACCTCAACACCGGCGGGGCCTACCGCTCCGACGAACGCTACCTCGCTGAGATCGCACGCAACATCACCGACCTGCGCCAGGCCAACTGGGACCACGGATTGAACTTTTACATCGAAGCCCACATCGACCGCATCACCGAAGACCCCGCCGCGACCTGTCGCATCCTCGACATGGCCGCCTGCGAGATCACGGGCGACCTGTCGCACTACCTCTTCCGCGGCATGACCAAGGGCGCCCACGTCGAACGCATCCTCGACCACATGGGCCACACGCACGTCCGCATGGCACGCAAGTACGGCGACCTCTCCGCCGTCGTCACCGACCCCAAAGCCGACTGGGAACAAAAGGGCGTGACGTGGCAATTGTTCCAGTTCATGAAGCGCGGTCTTGCGGGTGGGCTTTCGTCGCGCACCATCGTCGGGGAGACCGGCCCGATGCACCTCGTGACAGACACGCTCACACAGGACGCGGCGCTCGTCCCGCTCTACCGCGCGATGGCGCGCTACGCCGACGCCTCGGCCCAGGGCATCACGATGAAAGTCGAAGACCCCGGCGACCTCAGGCCGTGGGGGTGATGTGTTATTCAATGACTTCGCGTGTGCCACTGGCGGCTTGCCCGCCAGTGCTTCAAACGTATGGCTTTTACACTGGCGGGCAAGCCGCCAGTGGCACACATCAATTTCGACACTAACCCACGATCAGCCGTTGCAACCGCGTGGCCCACTCGGGGGTGGTTTCGAGGTGTTCGCGCATCGGCTTGATGCGTGCGAAGTAGTACCACGCGCAGCCGCCCTGGAAGACGAGGGTGAGTGGGATGAGGGTGAGGTAGACGAGGTAGCCAACGAGTTTGTACATCGCGTCGATGCTCTCGGGGCTGATGAGCTGCGAGGCGGCGGGGTCCTGCGCCAGTTGCTGCGAGAGTTCGCTGCGGGTGAACGTGACCTGGTACAACTGCCAGAGGCAGTAAACAATGATGAGGCCCATGAAGACGAGCTGGTTGTAACCGAGTTGACGCAGGCCCTCGGGGTCGAGGGCGAGGATTTTCTTTCGGCCCTGGAACTCGGTCCAGGCGATGTAGGTCAGCCCGAGGCCCACGAGGAGGTTGGTGGCCCAACTGCTCGCGTCGGAGCCGAGCAGGAGCGAGAGCACCCCCCACGGCAGGGCGATGCCGGCAAAGATGGCGGTGGACCATGCGTTGAAGGAGGCGACCCCCGCGGCCTTGGCAACCTTTCGGCTGCGTACGACCGCCTCGCGCAGGGCCTGGAGCTGCGGCTGGGTGAGTGTGGGCGGATCGACCGGGGCGGTGGGTGTGGGCATCCCTGACGATTATCGGGCAATCGCGTGTGTCGGGTTGATCGAGGTCAAGGGTTATCCCGAAAATGGCGGGTTTTCGGGTCGCGTCTGCGGGCAAGCGGGGTTAGACTGACTTCCCATCGGGGCAAACGGAGCCTGCGCGATTGACGTATGACGCCCTGCCCAATGCGACGCCGACTGCGAAGCCCCAGGCTCCCGTTCAACCCGCGGTTCGCCCGGCGGCCTCTGCGACGCAGGCTCCCAAGTCACCTCGTCTTCCCTCGGCCCCGCCCCGGAAAAACGACCTGCCCCTGGCGTGGTTGCTTTTGCTTGCCTGCCTGGCGGTGGTCACGCCGACGATGATTTTTGAACTGGGCAAGCCCGACATCACCGACCCGCTCGAGGCCGAGGCGATGTCGGTGGCCATCCAGACCTATCAACACAAGACCCTCTCGCCCGACGGCGGGGGTGTGCCGTTGCTCTTCGAGGGCATCGTGCCGGTGGTCAACTCGAAGCGCATGATCGACCAGCCGCCGGGCATCGTGTGGTCGCACATGACGATGTTCAACGTCGCGTCGTGGTTCGGCAGCCCGCTCGTGCTCAAGGACATGGTCTTGTGGGCGAGGCTGGCGTCGGTGGTGATGGCGCTGGTGGCGATCGCCGCGGTCTTCTGGGCGGGGTACTCGATGGGCGGGCTGGCCACGGCGGTGTTTGCCGCGATGGTCTGCGCCGCCAACCCGGTCTTTTTCTACCACGCCCGTGTTGCGGCCCCGCCGATCCACCAGACCGCGTGGACGCTGCTCTCGATTGCGTCGGCGTTGTGGGCGATCCGCCCGTTGCGTGCCGCGCCGAGTGTGGCCCGACAGTTCATCGGGTGGACGCTCTGTGGGATTGCGATGGGGGCGGCGATCTTCATGCACGGGCCGGCGGCGCTGCTCTCGATTGTCGGGCCGACGCTCGTGGTGCTGCTGCTCTGTCCCGACCGCATCGGGCACCTGATGGGCCTGGTCGCGGCGACGTTGATCGGCGTGCTGATCGTCATGCCGTGGGCGGTCCACGTGCAGGAGCACGACCCGCGCGCGTGGGGCGAGGTGCTCGTGTCGTTGTTGCCCGGCGCCTGGCCGAGCTGGCCGACGTATCTCCGTCAGGCCGGCTCGTGGGGGTTGATTCTTTTGCTTGCGATTTTGCCTTGGACGGTCTGGCTCATCGGCGCGGTGACGCAGCCGTTCTCCGCCTCGTCGAGCGGTTCACGCCTGCGGATGTTCCTGGGCTGGGCGTGGTTCGGGCCGTTGGCTTTGCTGTTGCCTCTGGTGCCCTCGGACGACAGGAGGGCGCAGCTCGTGCCCGTGTTGCCTGCGCTGGCGCTGCTCATTGCGACGCTGTTTCGGCAGGTGAGCGAACTTGCCGCCGAGGGAAGATACGTGCGGTTCTGGCGTGTGCTGCGCTGGCCGCAGCTTGTGGCCATGACGCTGCTTTCGCTCGCGGTGCCCTGGGCTGTCGAGAGTGGTCAGCAACTGATCGAGTGGGGCTGGACCGATCGCTATTGGGCGAGGGGCATGGGCTGGTTTTACTCTGGCGGCATGGCGGTGACGCTCGTCGGGGTCATGGTGCTGGCGTGGCGGTGGGCGATCAAGCAATACCCCGGCAAGACGTTGGCGGCCTGGTCGGTGTGGACGGTGTTGCTCCTGGCGCTGCTCGTGCTGCCGGTCGTCCGGTCGGATGTCGCGCAGAACCCCATGCGTGAGGAGGCACAGAGGCTCGGTGCGCAGGCCATCGTGGGCAAGACCTATCTCCTGGAATCCGCCGACGCCACGCACACCGCCGAGCAAACCCGAGTCGATCCCTCCGTGCTGGTATACAGCAACCTCTCCTTGCCCCTGCTGCCCGCCAGACAACTCGACGAGATGGCCTCGCAGCTCGGCCGATTGTTTATCGTGACCCCTGCCCATGCGCAGCCCGTGAACGACCGCATGACTTTGCTTGACACCTACCCCGTCTCGGGCCTCAAGCTCTGGCGGTACGACCGTCAACCCTGACAACGGGTGCGTGTTCCAATCTCAAGTAAAATGGCGGACCATGCCCGAACACGAACCGCTTGCCCATCCCGCCTTCACGCTCTCCATCGTCGCGCCGGCCCTCAACGAAGAGGACAACGTCGCGCCGCTGGTCGAGCAGGTGCGCCGCGGCGTGATTGATGCGGGTGTCACTACCGAGCTGATCGTGGTGGACGACGGATCGAATGATGCGACGTGGCCACGATTGATGGAGCTTCATGCGAAATATCCCTGGTTACTTCCGCTTCACCGCGACAGGCCCCGGGGCCAATCGTCCGCGATGTTTGCGGGGATCGCCGCGGCAAGGGGTGAACTGGTCGCCACACTCGACGCCGACTTGCAGAACGACCCGGCGGACCTCGTCAAGATGATTCACCTGCTGCGCGAGCAAGGGGCGGACCTCGTGCAGGGCGACCGCTCCCGCAACCGGCGCGACACGTTCATGCGCAAGGTTTCGAGCGTCATCGGACGAACCGCAAGGAAGATGCTGCTTGGCGATACCGTCCGTGACACGGGTTGCTCGGCCCGCGTGATGAGGGCGGTCTATGCCAAGCGTCTGCCCCTGCAGTTCAAGGGCATGCACCGCTTCGTGCCGTTCTGCACGCGCATGATGGGCGGCAAGGTGATCGAGATGCCCGTCCACCACCGGCCACGCGAGGCCGGCCAGACCAAGTATGGCGTCGGCGTCCTGACGCGCGGCTTGGCGGGTCTGTTCGACTGCTTTGCCGTGCGATGGATGGCCAAACGCTGGCGCGACACCTCCGTATCCCCACGAACCGACCACGCGGACCCATCGGCTTGAAGAAACGCTACATCATCCTCACCTTCGCGGTCACACTCGCCGCTTTTTCGGTCTGGCTCGCGCTCACTTTTGCGCACCCTTCTGACGAACCTGCGCGCAGCGTCAGCTTCAAGGTCCCCCTGCGAAACGCACGCGACCGCGCCCTGCTCATCGAAAACCCCGACGGCGGGTACCACTACATCGTCACCTCGCTCGACGGCGGCAAGACCACGCTCACCCCCGACGAGTTTGCCAAACGCCTGCTCGAAGACCAGCGGTCGCACACCCGGGCCGAGACGATCCTCAACGTCACCTCACCCATCGGTTTTGCCTGGGTCGCGCTGGGGTTGCTCGGCCAGTTGCTCTTCACCGGGCGCATGGTCGTCCAGTGGATCGTCAGCGAAAAACACAAGGCGTCCGTCGTTCCGCCGGCCTTCTGGTGGATGAGCCTCGTCGGGTCCACGATGCTGCTGGTCTACTTCATGTGGCGCGTCGACCCGATCGGGCTGCTCGGCCAGGCGATGGGCTGGTTCATCTACGTCCGCAACCTTGTGCTGATCTACGCCAAGCCAGGCGAAGAACAGGCTGTCACCCCCGGCGACGACGCCGCCCCCGAACCGGGACTGAGCGAGTAGCACACCCCATTTAGCCCGGTCGCTTGCGACCGGCGTGCCCCCAATGTGAGCAAGTTTTTGCCCAGCGTGATGCGCATCCTCGACGCCAACTTCAACCGGGCACGCGAAGCCTTGCGTGTCATGGAAGAGGCTGCGCGCTTCCTGCTCGACGATGAAACGATCACACGTGACATCAAACAACTCCGCCACGACCTGTCGAGCGTTCTCTCACAACGGCCCAACCTCACGGAAAACCGCGACACGCCCGGCGACGTGGGCACGACGATCCAAACCGAGTCCGAAAGCCAGAGAGCCGATGTCGTGGCCGTCGTCACCGCCGCGTGCAAACGCCTGAGCGAAGCCCTGCGTGCGATGGAGGAATACGGAAAGCTGCTCCCGAAGACGGGTGGGAACGGACCGGGCCTGGCCACACGCATCGAAGCCCTGCGCTACCGGGGGTATGACACCGAGAAGCGATTGCTTGCAAAACTCTCCCCGATGGGCGTGCGCCAGTGGCGGCTGTGCGTGCTGCTCACACAGAGCCTCTGCAGAGACGGAGACTGGCTGCGTGTGGCACAAGAGGCCATCGAGGGCGGCGCGGACTGCCTGCAACTGCGCGAGAAATCCCTCGACGCAAGTGAACTCATCGCCCGCGCACAACAACTTGTCAAACTGGCCCGGCCGCGCGGCGTGAGCGTCATCGTCAACGACCGCCCCGACATCGCCTTGGCTTCCGGGGCCGACGGCGTCCACCTCGGCCAGCACGATCTGTCCTGCAGCGAAGTCCGTGGGATGGTCGGCAGGCAACTTATCGTCGGCGTGAGCACGTCCAACCTCGACCAGGCCCGGCGAGCGAAAGAACAGGGCGCGGACTACTGCGGCGTCGGCCCGATGTTCCCCACGAGCACCAAACACAAAGACGTGATCGTCGGCCCGGACTACCTGCGTGCCTTCCTGGCGTGGGGCCAACTTCCGGGGGTAGCGATCGGCGGGATCACACCGGGCAATGTCCAACAACTTGTGAGTGTCGGTTGCCGGGGCGTGGCGGTGTCGAGCGCGGTCTGCGCGGCGGACGATCCGTGCGCGTTGTGCGTTACTCTTTGCGGGACATTCGACACATAAATTGATTTGATGTTCTCTTTACTCAATACGGATCTGTGAGGATTGCTCGAAATGGTGGTGTGCCTTGCCTGATAAACCCTATGACCCCAACAAGACGCCCTGGGACATTTTTATTGATGAACGAAAAGTCAAAGGCGATATGGCTTTGGGCTTCTTAACGGTCCCCAACACCGCATCATTTCTTCATAAATTGCACCGATGCAGGAACATCGATGGTAAATTCCGGCCCCATGAAGTCCACTGGTCGAACATCCGAGGAGATGTTCGTGCAATTGCCGAACGTTGGATTTACCGCGTGTATCAGCACCACGGCGCTCGATTCTAATTGCAGCCATGGCTGCCGGGAACCACGAAGGAGTCTGAGATCGTGAGGTTTATCCGGCGCTTTGCCCGTACCAAGAGACTCTATCCACCATTCAATGTTGTTGCTTTTCTCGATTTCGATGATGGCCACGCGCGATCCGACATCCAAAACGCTATCCAACGGGCATCGGGTATCGCTCGCTGCTATCACCTTGATAGCCGGAACAACGACTGTCTGCAGTGCTGTGATTTGATGATGAACGCGGCAATGAAACTCAGGCGAGACCCGCTCGTGCGTGTCACTTACAGCGATCTGTTGGCAAAAGTGCAGGATAAAAAGAGGATTACCTGTGAACAAACCAAGCGGTATCTTGCGGGTGTTTTGGCCAAATACTTTGACCAAGACGGGTCATTCCTCTATGATTTAGGTGATTCGGCAAGGAAAAAAGCCGATTAATCCAAACAGATAACGCCTCCCAAGGCGTGAGTCTTTGCAGGCGACCACGAGAAATCGGGTCGCCTACTTTTTTTCACGCCCTGACCGCGGCCTCGGGGTTGCCGGGGCTTTGGGGGTTGCCGACGAGGTCGGCGTTGGTCTTGAAGCGTTCCAGTGCGCGGAGCAGTTGTTCAACCTGCATCGGCGGTTGCATGTTGAGCAGTCGGCGACGCAGCGCAGCCATGGTCTGCAGCTCGGGTTCACTCAGAAGCAGGTGCTCCTTGCGTGTGCCGGAGGCGGCAAGGTCGATGGCGGGGAAGAGTCGGCGTTCGGCGATCTTGCGGTCGAGGATGAGTTCCATGTTGCCGGTGCCCTTGAACTCCTCGAAGATGACCTGGTCGCCGCGCGACCCGGTGTCGACCAGCGCGGTGGCAATGATCGAGAGCGAGCCGCCCTCCTCGAAGCGTCGCGCCGCACCAAACAGTTGCTTGGGGATGGACAGCGCCGAGGCGTCCAGGCCGCCGGAGAGTGTTCTGCCGGTGTTCACCACGCCGGGCGCGGTGTTGAAGGCCCGACCGACACGGGTGAGCGAGTCGAGCAGCACGACGACATCCTTGCCCCGCTCAGCCAGTCGTTTGGCACGTTCGATGGCAAGCACCGCGAGCTTGACGTGGCGTTCTGGGGTGTGGTCGTTGCTCGACGCCAGCACGGTGCAGGGGACGTTGCGTTTGAAGTCGGTGACTTCCTCCGGGCGTTCGTCGACGAGCAGGGCAATGACATCGACTTCGGGGTGGTTTTTCTGGATGGCAAAAGCGATGTTCTGCAGAAGCGTCGTCTTGCCGGCCTTGGGCGGGCTGACGATCATGCCGCGCTGCCCGTAGCCGATGGGGCAGAAGAGGTCGATGAGTCGGCAGGACGGCGGGCAACCGGGGTATTCGAGCGTGAGGCGCGGCTGCGGGTCGATGGTGGTGAGGTCTTCAAATCGGCGTGTGACGATGTGGTTTTTGTAGGCCTCGGGCTCCATGCCATCGATCAACGTGACCTCGGCCACACGACGGGCGTGGGGCGCGATGGCGTCGGTCTGGCTTTTCTTTTTGCGCTTGCGACGGTTGCGTCCGCCGCCGCCGCCCTGGTGCTGCGGGTGTTGTTGCTGACCGTTGCCGTTGGGCTTGCCCAGCACCACTTCGAGTTCCAGTCCCGGTCGCAGGTGGAGTTGTTCGATGATGTGCGCGGGGACGACGGGGTCGGCCGGCGTGGCGGTGAAGGTGGTCTGGAGGAGGCGTAACCGGCCATCGGCGCGGTTGCTCAGTTCGAGGATACCGGTGTATTGATCGCTCATTTTTTTAGCCGACTGACGGTCACGGGGTGTGTGGACCGTCCAACTGTGGTGGGCCTCAGCCGCGCGGCTGACAGCCTTGAGGGTACGGGCTACCTGTTTCAAACGGGCGTTGTCCCTGTGTGCCGACGTGGGCCGACTCCCGGGCCGACCTGTCCGCAATCACATGGACCATTCAACGCACTGGCCGGCCAAAATGTTTAGCCGCGGCCGTTCAAGAATCCCCAATTCCAAGGCGGATCGCCGACCGAATTCGACACGGAATACTGGGAACCTGACTCGAGACACTCTACTTGAGGCTCAGTCGGCGATCCAGATCATTATAGGCTCATTCCCGGAAACTTTCTCAACGCGTCACCCCCGGAAGACCGACCCCGGAAGTCCTATCCCGGAAGACCGACCCCGCAAGTCCGATCCCCGGAAGTAGAAAGTCATGAAACCTTGCCTGCCCGGCTTGCATCATAACAGACGGATGCACGCCACGCGATTGTTTTACATCCATCGGCTGGATAAGGCAAGCGGTGTGGTGCGATCGGCTGTCGGGGTCTTTGCGACCGGGTTAATATCACCAACAGGGTTCTTATGGGTACCGCGGACTTCATCGTGCTTATCATCACGCTCTACGCGGTCGCGGGCGTGATCGTGGCGTTGCCTTTGGTCTTGAAAGGGATCACAAAGATCGACCCGACGGCGGAGGGATCGACGTGGGGCTTTCGGGTGGTGATCTTCCCCGCCTGTGTGGCGCTGTGGCCGATGATGTTGACCAGGTGGGCCAGGGCCAGGCCGGGCTCTGTGGAGTCGCACCATGCTTGAAGTCCACCGCAAGTGGCACCGACGGGCGTGGTGGGTCCTCGGGCCGACGCTGTTGCTGTTGTTGACGCTGGCGGTCCTGTGGAGGGCGCACGCGCCATGAGTGTTTCCTACAAAAGCGTCCAGTGGAACACACACAAGCGGGTGTACGACACTTTGTTAGTCGGCGCAGTGGTGGCTTACGTCGTGGGCTTCGTCGCGATGACCAGTGTGGTGTGGTCGGGCAACGAGGCGCTCAGCCCGCCCGTGCTGGTCATGCGTGCCACCGGGTCGTGCGCCGCGATCATGCTGACGGTGATCCTGTGCATCGGCCCGCTTGCGAGGTTGGACCGTCGGTTTGCCCCGCTGCTCTACAACCGAAGGCACTTCGGCGTGACGATGTTTTTTATCGCGCTGCTACACGGCACCGCGGCGCTGGGCTTTTACCACGGATTTGGCAACGTCAACCCGCTCGTCTCCCTCCTGACCCACGGCGGGGACTATGGCTCGTTCATGCGCTTCCCGTTCCAGGTGCTCGGGGCGATGGCCCTGGTGATTCTCTTTTTCATGGCGGCCACGAGCCACGACTTCTGGCTCAAAAATCTCTCACCGCCGGTCTGGAAGGCGCTGCACATGCTGGTCTATCTTGCGTTCGCGCTGGTCGTGATGCACGTGGCGCTGGGTGTGCTCCAGAAAGAGAAAAGCCCGGTCTACATCGTGATTGTTTTTACGGCGGTCGTGCTCGTCACCACGTTGCACGTCGTTGCGGGAGCGCGGGAAATCAAGCCGAGCTTGTCACGAGGCTCGACGGAAACTTCCGGGGGCTTGATCGACGCGGGGCCGGCGAGCGACATCCCCGACGGACGCGCGATGGTGGTGTGTGTGAAAGACGGCCAGCGCGTGGCCATCTACCGTCACGGCGACAAGATCAGCGCGCTCTCCAACGTCTGTGCCCACCAGAACGGCCCGCTGGGCGAGGGCAAGATCGTCGACGGCTGCGTCACCTGCCCGTGGCACGGCTACCAATACCTCCCGCACAACGGATGCTCGCCGCCGCCGTTCACAGAAAAAGTACCGACCTACAACGTGCGCGTCGTCAAGGGCCACGTCATGCTCGACCCGACACCGCTACCCCCCGGCACACCCGTTGACCCCGCCCGCATTACGGAGAGCGACCATGCCTGACGCACCACGCGATGAGTTCTACGTCGGCTACCTGCCCGTGCCGACGGGGTACAAGCGGTTCCTGTGGGTGTTGCTGCCTGTGATGCTGCTTGTTGTTGTGATTGGCGCCGTGGTCATCGCGTCACAGCAATCCAACCCCGGCGACGCGGTCTGGCACGACGACGGCTCTCAAAGATTCATTGGGGGCCTGATTGTCGATCCCTATCCGATGCTCGTCGAAAACTTCGACGACGTGGCGGATCAGTCACCACCGGACACCACGCCCCATGTCTATCTCATTGTAAGTGAAGGCAAGCTCGGCTCGCGCGACCGTCTGGCCGGCCTGCATGGGCAACGCGTACGATTGGCGGGCACACTGCTCAAGCGGGACGGAAGGGCGATGATCGAATTGACCTCCACCGACAATGCGATCAAAGCCTTCGGATCATCCGGCAAACCTTTGTCGAGCATGCAAGCGATCACTCCTGTCACGCTCACCGGCGAGGTCATCGACCCCAAGTGTTACCTCGGCGCGATGAAGCCCGGCGGCGGTGTCACACACAAGGCCTGTGCGGAACTCTGCCTGCGTGGCGGCATCCCACCGATGCTCGTGGCCCGCAACGACACCGGCGGCGAGGATTATTTCCTGCTCACCGATGAGAACGGCGGCCCGGTGCTCGACTCGGTGCTGCCTTACCTCGGGGAACCCGTGACGATCAAGGGACGCGTCAGCGCTATCGGCGACCTGAACATCCTGCGGATCGATAAGATCGAACGGGTGCCATAAACCGTCCTGCGCGAGCCGGGCCGTGTCGGGCCGGTGCCTTAACGGTCAAACCCCCTTACCGCAAACCATCGGCGTGACACACGCCGGCTCGCTTTCGCTATGTCACCTACAATCACACGTCATGAAACCGCGGCTGATCCTGCTGCTGCTTGTTCTGATCCCGACCATCACGGGTTGTCAGAGTTTCTACATCCAACAGGCCATCGAGACCCCCAATCACGGTGAGCCCGAGATCGCGAACACACGACCCCTCGACATCGAGATGAAACTCTGGGGCGCGTCGCGGTTCCTTCGTGTGCCCGTCGGTCCGCCGAATGCATCGCTTGCCGCGTGGATCATCGATCCTCCCCGCAACCAAACCCCGCGCGGCACCGTCCTGGTCATCCACGGCTACGGCGACAGGCCTTTCTTCATGCTCGGCAAGGCGCACGACCTGGCAGACCACGGCTACCGTGCGGTGCTCGTCGCCCTGCGCGGTTACTCGTATTCCACCGGCGACTACCGCACCTTCGGCGTCGTCGAACGCAACGACCTGAGGCAACTCGTCGATGAACTGGACAATCAACACCTGCTCGTCGGGAAGCTCGGCGTGTGGGGCATGTCGTATGGCTCGTCGATGGCAATGGAATTGGCAGGCGTCGATGACCGCGTCGAGGCGGTGGTCGCGGTGGCGGGCTTTGCGTCGATGCGCACGATCGTGCCCGAGTTCATCCGCACCTTTTCGGGGCCGGCCACGGCGGGGATGAGTGAAAACGATTTTCAGGACCTCATCGACAAAGCCGGCCAGACCGCGCAGTTCGACCCCGACCGGGCCAGCGCCCTTAACGCCCTTAAACACACGCACGCCGCGGTGCTGATCTGCCACGGCAAGGACGACCGCATTGTCCCGTTCCATCACGCCGAGCAATTGGTCGGCGTCGCAAACGAACACAGCGAACTCTTTGCCCTCCCCGGTTACGGGCACTTGCTGATCTGGCTCGACCCCGACGGCCGCGTTCGGCAAAAGGGCCTGGCATGGCTGGACGATCATCTGGCCGCCGACCGGTGACAAGGCCGCGGCCCATCGCGTATCATGCTCTGGTCGAGTCCGCCGGGTTCAAGCGCCGCTTATGGCTGAGCAATCTCCCAACCCCACAGGCCTGCCCCACGTCCCCTCCGCGCCCGCTGCGCCCAGCGCGCCGCAGGCCCCGTCCCACCCATCCAGCTCCCAGCCCAGCCGAAAGCCCCAGCGGATGCACGAAGACCGTGACACCTTCGAGGCCGATGAACTGGCCATCGTGCTCTCCCATTACGACATCGGCGTCCTCGAAGCGATCCAGCCTTTCCCGCGCGGCTCACGCAAGGCCCCCAAGCTCATCATCCGCTCGGACCAGGGCATGTACCTGCTCAAACGCCGGGCACGCGGCAAGGACGACCCGTTCCGCGTCGCGTTCTGTCATGCGCTGCAGCTCTACCTTGCCGCCAAGCAATTCCCGTTGCCGCACCTGATCGGCACGAAGAAGACCAACAACTCGATGCTGCATTGGAAGGGCGCGATCTACGAGCTTTTCGAGTACATCAAGGGCACGAGCTACGACAACTCGCTCGAAGCCACCGCCGACGCGGGCAAGACACTGGCGCTCTTCCACAAACTGCTCGTCGATTATCAGCCGGAGTACGAACCGCCGACGGGCTCGTACCACGCCGCTCGATTTGTTGCTCAAGCGATGGAGCAGGTCCCCGCCACGCTGGCCCGGTTCGACCCCAAGCGCACCGCCGAGCAGGCGCAGCGCGTGGAGCAGGTCGTGCAGTTCCTCCACACGAGTTACAACGAAGCGGCGATGCGCGTCAACGAGATCGGCCTGGCCGACTGGCCGATGCAGATCATCCACTCCGACTGGCACGCGGGGAACATGCTCTTCCGCGGGCCGCGCGTCGTGGCGGTGATCGATTACGACGCCGCCCGCATCCAGCAGCGCATCATCGACACCGCCAACGGGGCCTTGCAATTCTCCATCATCGGCGGGGGCGACGACCCGGCGACCTGGCCCGATTACATCGACGAATCGCGGTACAAACGCTTCCTGCGGGCTTACGACGCCGTGCCGAATTGCGTGCTCTCCCGGGCCGAGCTGCGCTGCGTGCCGTGGCTGATGATCGAGGCGTTTATTGCCGAGATCTGTATCCCGATCGCCGCGACGGGTTCGTTCGCACGCATGGAGGGCGTGGGCTTTTTGCTCATGGCCGAACGCAAGGTGCGCTGGATCCAGGAACACGCCGAGGCCTTAGCGAACGTGCTGGAGAGTTGAGCGGGGCGGATTTAGCCGCAGATGAACGCAGATGAACGCAGATAAAACCCAGATGATGAAAGCCAGGCACCCATTCCGGCAGAGCGGGGTGATTATTCTGGTATTGCTGGTGGGTATGGCCCTGAGTGTTGTGGGTTGTGTGGGGCAGGGCAAGGCACCGGTGGATGTGAGTGTCGAGTCGCAGCGGTTTATTGAGGGGTACAGTCTGTTGCATGGCGTCTTGAGTGACGAGGCCGGCGTGGGGGGGCTGACATTGATTAAGAAATATGACCCTGCGACGGAGAAGTTGCTCAAAGACATCGCGGCCGCGGCGGGGGGGGCTAAAAAATATCTCGAAGTGAACCGTGACAAGCTCGGCGAGGTGGGCGTGCGTTTCGACAGGCCGGGCTTGCCCGAGGTGGAGGTCCGGTCGCGCGACTGGATCGCCGGCCGCTCACGCAACGCCATCCTGTTCGGCGGTCAGAGCGAACTCCACGCCATCCTATCGCAGCGTGACGCCACGCAATACCTCGCCTCCCTCGCCGACACCTTGGCGGACCTCGAACCCGCCGGCCCTCACCGTGATTGGCTCGAGCAACAGGCCAAGGTGTTCCTGTCGTTCTACGACCGCGCACTGTCCCTGCTCGCGGCGCGGGCGGCGGGAGAAGGCCAATCCGGGGATTGAGTTCCCACGCATGGCGTGCATCCGTCTATTGAAAAACGGTTCATCCGTTAACCGTATTTGGCAGGCCCCGTGATCGAGCCATCGCTTTTGGCATGGGACTTCTTCCGTTCACGGCAGGGGCACAATATTTGGCCCGTAGATTGCACAGGGTGTTGGTGAGGATGCAGCCGCACAATGTTTGTGCGACCGATAGCTGCGAGGTGAGATGGCCGCGGCCAAGAGGCAAGCCGAAGGGTCCATTAAGCCGATAGGGGGTTGGTTAAGGCCTGAATTTTCGGGCCCGCGTGGGGCGGAAGTTGATCCCGTGTGGATGGAACATAGAATCGAGTTGCACAGGGGACAGTTAAGCCCGCCACCTATGGCGCTACAATTTGATCAGACGACAAGATGAGGCGACGAAACAGGTCTTTACCGTCCGAGAAATGAGAGGTCTACGATGTTCGAGAGATTCACCGACCGTGCCCGCAAAGTGATGGCGCTGGCCAACCAGGAGGCCCAGCGATTCAACCACGAGTACATCGGCACCGAGCACCTGTTGCTCGGGCTGGTCAAGGAAGGCTCGGGCGTGGGCGCCAACGTGCTCAAAAACCTCGACGTCGACCTGCGCAAGGTCCGCCTCGAAGTCGAGAAGCTTGTCAAGAGCGGGCCGGACATGGTCACGATGGGCAAGCTGCCCCAGACGCCGCGTGCCAAGAAGGTGATCGAGTACGCCATCGAAGAGGCGCGCAACCTCAACCACAACTACGTCGGCACCGAACACCTGCTGCTCGGTTTGCTGCGTGAACATGAGGGCGTCGCGGCGCAGGTGCTCATGAACCTGGGTCTGAAGCTCGAAGAGGTCCGTGAAGAGGTGCTCAACCTGCTCGGCGCGGGTGTTGATCCTGAAGAGGCTTCCAAGGCCGGCGGCGCACCCACGGGCGACCCCAACGCCAAGGCCAGCAAGAGCAAGACCCCCGCGCTCGACAGCTTCGGGCGTGACCTGACGGAACTCGCAGCCGAGGGCCAACTCGACCCCGTGATCGGCCGTGCCAACGAGATCGAACGGTTGATCCAGATCCTCTGCCGACGCACGAAGAACAACCCCGTGCTGCTGGGCGAAGCGGGCGTGGGCAAGACCGCGATTGTCGAGGGACTGGCCCAGAAAATCATCGGTAAAGACGTTCCCGAGATCCTCGCGGACCGTCGCATCGTCGTGCTCGACCTGGCCATGATGGTGGCCGGCACCAAGTACCGAGGCCAGTTCGAGGAACGCATCAAGGCGGTGATGAACGAGGTGCGTCGCGCCAAGAACGTGCTCTTGTTTATCGATGAGCTTCACACGCTCGTCGGGGCCGGCGGCGCGGAGGGTGCGATCGACGCATCCAACGTGCTCAAGCCCGCCCTGTCGCGCGGCGAGATCCAGTGCATCGGTGCCACGACGCTCGACGAGTACCGCAAGTACATCGAAAAGGACGGCGCCCTCGAACGCCGGTTCCAGACCATCGTGGTCGAACCGCCGAACAAGGACGAGACCGTGCAGATCCTCAAGGGCCTGCGCGACCGTTACGAGGCCCACCACCGTGTGCAGATCACCGACGAGGCGATCCGCCAGGCGGTCGAGCTTTCGACGCGCTACATCACCGGCCGTGTGCAGCCCGACAAGTCGATCGACGTGATCGACGAGGCCGGGGCGCGCATCCGCCTCAAGAGCATGTCCAAGCCGCCGGATTTGGCAGAGATCGAAGAACAGATCGAACGTCTCTCCATCGAAAAGGACGAGGCGGTCAAGGCCGCGGACTACGAGCGCGCCGCCGAGCTGCGCGACCAGGCCGAGGGCATGCGTCGCAAGAAAGAGCAGATCCAGCAGGAGTGGCGCTCGCGTGCCAAGGAAGTCGACGGCACGGTCGACGAGGAAGTGGTGGCGGAGGTCGTCTCGAAGATGACCGGCATCCCGCTCACGCGCCTCGAAAAGGCCGAGACCGAACGGCTGCTCAAACTCGAAGAGGAGCTTCACAAGAAGGTCGTCTCGCAGGACGACGCGGTGAAGACGGTGGCCAAGGCGCTGCGTCGTGCGCGCTCGGGACTCAAAGACCCGCGCCGTCCGATGGGGTCGTTTATCTTCGTCGGCCCGTCCGGTGTGGGTAAGACCCTGCTTGCCAAGACGTTGGCCGAGTTCATGTTCGGCAACGAGGACTCGCTCATCCGCATCGACATGTCCGAGTACATGGAGAAGCACAACGTCTCCCGCCTCATCGGCGCCCCGCCCGGCTACGTCGGTTACGAAGAGGGCGGCCAACTCACCGAGCAGATCCGCCGGCGGCCGTACTCCGTCGTGCTGCTCGACGAGATCGAAAAAGCGCACCCCGACGTGTTCAACATGCTGCTGCAGATCATGGAAGAGGGGCAGTTGACCGACTCCTTCGGACGCCACGTCGACTTCCGCAACGTGATCCTCATCATGACGAGCAACATCGGCGCGGAGCTGATCAAGAACAAGGGCGGCTTTGGCTTCTCAAAGCCCTCCGAAGAAGCCGACTACAAGAAGATGAAGCAGACGCTCATGACCGAGATCGAGCGCTACTTCCGCCCCGAGTTCATCAACCGCCTCGACGACACCATCGTCTTCCGCCCGCTCACCCGCGCGGACCTCGACGGCATCGTGCTCTACGAGATGCGCAAGGTTGTCGCCCGCCTCAAGGAACGCCAGATCACGCTCAACCTCGACGACAAGGCCAAGGACTTCCTCATCAAGAAGGGCTACAACCCCGACTTCGGTGCGCGTCCCCTCCGCCGTGCGATCGAGCAATACGTGGAAGACTCGCTCTCCGAGTCGATCCTGCGTGGCGAGTTCAAGGACGGCCAGAACATCGAAGTCACCTACCACGACGGCGACGAGGTGCTCAAGATGACGGCCACCAACGCGCCGCCGCCGAACAAGGGCGAAAAACTCGAAAAGGCCGGTGCCGAAAGCACCTGACCCCCGGAAGATTTTCACGGACGTGTTGAGGTTTTTAATTCGCCTGCAAGGCCGCGGCCCATGGTCGTGCCCCGTGCAGGCGTTTTTTCAATGCGCATGCACCGGATTATCGGTACAGGCCGACCTCTCACGCGGGCGTCATTAAGTCCATCCGGCTGAGCGCCGATAGCTGTCCTAGATGAAGCTGCATCCACGGCTTGATGCATCTCGTTGCTGTGCATGGGACTTCTCCGCGGCCGATCGGCTGGGTCACTTGAATTTGTGGGTGGGTGATGAATAAAGCCATTCTCGACCGTGTGCTCCAGTCCCCCAGGCTCCCCAGCCTCCCGACGATTGCCATCGAGGTGATCGAACTCGTCCAGCAAAAAGACGTCAACATCAAGCAGATCGCCCACACGATCAGCCACGACCCGGCCCTGTCTTCAAAAATCCTCAAGACCGTCAACAGCAGCTTCTACGGACAGGCGCACTCGATCTCGACGATCAGCCACGCCCTGGTCATCCTCGGGCTCAACAGCGTCAAGACGCTCGCGCTGGGATTCAGCCTCGTGGGCAACCTCAAGGAGACCGGCGGCGACGGGCTCGACCACGTCGCGTTCTGGAAGCGCAGCCTCTTCACCGCCACGGCCGCGCGCACGCTTGCACAGAACTTCGGCCTGCCCCAGCAGGAAGAGGTCTTCCTCGGCGGCCTGCTCCAGGACCTGGGGTTGCTCGCTTTGAGTCAGACCCTCAACCGGGAATACTGGCCGATCATCTCCTCGGTGGGTGAAGACCACCGCTCGCTGCTGGCGATGGAGCGTGAAGCGCTCGACACCGACCACGCGGAGGTCGGCGGCAAACTCGCGGAACACTGGAACCTCCCGCCCCTGCTCGTGGCCCCCGTGCGCTGGCACGAGACCCCCGACGAGGGCCCCGAAGACCTTCAGCCCCTGGTCCGCTGCGTCGCGCTGGGCAACCGAGTCGCGGATGTCTTCATGGACATCAACGCCGGTGAATCGCTCAACGAATACTACACGCTCGCCAAAGAGTGGTTCGGGATTGACAAGGACAAAGCCGAGCCCCTGCTCTCGACGATCCACAAGAGCACGGTCGAGATGCGAAAGCTCTTCGACCTGCCGACCGGCCCGCTCGAAAACCCCGACGAGATCCTCGCCCGTGCCAACGAGGCCCTGCTCAACCTCTCGCTCCAGACCGCGCAGCAGACCACCCAACTCGAACAGCAGAACAAGCAGCTCACCGCGCAGGCGTTGACCGACTCGCTCACCGGCACCGCCAACCGCCGGCACTTCAACGAGTTCGTCAGCGAACAGTTCGACGCCGCCCCGCAAGTCGGCCCGCTCTCGATCCTCTTCCTCGACACGGACCACTTCAAGAAATTCAACGACACGTACGGCCACCAGGTCGGCGACCGTGTGCTGGTCGAGCTGGGCACACTGCTGCTCAACACCATGCCCGAGGGTTCGCTCGTGGCGCGATATGGCGGCGAGGAGTTCGCCGTCGTGCTGCCCAAGACCGACCGCATCACCGCGGCACGCATGGCGGAAAAACTCCGTCAGGACATCCAGGCCGCCACCGTCGAATCCGATGAGGGCCAGACCCTGCACATCACCGCCAGTATCGGCGTCTCGACGTACGAGGGCAGTTTCTACCCCAAGGTGGATCATCTGATCAAGGCCGCGGATCAGGCGGTGTACGCCGCCAAGAAGGCCGGCCGCAACTGCGTCCGCATCTTCACGCCCCGGCCCAAAGCCGTCGCCTGACCCCTGCCGACGGAAGTGATCCCGAGCCATCATCGAACGCCCACGGTGGCATGCATAGCCGCGCCGTCTGCTCGGTTTAGATTATTTTATGGTTCGCTCAGCAAGCTATCGGGCTGGAACGAGTTCTCATACTGTCCATTGGTCAGGGAAAATCCCTGCATACCCAATACACCGTAAACCGGGTCCCAGATCGGCTCACCGCCGTGGAGAGTGACGCTACCGTCGTCGATCAAGTAGTTCGCGCTGGCGTAGGTCCCGCCCACCCAGGCGAGTTGAGCGTTATCGCTGGACACGCCCTGCCATGTCGTGGCTCCGGGCTTGAAGTGGTTTGCCGTCAATCGCCTGTTACCCGGCGAGGTGGGTAAGAAAGCAGGGTTTAAGATCTGACGGGTCATGTCGTGGGCGACGATGCGGCTGAGGCGGTATTTTTTGGGTTCCCAGCTCCTGGCAAAGATGTCGAGCAGGTAGTTGTCGCCAAGTCGCATCATCATGTTCTTCCTGAAATACCCTGGATCAATGACGATGGCACCCCGGCCATTGCAGTCGGGCCAGTAAGAGTAATTGGATAACACGTTGTTATAGCCGGCAGGCGTAAGAGGACACGTGAACACATCCTTGACCGGACGGGAGAATACCGACTGCAGCAGCGGCTCAATACTGGGGTTGGCGTGATACACCATGCCGTAGCTGTTGTTTCTTCCGATTTGGTTATAAAGATTTCCACCGTTTGCGTAGTAAGTCAGATCACCCAGCGAGGGATAGCATTGCTTGTTTTCGATGGCGTAAATGTTGGTCCCCATACCGATCTGTCGCAGGTTGCTGGCACATACCACCACCCGTGCCGCGTAACGCGCATCGGCCAACACCGGCAATAACAACGCGATGAGCAGCACGACGATCGTGATCACCACCAGCAATTCGACAAGCGTAAATCCTCTGGATTTTCTCTTGCTCATCGCAAGCAGTTCCACAAGGGTGAAGGCCCTCGATGTGGCTTTATTCATGGACATGGCGGCGACTCCTGTCCTCTTGCCCCAGCGGTTGATCTGCCGACTCGAAACTCAAAACGGCTGCACGGTACTCTCGCCCGTACAGCCGTTGGAGGAGGATCGGTGTGGGTCGGGTCACTCACGCACGCTGACGGCTACGCCCAGCGATCAGCAAAGTACCCAGGCCAAGCAGTGCCAGCGACGCGGGTTCGGGGATGGCTTCGTAGAACTCGATCTGAGAGAGACTGGCATTCATACCGCCAAGCGCGGTGTTTGCCCCGAGATTGATGCCTTCCGAAGCAAAGGTGGTATCCACTTCGAAACGTACATAACGAATGTCGGAATTCGGTAAGGATGAGCCTACGACGGTTTCAAGGTCGAAGCCCGTGTATGTAACCAAGCCCGGGGCATTGGGGAAGATGGCATTCGCTGCCCAGAGCGTCCAGTTCGCGGCACCAGCGCCTTCCGGGTCTCCGGGTGACGTTACGTTCGAGACATAAATATCAACCTGGCGGATGCCGGCTGCATACCGGGAACTATCGTTGTAGTTCCACACTCGGATTACATCCAGTTTGTAGGACGCACCCAGGTCCCACTGGATCCACTCTTCAGCTACAGTTGCGGCAGTGGTGCCCGTCCCTCTCCATGCCGCCTGGGTGCCGGTGGTCTCAGTGCCATCAGTCGGGTCATCAAGCACACCAGGGTTAAAATCAACCGCCCCCCCGTTATTGTTGGTTGTCAGTGTCAACTTGGCCGCATTGTTGGCATTGATTTCCGAAGAAGCCGTGGCGACGATATTCGAGGTGCTCCCGGTCGGATAGGTATTGATCAGGCCCGCGTGGGCAAGACCGGTCATACCTAGCGTCAGTCCCGCCGCGAGTAGGGTTTTCATTCGAGTCGCTTTCATGGGAAACCTCCATAAGGGTTTTAAAGGACGATGGACGCACAGAACAGTCTGACTACGAAGCATTATGCCCTCACATTGAATTACGTCAAGAGACAGTTTGCGTAAAAATTACTAACATATAGCGTCAACGCGGGAGCACTTTCTGACACAGGCCATGGATGGCGACAGTCATGAACGTGGTATATTTTGAACCCAGAAATCGGCACCGTCAAGGGTTTATTTGCGTAAAAAATACTTGCAATATGCGGCAAAATGGGTGTGGTTCCCACGAGGTGTCCCGATCGCAATCCGATTGCATTCAGCTTATGACAGGCTTCTGGTGCGTTGTTTACGGTATTTTGCGGGGGTCGTACCGAAGGTCTCGCGGAAGACCCGGAAGAACTGGTGGTCGGAGTGAAAACTCAGGGCCTCGGCGATCTGGGCGATCTTCAAGTCGGTCTCGGCCAGCATCTTGCAGGCTTCTTCCATGCGTCGCCTGCGGTACTCTTCCGCAATGCCTCGACCGAGGTCCCGCTTGAAGGCCCGTTCGAGCTTTCGACGTGAGACCAACATCTTCTCGACGATCTGGTCCACAGAAAGATTGTCCGCCACATGGTCCCACATGTATCGCAGGGCCTTGACCACGTCGGGGTCCGTCGCCGCGAGCACGTCGGTGCTTCGACGGGTGACCACACCCTTGGGCGGGATCATCAGGGTCGTCTTGTCCAGCGTCTGGCCGGCGATCAGTCGGCTAAGCAGGTTGATAGCCGCATCGACCAGTGCGATCTCACCGACATCGATGGAGGAGATCGGCACGACCGCGCCCTCGCAAGTGAACACTTGATTCCTCACCCCCAGGATCGCGATGTCCTCGGGCACGCTCAAGCCCACCTCGATGGCCCATTCACAATACCGGTGCGCCGCGTGGTCGTTGGTTGCCAACATGCCCAGGGGCCTGGGGACCGTCTGCAGCCACCGTTGGAAAAGCGATTTTTGCACGTCCATCGAGCCGGGGCCGGATTGTCGGCGGTGTTGATCTGTGGGGTCGTTCATTAAAAGCAGGTGGCACTCAGTGCCCACCTGCGCGGCACGCTCATTCATCCCCTCGTAGAGTGGGCGAAAGTCGCGCCAGGGGTCGCGGCCCATAAACCCCAGGTGCTTAAAGCCTCGCTGGGCGAAGTGGTCAGCCGCCAGTTGTCCCAATGCAAACCAATCATGGACCACGGCCGGCATCCGGGGGTCGTCGGGGTGCGGGAAGTTGCCCAGCCGAACCATGGGCACGTTTTGTTCAAGCAGGCGCTGGGCGATGGGTTCTGTGGCAAGGCAGTTCAACAGTGCGCCATCCAGCCTTACCGAGTCCGGCAGCTTTTGAGCGTAGGCATTGAGGTCCACCAGGCGCCAACGCAACTCCGCGAAGCGGTTCAAGATGTAATGCGCCAGGCTGACGTCCGGCCTGACCACCACACCGATCACCGCGGTGTATTGCTCGCGCGGGTTCGTGCGACCCGTGTACATCAGTTCGCTGGGCATGGTCAGAGCGTAACCCTCTCACGGTGATGCGACAAATGATTCCCACACGGCTACCCCCGGTCCACGGTGATACCCGGTCGATCGTTCGTTAAACTGTCACATGATGTCACGCAAGCCCAACATCCTCTTTATGATCGCTGACGACCACCGGGCCCAGTCGATCGCCTCACAGGGCAACGAGATCGTCAAAACACCTCACCTCGACTCGCTTGCGGCGCGCGGCTGTGCCTTCGTCCGCAATCACCACATGGGCGGCCAGAACGGCGCGGTCTGTGTGCCGACACGCGCCTGCGTCAACTCGGGCGTGACCGTCTTCAGGGCCAGGGGTGCCCACACGGGGCCACACGGCAACACGGGCAACCACGTCATCGGTGCCGAGTTCCCCACGCTCGGCCAGACCTTCCGGGGGGCGGGGTACGACACCTTCATGACCGGCAAGTGGCACAACGACCACGAGAGTTTCCAGCGCTCCTTCGCCGATGGCGAGGCGATCTTCTTCGGCGGCATGGGCAACCACTTCAACCTTGCCCTGCGGCACTACCACCCCGACGGCCATTACCCCAAGCAGCCCGACTACCGTGGTGACAAGCACGCCTCCGAACTCTTTGCCGACACGGTGAATGCCTTCATCGCATCGGACCACGGCGATAAACCTTTCTTTGCCTACGTCGGGTTCACCGCGCCGCACGACCCGCGCATCTCGCCAGAGCCTTGGTCTTCGATGTACGACCCCGCGTCGATCCCGCTGCCGGAAAACTTCCTGCCCCAGCACCCCTTCGACCAGGGCGACTACCACCTGCGCGACGAAGAGCTTGCCCACTTCCCCCGCACGCCTGAAGAAATCAAAAAACACATCGCCGACTACTTCGGCATCATCTCCCACCTCGACGCCCAGATCGGCCGCATCTTCGACACGCTCAAGAAGACCGGTCAATACGACAACACGATCATCGTCTACACCGGCGACCACGGCCTTGCGGTCGGGCAGCACGGCTTGATGGGCAAGCAGAACATGTACGACGCCTCGGCGCGGGTGCCGTTGATCGTGGCTGGGCCGGGCGTTCCCTCCGGGGCCTCCGGGGCTTCCGGGGCTTCCGGGGCGTCCGGGGCTTCCGGGGGGCGGCAGATTCATAGCCTGACGTATACATTCGACATCTTCCCGACGCTGTGTGAATTAGCCGGCGTGCCCATCCCCGACACCGTCGAGGCCCGCAGCCTCAAGCCGTTGTTCGATGATTGTTCGCAGGTCCATCGCTCCTACGTCGGCTGTGCCTACAGAGACCTGCAGCGCATGATCAGTGACGGGCGGTGGAAGCTCATCCGCTACCGCCACAACGGCCACGAGGGCACCGACCGCACGCAACTCTTCGACCTACAGACCGACCCGTGGGAGATGCACGACCTGATCGACGCCCCCGAACACCGCCAGACCGTGCAGCGCCTGACCGCCGCCCTTGCCGATTGGCAGCGTGAAGTCGCCGACCCGATCGTGTTTTGATGCTTGAGAGCAACTGGCTTCAATAAACTCCCCTCCCCTTTCAAGGGGAGGGGCTGGGGGAGGGGATGTCTTCTGCAAAAACAAGAGAAACACCCTCCCCCTGCCCCTCCCTCTGAAGAGGGAGGGGAGATCAACGACGCCACCGGCTCTCGCCGTGACAGCCCCGCATGATCATGCGGGGACGTGACGCCAAATTTCTCACAACCCTCACACCCCCGCGTGCGTGGTCATCACGTCGCTCTCGATGGCCCCGTCACGCAGGCGAACGACCCGCTGGCACCGTGTGGCCACCTCATCGTCGTGCGTGACCATCACGATGGTCAGGCCCTGCGCGTGAAGTTCGTCGAACAGGTCGAGCACCGCGGTGCCGGTCGCCGAGTCGAGGTTGCCCGTGGGTTCGTCGGCCAGCAGCAGGCTCGGTTCATTCACAAGCGCCCGTGCGATGGCGACGCGCTGCTGTTGGCCCCCCGAGAGCTGCGCGGGGCGGTGGTGCAACCGTTCAGACAGGCCCACTCTTTCGATGGCTTTCACCGCGCGCCCGTGGCGTTCGTGCGCGGGGACCGACTGGTAAAACAGGGGCACCTCGACGTTCTGCGCCACCGTGAGCTGCGGGATCAGGTTGAACGCCTGGAAGACAAACCCGACGCCCCGCCCGCGGATTTGGCTGATCTGTGAATCGGTCATCTGTGACACGTCGTGCCCGTCGAGCAGGTAACGCCCGGTGCTGGGCCTGTCGAGGCAGCCGACGATGTTCATCATCGTGCTCTTGCCGCTGCCCGAGGGCCCCATGATCGCCAGGTACTGCCCGCGCGGCACGGTCATGCTCACCTCGCGCAACGCATGCACCGGCGGCGCACCACGCATCTTCACGTAGACCTTCGAGACCCTGTCAAACTCGGCGACGGCTTGGGGCATAACCAGGCTTGGGATGATCGAAGGCTCCGATACAGAAACCGCAGATTTCACAGATGACGCAGATTCAAAACCAAGAGGAGACAGGATAACAGGATCAGCGGGATCAACAGGACAAGATGCTTTGTGGTCGATTCACCCGGTTGATCCTGAAAATCCCGTTGTCCCCGTCTAGTCTTATCAAAGCACTATCTGCCTTAAAATCTGCGTCATCTGCGGAATCTGCGGTTTCTGTCTTTTACACACCCCTGTTCATGGTCAACCTTTCACCGAGACACACGATTTCAGTTCGTGCTCGTGAAGGCCGAACTGCGAGACATCGTAGCTGCCCCCCCGGAAGTATTCCGTGAAGAGCGCCTCGCCTTTCTCGTCGGGCGTGATCGTCGCGGCGAGGCGTTGGCCTTTGACCGCGTGCCGCAGCTCGCCGTCGTCGACGAGGACTTGGCCGGCCTTGATGACGTAGCGGGGCGTGGAGAACATCGCCAGCGGGTCGCTGGGGTTGTCGTGGTAGATCGTGATATCCGCGTCGGCGCCGGGGCCGAGGTGGCCTTTGTGTCGGAGTCCCAGCACACGGGCGGGGCCGGCGCGGGTGACGATGGCCACGTCGCGGAGCGTGAACTCTCTCGTGTGGTCCTTGAGGGCGCTGTGTTTTTGAACGCGCGTATGGGCCTTGGCAAGTTGTTCGTCGCGCAGGGTTTTGTTCATGAGCTGCGCGATGATCGTGGGGTAGGCCAGGAACGACCCGCCGTTGGGGTGGTCGGTGGAGAGGAGCACGCGCCAGGGGTCGTGGCAGCCGAGCATCAGTTCCATGCCCACGGACCACTGCAGGCTGTGGAGGAAAGACTTGTCGGTGTAGGTGATGGGCATGACGCCGCAGCCGGCCTCGAGTTCGCTCTCGACGTTGGCGTAGCGCCTGCCGGTGAGCTTCCACAGGAGGTGTTCGAGCGGCGTGTCACCCGTGAGCGTGAAGGCGTCGCCGAAGACGACCTGCCCGACGTCGCAACTGACATGGTGTTGGGCGTTGAGTGTGTCGCACAGTTGCGCGGTGCCGCTGGTGAAATCCCCTTTGTTGTTTTGGCCATAGGCGTGGAACTGGATGTGCGTCAGGTGCATGCGCCGGCCTTCGAGGGCCTTGATCGTCTCGAGCGTGGTGGCGACGTTGCCGGGCAGGCCGAGGCGGTTGCAGTGGACGTGCGGCGGGTGGGGGAGGTTGAGCGACTCACACACGCGGGCCATGAGTTGGAGCAGCTTGCGGGGGGTGACGCTTGACGAGGCCACTTGGTCGTCGAGGGTCTGGAGGGTGTGGTGTGTCGCGTCGCGTCGCCACGACGCCACGCCGCCGGGGTTGACGACCTTCACGCCCAGCGCCCCGGTTTTGCGGAGCATGTGAGAGATGAACGCGACCGCGCCCTCTTGATCGCCTTTGTCGAGTCGCTCGATCACGTGCTGGTGGTTGGCACACAGCAGGAGGAAGCCCGCGTCGAGGTTGGGCGTGTCGTCGAGTTCGAGGTGGGTCTGTCTTGCACCCGAGGGGGAGACGGCCGCTTCGAGCGCGGTGGTGTAGCCCAGCGCCGCGTAGCGGTAGCCGGTGACGAAGGTCGAGGGCGTGAGCATGCCCGACCCCGATCGCAGGTTGTGCTCCAACTTCCGGGGGTGGATATGCGAGGCGTGTTCTTCGCCCTGCATGGCGCGGGCGCGGTTGACGGTGGACGAGGCGATGTGGCAGTGGACATCGACCCCGCCGGGCATGACGACGCAGGCTGTCGCGTCGAGTGTGCGTGTGGGGCGGGCTCCCTCGGGGAGCTTGCCGACGATCTTGCCATCGACCGCATACACGTCGCGACGCACCCCGTCTGCTTCAGGGGGAGTATTGGCCGGGTCGAACACGCGGCCGTTCTTGATGTGCAGCACGTCGGTCATGGTGTGTGTTCAAGTGGTAGCGGTCTGGTCGCAGAGGTATCGGAGCAACTCAGCCAGGGGGTCGGGCGGCGCGGTGGCGGGGTCGTCGCACAGCCAGAGGACCACGCCGTCGCACCGCATCATGCGCGCCGCGACGGGGAACAACCCGGGGAGTGTGATCGAAAGCGCAGCGTCCAGGTCGTCTTTCCCGTCGTGGGCGGGTGTGTGCCCGATCGTGACCCGTGCCCCCGGAAGTGGACCAGCCCATGACCGGTGGCCTTGCTCCGTCGGCTTGCCAACCTCGATGAGCAGGTCGATGGCGTGAAGGTCAAGAAGAGTCTGCGCATCGCTGCACGCCCTCGGCGCGCCGCCCGAAAAATCGATCCCCGTGGCGGGGTACACCCCCGTCTGCCAGGTGAGGACCTCCGCCACGCCGCGTGCGTTCATTGCGTTGATGCCTGGAATTTGAAAGACGCAGACCCTTACAAATTGTTGGAGTCTGGCGGCCAGTGCGTGCCACTGCGACGCCACGGTTTCCTCGCACCCCGGCGGGAGGACGACCGCGACGCGCCTGTGCCGACCGACGGGTTCTGCGGTCGGGTCGTTCTCGAAGGTCGCCCTGCATCCCAATACGGTTTGGGCGTCACACCCCACAAAGGCCGCCAGCAATTGCTTTTCAGCGATCGCGCGGGCGACAGGGTGGTCTTCCTCGTAACCCTCGCGTCCGACCCAGATCACCAGGTCACTAGCAAAAACCTCACCGAGCGTCGCGGTCATCGTCACCGGCCGGCGCTGGGCCAGGGGTGATGCGATCACGGGCCAGGGCTGCAGTCGGCCAGACACCGACTCGGCCCAGCGCACCGTCTCGCGCAAGGCCTCGATGGACAACATGTGCAAACCCACCATGGCCGGCGCACGGCTATGCTTGAGCAGGTCTTTCAACTTTTCAACCGCGCGTTCCAGCTCAACAGACTTGCCCCCCACCCGCGCGCTGACGCGCTCCCGCCACGTGGCCCCCGTCGCGCGACAGGGCACATAATCACCGACCAGCGACAGGTCGCGCATCAGGGCGTCGCTGGGGTGGGTCGCGTTAACGAACGTGTTCATGGATTAACACTCACTCGTGCAGCGAGTGTAGACCCGTTTTGCAAGGTCGTGCAACTGCGCAAGCGTGTTACGGTCGTCGCCCCTTGCCACGACCGTGCAGACCGGGTGGCCCGCCTCGACCCGCACGCCGGCGTCGGGCACGTCCGACACTTCCCCGGTTGTGAACTCGTCATACAGGTCACCGACCACGCAATCGCACCGGGCAAAGACAATCGCCTTGCCCATCGGGTGTACGCTTGCGTGTTCTTCCTCGGCAATCGGCTGGTCGGTGAGCGCTTGGGGCTGCTGCGACAAAACACAGACGCCCAGCGCTTCTTCGATCACCTCGACGCTTGCGGTGTAACGCGGGTTGACCTCGACGGGGTGCGGGTGGTCGTGGCGGTCGAGGATGAAGTCCACGCCGAACAGACCCGAGAGCGCAAAGTATTCCGACAGCGCCTCCCCGATCGCGCGGACACGGTTGTGTGTCGTCTCCGGCAATAGAATCGGCCCGAGGGTCCCGCAATACCCAAAGGGCGGCGCACCGAAATGAGGGTCGCCGATGACCTGCTGGGTGACCCCCAGCGTGACACAACGTCCCGTGTCAGCCAGGTACACCGCGGACATCGGCGTGCCCTCGAGGTAGCTCTGGAGGTACTCGTGCTCGTCGAGCGCCTCGTTGTAGACCCACGGCCGAACACCCCGCCCACCCGCGCCGAGCCTGCGCTTCACGAGGTAACGCTCGTTCTTGTTCATCAGCACCGGCGTCTCTTCGAGCACACGCAGCGCATGGAAATACGACGGCCGCGGCGGGACCGTGCGCCACACGAGCGGGTGCCGAAGCTCCTCGATCATCCGCCCACTCAGCCCCCAGAGCTTTCGCGTCTTCTCGATCTCACGCAGGACGGTCGGGTAATTCTCCATCGCACCGGTGATGAGCACACGGGCATCCCCGGGCACGGCCGGTCCGTTGAGCAACGCGACAAACCCATGCGGGTACTGCCCCGACGGACACCGCACCGCAGGCGCCATCGCCCGCAGGTCGCGGTCGGTAAAGAGGTCCATGCAGTACGGCGCATACCCCGCCCGCACCGCGGAGGCCGCCGCCGCCCGCGCCGAAGCGCCGAGGATCACAAGCGGCGGGCGTGGTGAAAAAGTGTCGGGCATGGCGGAGCCAGGCAGACGCAGGGGATTGAAATACATTTAGCCCGGTCGCTTGCAACCGGGGGACGGACCCATGAGTTCAATATGGTTCATTTCAGGATGTTCTCATAGACTGTGAGGCTTGAACCCCCCAGACGCTATTGTCCCTCAAAGTCTCTCGCCGCGCAACACGAAGTGGTGCGTGCTGGCCATCGTGCTGGGGATGTTGGTCCTCGAACTGGTTTTAGCCTGTTCGACGACACTCTGGGACCGTGACGAGCCACGCTTCGCTCGGGCCGCGGTCGAGATGGTCCAGACCGGCGACTACCTCGTGCCGCACTTCAACGGCGATCTGCGCCCCGACAAGCCGATCCTCATCTACTGGCTCATGAGCGTTCCGATCCGCTTGATTGGGCCCACGACACTGGCGGTGCGTTTGCCCTCGGTCATCGCGATGGCGCTGTGCGCCGGGATGGTTTATCTCCTGGGTCGCAGGCTTTTCGGTGAACGGGTGAGCCTGCGTGCCGCCGCTTATTTTGCCACCATGGCCATGCCGTGGTACATCGGCGCCTCGGCCACGACCGATGCGGTGCTGTTGCTCACGATCCTGCTGACGATGTGGCTCTTTGTCGAGGCGATGCAGCGCCAGCGCGGGCCGGGGTGGTGGGACTTTATCGGGATGGGGGTCACGCTTGGACTGGCACTACTCACCAAGGGGCCGGTGGGGGTGGCGGTGCCGGTGCTGGCAATGGGGGGCTGCGCGGCGTGGGGCCTGCGTGAAAGAAAAAGAGGCGCCACGGAGGCCTGGCGGTTCCCCGCACGGATCTGGCTGGGGCTCGGACTATCACTATTGATTAGTGTGGCCATCTTCCTGGCGTGGGCGGTCCCCGCGAACAACGCCACCGGCGGGCGGTTTGCCGAGGCGGGCCTGGGCAAACACGTGGTCGGCCGCATGACCGACGCGCAGGAGGGCCACGGCGGGGCGGGATTGCCCGGCTATTTCCTCATGGTGTTCTATTACATCCCGATCCTGATCGCGTTCACCTTCCCGTGGGTAATCCACCTGCCCGCCGGCGTGTGGTCCACGTTCGGCGGACGGACCGGTGATGCCAGGCAGCGCGCGTTTCTCATCGGCTGGTTCCTTCCGACGTTCGTGCTCATGTCGCTGGTCGCCACGAAACTGCCCCACTACATCCTGCCCGTGATCCCGCCGATCTGTCTGATGATGGCGTCGATGGTCGAATCGAACGACGAGAAGAGGCTGGCCCGCTGGGACCCCAACTGGCTGCGCGGCGGCATCTGGTTCATCCTGCCCGTGGCAACGTTGCTGCTCGTCGCGGTGGGCGTGATGGCTTGGTGGACGCTCGATCGGCCGTATGTGTGGGTGGAACTCGGAGGGGTTGTCGTCATCATCGTCATGCTCGTGATGGCGCTGCCTGCGCAGCTCAAGGAAGACACGCACCGGACGAACCGGGTGTTGTGGTGGACGATGCCGACCGCGATGGTGCTGCTGTGCGTGGGGACGCTGCGCGGCGTGGAAGAGAGGCTCAAGTATTCCCCGGAGATCGTGGCGGCGGTCAACGCGCGGGTCGCTCACGACGTGCCGGTGCTCACGTGTGGCTACGTCGAGCCGAGCCTGATCTTTTATTTGAACCGACCCGCCAGCGAACCGATCCAATGGGTCGCGGAGGCCCCCGAACAGCTTTCGCAGTGGGCGTCGGAAGAAGGCCCCGCGGTTCTGATCGCGCTGGGCAGCAACATCGAAAAAGCCGGTCAACTCACCGGCAAGCCCCTGCTCGGGATGGAGCTGGTCAAACGCATCACCCTGGTCAACTACGCCAGGCGATCACAGGTGGAAGAGGTCCTCGTCCTGGGTCGCCACCTGCCCCGCGTAAGTCAGAACCACGGGAACCCGGAGTAGCCCCTTGGCTTGATCGATGGTAAGCGCCTGCGTAGACTCGCCGGTGACGGAGTCCAAGCGATATCGAAGGGCGGCGGTATGCACATCAACGACATCTTTGCCAGTCACGCGACGACCTTTTCGTTCGAGTTTTTCCCGCCCAAATCCGCCCAGGCTGCCGAGGCGCTGTTTCAGAACATCCGTGAGCTTGAACCGCTCAAGCCCAGCTTTGTCGACGTGACCTACGGCGCGGGCGGATCGACTCGCGAGCTGACCCACGAACTGGTCCTGCGCATCTCGCGTCAGACGAAACTCACCACCATCCCGCACCTGACCTGTGTCTGCCACAGCGAAGCGGAAATCCGCCAGATCCTCGAGTCCTACGCCGCGGCGGACATCGGCAACATCCTCGCGCTCGGCGGCGACCCGCCACGAGACAAACCCGACCACGACCGCTCCCGGGACGCCTTCCGATACGCGGCCGACCTGGTGCGATACGTCCGACAATTCAAGGGCTCAGTGCCGGGCTTCCGGGGGTTCGGTGTCGGGGTCGCGGGCTTCCCCGAGGGCCACCCGGCCACGCCTAACAGGTTGTTGGAGATGGACCATCTCAAGGCCAAGGTTGACGCCGGCGCCGATTACATCTGCACGCAGTTGTTCTTTGACAACCACGACTTCTACGACTTCCGCGAGCGTTGCGACCTCGCGGGGATCAAGGTCCCGATCCTCGCGGGGATCATGCCCGTGACCAGCACGAGCGGCATGAAGCGCATGGCCGAGCTGTCCGCCGGCTCCCATTTCCCCGCCGGCCTGCTCAAGGCGCTGGCACGCTGCGGGGACGACGAGGAGGCGGTCGGGCGCGTGGGCATCCACTGGGCGACCGAACAGTGCCGGGACCTGCTCGACCATCAGGTGCGCGGCATCCACTTCTACACGCTTAACAAGTCCGACGCGACGCGCCGCATCTACCAGAGTTTGGGCCTGCGCGACAGCACCGCCGCACGATAAACACAGAGCCGACATGAGCCGTAGCAATTCGCTGGCAACGGTGGGTCAACCCGGGTCATTGGGAACGGCGGCTAGGTGGGTGCTGGCCGCCGTCGCGGTCAATGCGTTGTGGCGCTGTGTGCGTTACGGGGTGAACTTTCCCCTCTGGGGCGACGAGGCCTTTGTCGCCATGTCGCTGCTCACGCACGACGTGCGCTCGATGTTCGGGGCGCTCGACCACGCCCAGGTCGTGCCCGTGGGGTTCATGCTCGCGGAGTTGGCGGTCACGAAGTGGCTTGGGCTAAGCGAGTACGTGCTGCGGTTGATCCCCTTCATCGCGGGCTTGCTCTCGCTGGTGCTCTATTGGCGGTTGGCGGTGAAGATGCTGCCTCGCTACGGGGCGCTGCTTGCGGTGGCCGTCTTTGCCGCGTCGTATTACCCGGTGCGCCACGCCGCCGAGGTCAAGCCTTACAGCGTGGACATGCTCGCTGCGCTGGTGATGACGCATATCGCGTGGGGCTTGTGGAGGCGCCCCGATCGATGGGGGCTGTGGGGTTTATTGGCACCGGTCCTGGGCGCAAGCGTGTGGGTTTCCTACCCCGCCGCATTCGTCGGGGGCGGGCTGGTCGTGGCGCTGGGGATGCGTGCGATGAGGGTGCAGCGCCGCGCTGCATGGACGGCTCTGGCGTGCGCGCTCGTGCTGGGTTTGAGCTTTATTGCCATGTGGAAGATTTCCGGGGCTGACCAGTCCCAGTCCGCAAAAGGGGTCAGCCAACTCCCGCAGTGGGTGCGCGCCTTCCCCGGTATCGAAAAGCCCTGGGGCCTCCCCCTGCGCTGGTTCATCGACACGCACACAGGCAACTTCATGGCCTACCCGTTCGGCGGGAAGAACTTCGGCAGCACCGGCACGTTTATCCTCGTCATCGTCGGTATCCTCCGCATGTGGAGGCACCGGCGCGGTGTGCTGGCGGTCCTGCTCTGCCCGTTGCCTGTGATGTTCGTTGCCGCTGCGCTTCACAAATACCCCTACGGCGACAGCGCCCGCATCGGCCAGCACGTTGCGCCTGCCATCTGTCTGCTCGCGGGAGTGGGTTTGCTGGTGCTGTTGCAGTATCTCCTCGGCAAGCCGCGTAAGGTTGCGACAGCGGCGCGCGTCACCGTGGCGCTGCTGTTGATACTGGCTCTGGCCCAGATGGCGCGGGACCTCTCGGTGCCTTACAAATTCTCCGCCGACGTGGGCGCGCGCAGGGTGATCGGCGAACTGGCCCGACGCGCTTCGCATGATGACCTGTTGGTCTTGTATGCCAACGCCGGGACCGAGGGGAGTGACCTGTTCTTGCACTACGGCTCGGGGTCGGGGGTGCGCAACCGGTTTTATGTCCGACGCAACGCGCCGTGCCCGGTGATCGACGCTGTGCTCCCGACCAACCTGCCCGCTGTGGCCGGTGGGGTCTGGGTCATCTCCTGGCAGGGGGGCGACGCGGCACCCCGCACCGAAGACGTGCTGGAGGCGTATGTCCGAACCCTCGTGCCGACGCTCGGTGAACCGACGGTCGAGCACCACGACCTCGGCGGGCGGGGCGAAATCCTGACCGTTCACCGCTTCGGGCAACGTACTGAGTGATCGAACCGCGCCCAGGTGACAACCGTGTTGAATCCACTAAACTGCTAGGCTTGGTTTTGAACTTTTCACATCCACACCAAGAGGTTTTGACATGTCATTGCAATGGGGCATCATCGGCGCGGGCAGCATCGCCGGGGCTTTTGCCGACGGCTTGAAAACATCGACCACGGGCAAACTCGTGGCGGTGGGCAGCCGGGACGAGGCCAAGGCTCAGAAGTTCGCATCGAGATACGAGGGCGTCACCGCGCACGGTTCTTACGAAGCGCTGCTTGCGGACAACAACGTGCAGGCGGTTTACATCGCCACGCCCCATCCCCAGCACGGCGAGTGGGTCATCAAGTCCGCCGAGGCCGGCAAACACATCCTCTGCGAAAAGCCGCTGGGCGTGAACTTCGCGCAGGCGATGACGATGGTCCAGGCTGCGAAGGACCACGGCGTGTTTTTCATGGAAGCGTTCATGTACCGCTGCCACCCGCAGACCGCCAGGCTCGTGGAGCTCATCAAGAGCAAGGCCATCGGCGAGGTGCGCATCATCCAGGCCAGCTTTGCCTTCAACGCCGGCTTCAACCCCAACTCACGCCTTTTCAACAACGACCTGGCCGGCGGGGGCATCCTCGACGTCGGTACGTACTGCACGTCGATGTCGATCCTCATCGCCGGTGCCGCGCAAGGCCAGGATTTTCTTGAGCCGACCGAGGTCAAGGCGGTGGGGCACCCGTGCGAGACGGGCGTGGACGGCTACACCGTCGCGGTCGCCAAGTTCCCCGGCAACATCGTCGCGCAGCTTGCGACCGGCGTGCAGGTCGGCATGGACAACGCCCTGCGCATCTTCGGCAGCGAGGGGTGGATCGTCGTCGATCAGCCCTGGCTCGCTACGGGTCGGCAGGGGGGCAAGTGCAAGATCGTCGTGAAACGCAAGGGCCAGAAGGACGCGGAGGAAATCTGGATCGAAGAACCCAAGAGCATCTACGGCGTCGAGGCGGACACCGTGGCCGCGCACATCGAGAACAAACAAGCCCCGTCCCCCGCGATGACGTGGGAAGACACGCTGGCAAACATGCGCTTCCTCGATTCGTGGCGAAGCGCGATCGGCCTGACCTACGAGCAGGAGAGGGTCGCCCGCCTCATGCCCCTGGCCAACCGCCCGCTTCACTTCAACAAGAAACCCCGCATCCCGCACGGCAAGATCGCGGGCATCGACAAACCCGTTGCACGCCTGGCGGTCGGCGCGGACTACGCCGGCGGTAACCCGCGCGATGCGTATGCGGTCTACGACGAGTACTTCGAGTTCGGTGGCAACGTCTTTGACACCTCGTTCCCCTACGGCGGGGGCGCCAGCGATCTTGCGCTGGGCCAGTGGGTCCACAGCCGGGGCGCGGTGAAAGAGGCGGTCATCATCTGCAAGGGCGCCCACACGCCGCACTGCAACCCCGTCGCGTTCAAGTCCCAGTTCGATCAGTCGATGGAACGCTTCCGTTTGGACCAGGTCGACACGTACATCTGGCACCGGGACAACCTCGACATCCCCGTGGGCGAACTCGTCGACGCAACCAACCGCGAGATTGCCAAGGGACGCATCCGGGTCTGGGGCGGGTCGAACTGGACGCTGGCACGCTTCGACGAAGCGATCGCCTACGCCAAGAAGAACAACCTCCAACCCCCGACGCTCCTGAGCAACAACTTCAGCCTCGCCCGCATGGTCGACCCGGTGTGGGGCGGGTGCATCGCGGCGTCCGATCCCGAGTCCCGCGCGTGGCTCACGAAGACGCAGGTCAACCTCATCCCGTGGTCGAGCCAGGCACGAGGCTTCTTCACGCCCCGGGCCGACCCCTCGCCGCAGGAGCAGACCGACAAGGAACTGCTGCGCTGCTGGTACAGCGACGACAACTTTGAGCGCCGCAAGCGCGCCTACGAAATGGCAGCCAAACGCAAGTGCGACCCGATCTGCATCGCCCTGGCCTACGTGCTCACCCAACCCTTCCCGACCTTCCCGCTCATCGGCCCCCGCCGAATCAGCGAGCTGCGGTCGTCCATGGGGGCCTTGGATGTCACCCTCACACCCGACGAGGTCAAGTGGCTGAACCTGGAGACGTAAGTTTGTTATCCTCATATCGAGCCTTGTCGCATTCCGGGTGTGCGACGGGCGAACGTGGGGCAAGCCCCACGGCTGAATAAAGCTTCGCGTGGAAACCCCGTTGGCGAGCCGAACCGCCGACGGGAGCCTGAAACCCTCGTTCGGCGACATCGGCCTGTTGATCGCAATAGGCCAACGTCAAAGCCATCCCTCCACGCGGAGTGCTTTTCAATGCCCGGTTCTATCGTCCCCCTCCCCGTGATGCTCGAAGACGAGCAGGACCGCAAGGCCTACGAACAGCTCGAAGCCCCCAAGGCCATCGTCGTGCGCTACGGCTACATGAAGATGATTGCCGAGCTGCCCTACGACGGTGACGCCAAGCCCGGCTGCGGGAGCAAGCTCGTCATCCGCTCGCCGCGCGGCAACGAACTGGCCACCATGCTCACCACCACCTGCCCCAACGCCGGCTGCGGCAACGCCGTCTCGCGTAAACAGATGCTCCAGTACGTCGAGAACTCCGGCGGGAAGGACTACCCCTTCACCACGCAGGGCAAAATCCTCCGTGTCGCCACGGTCGACGACCTCAACGAACAGGCCCGGCTCGACGCCAAAGCGCCCGAAACCCGCAGGATCGCCCAGCGCATGATCCGCGAGATGGACCTGCCCATGAAGCTCGTCGAGGTCGAGCAACTGCTCGGCGGGGAACGCATCATCTTCCACTACACCGCGGAACAGTGGGTCGACTTCCGTGAACTGGTCCGCCACCTCGCCGGCGAGTTCCAGACGCGGATCGAGATGCACCAGGTCAACGCGCGCGACGAGGCGCGCATCGTGGCCGACTACGAAAAATGCGGCCAGCACTGCTGCTGCAAACAATTCCTCAAGGTGCTCAAGCCCGTATCGATGCGCAACGCCAAGATCCAGAAAGCCACGCTCGACCCGACGAAGATCTCCGGGCGATGCGGCCGACTCATGTGCTGCCTGCGTTACGAAGAAGAATCCTACGACTCGCTGCGCAAGCGCCTGCCCAACCGCAACAGCCGTGTGATGACGCCCGACGGCCCGGGCACGGTGCTCGACTCGCAAATCCTGACGCAGCTCGTGCTCATCCAGGTCGACACGCAGGTCAAGCCGGCAGCCTACCCGGTGGAGAACATCACCGTGATGACCAAGCAGGAGCAGGCTGAGCACCCGCGCCCGGAGGCCCGCTTCCCCGACGGCGGCGGCCGTCCGCAACGCGGTGAGCGTCGGCCAAGGTCGGGCGAGGGTCGGGGTGACGCGCCGCGTGAACCACGCAGGCCCAAGCCCGGTGAGCCGTTGCGTGATGAAGAGTCACAAGAGGCCGGCCCCGAGGTTGAGGCAGATCAGGTCTCGTCCGAGCAAGATGACAGTGAGGGTCCGTCTGGCACGGGTGATGATGCGCAACCCCCGTTCGGCGACGCAGACGACATCGAGACACAGGGTGACGGGACGGTCGGTGAATCCGAAGCGGTGCAGGGCGAGAGCCGCAGCCGAAAGCGTCGAAGGCGTCGCAGGCGCAGGCGCGGCGGATCGGGACCGGGGGGGTCGAACCCGGGGGGATCGGATCAGGGAAGCTCAGGCCCGGGTGGGCCGGGTCCGGGCGGAACGGGTTCCGGTGGCGGTGAGCCTTCCGAGTGATCGACCCATACATATGATTAGATCAACCGGCGTCTTGTATTCCCCTCTCCCTCTTCAGAGGGAGGGGCCGGGGGAGGGTGTTCTCTCTTGTATTTGCAGAAGACATCCCCTCCCCCATCCCCTCGCCTTGAAAGGGGAGGGGGATTATTGAAGCTGGTTGCTCTAGGGTTGGACCTCGATCACAAGCAGCATCTGGATGCGTTTGCCAAAGCGTGATCCGGAGAGCAGCGCCGCGCCGAGAGAATCGGGTTGCGGGGCGCGTGGCTGGGTGGCCTCCTGCGGGGGGCTATCGTCAGGTGGTGTGGTTCCATCGACCGTCGGTTCAGGCCCCGGGTTTTGAGCTTCCGGGGTTTGAACTTCCGGGGTTTGAACTTCCGGGGTTTGGACTTCCGGGGGCGGGGGAGCTTCCGGGGGGGTGAGGGCGATGAGCAGCAGGTGGCTTGGGTCGAGTGTGGCGGTGAGACTGAGTTTTTTGAATTGCACGCCGTCGAGTTCTTTTTCTTTCGGTGTGCGGACGAGGATCGAGGGTTGCGGGAAGTGGTGGTGGGGTGTGAGGGTGAGCAGGACGCCGTCGCCGTCGCGCCAGTGGGCACTGACAAGCCACTGAATGCGACCGGGTCGGAAGTCGGTGGGGCAGACCGTGTCGTCATCGTTGACCAGTTTGATGTTCACCGTTTTGTTGAAGGCGGGAGAGGTGGTCAGGACGATCTTCCCGCCCCCCGGAAGGTTTGTTTCGTTTGAGTCATCGTGGGGTGGGGTGTGGTCGGGCGTGGGCTGATCGGCTGTGGGATTGTTGGGTGTCACACGGAAGGTCTGCGTCTGCAGGCCCATCACGGACGGGAAGCGGTCGCTGAAGTTTTTCCATTGGGATTTTTCGACCGTAGCCAGGCGCAAGCCGTTGCGTTGCCAGCGGGCCATCGCCGGCACCGCGGTGTCGATGGATTGCGTCAAGGCCCAGGCTTTTTCCAGGTCCGAAGCCCACGGCAGGTCGATGCGTGTGACCACGAGCGTGACGCTCCGAGATTTTTTTGCATCGGGGTCGACCGGGTCGGCCGGGGTGTAGGGGCTGGCCAGGTCGCTGATCCGTGGGTATGTCCGGGTCGGTCGGCCCTTGCCGGCACAGCCCGCGATCAGCACACACCCAAGCGTCACCAAGACCCAACGCTCCATGTCGCCGGCTCCTTCTCTTTGACGATACACCACCATTCGATTCAGACCGCAATCACCCGTTCCAGCACATCCAACCCGCGGTGGACCTCGTCATCGGTGACGACCAGCGCCGGTGCCAGGCGCAGCACGAGCGACTGCGCCGCGTTGATGAGCAGGCCCTTTTCCAGGCACGTGTCCACGACTTCTTTGGCGGACTTGAACCACGGTTGGTGTTCGGTTGTCAGTTCGACGCCCACGAACAGGCCCTTGCCTCGAACCTGTTTGATGTGCGGGCAGTTGGCCGCGAAGCGGTTGAGGCGTTCGATCATCAGTTGGCCCAGTTGCGAGGCGCGGTGGAGCAGGTTGTCGCGTTCGATGATCTCGAAAATCTTAGCGGCCACCGCCATCGAGAGGCAGTTGCCCCCGAGCGTGGTGGCGTGGCGCACGACGCCCTGTTTGGCAGCGTCGTAATAAGCCGCCATTTTTTCATTGGCGCACATCACGCCGACGGGCAGGCCGCCGCCCACGCCCTTGGCCAATGTCATGATGTCGGGCGCGACGCTCCAGTGCTGGTGCGCAAACCACCGCCCCGTGCGACCGCAGCCGGTCCACACCTCGTCGCAGACCCACGCAAGGTCGTGCTCATCGCACAACGCCCGCACCCCGGGAAGGTAATCGTCGCTGGGCATGTTGACCCCGCCCTCGCCCTGGATCGGCTCGAGCATGACGGCGCAGGTCTCGTGATCGATGGCGTTCTTGAGCGCTGCGAGGTCGTTGAAGGGGACGTGGACGAAGCCCGGCAGGTGGGGCGAAAAACCGGTGCGGACTTTTTCCTGACCCGTGGCGACCATCCCGCCGAACGAGCGTCCGTGGAAGCTGCCCAGCGCGGTGATGACTTTGTAGCGCCCGTCGGGGCCGGTGGCCTTGTGCGGTTTGGCTTTGCCGTGCAGGCGTGCGAGTTTGATGGCGGCGTCGTTGGCGTCGGCCCCGCTGTGGCTAAAGAGGCTCCTGCCCGCAAAGCCGTGGCGGTGGATCGCCCCGGCGATCCGCGTCTGGGGCTCGGTGTGGAAGAGGTTGCCCACGTGCCAGAGGGTCTGCGCCTGTTGGTGGACGGTCTGGACGAGTTCGGGGTGACAGTGCCCGAGGATCGGCCCGCCGAAGCCGGCAAAGAGGTCGAGGTATTCCTTCCCGTCCGCGTCCCACATCGTCGCGCCTTTGCCCCGCACCAGGGCGATGGGATAGCGCACGATGTTGTTCACCATGTATTCGTCGTGGGCGCCGATGATCTGTTGCGTGGTCTTTGTCTGAGGCTTAGTCATATCTGAATCTTTCATAGACGCGGATGAATACCCGCGTTGAGCGTGTGTTTGTTTTTTTGTATCCGTTTCACTCCACCGCACACCGCCGTGCCGTGGCAGGTATTGCCCCATAAGGTACTCAAAATGTTTCTGATCCGTGACACGCTTTCGGCTCGCCCCGCGCCCGAACCACGGACCTGTTTGATCGAGCGTCTTACTCAACTCCGCGCCTAGTCGGCGTTTGAGTGTGTTGCTCACCGTTTTCCATTCCAAGAACTCGCACCAGCTCACGAGCAGATGCGCGTGTGTGGTCGAGGTTGCGATCTGATGCAGACGCCAACCGTTTTCACAGCAAATTGTCTGGGCCTCGCTCACGAGGATCGTTTGTTTGGGTTGATCGAATATCACCGGTGGGTGGCTGGCGCGATCGTTGTATTCCCTGGCCGCCCCGTGATCTTGGGGAAGAACCCCTTCCCCTTTCCGTACATAACCTTGTGGGCGGTCGGGCATCCATGAGCGGTAGGCGTGGAAGGTGAACAGGTAGACCGCCATGTTGTGAATTGTATCGGGGACCGCGGATATTCATCCGCGGCTACAAACAACACAGCTTCACAGCCGCGGATGAATATCCGCGGTCTTGGCTCTATCATCCGCACTTTGTGACACGCACGCATGTCATCCTCGACGGTCTGCAGGACCCCGCTCTGGCGCAGGCGTTGTCCGCGGCGTGGGCGCGGGCAGGCTTAAGCAACAGCGTCGACCCGGCGGGGCAGTGTGCCGAGTTGCGGCACGACCACATGACGCAAAGCGAGATCGACCGGTCGGCGGCGATCGCGCGGGCGTTTGGTATCGAGCTGCGTGACCGAGCGGGTCAGGCTTTTGTTGCGGACAACGATCTTGCGCTCTTGCGTGAACAGACCGCGAAAGAGTATCGGGCACGTCTGGCGCAGGCACTGGTCTATCTCCTGCCGGCGGTCGTCTTGCACTATGTCGGGCCTTACCTCGCGGAGGGCGGCGGGCGTGAGCCGTCGGCGATGCTTTACCCGTGGCTGTTCGAGGCGCTGCTGGTGGGGTGGGCGTGCTTTGTGGGGGCCTGGCCGATCCTGTGGCAGGGCGTGGCCGCGGCGAGACACCTGCGAGCCACGGGCGACTTGTTGGCATCGGTCATCATCCTGTTGAGTTACCTGCCCTCGGTGTGGGGCACGCTGTCGCTGCTCTGGCAGGACCACGCGTGGTTTGGCACAGCCGGGCCGATGTGTCACGCCACGGCTTACACGGTGTTGATCGCACTCACACAGCGTTACGCACTGCACCGTCATACGGACGGGCTTGCGGGCAGGGGGGCGATGCTCTTGCGCGGTCACGCGCGGCTGGTTGGCACGTGGTTGCTCGTGATGGCGCTGCTGTTCATCGGCGTGTCGATGACCACTTCCATCGCAACGGGATGGTTTGTATCGCTGACGTTTGGGATGCTGCTGCCGCCTTTGGTTTCACTCGGCGCGGTGAACCGAATCACCCCGGGCTGGTCGAGCGTGCTGCCGATCTTCGCGTTTGCGGTGGTGTTCGTGATGGGCAAGGTCGGGCAGGTAGACATCACCCAAGTCCGCGTGGAGGTCGCCGCGGGGTTCGGGCTGTTGATGACGGGTGTGATGGTGTGGGGCTGGCGCGGGTGGCGAACGAGTTAAGCACATCTATCAGTATGAACCCCAGAGGCACAGGGGCACAGAGAAAGTCCTTGATCCGCAGATGACACAGATCAAAACCCCTTCGAATCGCTCATCGGCTCATCCCTCGTGGGCTTGATCCAAGTGACCCCGATTGACCGTGTTGGCGATCCCATCACTAAACCCCTCGGTTTCCGATCTCTCGAAAAGCGATTCGGACTTCTCTTGATGTGCGTTATCTGCGGATGGTTATCTCCCCGGCTTGCGCTCTGCGCCTCTGTGTCTCTGTGGTTAATCCGGCTGGGGATTTAAAAACAACAACCCCCGGCTCGGAGTCGGCCGGGGGTCGGTGGTGTCACGGTCGGAGGAAAACAGAGGAACCGACTAACAGTTGATTAGGCCATCTCTTTGAGGGCGCGCAGCGGGCGGACGCGGACGGTCTTGCTGGCGGGTTTGGCCTTGATCATGATCTCTTCCCCGGTGAAGGGGTTGCGACCCGGGCGGGCCTTGGTCGCGGGCTTCTTCTTGACGACCATCTTGCACAGGCCGGGCATCGTGAACATGCCGTTGGCCTTGAGGCTCTTCTTGATCACGTTGCCGAGTTCATCGAACACGGACGCGACCTGCTTCTTGCTCAGGCCGGTCTTCTCGGAAATGCTGCCGAAGATTTCGCTCTTCGTGGGGGCTTTTGCTGTGGCTTTGGCCATGTGTGGCTCTCCTTGCACAAGTGTTATTGGGGGACACGAATCCTCCGTGACGCCCCGATCATACCGTGAAATACGGCTTCGGGTGAATGGGACCATCGGCTAAACCCCTTATTTTCCTTTGTTTTTCTTTGCCCAGCCCCGGATCACACGGAAAAACCCTTGGTTATTGAGAGGCCCAATCATCCGATCAAACCCCTCCGAGGGGTCCCAGCCGACCGCCGTGACGGACGGTGAGCGGGATTGTCATTTTGGCAGCCTCGAAGCGAACCCGGTCCGTCGTGGCAGACCGAGCGTGAATTGTGCTGAAAAAACCCCCGTATTGGCCCAGAAACCGTGATTTTGTCGGGGTGCCCCGTGGCATCGCACTTGCAACATGACTCCTTGAAAGGCTGCACCCTGCGCACGACGGACCGTTTTTGATGTCCGCCCACGCCCGGCCAAGCCTGGAAAGGAAATCCATCATGGCTAAGACCATCGGCATCGACCTGGGCACCACCAACTCCGTCGTCGCAATCATGGAGGGCGGTCAACCCAAGGTCCTCATTAACTCGTCGGGCAACCGACTCACCCCGTCCATCGTCGGCTTCACCGACAAGGGCGATCGGCTCGTCGGACAACCCGCCAAGCACCAGCAGGTCACCAACCCCAAGAACACCGTCTTCTCCATCAAGCGGTTCATGGGTCGGCGACACAACGAAGTCCACAGCGAAGAGAAGCTCGTGCCCTACGCCGTCGTCGGCGCGGAGGACGAACTGGTGAAGGTCAACGTGCGTGACAAGACCTACACCCCGCAGGAAGTCTCGGCGATGGTGTTACAAGACCTCAAAAAGACAGCGGAAGACTACCTCGGCGAAAAAGTCGAGAAAGCGGTCATCACCGTGCCGGCGTATTTCAACGACTCACAGCGCCAAGCCACCAAAGAGGCCGGCCAGATCGCAGGGCTCAAGGTCGAGCGCATCATCAACGAACCGACCGCCGCGGCGCTGGCGTATGGCCTTGAGAAAAAGAAGAACGAGAAGGTCGCTGTGTTCGACCTCGGTGGCGGCACGTTCGACATCTCCATCCTCGACATCGGCGACGGCGTCTTCGAGGTGATGTCGACCAACGGCGACGGGCACCTGGGCGGTGACGACTGGGACCAGCGCCTCATCGACTTCCTCGCCGAAGAGTTTCGTAAGGCCGAGGGCATCGACCTGCGCAAAGACCCCATGGCGCTGCAACGCCTCAAGGAAGCGGCTGAGAAAGCCAAGTGCGAGCTCTCCACCACGCAGGAGACCACCGTCAACCTGCCGTTCATCACCGCCACGAGCGAAGGCCCCAAGCACCTGCAGGTCACGATCACCCGTGCCAAGTTCGAGCAGGTCTGTGCCGACCTGTTCGACCGCATCCGCGGCCCGGTGACCAAAGCCCTTCAAGACGCCAACCTCTCGCCCAAAGACATCGAGGAAGTCGTGCTCGTCGGCGGCTCGACGCGCATGCCCAAGGTGCAGCAGATTGCCAAGGAAGTCTTCGGACGTGAACCCAACAAGAGCATCAACCCCGACGAGGTCGTCGCCGTCGGCGCCGCCATCCAGGGCGCGGTCCTCGAGGGCGATGTCAAGGACGTGCTGCTGCTCGACGTGACGCCGTTGTCGCTGGGTATCGAGACGCTCGGCGGCGTGATGACCAAGCTCATCGAACGCAACACCACCATCCCGACGTCGAAGAAGGAGACCTTCTCTACCGCGTCGGACAACCAGACGGCCGTGACCATCCACGTCTTGCAAGGCGAACGCCAGATGGCCGGCGACAACCGCACGCTCGGACGCTTCGACCTCAAGGACATCCCCCCCGCGCCGCGCGGCATGCCCCAGATCGAGGTCGAGTTCTCCATCGACGCCAACGGCATCCTCAACGTCTCCGCCACCGACAAGGCCACGAGCAAGACCCAGAAGATCGAGATCAAGGGTTCGTCGGGTCTGTCCAAGGAAGAGATCGAGAAGATGCAGCGTGACGCCGAAGCCCACGCTGCGGAAGACAAACAGAAACGCGAACTCATCGACACCCGCAACCAGGCTGAAAACGTCGTGTTCCAGGTCCGCAAACAACTCGAGGAGCATGGCGACAAGGTTTCCGCCGAAATCCGCGGCCAGATCGAGTCCGCCATCAACGACGTCGAGGCCAAAGTCAAAGGCGACGACACCGAAGCGATCAAGCGCTCGCTCGACGCCCTGAACAAAGCCGCGATGGAACTCGGCAAGGCGATCTACGAGAAAACCGGCACCCCGCCCGGCAGTGATGCGGGTGATACCGTCGGAGCCGGCAAGAAATCCGATGGCGGGTCCAACAAAGGCGGCGATGACGTGATCGACGCCGAGTACGAAGTCAAAGAGTAACCCACCGGAAGCGTCTCAAACGTTTCCCGTTTCCTCCACAGCCGTCGGGACGTCCACCCCCGACGGTTGTTTTTTTGTATTGCCCCAAACGATGACAAGGGGTAATCTCAAGGCCACGGTTCACATCTCCACACCTCTCACCGGGAGCCACACCATGCTTAAACGCTCGATCCTCGCCATCGTGTGTGTGTTCTTTGCCTTTTCCGCGCTGGATTTCCTCATCCACGGGATCATTCTCAAGCCGCTCTACGAGCAGTCCGCGCAGCTCTGGCGGCCGATGGAGCAAGCCAAGATGGGCCTGCTCTATGTTGTGACCGCGATCTCAGCGATTGTTTTCGTGACGATCTACGCAAGGCTGGTGTCGCCGAAGTCTTTGAGTAGAGGGTTGTGTTTCGGGTTCCTCTTCGGCCTGACCGCCGGCGTATCGATGGGCTACGGCACCTACGCCTTTCAGCCGATCCCCTATCACCTGGCGCTGGGCTGGTTCCTCGGCACGCTGGTGGAAGCGACCGTGGCCGGCGTGATCGTGGGTGCCATCGTCAAGGATTGTCGCAAGCCGTCAGAGACCATACCCGCACCGACCGCGTGAAGCATCACTTGCTGGCCCGCTCCACACCGCGCGGCCCGTCCGACCAGTAGCGGTCCACCACGTCGAGCCCCGTTTCCGTCAGCCTCCAGTGCCGGGGGTCGTCGTGGCGTTCGATGTAGTTCATCCTCTGCGCGTGCAGCAGGAGGTACTCCGCCCGTTGTGTCGCGGCCGTGACCAGCTTCCGGGGGAGTTGTTCCCACTCGAAGGTCTGGCGGATGTAATCGGTGCTGTGCTGCCACTGCCGCAGAGAGGCGACGAACGCGCGGGTCCGGTCGCCGTGGTCGAGGTAGTCGATCAACCCCTCGACGTGTGCGCGTGCGTTGGCCAGCCGGGCGTCGTCGGGCATGAGCGCGACGAGTTCATCGATCCGCAGGCAATACCGCTGGATCGCGTCGTCACTGCGCGGCCCGTGCTCGAGGATATAGACCAGCAGCTTGTGCAAAGCCGTGTGCAGGCAACGCTCGCTGTCCCAGGGTTCGAGGGTTTGGCCGATCATCGGGGAAGGACTGAAAAAGAACGAATCCGAACGATTTATCGGGTTGATCGGGGGGTGGGTTAAAGGTCGTTACGGATCAATCAATGTGAGACAGGATTGATTCGAGCCTCTGGATCAAGGCAGGCAGGTCTCTGCGCACGCTATCCCAGACGACTTCCAGATCAATCGTGTCGTAACCGTGGATCACCCGGTTACGCATCGACGCCATCTCACGCCACGGCAGATCGGGGTAGCGTTTCTGGGTTTCGGCAGAAACGCGTTTCGCCGCTTCGCCCATCACTTCGATGCGTCGCACCACGGCGTCCTGACAGCGGGTGTCGTGTAAAAACTGCTCTTGAGAAATGTTCGAGAGATACCCGACCGCCAAGCGTGCGGAGATCGGGATGTCCTGCATGGAATCGCGGTCATGCGGCATGAAACTCCTTGGCGGTTTCCAGGATCTCCCGCTTGCGAGCCTCGTTCCGACTGCGTTCCACCGCCCGCCTGGTCAACAGGTCCACCCGTCGGTTAAAGACGGATTCGAGTTCATCCTGTATCCGCGACAGGTCAAACAGAGTCGGGTGAGCGTCGGTGGAAAAATCGATCAAAACATCGACATCACTGTCTGGCCCGAAGTCGTCGCGCAGTACCGACCCGAATAACGCCAGGCGCGTGATGCCGTGCCGACGGCAGACCTCTGCGAGTCGTGAACGGTTGACCTTGATAGGGGGGATCGCCTGGACGTTCATGTCATGATTTTACCAAGGTCCATAAGGTGACTCACTGCCGATACTCGTCGTCAAACTCATCGGGGACCTCGTTGTCCTCTTCATCGGCTTCGTCCGTGGCTTGTTCGCCATCGGCCATCGCCTGTTCGCTCTGGGCCTGCTCGCGCAGGGCTTCCCATTCCTCGAGGGACAGGAGCACCTCGCGCGCCTGCGAGCCTTTGTAATCGCCGAGGATGCCGGCCTCGGCCATCTGTTCGATCAGGCGGGACGAACGGGAGTAGCCGATGGTCAGTCGGCGTTGCAACAGGGAAACGCTGCCGCGCTTGGATTCGAGCACGACACGGACCGCGTCGTCGAAGAGCGGGTCGCGTTCGGTGTCGTCGCCGTCGAGCGACCCGGGGGCCTTGATCTGGACGAGTGAGGGCTCGAAGTTCTGCTCGGCGATCTCCTTGAGAAAGCGTGCGGTCTTGCGGATCTCGCCGTCGTCGACGAGCGTGCCCTGGGCGCGGGTGAGCTTGCTCGTGCGGGGTGAGAGGTAGAGCATGTCGCCCTGTCCCAGGAGCAGCTCCGCGCCCTTCTGGTCGAGCACGATGCGTGAGTCCATGCCGGAGGCGACCTTGAACGACACCCGGCAGGGCATGTTGGACTTGATGAGGCCGGTCACGACGTTGGCCTGCGGGCGCTGCGTGGCGAGGATCAGGTGGATGCCCACGGCGCGGGCCTTTTGCGCGATGCGGACGATAAAGCCCTCGACCTCCTTGTTGGTCATCATGAGGTCAGCCAGTTCGTCGATGACAAACACCATGTAGGGCAGCTTCTTGGGGATGCGGGCTTCCTCGGCTTCGTTGGCGGGGGCGAAGCGGGCGATGAGTTCTTCGCGGTCGAGGCTGTTGTAGCCTGCGATGTCGCGCACGCCGGCCTCGGCCAAGAGCTCGTAGCGTTCATCCATCTTGGTCGTGGCCCATTCGAGGATGGCGGCGGCCTTGTTCATCTCGGTGACGACGGGACACATCAGGTGCGGGATGTCCTTGAACATGCTCATCTCGACCATCTTGGGGTCGACGAGGACGAGCTTGAGTTCGTCGGGTCGCTTCGTGAAGAGGAAGCTCATGATGATCGAGTTCATGCAGACGCTCTTGCCCGAGCCGGTCGTGCCGGCGATGAGCATGTGGGGCATGGTGGAGAGGTCGGCAATCAGCGGGTTGCCCGAGGCGTCCTTGCCCAGGAACATCGGCAGCTTCATCGACTGCGTCTGTTCGGTGTGGACGGTCATGAGTTCCTTGAGGCGGACTTTTTCTTTCTTGAGATTGGGGACCTCGATGCCGACGGTATCTTTGCCCGCCATGTTGGGGACGATGCGGATGTTAGGGGCCTTGAGGGCGCGGGCGAGGTCGGAGTCGATCGCGCCGAGTTGCGACACTTTTGTGCCGGGGGCCAGGCGTACTTCGTAGAGCGTGATGACCGGTCCGGAGTCGATGCCGACCACTTCGCCCTCGATGCGGTATTGCTGGAGGGCGCTTTCGAGGTGGAGGGCCTGGTCGCGGACGATCTGCTCGATCTCCTCGGTGAAGTTGGATTCGGGTTCGATGAGGATGTCCAGCCCGGGGAACTGGTAGCCGGAGAGGTCGACCTCGCGTGGGATGTCGTTCTTGGCTTTGTTCTTCGGGGCAAAGTTGATGGGCAGTTGCTTGATCTTGGCCAGCAGCTCTTCGCGGGAGAGTTTCTTTTCCGCGACGTAGGCCCCGGGCGCGTCCTCGGCGGCGGCTTCAGAATCATCATTGATATCGTCATCGTCGTCGAGTTCCGCCTCGGCGACGGCGGTGCCGGTGTCTTGAACGGTCTCTTTGTCCGCGGCTTGATGCTGATCGGGGTCGAACGATTCGGTCCCGCCCAGGCCGCCCGCGTCTTCATCGATGGGTTCCTCGATGGGGTTCTGATTCCGGCCGGCGTTGCGGATCGGGATGGTGGCGGCCCGGCTGGTCGGGGTGTCGTCACTTACAGGTTGTCTGATCCGCCCGGACCACGGCAGCTTGATCGCGCCCACCAGAACGGGCTTGGGCACGGGGATTTTGCCCAGCGCCAGGCAGGCCCTGCCGATCGTGCGGGGCACGAGCATGACCAGGTCGTCCACCGCCAGCACCGCGCCGATCCAGAAGAAGACGGCCACGATGATCGTCGCACCCAGCCCGCCGAAGCGTGTGGAGAGTTCGGTGTTGACGAACAGCGCGATCAATCCCCCCGCGCCCTCGGGGCCGCCGCCGGGCATGTGGGCGTGGATGAAACCGGGCAGGACGCCCTGCGTGCCCAGGTCGACGATGGCGCTGGCAGCCAGCCCCATCACCGTGACGCCGAGCAGTCGCACGAAGACCTGCGAGACGCTCTTGCCCATCGCGGTAGCGACGAGGTAGACCGCCACCGCGGTCAGGACGATCCACGCGCCGGGTCCGACCATGAGGTAGATGTGGTAAGCCAGGAACGCGCCGACCCTGCCGACGTAATTTTGAGGGACCGCGTTGTAGGGCGCGACACTGTGCCCAGGCCAGTCCGCGGCGTCGTAGCTTCCCAGAGAGGCGACCAGCAGCACCCACACGCCAGCGAGCACCGCCCACGAGGCGTAACGCAGCATCGCGCCGGGGTCACGGGTGGCGGGCGTCTTGGTCGGGTTTCGTCTTTTAGCCATCGTGTTGTATTCCAAGAGAAATTGTCAGGGACGATTCCAGGAAAAACTTCCGGGGGCGGGGGGGCGCAGTGATCGCGCCGCGATAGACTTAGATCGGTCCGCAAGCCCTTTGAGCGACAAACTTTCGAGCACGTCTCCCCCAAGCCACCACCGCGCCTATACTCCCCTTGTCGTTCGCATGAACCCCCCTTCACGGAGACCTGAACATGCCCCGGCTTGCATCCATTGCGATGGTTATCGCCCTCATTCTCGGTACCGCCACCGCCCCGACCCGAGCGGAGGATTCCAGCAGTGACCATGACCGGGATTCATCCGCATCCGCAGACAGCAACGCAGACAACAACAAAGATCAAAAAGAACAAGAGGAGGCCCCCGTGCCCGACGCGCTGAACTTCACCATGAAAGACATCGATGGCCAGGACGTGAAACTCTCGACCTATCTTGGCAAGGTCATCCTCATGGTCAACGTCGCCAGCAAGTGTGGCAACACCCCGCAATACAAGGCCCTCGAAGCCCAGTATGAGAAATACAAGGACAAGGGCTTCGTCATACTCGGTTTCCCCGCCAATAACTTCGGCGGTCAGGAGCCGGGCAGCAACGAACAGATCAAAGAGTTCTGCACGAGCAAGTACGACGTGACGTTCCCGATGTTTGCCAAGGTCTCCGTCAAGGGCGACGACACCTGCCCGCTCTACAAACACCTCACCGCGCTCGACCCCACCCCCGGTCCCGCATCCGGCGGTGACATCACGTGGAACTTCGAGAAGTTCCTGATCGACCGCGAAGGCAAGGTCGTGGCCCGTTTCACCCCCCGCACGAAACCCGACGCGGATATCGTGACCGGGGCGATCGAGAAGGCGCTGGAACTCAAGACCGATTCAGAATGAGACACCGTGGGTCTTTGGCGCAGCGTCTGCGAGTCTTAAGGTGATCCGGGACACGGCTGTGGGCAGCCCGGTTTCTACACCGGGGATTTGATCTGGGCCCGTCGTGGCACGAACCAGGGATAGAGCGCGGGGAGGACCAGCAGGGTCAGGACGGTCGACGTTGCCAAGCCTCCGATGACGACGGTGGCCAATGGCCGTTGCACTTCGCTGCCTGTGCCGGTGGCAAGCAACAGGGGGATCAGGCCCAGGGCTGTGGTGACGGCGGTCATCAGCACCGGTCGAACGCGGAGCGAGGCGCCATCGACGCACGCCTGGTGGATCGGCTTGCCCTCTCGGACGAGTTGGTTGAGGTAGGCGATCAGGACCATCCCGTTCTCCAGCGCGATGCCGAACAGGGCGATGAACCCGACGGACGCGGGGACGGAGAGGTTTTCACCCATGAGCCACAACCCGGCGGCCCCACCGACCATGGCCAGTGGGATGTTCAACAGGATCAAGGCGGTGTTCATGAGCGAGTTGAAGCTTGAGTAGAGCAGCAGGCAGATGACCAGCAGCGTGATAGGCACGACGAACATCAAGCGAGCGTTGGCCTGCTGTTGCAGGCGGAACGACCCGCCCCATGCGGTGAAATATCCCGTGGGCAAACGGACCTGTTGATCGATCGCGGCCTGAGCGTCGGCGACGAACGAGCCGATGTCCCGACCGACGACGTTGTTCTGGATGGTGATGAAACGCTGGGTGTCTTCACGGGTGACCTGGCGTGGACCGGTGATGCGTTTGATGGTGGCCAGTTCTTTGAGAGGGACCCGTGTGCCGGTCGGGGATTCGATGAGGATGTCGCCGATCGCCTCGCGGGTATCCCGGGCCCGGGGCGTGTATCGCACGAGGATATCGAACCGCCGAACGCCCTCGAAGACCTGTCCGGCCACCTGCCCGCCCACGGCCGCCTTGATGGTGTGCTGCACGTCCGAGAGGTTCATGCCGTAGCGTGCGATCGCGTCGAAGTCCGGCTGGATGAGGAGTTGGGGTGTGCCCGTGACCTGATCGACCTGCACGTCGGCGGCACCCGCAACGCCCCGGAGCACCGCGGCGATTTCGTCGGCTTTTTGCTTGAGCGTGTCGAGGTCTTCGCCGAACAGCTTGACGGCCAGTTCGGCTTTGACGCCTTCGAGCAGTTCGTCAACGGTCATCTCGATCGGCTGGGTCAGGTTGGCCATGATGCCGGGCATCCCGCCGACGGCGTTGCGCACCTGCGACTCGATGAACGCCTGGTCGTGAGGCTGCCGCCATTGGTCTTTGGGTTTGAGGATCACGTACATCTCGACGGAGTTGATGGGGTCGGCGTGGGCACCGACCTCGCCCCGGCCCACCCGGCTGGTCACCTCGAGGACCTCGGGAATGGCCAGTAGTCGGCGCTCCACGCGCAGGGCGTTTTGTACGCTCTCGTCGAGTGAGATCGAAGGCGCCTGCGTCAGGCGGACGACGATGGTCCCCTCGTTGAGGCGGGGGGTGAACTCCGAACCCAGACGGGGATAGATCGCCACGCCCGACGCTAGCAGCGCCCCGGCCAGCGCGACAGCCACCCAGCGCCGTACCACGAAGAAGCGTACCAGTGGGCGGTAAGGCACCAGCAGCACCCGCACGATCAGGGGCTCGCGCCCGACGGACTGGCTTCTTCGCATCACGGTGTGACTGAGCATCGGCGCGACGAGCAGGGCATAGACCAGGGAACCGAACATCGCCAGCGCCACGGTGTAGGCCAGCGGTCGGAACGTCTTGCCCTCAACGCCCCGGAGCGTGAAGAGCGGCAGGAAGACGATGATGATGATCGCGATGGCAAAGAGGATCGGTCGCCCGACCTCGTGGCAGGCACGGGAGACCACCCGGAGGCGGGACTCTTCGCGGTCGGACTCACTCAGCACCCGGTCGATGTTCTCGACCAGCACGATCGTGCCGTCCACCATCATGCCGATCGCGATGGCCAAGCCGCCCAGCGACATCAGGTTGGCCGAGAGGCCCAGACCGTACATTGCAATGACGGCAAAGAGCACCGAGAAAGGGATCGCCACCGCCACGACCAGGCTCGGTCGAAAGCCGCCCATGAACACCAGCAGCACCAGCGCCACCAGGACGATGCCCGTGACCAATGCGTGGGTCACGGTGGCGACCGAGGCTTCGACGATGTCCTTTTGCTGGTAGTAAGGCACCAGGCGCAACCCCTCCGGCAGGGACCTGTTGACCAGGCTGATCTTCGCTTCCACGTCTTTGATCACGGTCGAGGCGTTGGTGCCGTAGAGTTTGACCACCATGCCCGCGACGACCTCTCCCCGCCCGTTTCGGGTCTGCGCGCCGCGTCGCACCGCCCCGCCGATCTTCAACTCGGCCACGGCGTCGAGATAGACCGGGCGTCCATCCTCGGTCTTGACGACGATCCGCCTCAGGTCGTCCAGCCCACCGGCCAGGCCGACCGACCGGACCACGAGTTCTTCGTGGCCCTCGGTGATGAACTGGGCACCGACGTTGAGGTTGTTGGATTCGACGCGCCCGATGATCTGGCTGACCGTCAGGTCGTAGCGGAGCAGCGACTGCGGGTCGATCACGACGTGGTATTGCTTCTCGAACCCGCCGATGCCCAGCACCTCGGTGACGCCGGGCACCCGGGCCAGGTTGCGCGCGACGACCCAGTCGTGCGTGGTACGCAGCGCTTCGGGCGTGTAGGTCCCGGTGGTGTCTTCGAGGTAGTAGAAGAGCACCAGCCCCATGCCGGTGGAGATCGGCCCCAGCTCCGGCACGCCGAAGCCCTCGGGGATGTGCCCCCGCGCTTCCTGCAGCCGTTCGTTGACCAGCCGCCTTGAAAAGTAGATATCCGTCCCTTCCTTGAAGTAGACGTTGACCACGGAGAGACCGAAGTTGGACACCGAACGGATTTTTTCCACCGCGGGCAGACCGAGCATCGCGGCCTCGACGGGGTACGTGACGAAGGCCTCGACCTCTTCAGGCGCCAGGCCCTCGGTGACGGTGAAGACCTGCACCAGGTTGGGCGAGACATCGGGGAACGCATCGACCGGAAGTCGGGTGTAACTCCACCAGCCGGCGACGAACACCAGCACCATCAGCACAGCCACGAGCAGCCGGTTGTGCAACGAATAATCGATCAGGCGATGGGTCATGGTGATGAGCCTTATGGATTGTTTGGATCAATGAGCGTGGCCGGCGTGTTCGAGCGCAGCCCGGTTGAGCTCGGCTGTCAGCGCCAGGACGTTGCGGGCGACGTAGCGTTCACCGGGTTCGAGTCCCGCGACAATCTCGGCGGACACGGGCGTCGTTCGACCGACCGTGACGCTGCGCGGCTCGAAGCCCGCGTCGGTCTGGATGAAGAGGGAGGGCTTGCCGTCCAGCTCCGTGATCGCGGCGCGAGGCACGACAACCGCTGCCGATGCGGAGCCGATTTCGATGCGGCCCTCGACAAACAAACCCGGCCGCCAGTGGCCCTCGGGGTTGGGCAGCACGACACGGGCCGTGGCGGTGCGCGTTTTCTCGTCCAGTGAAGGGCTGACGAAAACGATCTGGCCCCCGGCGTCGAGGATGTCGTGCCCGAACGTGACCGTGACGTGTTGACCTTTTTTCACGAGCGCCAGGTCACGCGGGTACACCGTGAGGTTGACCCATACCCGGGTGAGGTCCGCTACGGTGAACGGCGACTCGCCCCCCGGCTCGACGAGCTCGCCGACCGTGATGTGCCGATGGGTCACGACGCCGGCCAGCGGCGCGGTCAGTTCGTAGGTGTTAAAGTCCGTGTCGCCCAGCGAGTCGATGCGTGAGGCCTGCTCGTGTGACACGCCCAGGGCGTGCAGGGCGTTCTCCGCCTGATTCAAGGTGATCCGCGCTTCTTCACGGGCCTGACGCGATTCGATGGCCGCCCGCTCGGTGCCCACCTGATCCTCGAAAAGGCGTTGGTCCCGCGCGAGGTTGGCTTCCGCCAGGACCAGCCGGGCTATCGCCGTCAGGTATTCGCTCCGCGCAGCCGCCAGTTCGCGGCTGTTGAGTGTCGCCAGCACCTGACCAGCCTCGACGTGATCGCCCACCGACACGTGGACCCGACGCACGATGCCTGTTACCGTCGGCGTCACGTGTGCCATGCGGTCGGCGTTGAAAACCACCTCGCCGGGCAGACGCACGTCGCTCTGGATGGACCCACCCTCCGCGGCTCGGACTTCGATGCCGAACTCACGCATCACCTCGGGTGAGATACGGATGACCCCCTCGTCGTGATGGTCGCCGTGCTCGGGGTGATGGGCGTGGTCATCGTGGGGGTCTTCGTTGGGGTCGTGGCCCGCGTGATCGTCCTGCCCATCGGGTCCGTGCCTATTGGGTTGAGCGGTGTGGGCGTGACCGGAAGGGTCCGCGTGGTCGTCGGCGTGTTGCGCCATGAGCATCACAGCCCGGCTTGGCCACAGTGAAAGCCCGACCAAAAACACCGGCAAAATCAGCATCGATAGCCGTTTCATCTGGAATCCTCCTGGGTTTGATCTGGAAGGTTGTCGGGGGCTTGGGTGAGACGGTCCAAGGGGCGACACACGAGCCCCTCGATCTCGGCCACCGATTCGTGATAGGCCGCCAGCGCGTCGAGGTGTTCGCGCCGCAGTTCCAGCAGCGTGCGCTGGGCGTCGAGCACGTCGAGGTACGTCAGGTGGCCTTGCTCGAAAGCACGGCGGGCCGCCGCGAACGCTTCGGTCGCCGGGGGCAGCGCGATGTCGCGGATCGCCGTCGCTTGATCGTGGGCATCGACCAGACGGGCATAGGCCCGCGAGAGCATCGACTCGATCCGCAATTCAGCCAGTCGTTGCCGCTGCCGGGCCGCCGCCGCGCCCAGCCTTGCCGCCAGCACATCGCCCCGCCGGTTGTCGAAAATCGGAAGGGGAAGCGAAATCCCCACGACCAACGCCTGCGCGTCCGAGGCACGGTCGTCCCGCAGACCGATCCGACCGGTCACGTCGGGCACGGCCTGGGCCTGTGCCAATCGGGCCTCGGCCCGCCTGGCGCTGACCTCTGTGGCCCACCGCGCCACCGCGGGGTTCTGGTTGACCAGCGACACGAGTTGTTCAGCCGCGGGCGGGGGCTTGAGGTCATCGAGTGAGCCGGCGAGGCTTTCAAAAGCGGGTTCACCCGAAGCCCAGGTGAGCGAAAGTTGCTTGCGCGCGGTTTGAAGTTCCCGCTGGGCCCGCTTGAGCGCGAGCTGCGCGAGGGCCACCGGCACCCTCGCCCGCGCCACCTCGATGGGCGGGGCGTCACCCGCATCGACACGCTTGTTTGTGGCCGCCTGAACCTGCTCTGCCAGCAGCGTCGCTTCTTGTGCCACCTCGATTCGCCGATGCGCCACAAGGACCGCGATGTAGCGCCGGGTCACCTCGGTGAGCACCTCAAGCCGGGCCGATTCGTAGTCCCAGTCCGCCAGGCGAGTCTGGTGGCGTGCCACTTCGCGGTGACGCTGGGGGTCGCCGCCCAACGGGAAGGTCTGTGCCAGGCTGATCGTGGTTTCAAGCGACCGCGTACCCGAGAGGCCGCCCGAACCGCCGAAGTTCTCGAACTCAACTTCAAGTTCGGGGTTGGACCAGCGACCAGCCTGTAACGCCCGGGCCTCAGCGACACGGACCTGCAGCGCATACGCCGCCAGCTCGGGGCCGCGCGACAGAGCGGCCGCCATCGCCCCGCGCAGCGTCAGCTCGCCAACGGGTTCGGGGGTATCCACAAGCGAGACCGGCGTGTCACGGGCATTTTCGGTCTGCCACGCGGTCACGTGCGATGCCCGGCGATCACCGGACAGGGGATGCCCGGGCCGATCCGCGCCAACCACGGGGCCGGGCGAACAGGCGGACAAGACGAAGTACACGGCGGATAAGCTCGCCGCACACAATGCGCGCATGCCACAACTCCTGACGTGTGAGAATGGAGGGATTGAAAAACAGTCACCGCCGCGGTTAATACACCGTATGCAGCGGCGCGCTAGATATGCAAGACGACCGTTCGCAGTGATGCCAGGTGCAGTGGCGGGGGGTCGGCCGGGTGGGGTAGAACGATCCCGATTCTTTCACCCACGGCTGACCGGGATAGGTCGTTAGGCCAAAACCCCGAAGTCAATCCGGGGAGCTTGATCTTGACACGTCCGTGCTGGCCCGAGAGCCATTGCGTTTGGATCGGCAGGTCCGAGCAGGCGTCGTCCCCATGAACAGCCGTGCTTTCACGGTCGTTGCCCGGATCAGCGTGGGCGTCGTCATGACCCCCACCATGTGGGAACTCAAACGCGACGTGTCCGTCACCCCCGACACACAGCACAGTCATCGGCCCACCGAGGCTGGTGACCGCCACCAGCAACGCAGCCCATACGGGCAAGAGCCTTTTCGTGAACGCCTGCATGACCATAGCCTAGCCGGGAGGATCGCCCCGGACAATCGCGCCCGAAAAGTAGAAGCAGAATACCCCTCGACGGCACACCCGAAGCATCAGCGGTACGTGTCGACCAGGCTCCGCACGAGCAGTTGTTCGGCGAAGCTTTCTGTTGTGAGTTGCCCGGTGGGTTGAGCGTTGACGGTCACGGGCGAGCCGGGGCGGAGGTGGAAGAAGTTGTCGGAAAACCCGGCGTCGTAATCCTTGAGTTCGAGCCAGACCCACAGGGCCGGTCGCGCGGTCGTGAGCGTGACATCAAACGAACCGTTGCCCTTGGGCGTGATGAGGGTTTCAAGGCCGGGGGATCGGCTGAGTTCGAGGTGTTTGGGCCGGGGCGAAAAGACGCGGGGCCTGCGGACGGGACGGGCAAAGAAGACCATGTTGCGTGAGGTCGGCTGGCCGGGCGCTTCGAGTTCGAGCCAGACCAGCAGCCCGCGTTTTTCGTGGGCCTGGACCGCATGACCAAGATCGAGGGTCCGGATCAGGTTCGACGATTGTGCGCCGACGGCTACCTTTTGGCTGCCCTGTTCGATGGGGTGGCCCTCGATATCGGTGACATCCCAGCGCAGCTCAGCGTCGATCATTTCGAGCAGGTCGCTTGTGACGTGGACCTCGACGGTTTCTTTGCCCACGTCCTCGACCCCGCTCACGAGCAGCGGCGCGAAGAAGTGCCTGGCCATGTGGTGCAGGGCCTTCCACCTGCCGTGGTAATCGATCGAGCTCCAGCTTGCGACGGGCCAACAGTCGTTGAGTTGCCAGTAGAGCGTACCCATGCCGCGCGGCATCGACCTGCGCCAGTGTTCGACGGCGTACTTGATGGACATGCCCTGGAGGACCTGGCTGAGCCAGAGGGTGTGGTCGAAACTGTTGGGCATGCGGAACCACGCGAGCATGTACTCAATGATGCGCGCGTTGCCGTGCGACCGCTGGTGCTGCTCCATGATGTAGGAAGCGATGTTGCGGTCGTCTTCGTGGGTGAAGCTGTGAACGGTTTTAGGCTCGCGCAGGGATTGGCAGCCGAACTCGCTGTTGAATCCGTGGGGGCATGTGCGGTACCACTCGAAGGGCTTGCCCTCGTGCCAGACGGCCCAGAGGTGGGCGTCGCCGCAGGTGGGGTTGTTGTAATCGCGCCGGTCGCCGTGGGGCGAGTGCGGGCTGCTTGGCCAGTAGTCGCAACCGGGGTGGAGGTCGCCCACGATGCGGGCCAGTTGTTTGTCGAAGAGTTCACGGTAATCCTTCCACGACATCTTGCCCGGCTCGCTCGGCTGGTCCTGGAGTTGGTCGCCCATCTCCATCTCGTTGTTGCCGCACCACAAGGCCAGACAAGGGTGGTGGCGCAGGCGTCTGACCTGGCCGTGTGCCTCGGCGATGACGCTGTCACGAAACGCCGGATCGTCGAGCGGGCTGACACCGCCGCCGAACGTGAATTCCTGCCAGACGCAGATGCCCAGCTCGTCGCACGCATCGTAAAAGGCGTCTTCTTCGTAGAGGCCCCCGCCCCAGACGCGGAGCATGTTCATGTGGACCGCCGCGGCGTCACGCACCAGCGCGCGGTAACGGTCGGGTGTCATGCGAGACTGGACGGCGTCGGCGGGGACCCAGTTCGCGCCCTTGGCAAAAAAGGGCACGCCGTTGACGACGAAGCGGAACGACTCGCCCCACGCGTCGGGCTGACGATCAAGCCGCAACGTGCGCAGGCCGATGCGTTTATGGAGCGTGTCGAGTGTCGAGCCCTCAGCGTCGAGCAATTCGACGGTGATTTCATAGAGCGGTTGCTGGCCGAGGTTGTTGGGCCACCATAGTTGCGGGTCAGTGATGGTGGCCGTGAGGGGGGGCCGCGTGTCGTTGGCAGCGCACTCGACGGTGGTGACGGTCTGGCCGTCGAGTTGGATCGTGGCACGCAGCTTCAGGTCGGTGTCGCGCAGCCGTTCGATCTCGCTGTGGATCGTCAGGCCCACCTTGCCCCGGGCGCTGTGGTCTTGGGCGAGGGTGATGTTCTTGAGCCGGGCGGTATCGAAGGCCATGACCCGGATGTCGCGCCAGATGCCGCACGTCACCGCCTTGATGCCCCAGTCCCATCCGAAGTTGCAAGGCTCCTTGCGCATCATGCCCGGGATCGCGGCGTAAATCTTGTTGGGGTAGAGCAGGTGCCCCAGGCCGCGCTTGTGTGCGAGGGCTTCGCAGAACTTCACCGCCGAGGCCAAGACAATCTCGATTGAGTTTTCGCCGGGCTTCAGGAGCTCTTTGATGTCCCACTCCCACGCGCGGAACATGTTGTCGGTCGTGGCAATGGACTTACCATTGATTAGAGCATTCCCAACCCATCCGTAGCGCGTTCGGCGCTTGTTAGGTATTGCGCCCTGGGCGGCTTGCGTGTACGTTGTGCTCACACTCACGGTCGAGTGTTCAAGGAGCCAACGGATGGGCGCAGCGTATTCACAGGACTTGCGGGATCGTGTCCTGGCCGCACGCGATCGGGGCATGAAGACCAAGGCGGTGACGCTCAACATCCTGCTGTCGTTCGCCCAGTTCGAACGGGAGATCATCGGCGAGCGTATCCGCGACAAGAAGCAGGCCACCGCCCGCCAGGGCAAGTACGTCGGCGGCGGTTCAATCCTCGGCCTGGACGTCGTGGATAGGAGGTATGTGGTCAACCGCGAAGAGGCCAAGCTCGTCCGCGACATCTTCGACCGTTTCGAGAAACTCGAGTCGTGCCGCAAGGTCGCCGTCGCACTCAACGCCGAAGGTTACTACACCAAAAAGCAACCGATGAACAAGAGCGGCAAACAACGCGGGGGCAAACCCTGGAGGCAGCGGAGCGTCTACGAGGTGCTCATCAACCGGCGATACATCGGCCAGATTGTTCACAAGGGCAAGGCCTACCCAGGCGAGCACGAAGCCATCGTCCCAACCGAACAGTTCGAGCGCGTCCAGAAACAGTTGAGCGCCAACAAGACCTACACGCACAAGCACCAGGTCAAGCGGTTTGTGCTACTTCGTCGAATGATCCGGTGTGGTCATTGTGGCAGCCGTGTTCAGCCTACGTGGACCCGTAGACACGGCCGCGAGTACCGCTACTACTCCTGCACAAGGAAGGTGAAGGAGGGCTACGGCCAGTGCCCGCTGCCGAATCTGCCAGCGGGCGAGATCGAGACGGCGGTCGTGGATCAACTGCGGACACTGCTGCGCCACCCCGACGTGATCGCCAGGACGTACCGTGAGATCGGAAAGGCCGGAGGTGCGGGACCGGATGCAGCCACGCTCGCCAAGTTGGACGAGTTGCGGATGCGACGCGAGCAGACGCAGAAGTCCATCCGGGCTGTATTGAATGCCTCGGACGCAGACGAAGGTTTCATGGCTGGCGAACTCAAGCGGCTGAGCGCCGAACTCAAGTCGCTGGACAAGACGATCGGCGACCTTGAGGCCAAGGCCACGCATGGCGCGCCGGTCGAACTTGATCGGGTTGGCGAAGCCCTGCGTGCCATCGACCCGATCTGGGACGTGCTGTTCCCCGAGGAGCAGCGACGCATCGCCCAGCTGCTCGTCGAGGAAATCACCGTCAGCACCAGCGGGATCGACATCCGCTTCCGCACCAACGGCATCGAGCAGATCGCTGAAGAACTCCAGCCTATCGAGGAACGTGCCCATGCATGACGCAACGCTCATCGAAGACAAGCAGCAGGGACGCTACCCCGGCCTCCGCGTTCGCCGCGACGGCGACGCGGTGGTGGTCCACATCCCCATGCGGCTGCGCCGGCGTAACGGTCGGTGCATGGTCCTGACCGAAGGCGAGGCCGCGCCCGTCTCAGCCGCCCAGCACGTCGCTTCCAATTCTGAGGGCGGGGGCAACCGGACTCTGATCGAGGCCATCGCCAAGGGGCACCGCTGGCAGGCTCAGCTCGAATCCGGCGAATACGCCAGCCTCGACGACCTGGCCAAGGACGTCGGCTGCGACCGCACCTACGTCGGCCGGATGTTGCGTCTGACCAGCCTCGCGCCGGACATCATCGAAGCGATCCTGCGAGGCGATGAACCCGATGGCCTGAGCCTGGAGAAGCTGCGGAAGAACCTGCCGGTGCGGTGGGATGAACAGCGGGATTTCTGCGGTTGGTCGGGATGATTCCAGGCGGGCCGGGATCAGGGGCTTGGGGGGTGAGGGGTTAATCTACAGAACAACTTGAATCCGCCAATGTTGAAAGAAGGTTTCTATATAATTTCACGACATATCGACGATGGCGGTGAACCCTTCGGGCACCGCTAATGTATAGGAGAGTTGACCGTTGTGGCGTACCCATTTTGCATCGATCCACTCGTTGCCCACGGGGAGATGCCCTTCGCACCAGTCGAGGTCGATAGGAGGGGCCTTGAACGTGACGGTTTTCGACGAGGGGTCGACGCGGATGCCGAGGATATCCCGGTAGAGGATATGGGCCACATGTGCCGCGAATCCGTGGTTGCAGCTGGCGCAGGGGTCCTTGTATTCCCATAGCGTGCCTGTGGTCTGCGCCATGGGCAGGTATTGCCTGTAGAGCTGATCCAGGATCAAAGCCCGTTCACCGTAGCGTGACAACACGTCCAGCCTGAGGAAGAATCCGATGAAGGCGTTTGACGGTGCGATCTGGGGATAGTGCTGTGCGGGGTCACGTTCGGGCCCGAAGTCTTCTCGGATCATTTTCCATAGTTTCGGGTGTGAGTCAGGCGTGGCCACGTTGAAGAAGAACGCGTAATACTGGCAGGTTTCCGTACGGTTCCGGGTGACTTCGAGGGTTCCGTCCTCCTGTCTGACCGCGTTGTCGACGAAGAACTCGCCATCGAACGACTGTGCGCGGACAGTCCGTCTGACTTTGCCGGCTTGCCGTTTCAGGGACTGATCCCCGTAGAGATTTCCCGCGGCATCCAACATGCCTGCGTAGACCATGTTGCTGGGGTAGCTCACGTCCTGGGTAAAGTTGTTGGACCTGGACCACTCGAGAAAGACCCACTTTTCCAGCCGTTCGAGCAGGCCATCCGGGTTCAGAAACGGCTTGATATACTCGATCAGGCCGTAGACCTTTGGCTTCAAAGCGTCGACCAACTCGCGGTCTCCGGTTCGGGCGAGGTATTCTTCCATCTCGATGACAAACCACATGGCCCAGTTCGGGATAAAGTTTCCGTTGGTGTGGTTGCTGGGGTAGCACATGGGCAGCATCCCCTTGGGCAGGTGCGGAAACTTGGTCGGCAATAGATAGTTTTCCAGAAAGTTGCGTTCGATGGGGTTTTCGCCGCACAGATCACGCTCGGCTCTGTCCGTGAAGAAACTATCACACAGCCAGCCGGCGCGCTCGCGTCCGGGGCAATCCATAAAGATATCCACGGCGTTCTGACGGAAGGTCTGGCGTGCGGCTTCAAACAGATCGTTGAGCCGGTGGTCCGATGCCGAGAACCTTCCCCGGTGTGAATCCGGGCAGGCATACTCGCGCAGGTACAGACCGGTCACCTGGCAACCCCCGTTCAACGCCAAGACTTTGAGGTACTTGAGCGTGTAGGGTTCTATGGATTCCAGGTCGTAGCACCCGGGCTTGAGTGAGTATTTGACCACGTTCGCACAGCCGTAACGTGTGATACTCACGTCGCCGTGCTCCGTCGCAAGCTCATCGAAGACCAGATACAGATCGACCGATCGTCTGCAGACAACGCGCAGCGCGATAAAGCCGGTCAGGTTGGTGCCGAAGTCAAAAACCTTGAATTGATTAGCCTTGAGAGAGAGTTGACTCCGCGGCTGGTAGGGATGGACCTTGGTGGAGTTTATCCGGGAGGAGAGCGCTTCGATCTCGTGCCCGGGATAGAGCGTATCTTCAACGGGAAACGCCTTGTAATCGGGTTTGGGTGAATACTCCCTCCCGTTGCGGAGCTTGGGGTTACGCATTGGCCGCACCACGCCCGATGCGGTTAGAGCGACGGGCTGCCTGGTTTCAAACGCGGGGTAGGGCACGCCGCGCTCGACGAGCCTGCGCGGCTTGAGCGTTTCGATTTTCGCCGGCTTAGATGTGTCGTCCAGTCTTGTATACCAATCCGCGGACTTGGGCGATCGTTTGTACGCCTCGACAAACGTCCTTTGAAAACTATATCTTTGCACCTCCCGGACGCGGCCATGCAACCGGATGACCTTGAACCCTTTCCCGCCTGTCGCCGCGATGGTTTTGGTCCCTCGCACAAGCTCCGCCTGCACGAATGACGGCTGGTCCAGATAGGCGTAGCTGTTGGCGTTGTACCCGGCGACCTCGATGGCCAGGAGGTTCTGGCCCTTGATGACCGGCAATCGCCACGCGTCCACACGATAATAACCATGTCCACATCGGGCCGGCCCATGTCCGACGAACTTGCCGTTCAACCATATTCGGTAGACCGTCGCCCCCGTGATACGCAGCAGACAGCCCCCCCTTTGCGCATGGAAGACCGTTCGCAGTCCGAGCGACAGGTTCATCTCTTCCGACAGCCCCTTGAGCCAGATCGGTTGGGCCTGCTCGAACATCGCTTGATTCATCGTAGGCGTCCTGGATGCCATCTCATTCACTCATGAACCGTGGTCCGGTCAGTTTGGGTGAAGCCCGACGCGCGTGGGAACGTCCCACTCGATCCGGCGGCCATCGATATCCCCGCGCCTCCGTGCGGGCGTCGCGGCGGCGAGTCTCGGCTGGGATGCCCCCATCGTCTTGCGTCGGATGAATTGGCCGCGGGTCATTTCGTATCCCTGTCCTGGCAAGCGACCGCCCTGGTGGCCGCCTTTGTTCATGCACCCCGGATGGGCAGATCATACCGATCCACGCGGTGGCGCGGGGCCGAGCATTGCGAGCCGTGTCGGGGCATGTGCTGCCGGGGTTTGGCAGAACGGGCATCACGGGTGCAATGAAGTTTTGACGCGGACGCTGTAGTAGGATCAATGGTTCATGACGTGCTCCGAAGAAAACCCATTGGGTGGCCCGGGGCCAGGGAGAATGATGTCGCAATATCCGGGCATTCGAGGACTCATGCCCGGCTTGGGAGTATTTGAATCAGAGCATTTCTACAGAGCATACTGACTGATAGACTGATAGGAAATTTGATTCCAGGCGGGCCGGGATCGGGGGCTTGGGGGGTGAGGGGTTAACAACCGGCCAGCAAGATGCAAGCAAGAATCGCAAACGATTTCACGGCTGTGCCTCCAGTGAAGTGGCGTTACCTACAAGACGTTTCGCGGCGCCCCTATGGTGCACGATGCAGCCCCTCGAAGCGAACTGACCACGTGCCATTGTCCGGAAAGCCGGGGGCATGGCGGTCGGGACAGCCATCCCAGCCCGCAGCCATCATCGCCACGGCATACAACACGCCGCCGTTGCCGGGGAAATACCAGTCATTGCAGATGCCGCGGGCCGAGTAGAAGTTGTTCTCTTCTTCCCGCAGCAACACATCGATCGCCAGGTCGGGTTGATCGGTGCGTGCGGCCGCCATGGCAAACCACGGGCAATCCCATCCCCAACCCATCTGCCAATCGGCGGCCACGGATTGCACCGTGTTGGCCGCCACATCGCGATCGACACCTTCAACGAACGGCACAAACGCAAACGCGCCGATCAGATCGGGATGTCCTTCCCGCTGGCCCACGTGCTTCGTGCGGTGCGATTGAACCCATTCGCTGCACCAACGGAAGATCGGCTTGCCGAGTTTTGGATCGACCTCGGTGCACAGCGGCGCAAGGTTGTCACGCACATGCCGCCAGGTTGGCTCGGGTGACAAACCCATGCGCTGCCGCCACTGCTGAGCGGTGTCCAGCCCCCACCGCCAGTAAGCCGACTCGAAGGTCGGATCATGGCACGTGCCGTTCTCGTTGGCGGTCATCACATGCATGAGGTGATAGAAGCCATCGTCCTGCTGAACGGGGAAGGATGCCATGAACTCCGCGGTGTCGTGAACGATTCCCGCCCACTTCTCAAGCGTCTGCTGCGTCGGGCGCAGGCGGTATTCCAGTTCGGCAAAGAAGATCGGATGGGGTTGCTGCCAGTTCAGTTGCAGGTTGCCCAGCCACGGGCCCATCAGACCGTCGGGGCTCATCTTCTTGCCCCACTTCGCGCCGCGGTACGTCAGTTGAGCCGCCCGCTTGCGTGCGATGGGCAGGAAACGCTGATAGATGTCCAGCGCCCGCTCAGCCAGTTCCCAGCGCCCCCACAGCCCGTAGTGCGCCATGTGCCACCAGACCATCTCCATGTGAAAGCGGCCCTGCCAGGGGTCGTTGTTCATCAGCGCAAACTCAGCCGGGGGAAGCGAGCCGGCGTTGTTCGCACGCATCAGATACTGCGAGAGCACGACGCGCCGTTCGAGCTCGAACCAGCGCGGATCACTCGAACCGGACAGATCAATCGCCCCACCGCTCCGCCAGAATGCCCGCCATGCATCGGCAACTTCGTGTTGAGCATCTGCGAAAGTCGCATAGCGCGAAGTGTCCGGCACGTCGCTGGCAAACACACAAATGAATGCGAGCACGTCACCCTCGGCGGTCAACCGGATGCGATGATCACCGGGCCACGCCTCGAACCGCCCCGCTCCTTCCAGCACGCGCCATTGGCCGGCGTAACGGTCATCATCAATGCGTCGGTGAAACGTCGCACGATCATGGCCAACATCAATGCTCGTTCCGTGTTTATCGTAGGTATCAGGGCTGAAGTCGCCGACCGTGGTGTCGACCTTCCACTTCATCGGCGTGGGATACGGGAAGTCCAGTTCGATCACCAGTTGGCCCGATGTCAGCAGCGGCGAGCGGATTCGCACAGCCAACCCGTCGCACCGCGCCAGTGCCATCGTCGTAACATGCACCGCCTGGCCCTTCACGGCGAAAGACGCCGTCTGCACGCCCTGCCAGATATCCAGCGTGCGCTGGCTGTCGCGCAGTTGATCGGCCGTCAGCGGTCGTCCGTCGGCATGGACGAACCGCAAGCGCCCGAGGTTGATCGGGTGCGGGTTCTCGATCATCCACTTGCCCAGCGGGCTGGTGCGAACGGGGTTCTGCTGATGACCGGTGATCGGGCCGGTGTCGAAAGTGCCGGTTTCGGGAATATCCGCAGCGGTCAGGCCGTCTGGTAAGGGATTGGCATGCTTGGCCCAGTGGGCCAGCGAGTGGCCGTCGAAGGTCTGCAGGCCGGTCGCGTCGATGCCGAAGCAGCACTCGCCGTCGCCGAGGGCCAGTGCGTCGGTGATGGGCGGATTGACGATGGGGTGCCGTCCGACAACCGCTTGCCGATCGATGGATGGATTTGCGTTCACTTGAGAATGAACTTACCGACCCCGCCCGAGCGGAGCAAAGGCCGAGAACCGTCGCCGGGCTTCTTCGGTTGAGGTGAATCGTCATGACCGACCGCTATCGCCCGATACTGATCTGTGCCGTGACGGCCTTGCTGGCAGCCGCGCCACTGACACAGGCGCAGGACGCGCCGGTGGTACCAAACTGGTCGACGCCGAAACAGTTCAGGAAGGTCGCGGCGCATCCCACTGATAGGAAATTTGATTCCAGGCGGGCCGGGATCGGGGGCTTGGGGGGTGAGGGGTTAGGGGAGAGGGGGGAACTACGAGGTTTGCCCGCCCCGCGAATCGACATATGATCCGCCCCGTTCACCATCCGAACCCTCCGTTCTGGTCCGCTGGAACCGGTGTTCTTGCTCGGGGAACGCCCCCAAACTGCATACAGACAATATGACACCGGATTCCGCCTTGGTCAAGACGAAACTAGCCAAGCTGCTTCGGATTTCGGTTCAGGCGTCCCAGGGCAGTTCGGGTTGGCCCTGCTCGTCGAGGGCCTCACGGTGGGCGTGTTCGAGGTATTCGGGATCGACCTCGTAGCTCACACCGGCGTCAGTCTCGGGCAGCGATGAGAATATTTTGTCACCGGTGACACGGCCACGCGGTCAGTCGCTGCTCGCTGGACATGGGTCTGTGAAGCAGTGCCATTGCGGTGCCACCCCCGGAAGAAATCGCTCGCGGTGCCAGTCACATGACGATCATGTGAGCGCATTTGGCACTGCAAGCTGTCAGGTGACGGGGGTTGTGATCCCGTTGCATGCAGGCGAAGCGGGGTGCAACTCGCGCCTACCACGATTCAGCGTAAGTGCCTGTGAAGCAGCAGTTTGTCTCTCACGTGACGGGATGCGACCCCGTCACGTGGATTTGAGACTTTGAGACGATCTCGGCCCCCGGATCGGCGTTTTCGGGTGCTACCTCGTCACGTGCTGTCGGACGGCGGGAAAGTGGGCGGAGCGCAAAACCCCTTTGTTTATAGGCCCAAATGCACAAAGCCCACCGTCATGGGACGATGGGCCTTGATCTTGACGGAGACGAGTTGTGTGAACTCGTCGAATGGAGCCGGGGGGAATCGAACCCCCGTCCCGTGACGACCGAACCGCCGCCTCTACACGCTTAGTCTGTTGTTTTGATCTCGCACACCCGCCGACCAAAGACAGCCTGCGGTTGTGCCAGCCGGACTGTTTTTAGCCCCCTTCGTACCGGCGGACTGCCGGGGGCGATCCCACTGTTTGTAGCCCCGCGCCAGCCGTGGGCAAACGGACACGGGACTCGGCCACTATTTAAGCAGCCAGGCGGGCCGGCGCGAAGCCGATCCGACCGATGACAGGGTTGTCATTGGCATTTTTGTTTTTGCACGTTTTTACGAGGCCACGTGCGCCTCGGCGTGCCACGACGGACCTGAACCGTCCGGTCGATACCTGTCGGCCCCAGTTGTCAAAGAGCAGCCTCTTGAAGCTTCTCGAAGCCTCTCGAGGGCAATCCATCATTATATCGTCCATTTGCGGAGGCGGCTACGGGCTTCCGGCGGCAAGAACGATCACGCCGCAAGAGGGTCGGTGTAAGGCGATGCCGAGTCTGCGCGAACCCCAAAACGGTATCCACAACGCTATCCACCCCATAAACGGTATCCGACACGAACGCCATCAACTTTAGACTCACCCTCTCATAACTCCGCGCCACAGCGCGCGTTAGGCGTGGTTGCGCAGAATAAGACCTCCTGTGATGATGGTGGTGCTTCAACAACCTCACCACAGGAGGCCAAGGATGGCCA
>WGMF01000016.1 GCA_016125215.1 Phycisphaera sp.
GAACGCCATCAACTTAAGCGGCAACGCTTGTGATTTCAAGGTGTTTGCGTAGTTGGTCGCGGGGTTGGGTCATGTAGCTGTAGCGGTCTTTCCTTCGTTTGACCACACGCGGTTCGTGTCTACCGGGTCTGTGCGGGTTGACGGTCAGCGTCAACGTCGCGGTGATCGGCGGGCCGTGGTGGCGTAGGGCGTCGAGGGTATCGATGAAGCTGATGCGGTCCACCGCTACGCCCTGGCGCTGGGCGGCGTCGAGCATCAGCAGGCGCACCTGGTTGTAGACGATCAGGAACATCCACAGTTCCTTGGCCACGCCGTCGGTCGTCCGGCTGCGCAGCACGTCCATCCTCATCGTCTGTTTGAGGTGACGCAGGTTGGTCTCGATCTGCCAACGGGTCTGGTAGAGTTGGGCCAGTTCCTCTTTGGAACCCTTCCGGGGGTCGGTGAGGGTGGTGACGAGGGTGACTTGCCGTGTGCGGTAGCCCGGTCGTGTGACACGGTAACGCAGCTCGCGCAGGGTGAGCGTGTCGGGCAACCGTGCGTAGTCCCGCTCACTCATCCAACCGGGCCGACGGGAGGGCTTGACGTATTCGACGATCTGGTCGTCGTGGCCCAGCGTGCGGACCCACCGGCTCGTGGGCACACCCTTGCGTTGGCTCTTGCGGCATTGACGGCGGTGCCGACGACGCGGGCCGAAGTCCACGATCTGCCGCTGGTGGACGCGGAACAATCCGTGCAGTTTCTGCTGGATAAGCAGGGCCAGATGCGCGAAGGAGCCAAACGCGCGGTCGCCCACGAGCACGTCGCCCTCGCCCATCTGTGCGTGCAACGCCGAGGCGTGCGCCAGGTCGTGCGTGTTCCATGGCGCGGAGATGAAGTCGCAGATCAACCCCGTCGCCGCGTCGAAGAGCCACAGCACGTGCATCACAGGAAAGCCCACGCCCGGAAGTTGTCGGCCCGGTTGACCGTAGGCTTGTTGCAACCCGGGCGTGTCGGGCATCGATAAGCCACTGCCGTCGATGTGCAGCACACGTCGGCCCTTCCATCGTCCGAACGACCCGACGTGTTCACACGCCCGGGCCGTCAACGCCGACGCGACATGGCCGAGCACATCGACGGGCAGGTTCATCCTGGCGGCGCAGTAGGCCTGCGTGCTCATGAGCGTGTCGCCGAGCATGCGCAGCGTCCGACACGACACGTTGCCGTGCATCACCTGCAACGCAAACAACCGCAGCAGCAGCACCGGCCCCAGCACCCGCTCACGCCAGTGGACGCCACGCAGGTATCCCGCCGTTGCGCACGCCGACTCGACGAGTGAGGGTGTGATGAACGAAGCCTGCTGCGACTTGATCCGCCCGAGCGTTACCGCGATACTGGCCATCCTTGGCCTCCTGTGGTGAGGTTGTTGAAGCACCACCATCATCACAGGAGGTCTTATTCTGCGCAACCACGCCTAACGCGCGCTGTGGCGCGGAGTTATGAGAGGGTGAGTCTAAAGTTGATGGCGTTCGTTCCAGGAACCTATTTGATATTGAAGAGTTTGGCGGCGTTGCGCCACATGATCTTTTCCAGGCTCTGCGGTTTGAGGTCCAGGTCGTTCATGAACTTGATGTACGAGTCCATTTTGCAGATGGGCCAGTCGGTGCCGTAGAGCAGGTAGTCCGGCTCGCCGGCGTAGGTGATCATCTCACGCACCTGCTCGAGCATGAAGTGTTCAAATTTTTCCTGGAACGACCCGAGCACGAGGCCCGAGACGTCGGCGAAGGCGTTTTCGTTCTTGTACACGACCTCCATGCAGTCACGGATCCACGGGTTGCCAATGTGGCAGATCACAAACTTCACGTTGGGGTGATCGACCGCGACCTCGTCCATGTTCAGCGGGTGTGAGTAACGGACCTTGCCGGTCGGCGCGTAGGTGTCGCCGGCGGGTGGCACTGGCGGCTTGTCCGCCAGTGGGGTAATAAACGGTGTCGGATACCGAACTTCACCCGGATACCGCACCTCACCCCGCAGCTCACCTTTATTGCCTGCTTTGTCACTCGCACACTGCGGCCTCCGCGGCCACGCTGTGTGGCACCCATTGATTATGCGGCCCGCTCGCTTACAGCAGCCCGGCGTGGTGTTGATCCTGCTTGTTTTCTTCCCCACCTTATCTTCCTCACTGAATCCCGAGTCCTGTTATGGGGTTTCTTTGGGACTCTCCGCGTCGGGGTTGATCGTCTCGAGACCCGTGATTTTCAGGAACGCGGTCTCCGCGATGCCCGAGTTGCGGGCGCCGTTACTCTTGCGGATGCGCTCCTGTGTGAAGCCTAGGTAAAGCTCTCCCTGGTCGGTGATATCGATGCTCATCATCCAGGGGTAATCCACGCCCATCTCACGGGAAGAAAACTCGAAGAGGTATTTGCCGCTGATCGTCCAGACCATGATGTCCCGGCAGTTGGCGTCCACGATGAATACAAGGTCCTTCCAGCGACAGGCGTTTTTCAGGAAACAGATCTTGCCGGGGTCCTTGTCGGTGCCCAGCGAAGCCACGTCCTCGCCGGCGGCGTTCTTGATCTGCAGGTGATAGAACGGGTCTTTCTCGACATAGCCGACCATATCGCCGAGCTTTCGGCTGCTCATGTGCCGCATGAAGTTGGGGAAGTTTTCCGCGGGCTGCCAGGTCGATTCCTTGGGGTCGTACGCCATCACGCCGTGTGTCCCGAAGCTCTCGTCGTGGGTCAGTTTGCCCTTGTCTTGCTTGGGGATGGTCAGCCGATGCAGTTCTTTGCCTATGAGCACCGTCATCTTGTCACCCTCAACGCTCAGGCTGTTTGGCCCGCTGAACACCGACTGCGAGAGGTAGGGCTTCTCCATCAGGTAATGCGTCACCGTGAGCACCGCGCCGTTCTTGCGGATGACCGTGCCAAACTCCAGCGGCAAAGAACCCTCCACCAACGATTCGAACGTCGCGGGCTCCTCCGCGTAGATAAAGCTCGTGCCGAGCAGCAGACAGAGAACAACAGGCAATACGCGCATCAAACCGGGCATGAGGAATTCCTTTTACGTGAGTGTTGCGGGGCGACCGGCAGGGGGCATCTTACCTGACTCATGAAAAATTTGATCCCGGGGAGAATCAATAACTTGGGCAGGGGGTAAGGAGGCGCTGAATCTTCGAGGCCCACCACGTGGGTGACGTTGATCGCGCGTGAAAAATTGCTTGGTAAGGGTAGGCCGCGAAGACTTGGCCACACCTCAACCGGGGCCCGACCTTATTGCTACTTGCTATCGAGACTTGCAGTTTCTGGTTGAATGACATCAGGTTGAATAAAGCCGAGGAACCGCCATGCGCAGGCTCCCCGTGTGGCATACGGACGGAGCAATTTCAGGTTCTCATAGTCTTCGTATCGCGGATCGTTTTTTTTCATCGGGTTCGCGACAGGTTGTTTGTCCGCGAAGGTGTACGGGTCCGTGGTGATGACGGATTTGTTGCCCGCAAGGTCTGTGATGAGAAATTGAGGTTGGGTGCCCGGGACCGGTACAGCCCAGTGTTGCTCGCCGAGACGCGGGGCTGTCTGTTTGTTCCATTGAATGCGTCGGACCTTGGCCTCGCCGGCCAACGACACGCACCGCTGGATCACATCAGCCCTTGGCCCGATGACGTAGAAGCGACTGGCCCAGAAGCTCTCGCCCGGTTGCAGGGGCCCCCGGACGATCAGGGCGGTGACGAAATAATCCCGTTTGTTGGGTTGTTCGGGGTTGCCCGCGTAACCCCCCCGCCAAAGCTGCTCCGCCTCGGGCCATGTGGCATCGACTTCGCGTCCGACGACCAGACCCAGTGACGGCGAGTCCGGCTTGTCTGAAATGGAGAACAACAGCCAGCCTTGCGATTCGGTGAGCGGTTTGCCTTGCTTGGGCGTTGGAAACGATCCGGACTGGGGGATGAGTTGACCATTGGCTTGGGCAATCTCGCGTACCGGGAATGTCGTCGCCCGCACGCCACCCCAGGGCACGTTGAAAAAATCCAGAACATCCTCGCCCCAGTTATGCACGCCATAGACCACTTCGAGCGTGATCTCGTCGATCACTCGCAAGCGGGTTGTGTAGAACACCCCCGAGCGAAAAGGGGTCGGGACGTGAGCCTGCTGCCCCCATGTCATGAGGGTGTAGCTCCGGCGGTCGGGATCGAAACTTTCCGCAACAATGGGGCAGTAGAAGTTCTTGCTGTGCTTAGGGTCTTTGAGGTAGATGCCGCTGCCGTGGATGTAGTATGGCCAGCCTGATTGCCCGGCGTACCGCTGCCATTTCTGACTGACCGCGACGAGTTGCCAGACTTCGTCGTTCCACTGCGAGCCTTGATGGACCTGTGGGGGGATGGCCTGCCCAAAGGGGCCGCGGATACTGTAAATCTGTCCGCCCTGACCGATCCCGATTTCCCAGTTGCCACCCTTGGGCGACAGTCTGGCGTGAAAGACCTCGTGCTCGTCAAGCCCTTGGCCCCATTGAGAATCGGTGGGCTTGAAGGTCTTGTCGATCTGGATTCCAGTCGCCGGCTCAACAGGAAGACCCTCGGGCAGCCACGAAAAAACCCTTGCGTCATCCACCGGCTGCTGCCCCGCGGCCGCAACGACGAATGTGCAAACCACCAACAGTATCGATACCGCGATGTGATTCATGGGTGTCCAGAATGATGGGAAGAACAATGGGCGGGATGCAAGCGAACCTTCTCTTTTCAAAGCGGTCCGGGTATGTCTCGGTCATGGTGATTGGGTCAAGAGACGCTTCAAGCATAATAGAATGCTTCCTCGAACCCAATGACGCCTTGGCAGCTCGTAGACGATGGGGGATCGCCATCCACGCCGGTGTCAGCCGCAAGGGCGGGTTGGGTTAGGTCCCTCGATGCGCGGACGTGGGACGCCATCGGGGGTGAGGCGGCCGGTTTGCGGTATCCTGTAGGTTTTTCACGGTACCAAGGACCCACCCATGCCCCGCATCAATGACCACTACCTCAAGCTCCAGGCCGGTTACCTCTTCCCCGAGATCGGACGAAGGGTCAAGGCGTTCGCCGCGGCCAACCCTCAAACTTCCGGGGGGATCATCAAGCTCGGCATCGGCGACGTCACCGAACCACTCGCGCCCGTCGTCGTCGAAGCGATGCACTTAGCCATCGATGAATTGAGCAAGCGCGAAACCTTCCGGGGGTACTGCGACGAACAGGGCTACGACTTTCTCCGTCACGCGATTGCGGAACACGACTTCCGCGCGCGCGGCTGCGATATCGCTGACGACGAGGTCTTCGTCTCCGACGGCTCGAAGTGCGATACGGGCAACATCCTCGACATCCTGGCCCCCGGGAGGGAGAACGTCATTGCCCTCACGGACCCCGTCTATCCCGTCTATGTCGACACCAACGTGATGGGCGGCCACACCGGCCCCCGCAAGGACAGCGGCGAGTATGAGGGCCTCGTTTACCTGCCGATGACAGCGGAAAACCAGTTCTGCCCACCGCTGCCCGCTCGGAAGGTGGACGTGATTTACCTCTGCTTCCCCAACAACCCCACCGGCGCAGTGCTGCCGCGCGAGGAACTGGCCAAGTGGGTCGATTACGCACGGGCCAACGATGCGCTGATCCTCTTCGATGCCGCGTATTGTGCTTTCATCACCGACCCCGCGCTGTCGCGCAGTATTTATGAACTTCCGGGGGCGCGTGACGTGGCCATCGAGTTCCGCAGCTTCTCCAAGACGGCGGGGTTCACCGGAACGCGATGTGCCTACACCGTCGTGCCCAAGAGCGTCACCGGCTTGAACGCCTCGGGCGAAAAGGTTCAACTTCACAAACTCTGGAACCGCAGGCACACCACCAAGTTCAACGGCGTGGCCTATGTCGTGCAGCGTGCAGCCGAGGCGGTCTATTCAAGTGAAGGTCAAAAGCAGGTCCAGGCCACCATCGACTTCTACATGGAAAACGCCCGCATCATCCGCCAGTCCCTCACCGCGCTGGGTATGAAGGTCTTCGGCGGAGAGCACGCGCCCTACGTCTGGCTCCAGACACCCGCAGGCCTCAAGAGCTGGGCCTTCTTCGACAAGCTTCTCAACGAATGCCACGTCGTCGGCACCCCCGGAAGCGGTTTCGGGGCATCCGGCGAGGGCTACTTCCGCATCAGCGCGTTCAACTCCCGCGCCAACGTGGAAGAGGCGATGCAACGCATGCGAGACCGGTTAAAAATTTGAAGGTCTCGCGAAGCTCGCGAAGAGCGCGAAGCTTATGCGATACCTGATTCAGATTACTGGAAATGAGGACGCGCCAGCACAATAATCACCGGTATTGCCACGAACTTTTTTCCCCTTAGCGTCTTCGCGAGCTTCGCGAGAATTGCTGCGACAACATGCAGGATGAAAAGACACAGCGCGACCTACCGCAGGGCCTGCTGGCGGTGATCGGGTCGATGGTGGGGTTGGGGCCGGTGCGGTTCCCGGTGCGGGGGTTTGCACGGGCGTTTTCCTCGCTGGAACACCCGGTCTACCGCTACCTTTGGCCGGCGGCGCTGTGCAGCACGCTGGGCACGTGGATGCAGAACGTAGCCGCGGCCTGGTTGCTCTATGACATGACCAAGTCCGAGGTGCTCCTGGGCATCGACCAGGCGGTGACGAGCCTGCCGATTGTGCTGCTCCTGCCGTTGTCGGGCGTGCTGGCGGACAAGGTCTCACGTAAGACGCTGCTGGTGATCTCGAACATCACGATGCTCTGCGCCGCAACATTCTTGAGCGTTTCGACCGCGTGTCACTGGCTCGTGTGGTGGCACATCATCGCGGTCTCGTTCGTGCAGGGGCTGTCGATGGGGTTGGCCATCCCGTCGATCCAATCGCTTGTCCCGGCCATCGTCGGTGAGAAATACCTCAACAACGCCATCGCGCTCAATGCGATCCAGTTCAACCTCTCCCGCGCACTGGGGCCGGCCATCGGCGGGATCATGTACGAGAAAGCCGGTGCCCAGTGGAGCTTTGGCGCTAATGCGCTGTCGTTTCTGCCGATCCTCGGCGTGCTGTTGTGGCTGCGTGCCCCGGCGGTGAAGAAAAGCGATGACTCGATCATCAAGAGCCTCGCGGGGGGCTTTGCGTATGTGCGGTCGCGCAGGGACCTGGTCACGATGCTGGCGCTGATCGTGCTCGTGGGCGTGTGCGTCTCGCCGGTGATGACGATGTTGCCCGCGTATGTCTCGGACCAGGCGGGCGGGCAGGTCTCCGATTACTCGACGCTGCTGAGCTTATTTGGGGCCGGTGCATTGATCGGCGCCGCCATGCTTGCGGCCCGCAGCGACCAGCGGCCCACGCCTTGGCGCGCACTGCCCATTGCCATGCTCATGAGCCTGTGTCTGATCTCGCTGGGGTATTTCCATCACGAGTGGGTCATCCGCACGATGGTTTTTGTCACGGGTGTCGCCTTCTCCGGTTCGATGGTTCGTCTGTTCACCGCGATCATCTCCTCCACGCCCGACGCCGTGCGTGGACGGGTCAGCAGCTACCAGGTTCTGGCCTTTCGTTCGGGCATGCCCATCGGCGCCCTGACGGCAGGATTCGTAGCCAAAGCGATCGGCGTCAACGGCGCATTTATACTCAACGGCTCGGTGCTCCTCGTGCTCATCGTCTTCGTCGCGCAGGGTGTGCGCCGCCACGAGGTCGAATACCAGCACCGCCCGATCTCAAACGACCATGAGGTGGCCGATGGATCGTGAAGCATTTCCCGACGCGAGCGTCCACGCTTTCTTGTCCAAGTGGCGCACCGCTTCCCTGGCCACGGTCGACGCGCACAATCAACCGCACGCCGCGAACGTTCAGTATGTCCATGACGAGCATTGGAATCTCTACTTCGTCTCCAACCCCGCGTCGGCCCACAGCCTCCACGTCGAACATCAACCCCAGGTCGCTCTGACGGTCTACGCCCACACCCACGCCCCCAACCGGATCCACGGCCTGCAGATTCACGGGATATGCCGACGCATCACCGATGAAAGTGAATCCCGCCACGCATGGAAACTCTACAGTTCCAAATTTGTCTTCGTAAAACTTCCGGGGGTCCGAAAGATCGTCAAACGCGAGAGCTTCTACGTGGTGACACCCACGTGGATGCGCTGGATCGACAACCGCAGGGGCTTCGGGTTCAAGGTCGAGAAGCGGTTAGCCGCGAATAAACGCGAATAAGAATCGATGGGAAACGCCAAGGACGCCAAGGGGCAATAGCGATCGCCCAATTGGATCAGGGTATGCTATTCAAGTGTTATTGATGTGACTGGGTCGGACACAAAACAAATAGTATTGATCATGACTCCGCGAATTCCTGTCTTCTCTTGGCGCTCTTGGCGTTTCAACCCGAAATATTCGCGTTCATTCGCGTTCATTCGCGGCTAATGCCTTCCCCACCGCGTCCACGATCGCCTCGGGTTCGCTCATGCGGCCGGCGCCCTGGGTGCGGCAGGCCTGCCAGCCGGTCTCGGGGCCGATGCTCGTGTAACCCAGCACGTCGTTAACGGTTTTGACGTTGCGCCGCGTGACGGGGTTCTCCCACATCTGGGCGTTCATCGCGGGGACGATGAGCACCGGCGTCATCTTCGGAGAGCGAGGCAGGGCACAGGCGGTGAGCGTCACAAGGTCGTCACACGTGCCGGCGGCGAGTTTGGCCAATATGTCGGCTGTCGCAGGTGCGATGAGCATTAACTCACACCACCGAGCTAGTCCAACATGTTGTGAGTCGGGGTGGTCGTCGGCCTGCCACGTGCTCGTGAGCACACTGTGACCGGAGAGGGATTGGAAGGTCAACGGCGTGACGAAGCGCGTCGCGGACTCGGTCATGATGACACGGACCACACCGCCGGCCTGCACGAGGCGACTGACCACGGTGGCAATCTTGTAACACGCGATGCCGCCCGTGACAGCGACAAGGACTTTCCGGCCGGCAACGGGGCTTTGCGGTTGAGAGGGCATCTTCCGGGGGAGGGGATGAGGATCAGCTTTCAGGGGCTTGTTCGGGGGCGGTCTCGATGTCGATCTTGCCCTCGGCGATCTCGGTGATGGCCACTTCGAGGTCGCTGCGGCCCTGACGCTCCACGAGGGGGCGGGCACCGTCCATCAGTTCACGCACGCGGTGCTGGATGAGCGAGGTGAGCTTGAATCGGCCGCCGAGGCGGTGAACGATGGTGTCGTCCTTGAGGGCTTCGATCATAATAGGCGTCTCCGGTGTAGCCCCATAGTATACCCACCCCCGGAAGGGGACTCAAACGCCGGTTTCCCATGCGTCCGGCCCGCAGCCCGGATCGGGCTGAAACACCCCGTCGGCTTGCTGCGCGGGGCAGGATTGCTACGCTTTGTGTCCCCATGAAGATCAGTCTCGACTGGCTCAACACCCACCTCGACCGTCCCGTCACCGCGGACGAAGCGGCCAAACTCCTCGCCGAACAGGGCTTCCCTATCGAGAGCAGCGAACCCCTGCCCGGTGGCGATCACTTGATCGACGCCGAGGTCACGAGCAACCGCGGTGACTGTCTGAGTCACGTCGGCATGGCCCGTGAGGTGGCCGCCGGTTCGGGCAGGTCGCTCGTGTTGCCCAATGTTTCGCCCCCCGCAAAGCGTGGTGAGCCTGTTGGCCAACTCCTGAAGATCACGGTCGAGGATGAAAATCTCTGCCCGCTCTACACCGCCCACGTCGTGCGTGGCGTGAAAGTCGGTCCAAGCCCCGACTGGCTCGTCACACGCCTCTCCGCGATCGGTCTGCGATCCATCAACAACATTGTCGACATCACCAACTTCATCCTGCACGACACCGGTCAACCCCTGCACGCCTTCGACCTGGCCAAGCTCAACGGCCCCGCCATCGTTGTCCGTAGCGCCCGCAAGGGCGAGACGCTCACCGCTATCGACGGCTCTAAGCACGCGCTGCACACCGATCGACTTGTGATCGCCGACGCCCAGCGTCCCGTCGCCATCGCGGGTGTCATGGGCGGCCTCGAAAGTGAAGTTGGTCCCGGCACGACGGACGTGCTCATCGAGTCGGCGGTGTTCGATCCGCTCTCCGTCCGCACCACCGCCAGGGCGTTGAAACTGCACAGCGATTCGAGCTATCGCTTCGAGCGCGGCCTCGATATCACAAGGGTCGAAGGGCGCGGCCTGATGGCGGCCACCATGATGGTCGATCTGGCCGGCGGAACACTGGGTGAAGGTTCGATTGTTGTGGGCCAAGCCCTGCGGAAGCCGCGTCATGTCACGCTGCGTCTCTCACGCTGTCGATCGCTGCTGGGCATCGACATCGAGCCGATGCGCGTGGTTGAGCTGCTCGTGAGACTCGGTCTTGAAACCGTGCTGACCGATAGACAGGGCGAACGTGTTTTCGAGTGCGTCGTGCCCTCGCACAGGCTCGACCTAGAACGCGAGGTCGACCTGATCGAAGAGGTCGCCAGAATGCATGGCCTGCACAACATCCCCATCAACGAAAAGATTCATATCGTGGCCCGTTCGCTCCAGCCGCATGTGGCGGCGCGACGCAAGCTCGGGCAGGTGCTCGTCGCGCACGGCTACCACGAGGCGGTGACGTTCAGCTTTGTCAATGAAAAACAGGGGGCCGACTTCACACCCCCGGATGCACACCCCGTCCAGATCGACGACGCCCGCCGAAAAGCCGAGCCCGTCCTGCGGCCATCGGTATTGCCCAGCCTGCTGAATTGCCGAAAGAGCAACCAGGACGTGGGCAATCACGGTGTGAAATTATTTGAAACCGCCTCGACGTGGGTCGGACGTGAAAAAGAGATCATCGAGACGCGCAGGCTCGCGCTCGTGTGCGATGCGCCCACACCCGAAATGTTGCGCGACCTGCGTGGTACCCTCGAAGAACTCTGCACCGCGATGCACGGCGGGGGCAGCGTCACGTTCGTCGAGACACAGGTCGCCAACATGTCCGCCGCGACCGACGTGAGGCTGCTTGACCGGTCGATCGGTTACATGGGCCTGCTCGACGACAAGACGCAAAAGGCCTTCGACCTCCAGACCCCCGTGGCCGCCGCGGAACTCGAACTCGAACCGCTTCTGGCCGGCTACCCCCCGGTCAGGCGGGTGGGCCACATCCCGCGCTACCCCGCCATCGAGCGCGACCTGAGCGTCGTGGTCGGCGACGAGGTGCGCTGGGAGCGTATCGCGTTTCTCATCCAGCAAACCCAACCCGATAAACTCGAGTCCCTCGCATTTGTCGGCGTCTACAGGGGCAAACAGGTCGGCAAAGGCAGGAAGAGCGTGACGCTCCGCATGACCTTCCGCGACCCCGCGGGCACCTTGCGTCACGACCAGGTCGACGGGCAGGTGACGGCGGTCGTCAACGCGTTGCGCAGCGAATTAGGGGCAGAGCTACGACAGTAAACCCAACACCATGTAAGGAATGACAACGATGAGTCAAGATCCAATTAGAGCGGTGATCTGCGGTTGCGGGGGCATGGCCAGGGCGTGGATCAATTCCGTCCGCAAGGTCTGCGGCGTCGAGGTCGTCGGTCTGACCGACCTGCGGCGCGAGTCGGCTGAGGCCTTTGCCGAGAAGTTTGAATTGCCCAAGACGATCGTCTACGACACGCTGCCCAAGGCGATCAAGAAGAGCAAGGCCCAGGTGGTCTTCGACGTGACGATCCCCGCGGCGCACTACGGCGTGACGATGAAAGCGCTGTCGATGGGCTGCCACGTTCTGGGGGAAAAACCCATGGCCGACACCATGCCGCGCGCCCGAAAGATGCGGCAGAAAGCCCAGGAGACCGGGCTGGTTTACGCCATCATGCAGAACCGTCGGTACCTGCCCAACATCATCGCGCTGCAGGATTTTCTGCGTGGCGACGGGGTGGGTCCGATCGACGAGGTCCACACCGACTTCTTCCTCGGTCCGCATTTCGGGGGCTTCCGTGACGAGATGGACTTCCCACTGCTGATCGACATGGCGATCCACTCGTTCGACCAGGCGCGTTACCTCATCAACGCCAGGCCCGTCTCGGTGTATTGCGAGTCGTTCAACCCGGCTCGCTCGTGGTACAAGGGCGACGCTTCGGCGATCTGTCTTTTCGAGATGGTTGATGACAATGGCAAGCCGATTGTTTACACCTACCGCGGTTCGTGGGCGGCCGAGGGTTTACCGACGAGTTGGCAATGCACGTGGCGCGTGATCGGCAAAAAGGGCACCGCGTTGTGGGACGGCGATTCGGTTCCCAAGGTCCAGATCGTGGACACCGATCCCGGGACCCAGCAATTCGGCAAGGTGATCGATGTCCCGATCACGGTGTCGCCCACCGAGTATCAGGGCCACGCCGGCATGATCGCAGAAAGCCTCGACGCCATCCGCTCCGGGCACAAGCCCCAGACCTACTGTGCCGACAACATCAACAGCCTCGCGATGGTCTTTGCCTGCCTCAAGAGCGCCAAGACCGGCAAGCGCGTGAAGGTGGAAGTGTGAACGCAACGACGCTCACACCGCCTTGAAGTCCGCGCCCCTGGGGTCGGCGACCGCGACGACGGCGGCGATGATACGGCGGGGGTTGCAGGATAACAATTGATTAGCCGCGGCCCGGAGGGTTGAGCCGGTGGTCTTGACATCGTCCACGAGCACCACGTCGTAACCGGTGAGGTCGACGTGTTCTGCGCGGAATGAGCGGGTGACGTTGCGTTCGCGTTGTGAGTGAGCGATGTGCGTCTGCGGCGTCGTCGCACGGGTGCGGTGGAGCAGGTCGGCCATGACCCACCCCGACGTGCGTGCCAGTGATTGCGCGATGAGCCGACTCTGGTTGTAACCGCGTTGCCACTGCCGTTTCCAGTGCATCGCCACCGGGCAGACGACGGTGTCCGTGCCCAGAGGCTCTTCGAGGCGGCCGTCCTTGAGGCGGTTCGCAAGCTGCTCACCGAACCATCGGCCCCACCGCCACGACCCGTGGAACTTCATGGCCACGACCCATTCGGAAAGCGGTTCGTGATAGGCCCCGATGCGGACCATCGCATCCCACGGCAGGTTTGTCTGGATACACCACGGGCAGCCCGCGTCCGAGGCGGCGTATGGCCCGACACTCGCGCCGCAGCGGGGGCAGCTGGCCTCGGCGGGCTCGTGAAAAAAGCCCTCAAGCGTTGGTCGGTCGGGCTCGACCCGGCGGTTGTGGGGGAACAAGTCGTATATCAGGCTCCGCAGTGGCCACGACATACTGTCGCGCGGCCACGCCGGTATGACGCGGCGTAACGTCCCCGGCAGCGTTGTCGCTCTGAGAAGACCCAAGAGACTAAGGATATACTCAAACGCTCGTTTCGCGAAGCCATCACCGATTTTTCACCGTTGTCCATGAACGCACTCCCATCGCCGGTCCATGACGTGACGCCGACGCGTGACCTGTTTGAGGCCCGGGTCGAAGTCAACCGACGCATGTGCCGGGACCACTACCTGCTTCGCCTGCGTATCACCGGCCCGCGTGATTTCCCGACCACCCAACCGGGGCAGTTCATTCAACTGGGTTGTGCCAATCCTGATCGTGCGAGTCGGGACACCCGTGAGGAAGTCACGTGGCAACCCGGTGAGGTGCCCGCGCTGCATCAGGACGAACTTTGCCACCCCAGTGCGTTTCTCCGCAGGCCCTTCAGCCTGTCGGGGCGTGGTGACGACGTGCTGGGCACGTGGGTCGAGGTGATCCACCGTGTCGTGGGCGTGGGGACCGACTGGCTCTCTAAACTCCGGGTGGGCGACGCGGTGGATTTCGTCGGCCCGCTGGGGAACACGTTCACGCGGACGCCGGGGAAAAACAACGCGCTGCTTGTCGGGGGCGGGGTCGGCTTGCCGCCGATGTTTTACTTGGCCGAGGCACTGGACGCGGCGGGTTGGAAGGCGATGGCGTTTGTGGGTGCAACAACGAGTGAGCTGCTTGCGGTCAGCATCGAAGAAGGCCTGGTGCCCGAGTCCGATGGCCGACCCAACCGCAGCATCGTGCAGTTTGCAAGTTACTCTGACCCGAGCGTCGTGACGAGCGACGACGGCACGATCGGGATGAAGGGCCGAGTGACGGACGGGCTGCTGCCGGTGATTGAAAAAATGAGCGGGGCGGAGCGCAGTAAGACGGTCATCTACACCTGTGGCCCCGAGCCGATGATGCACGCGGTGACCAAACTTGCGGAGCGCTTCGGCATCGAATGCCAGGTCTGTCTCGAACAGGCGATGGCGTGTGGGATGGGGACGTGCCAGTCGTGCATCGTGAAGATCGAGCCGGACACGGCGCGTGGCGAGGTGGCGCAGGGCCGAAGCGTTGAGGGGCGCGATTGGCGTTACAAACTCGCCTGCACCGACGGCCCGGTATTCGATTCACGGCGCGTGGTGTGGGGGTAATCGCCAGGGTTTTACGTCGTTTCGTTCTGAAAAAACTCGATCACTTCACCGTCGGGGCCTTTGATGAAGGCCAGGCGGATCTTGGTGTCGATGTTGCCGGGGCGGGTGACGATGGTGACATCGCGGGCATCGACCGTCACCTCGGCGCCGGCTTCGACGGCCTTGGCCAGCGCGGCGTCGGTGTCGGTGGTGCGCAGGGCAAAGTGCAGCATGGTCGAGTCTTCGGAGGACCACTCTTCCTGGGGGCGCTCGAAGATTTCGAGATAGTTTCCGTCGCCGGTGTCGAGCATGAGCGCTCGGTGCGGCGCGTGGCCCCATTCGATCTTCGGGACAAAGCCCAGACCCTGTTCGTAGAACGCCCGGCTGCGCGCAAAGTCCTTCACGCGGATGGCCACGTGGTGGAAGCCGCCTCCGCCGAGGGTCTGGTTGTGTCCCATGGTGTGCCTCTGGTGTGACGTGACGAGCCGGGATTATGGGGTAAATCCGTTTCGTGTGCCAGCGGCGTTGCATCGGGATCGATAGGCGGATAGTCTCGCCCGCCATGCCCAGAACGATCCCCTGGCGAGCACGACTCCTCAACAAGGCCTACGGCTTGCCCTTTGCCGACGCGATCCTCAAGCGCCGGGCGCAGTCGATGATCGACCGGAGTCGTGTAATGCAGGCCATGCGCCCGGGCGGGGTCTATCTCGATGTAGGCTCGGGCACGGGCCACATCATCGAGCGCCTCGCGCGACAGACGGCGGAACTCGAAACGCGCTTCGTCGGGATCGACCTGTTCTGGAAACCCATCGGGCGGGTGACGCGACGCCTGCGGGACAAAGCTCCGGGCAGGGCGGTCTTTACCCACGCCAGCGCTACGGCGTTGTCCATGCCAGATGCCTCGTGCGACGCGGTGACGTGTTTCTATGTGTTGCACCACATCCCCGACATGCTTCACGCGCAGGTGCTCGACGAAATCCACCGTGTGCTCAAGGTCGGCGGGACGTTCCACCTGCTCGAAGACACGCCGACCGACGAGGCGTCGTGGGCAAGGCAGGAACGGTGGGACCGCCGGGTGAATTTCGAGTCACGCAGCGAGAAACACTACTACCGCTGGGCTGGCGATTGGCCGAGCCTGCTCGAACAACACGGCTTGAAGCTGACCCACAGAGAAGACTTCGAGGAAGACGGCGGCCGCGACGGGATGATCCATCACACGGCTTACGTCACGGTGAAAGAGGGTTAACCGCCAAGACGCCGAGAACACCAAGGGAGAAGGAGTTAGAAGACAGGAGTTAAGAGTGAGGCGATAGACGACGCAAGATCACACTCCCATTTAGCCCGGTCGCTTGCGACCGGTGGTTCCCCGAGTGAGATCATCAACCATCATTCATCAATTATCAATGGTCTTCTTCTTCGTCTGATCTTGGCGGTCCTGGCGTCTTGGCGGTTAACTCGCTCTACCGCACCCCCAGGCGCTGGCGGATCAGCGATGCGCGTGCCTCGCGTCTTGTCGCCGGGTCCATCTGACAACCTGTTAGTTTTTGGAGATGGGCCGGCTGGGTGAGGAGGAACATCTCATTGATCGTGCGGATGTCGACGGTGTCGATCCGACCGAGGTTGACGCCCAAGCGGAGGTGGGAGAGGAGCGTGAGGACCTCGTCGGTGGCCAGGACGCGGGCGTTGGTGAGGATGGCCCAGGCGCGCCAGACCTTGTCATCGAGCTGCGCGGGTCGTTGACGCAAGAGCGCCTGTCGGGCCTGTTGTTCGTAGGCAATGATCTGGGGTACGACGGCGTGCTGGAAGTCGGCGAGGATCTCCTGTTCGCTCCGGCCGAGCGTGGTCTGGTTGGAGATCTGGAAGAGGTCGCCCTGCGCTTCGGAGCCTTCGCCGAAGAGCCCGCGGACTGCCAGGTGCATGTCCCGCGCGGCCCGGCGGACTTTTTCGATCTCGCCTGTGAGCCGAAGCGCGGGCAGGTGGAGCATGACGCTGATGCGGATGCCCGTGCCGAGGTTGGTGGGGCACGCGGTGAGGTAGCCCCATCGCGGGCTGAAGGCCATGTCGAGTTTTTCTTCAAGCGAGTCGTCGAGCGAGTTGATCTGGTCGAAGGCCGGCCCGAGTTGCATGCCCGAGCGGAGCACCTGGATGCGCAGGTGGTCTTCTTCATTGACCATGATCGCAAAGGTTTCGTCCGCGTCGATGGCGACGGCGCGTGGGTTTTCCCGTCCGCCCTTGGCGTGTTGTCGGCTAATCAACTGTCGCTCGACGAGCAGTTGCTTGTCCAGTTCGTTGCTCTCGCACAGGTCGACCCAGAGCAGGTCGCTGCCGATGCGTCCACTGACGAGTTCTTCGCGGCAGCGTGCCAGGGCTTCTGCGCGTTGTCTTCGGTTGCTGCGTCCGACGAAGGGGTAGCCCGCGAGGTTGCGGGCAAGACGGACCCGGCTGGAGATGACGATTTCGGAGTGAGGCCCCGCGCCGCGCAGCCACTCGCCGGCGTGCTGGGTCATGCGTTCGAGATTCATCATGGGTGCTTCTCCGCCGTGTCGTCGGTGTCACGCCCGGAGGGCTTGGCACGGGAAGGCGCTGGACGCGCTTCGTCGGGGTCCACTTCACCCGGGTCGTGCCCCTCGATTTTTCTGATTTCGTCGCGCAGGCGTGCGGCCAGCTCGTAATCTTCGCCGGCCACCGCTTCGTCGAGGCGTTTGCGCAGGCGTGTGATGGTCTGCTGCCGCATCTCGCTTGCGCCGGCGCGGGAGGGGACCTTGCCGATGTGGTGCGTCGCGCTCTCGTGGGCCCGTTCGAGCAGGGGCGTGAGGGCCACCTCGAAGGCGGTGTAGCACTGCGGGCAACCCATGAGGCTGCTCTCGCGGAACTCGCTGAACTTCAGGCCACAGTTGTCGCACTCGAGGTCCTGAGCCGCCGGCGCGCCGCTGTGGAGCTTGACGAAATTGGAGAGCAGTTCGTTGATGGGTTTGTGGACGGCTTTGACGGCCAGACCCTCCTGCGCGGCGTGGGCGTCGCACAGGTGCTTTTCGATCTTCTGCCCCTTGAGGATCTCCACGCTGTGGTGCGTGGCCGGCCGGTCGCAGAGGTCGCATTTACGTTTCACGGTGAAGCCTCAATGGAACGCACTATTTTACGGTATTGCGCTTGTGGCGTCTATGTTCCTCGGTGCTGACTGGAGGATTGGCGTTCCCGGAGGTTTCCTTCACAACATCGGGTTTCCACGTGTTATCGACTCGTTTTTCGAGTTCTGCCAGGACACGCGCTTCGACATCTTCTCCGCCGGCCTTGGCCGTGTCGACGACAAGGTCCACGAATTCCGCGGGCGTGAGGTTGCGGCGCTTGAGCAGCTCGATGAACCCGGCTTCTTTGGGGCGGTTGCGCAGGGCGTCGAGCGGGGCAAGCACGACGACCATCGGGGTCGAGTCGTTTCGTCGGGCGGAGTAACTGTACGACCCCAGGCCACGCGAATTGGGTTTGATCGACTCGGCAAGCTTGTTGCCACGGTTGGCCAGCTCTTCGAGCTTCTGTGAAGCGATGACCGCGATCTGGATGTCGCCGTCGCCCTTGAAGCCCAGCCAGCGCTGGCCCTCGGTCATCTGCCGGGTGGGGAAGCCGACCATGCGCATGACGTTGCGACCGGGGAAGGCGGAGTCGGCTTGCTGCTTGGCAATGTTCTGTCTTTCGCGGTAGCGGTTTTCGAGGATCTGGTCGATGTCCGCCCGGTCGGAGGCCTGTTGGGCGGCCAGTCGGTCGAGGCGGACCTGGTTGTCGATGGTGACGCTGTCAATGAGCCAGAGGTCGCTGACGAGTGCTTCGTCGGGGCCGAGGATCTTTTCGACTTTGACGGAATGGATGTGGCCGTACTCCCCGACGGTCAGGTTCGGGAGGGTGTTGACGCCTGCGGTGGCGTCGTCGCGTGTGGGGACCAGTCGCAGTGTGCGTCCCATTCCGTTGAGCGTGATGCGTAGCTCGCGTGTGTTTTCCTGGATGTACTGGTCGAGGGTCATCCGTTTGCTGCTGGGGTAGCGAGCGTCGAAATCGGGGAAGACGTAGTAAACGTCCTCGAACTCGACGTACCTTGCGGCGTAGTTTGGCCAGAACTGTTGCCACATGGCCCGCTTGGTCCCGACCAGGCCGGTGTCGGAAGGGTCGGGGTGGTCGGCGATTTGGCCCGGTGTGGTGTGGGGTGCGGGTTGGGTTTCGGTGGAGTTATCGAATACCGAGCCGGGCGTGTCGTCGTAGTCCGGTTTGTCGTCTGCCAGACAGAGGATGGTCACGCCGGGAAACACGCACAAGCAAACCCACGCGAAAAACAGTCGGCTAAGGTTCATCCGTGACCTCCGGGCCAGAGGGGTAATTCAACGACTTATAGTTTAACCGAACAGGTCGGCAGGTCATTGCGTGTGGTGATGAAAGACCCGTGAAAAACCGGTCGGCGAGGGGAGACTTGAATACACCCGGCAGGGCTCGAACCTGCAACCTGCGGCTCCGTAGGCCGCCGCTCTATCCAATTGAGCTACGGGTGCGTCGCGTGCAAAGAGGCATTGTAGATCAAGCCGGTGCGGGTCACAAGCGGGGGGAGTAGCCGCAGATGAACGCAGATGGACGCGGATGGGAAAAGGAAAATACAGCATTAGCCAAGAACGCCAAGAACACGCTTTGCCTCTATCGGCGTTTATCGGCGGCTATTTCTGCCTTGCCTTTTCCACCGCGGCCACGACCTGTTCGACGGTGTAGAAGTCGCCCTTGAAGACCTCGCGGCCGTCGGGGGCAAAGATGACGAGAAGGGGGATCGTCAAACGGTCGACGGAGCGGAGCATGTTGTTGCCGGCGGTGTTGTCCTTACTTGTGATGTCGACCTTGATCGGCGTCACCCCCCCCGCCCCCGGGAGTTTGAAGAGGGCGACTACACGCGGGTCGTGGAGTACGCTCTGTTCGAGGGTCTTGCAGTTGAGGCACCATTCGGCGGTGAAGTCCATGACGACGACGCTGCCTTTTGCCTTGGCGTCGGTGAAGCGCTGCGGGGTGTAGTAGACCCAATCGATCGGGCCTTTGTCGGTCAGGCGTTGGCCGAGCACGATTGAGGAGAGGACCACGATCACGCCGAGTGAGACGAAGACGCTCCGCCAGACGGGCTTGCGTGTGATGCGCAGCGTCTTCCATGCGAGCCAGAGTCCCGCGACGGCGGTGAAGCCAAAGACGACCCACCAGTAGAGGCTCGACGGCGGTTGTTCCGGTGGACGTGGGATCAGGCCGATCACGCCGATGCCTACGAAATAGGCCGCGGCCGCGAGCATGAACAGGCCCATGATCTGCTTGAGCAGTTCGCTGCCCGGCCCGGTGCGGGGAAGCTTGTCGATGAGCTTGGTGTTGATCGTAAGGATGAAGTAGGGCAGGGCCATGCCCAGGCCGATGAAGGCGAAGGTGGGCAGCGAAACGGTGGGGGGCTTTTGCGTTGCCCAACCGATCGCGGCCCCCATAAACGGCGCGGTGCAGGGCGTCGAGAGCACAGCGGTCATCACGCCGAACCCGAAGCTGCCGAGCAGGGTGTCTTGTTTAGGGGTGACGTTGTAGACCGCGGTGGGGAGTCGGAAGGCGAAAAGCCCGCACATGCCCACCGCCATCGCCGCGATGAAGGCGCCCACACCGATGGTGAAGACTGGGTATTGAAAGAGCTTGTTCACCGCGTCGAAGCCGGAGACGGAAGCGATGGCCGCCCCGACCGCCAGCCAGAACGCCACGACGCCCAGCGACATGCTGATGCCCAGTGGCAGGACCTTGCCGTGCGCCGCCTGTTGCAGAGATAACACCTTGATAGGGATCACGGGCAGGACGCAGGGCGTGAAGTTCAAGAGGAACCCGCCCACCGCCGCGACAAGCCACAGCGCGATCAACCCGACGCCGGTGTCCGCGTCGATGTGGAAGCGTAAACCGAACAGATCGAAGGCAACGCTCTTCTCTCCGGGGGGAGTTGAACCGGAGTGGATTTTTGCCCAGACGCCTGCGTCGAAGCCCCGGAAGGTTTCGTCGGTGTCGACGGTGGGGGGCGTCTGGTTGGCGAGTGTCGCGGGGTCGACGATGTCGAGTGTTACGGTAACAGGCTGATCGAAGACCGGGGCGAGGCAGGTGTGTTCATCACACGACTGGTAGGTCACGTTGAGTGTGAGCGCGGTTTTACCCAGCGGTGTATCGGGGTTGATCGTGACGGGAACGTAGGCGACCGCCTTGCCCGCGAAGACGGCGTAGTCCACCGATTCACCGGTGAAATCGACCTTGACCGTGACCGGTTTGGGCCATTGGATGAAGCCGGTGTGAGCGGTGAAAGTGTGGGGTATCTGCTGGTCGGGGGGTGCGGTGATCTGGGTCTTGATGTAATCGGAGGCCTCGCCGAGCTGGGGGGGAACCTGCGGGTCGTTCGTGTGGATGTGCCAGTGCTCATCGTGGTCGAAGACGACAGCAATAGCGATGTCCTGCCCGGGGGCAGCCACGGTGCGCTGGGCGGTCGCGGTGACGTGGACCCGGCTGGAAGAGTCCATAAACCCCTGACCAAGGGTCGTCCGGGTTACAAAAAAAGCTGACAAGATCAGCAACGGCAGAGGCCATCGAAGAAATCGGTTCATGGGCGGGTAGGGGGCGTTGGGGTATTTCATGTTCCGATACAGAAACCGCAGATTACGCAGATTTCACAGGTTCAGATCAGACGCGGGGTGTCGCAGAGCTTTCAAGCCAAACCCCCGGTGGTTCCGATATTAAGCGATAACCCGCCTTTGGGTGTATTTGTTCCCCAACCCGTCACCCGTCACCCGTCACCCGTCACCCGTCACCCGTCACCCGTCACCCGTCACCCGTCACCCGTCACCCGTCACCCGTCACCCGTCACCAATCATGCCCGAAGTCCTTGACCAGTCCGAAGTCGATGCTCTTCTTGCCGCGGTCGATAGCGGTGAAGTCAAGGAGGTCGCGCAAGAGGGCGAGCTCAAGGTTTTTTCCCGCCGGCACCACGGGGCCGCCCCCGACGCCGAGATCAAGCCTTACGACTTCAAACGCCCCGAGCGCGTGAGCAAGGAGCAGATGCGCGCGATCGAGAACCTGCACGAGGCGTTCAGCCGAAACTTCGGCGCCTCGCTCTCGGGCTTCCTGCGGACGATCATGGAGTGCCGTGTCTCGAACATCGAACAGATGACCTTCAGCGAGTTCACCCACTCGCTTCCCAACCCGACGTGCTTCAACCTGCTCTCGTGCGAGCCGCTCGAAGGCAGCATGTGCCTCGAGATCAGCCCGCTGATCGTCTACCCCGTGATCGACCGCCTGCTCGGCGGGTCCAACGCGGACCTGTTCATCCCCCAGCGCCCGCTGACCGCTATCGAGATGCGGCTGGTCGGCAAGATCATCGCCCGTGCGATGTCCGCGCTCAAGGAAGCCTGGTCCACCGTGCTCAACCTCGAGTTCAAACTCACCGAGAGCGAGAGCAACCCGCAGCTCGTCCAGATCGTTCCCCCCAACGAGGTGGTGGTCGTGGTGAGTTTTGAGCTGAAGATGGGCGGACGGGCCGGCACGATGAGCCTGTGCATCCCCTACAACGTCACCGAGCCGGTCATCGAAAAACTGTCCAACCAGACCTGGGCCGCCTACAAACGCAACAAGCGCGACGTCAAGCTGCGCGGCAAGGTGGCCACCCAACTCGACGCCGCCAAGCTCACCGTCAAGAGCGTCCTGGCCGAGACGAGCATCAAGCTCTCCGAACTCATGTCCCTGCAGGTCGGCGACGTGATCCTCACCGAAAAACCCGCCACCGCGCCGCTGACATTGCTCATCGGCGGCCGGCGAAAACACATCGGGCACCTCGGCCAATACCGGGGCAACCGCGCTTTCAAGGTCCTGCGCGCCTATCAGCCCAAAGACCGGGTGTGAACCCTCCTTCCCATCTTGACTTCCCACTCCAGCGCACTTAAATTGCGCTGACGCCAGCATTCAGGAGTCCCCGCATGGCAACCCCCGGCTCACGCCTCAAGGTCAAACGCGATGGCGAGGTCACACGCATCGCCTTCACCGACCGAAACATCCTCGAGGAGGCGAGCATCCAGCAGATCGGCGATGAGGTCGCACGACTCATCGAAGCCACCAACAACCCCAAGCTGCTCATCAGCTTCGAGAATGTCGAGCACCTCTCCTCCGCGGCGCTGGGCGCGCTCATCACGATCAACAACAAGGTCCGTCACAAGGGCGGGCAACTGCGTCTGTCCAACATCGACGCGCAGATTTACGAAGTCTTCGTGATTACCCGCCTCAACAAACTCTTCCAGATCTTCCCCGACAACGAACAGGCCATCGCCAGTTTCAAGTAAACCTCCCAATCCATGGTCGCCCACCCCACACTTTAAGTCACCACGGAACAAACCCGCCCCATGGGAGAAGACACAGTTCATCGCGTGGTCATCCCCAGCACCCTCGAAGAGGCCTGCCGGGTGCAGGAATTGATCCTCGAAGAGGTCGAGAAACTCGATTACAACGACAACGCCCGCTTTGCCATCCGACTCGCGCTTGACGAGGCCCTGGCCAACGCCATCCACCACGGCAACCGCGACGACGCCAATAAAAAAGTCACCGTCCGTTACTCGGCCACGCCCCAAGAGGTCCGCATCACCGTTTGCGATGAGGGGCCCGGCTTCGTCCCCGACACCGTCCCCGACCCGACGTCCGAAGAGAACCTCATCAAGCCCCACGGCCGCGGCGTCATGCTTATCAAGGCTTATATGACCCGCGTCGAATACTCCGACCGCGGCCGCTGCATCACCATGACCAAGGCCCGCAACTGCACGCTGCCCGATTAACGTCACCCGCGCAGTGCCCATCCCCGCCCACGACCGGCCGGGCAACACGGGCACCGATTTTCGGGGGATATTCACAGACCGCCCCTTACCCGATACACTACGCCAAGCCCATGTGTATACCGTCCGTTTGACCGTGCCCAGCACCCGACAAACCCGTCACGCCCCGCCCACAACGACCGCCCGTCGCCTGCGTCTGTCCATCACGCACGCCGTGCCCCTCACCGGCCCATCCACCTCGACCTGGCTTAAAAAAAATTACCGCGCGGTCCTGCGTCAGGCCGGCGTCGGGGAGTGTGCCATCCACCTCCACATCGTCAGCGATAAAGAGATGGCACAGCTCCACCAGCAACACGCCGGCGTCGCGGGCACCACCGACGTGCTCACCTTCGACCTGCGCGATGACCCTGCCGACCCGCTAATCGAAGCCGACATCGTCATGTGCATCGATGAAGCCCACCGCCAGGCAAACGTGCGCAACCACGATGTCAATACCGAACTGCTTCTCTACGCGACGCACGGCCTGCTCCACCTGCTGGGCTACGACGACCACGACCCGGCGCAATCCCAACGCATGCACAAACGCGAAGACGAACTTCTTCAAGCCGTCGGACTGGGTGAGGTCTACCACGCAACGCCCCACACCCGCAACATGGATACAAGCGCCCACCCGAACGCCGATTCCACTATCCGGGGGCGGGGTCGGGATCGGGATCGGGTTAGGGGGAGGGGGTTATGAAGGGCACGCTCTGGATTGCGTTTTTTGCGGCGCTGGTGAGTTGCTACGCCAACGCCTGTTACGCCTCGCTGCGCATTTTCAGCAGAAAAAAACTTGAAGAGCTTCTCTCACAACGCGAACGCTCCGACCAGTTCCAGCCCTTCATCGATCGGATCGACCAGGTCCAGTTGATGGTCGGGATCGTGCGCGCGATCGTCAACATGATCGTGCTCCTGGCGGTGCTGCACTACGTCCAGTATTCACTCTGGCCCATCAGCGAGCCCGGCACGCGCGACGACCTCTGGGCCCAGTACCTCACCGCGCTGCTCATCGCCGGCACGCTCGTGAGCATCTTTGGCGTGGCGATCTCTTCGAGCTGGGCACGCTACCGCGCGGAGAACCTCCTGGCCGCGTCGCTGCCCTTTATCAATATTGCCCTGCACGTCTTCCTGCCCATCGCCAACCTCCTGCACCTGACCGACCCGCTCGTCCGTCGCATCTCCGGCGTCGATGAAAAACCGACCGACGGCGACGAGCAACTGAGCGAAGAACTCATCTCCGTCGTCGAGGAACACGAAAAAGGCGACGTGGATGAATCGCAGAGGCAGATGATCGAAGCCGTCGTCGAGTTCCGCTCGACCACCGCCGGCGAGATCATGACGCCGCGCACCGACGTGGTGGCCATCCCCGTCGAGGCGACGCTCGAAGACATCCGCCACGCGGTGATCGTCGAGGGCCACAGCCGGGTGCCGGTCTACGACGAGACCATCGACCACGTGGTCGGCATCCTGTACGCGCGGGACCTGATCGCGCAGCTCGGCTCGGACAAGCCCCTGGAACTGCGCAAGACCCTGCGCGAAGTTCTGATGGTCCCCGAGAGCAAGTCCGTGCGTGACCTGCTCGCCGAGTTCAAGAGCAAAAAGGTCCACATCGCTATCGTGCTCGACGAATACGGCGGGACAGCCGGGCTGGTGACCATCGAGGACGTGCTCGAAGAACTGGTCGGCGAGATCGAGGACGAATACGAACAAACCGAGGAACGCCCCTCGATCCGCAGGCTCGACGACCACAGCGCCGAAGTGGACGGACGGGTCTACATCGACGACCTCAACGACGAAATGGACCTCGAACTGCCCGAGGACGAAGACTACGACACGGTGGGGGGTTACGTCTTCTCAACGCTCGGCCACGTGCCCGCAGCGGATGAAACCTTTGAGCGCGACGGCGTGCGCGTCACCGTGACCGAGGCCGACCGCACCAAGGTGGTCAGCGTCCGCATCGAGGCGCTCGAACACAGCGAAAACGAAGAGGGCGACGGGGTGTGAGTTCGGGATTGAAAACTCCCCTCCCTCTTCAGAGGGAGGGGCTGGGGGAGGGTGTTAAGAATCCCCACAATGGGAAAGCGAATGGAATACCAAACAGCACATCCCCTCCCCAACCCCTCCCCTTCAAAGGGGAGGGGCTTTTTATGCACATTCTGAGTTTCAACGTGTAACTATATCCATGCCCACCGAACTGAACTTCTACAACACGTTGACCCACCGCGTCGAGACGTTTGCGCCGATTGAGCCGCCGCGCGTGCTCATGTACAACTGCGGGCCGACGGTTTACGACTTTGCCCACATCGGCAACTTCCGCGCGTTTGTTTTTGCCGACGTTCTGCGTCGCTTTCTGGAGATGGTCGGCTACGACGTGAAACAGGTGATGAACATCACCGACGTGGGCCACATGACCGACGACCAACTGGCCGACGGCGGGGGCGAGGACAAGATGGTCGCGGCGGCCAAGCGCGTCAAAGAAGCCAAAAAACAGGGCACGCTGACCACCGACCAGATCGACAACCCCGATGACCCGTACCAGGTTGCGAAGTTCTACACGAACGCCTTTCTGGAGGACGCGAGGAAACTGGGCCTGAAAATCGCTGACGAATACCCCGAGCACATGCCGCGTGCCACAGGTTTCATTGCCCAGATGCAGCGCTTGATTAGTCGGCTCATCGACAAGGGTCACGCCTACGAGTCGCCCGCCGGAGGCACGGTCTATTTCAGCGTCGAGAGCTTCCCCGAGTACGGCAGGCTCTCGGGCAACACGCTCGACAAGCTGCGCGGCGGGGCGGGCGGCCGCGTCCTCGACGAACACCAGGCGGGCAAACGCCACCCCGCTGACTTTCTCTTGTGGAAGGCGGACTCCTCGCACGTGATGAAATGGGAATCACCGTGGGGCGTGGGCTACCCCGGCTGGCACATCGAGTGCAGCGCAATGTCGCTGGCGGTGCTCTCCAAACTCGCGGGGCAGGAGGTCACGACCATCGACATCCACACCGGCGGCGAAGACAACATCTTCCCCCACCACGAGTGCGAGATCGCCCAGTCCTGTGGTTCGACAGGGTCTTCAAGCTTTGCCCGGTTGTGGATGCACACGCGCTTCCTGCTCGTCGAGGGCCAGAAGATGTCCAAGAGCAAGGGGAATTTCTACACCGTGCGCGACGTGCTCGAGGGCAAAGCCACCGGCCGCCCCGTGGACCCCGCTGTGCTGCGGTATGAACTCCTGCGTTCGCACTACCGCTCTAACATGAACTTCACCGCCAAAGGCTTGGAGGACTCCGCCGGCGCGGTGGCGAAGCTGCGTGATTACACCCAGAGATGGGAACAAGAGGTTAATGGCCAATCGGTTGAAGTGGACCCCCAGCACCCGATGCTCGCAGACTTCACACGGGCCCTGTCGGACGACCTGAGCATCAGCGGCGGCATCGGGGCGCTGTTCACGTGGGCGGCGGGCAAGCACCCGGACCCGGCGCAATCGCTGGCGGCCTTGCGGGCGGTGGACGGCGTGCTGGGCGTGTTGGGTTCGGCGTCGGCACCGACCGATGATTCAGCCGAGCTCTGCCGACAACTTGACGCCGCCCGCGCCGCGAAGGATTTTGCCAAAGCCGACGCCATCCGCAGGCAACTCCAGGACGCCGGCTACGAGGTCATGACGACCAAGGCCGGCACGACGGCGAAAAAGAAACTCGCCTGACATTCTTTCCACCTTCACAGGCCGATAAGTCGATAAATTCGACATGCGCCATTGTTTCCCGACGATCAGCCGACTGACCGCCGCGATGTGGGGGTGCCTCCATAGCGTGACCATTGTGGTCACGTTACTGATCCCGTTATTCATCACGTGTGTGGCCCCCGACTCACGGCTGTTCATTTCGCAAGCAATGGGGCAGTCGGTGAACCTCGGCCAACTCGACCCGGCGATGCGGCGCAGGCTCGTGCGGTATTTTGATTTTGAAGAGGCATGTGAGAATGTCTACGATGCCCTGCCCCGCCACTGGTTTGTCACCGGGCGGACCGCCGCGACGAGCGATCCGAACTTCATGCGGATCCCGCTGCACCAGCAGATGGTGGGCAAGCCCGGCTACCCGCGGTTCAACGAGGTCCGTTTCAACATCCCCACGGTCGAACGGGGCAACCACAGCCTCTACCTCGGACTCGACGGCGGCAACGTCGGGGCCTACCTCGCCGTCGGGGCGATACCGGCTGTCCCCGGGTCGGACTACCTCGTGACATTCCGGGCATCAACAAAGCTGCTCAAGCACTCCGGGGCTTACCTCAAGGCATACTTCGTGGACAGCGCGGGCAAAAGGATCGACGCGAGTGTCCGGTCGGTCGGACCGATCAGGATCGAATCGCAGTGGGGTGCCTTTTCCGTGCGGATGACGGGCGACTACCCCGAGGCCGCGTGGATCGGGCTTGAGGTCGGCATCGAGCAGCCCGAGGCGGACCCCTCCTCACCGCTGGGCAACCATCAGGTGGTGCTTGAAGACGTGCAGGGCGCTGCGTGGTTCGACAACATCGCGGTGTGGCAACTTCCCCGCGTGGTGGTGCAGACACAGTCGAGGACCAACATCCTTCACGACCCTGACCGTCCCCGGCTGGAGATGGAGGTCCGCGACCTGACTGGGCGGTCACTCAAAGCCGGCGTCACGATCTACGATGCGCAGCGCCGTGTTGTCGCTCAGCAAAGCTACGGCGTAGGCGGGGGTGAGCCGACCGCCTGGTCGTGGACGCCGACCATCGAAGAGCACGGCTGGTACCTGGTGGATTTCAAGGTGTACGAGGGCACGGGCAAGCCAATCGCCCGGTCGATCACGTCATTTATCTGGATGGGCGGTGAGGGGGCTTTGTCCTCGCTCAGTGGTCGGCGGTTCGTACTCGATGCGACCGGCCTGCCCGCCGACCAGCTCGCGTTGCTACCGGACATGGTCGAGTCAATGGGGCTGCGTTCCGTGTATGTCAGCGCGTTCGATCAACGCGATACTCGCCAGCAGATCGACCGCGGCGACACCGCCAACGACCGCGCGATCTCCGAACTGGTCGCACAGGGGCGTTACGTCGGCGTCGGTCTTGCGCCGCTGCCTGTGGAGCTGACGCAGTCGCAGGACCTTGACCGTGACGACGTGGCGGACCTGTTCCAAAAAGATTCGAGTGTGTGGCTGCCCTATATCCTGCCGGTGATGGTTCGGCACGGCCAGCGTGTGAGGCACTGGCGTCTGGGTCCGCCCTCGACGGCGGATCTTTTCTACCAGGGATCGCTGCCGTCGAAGATCGAGGGCGTGTTGTCCGCGTTGCGTGACGTGACGCCGGGACCCATCGCGGTCTTGCCGTGGGTCCTGAACCAGTCGCGCAGGCCCGACCTTGACGACCGGGGGTTGGTGTATGCGATGCGTGCACCCGCGTCGGTGCAGCCCGGACACCTCGGTGAATACCTTGAGCCTTGGATGAAAAGCCCCGAGGCCGACGTGACGCTTCACCTTGAGACACAGCCGGCCGACCGCATGGATCAGCCCCGTCGGATCACGGACATGGCGCTGCGGATGATTCACGCATGGGAGGCGGGCGTGCACGCGCTGGCGATCGACCGTCCGTGGACGCGCGGGACCGACCGGACGATCACACTGTTGCCCGACCCTGTCGCCGGTGTTTTTTCCACTGTCGCGCACCGTTTAGCCGACCGCCAAGCCCTGGGACGCATGCCCATCGGTCCGGGGCTGGAGTGTGTGGTCTTCAGCGCGCCCTCGGACAGTTCGAGCGACGACCACGCCACGGGCATGTTGGCCATGTGGAACCGATCAGCCTCCGACGACCCGAGCGAGATCGAGACCTACCTCGGCCCGAATCCCGTGATGATCGATGTCTGGGGCAACCGCCAGCCGTTGACCACGGTCGACCGCAAGCAGCGCGTCCGGGTTGGCAAGACGCCGATCTTCATCGAGGGCGTTGACACGCAACTGGCACTGTTCCGCGCGGGCTTCACGATTGACAACCCCTTCATCGAATCCCGCCAGACGCCGCACGACCGTGTGCTGACGATCCGCAACCCGTGGAAGCGGACGATCAGCGGGAGCGTGTTCATCACCGACCCGCGCGACTGGACGATCTCGCCGCGCAAGTATTTTTTCTCGATCGCATCGGGTCAGAGTGAAGAGCTTCCCGTGCGGATCATGCTGCCGATCTCGGAGGTGGCCGGTCGCAAGACGCTCGTGGCGCGCATGGATTTCATCGCCGACCGCAGGTACCAGACGGACCTGACGGTGGACCTTGAAGTCGGGCTGAGTGACATCGACTTCGATGCGACGCTGGCCATGGAGGCGGGCACCGAGCCGGGCACGCTCGACGCCGCGATCACGAGCGTGGTGAGCAACACGGGACTCAAGCCCGTCTCGCTCTACGCCTTTGCCGCGCTGCCCGGTTTCCCGAGGCAGGAGCACATCATCTCACGTCTTTTGCCCGGTCAGACCATCGTGCGTCGCTTCCGATTCAAAGACGCGGCGGGCAAGGTCGAGGGGGTCCCGATCCGTGTCGGCCTGCGCGAAGCGGCCGGGCCTGCGGTGCTCAACAAAATCCTCGAACCCGACGAGCGGTGAGGGCGGTCCCTCCTGTCCCACACGGGGAACCATCACCGACAAAGACGTGACAGCCCTGTGGTGGCCGGGCCTGTTCGACATACAATAACGCTATTGATCTTTAGCCCCATCCATATCCCCGGCGGTCCGCAATGATCCTCTACATTCTCCGTGGCGCGTTTATCATCCTCACCGCTTCCGTGACGCTGCTTTACGTCCTGCCTTTCCAGGAAGACGAGCACCTGGAGTTCGGCAAGGTGGTGGCCCTGGTCGGCGCGGCGATCGGCGTGTCAATGGCGATCGTCGTGGCGGACATCTTTGTCAGGCAAAAAAGGCTCTCCGCGCTATCGGGCATCTTCATCGGTCTGATCGCCGGGCTGCTTGCGGCCTATGCGTTGTCGTTCGTCGTCGACCTGTTCGGCGTCATCGTCCCGCCGCCCCACGACATCACCCCCGAGAGCTATCTCACCCTGCTCAAGGGGGTGAAGGTGCTCATCGGTCTAATCACATGTTACCTGGGCATCTCCCTGGTCATCCAGACCAAGGACGATTTCCGGTTTGTCGTGCCGTATGTCGAGTTTGCCCGGGAGATCCGCGGCACCCGCCCGACCATCATCGACACGAGCATCATCATCGACGGTCGAATCCTCGATATTGCCCAGACGCACGTGCTGCAGGGGGAGATGATCGTGCCTCGCTTTGTCGTCAATGAGCTGCAATTGCTCGCGGACTCGCCGGACAAGATCAAGCGTTCGCGTGGGCGGAGGGGTCTGGACATCCTGAACAAACTCGTGGACGACCCGTCGGTGAGTGTCACGATACAGGACCTCGAAGCCGAGGGGGGCACGGTGGACCAGAAACTCGTGAGCCTCGGTCAGAAGCTGCGCGCCCGTGTGATGACCAACGACTTCAACCTCGGCAAGGTGGCCACACTGCGGAACGTGGAGATCATCAACCTCAATGAGCTGGCCAAGACGCTGCGGCCGGTCGCGCTGCCGGGCGAGCTGATGCACGTGAAGATCGTCAAAGCCGGTGAGGGGCCTGGGCAGGGCGTGGGCTACCTCGAAGACGGCACGATGGTCGTGGTCGAGGGCGGCCGCGCTATCATCGGTCACGACTCACCGGTCTCCGTGACGAGCACGATCCAGACCTCGGCCGGCCGCATGATCTTTGCCAAGGTCTCGGAGGGGTGAGCATTCGAGCCACACACACGCTTGTGGTTCTCATCACCGGTGTCTCAGGCTCGGGGAAGACGACACTGGGCCAAGCCCTGGCCTCGCGCCTGGGTTGGCCCTTCATGGACGCGGATTCGTTCCACCCGCAGGCCAACATCGACAAGATGTCGCGTGGCGAGCCGTTGACCGACGAAGACCGTCAGCCGTGGCTCGATGCGATCCGGGGCAGGATCGAACGTTCGTTGCACGAGCGTTTGCCAGTCGTGCTGACGTGCTCCGCCCTCAAGCGGCGTTACCGTGACCAACTCATCCATGCGTATGAACCGGTCCTGCTCGTCTATCTCCGTGCGGGTCGTGACCTGCTCACGCGGCGTTTGCAGGATCGCCCCGGCCACTTCTTCAAGACGAGCCTCCTGCAAAGCCAACTCGACGCGCTGGAAGAGCCCTCACCGGATGAAGCGTTGATTCTCGACGCCGGCCAGCCGGTCGAGGTGATTGTGGATCAGGTGATTCAAGCGGTCGGGACAGATGCCCGGCGAAGTGACTGATCGTTCAGGATCAAACGTTCTCGGTGTGGAGCTGGTTGGCAAACATCATGAAGACGCTTGAGGTCCAGGTGTAGGCGCTGTCGTAGTAGCCTTGGCCGGTGATCGGGTCGAAGTTTTCGTAGAAGCCGTGCTCGGCACACAGGTCGCAGAATCGCCGCATGATGGTGTGGGCCAGTTCGATTTCGCCGATCTGGATGAGGCCCGAGGTGATGAGCATGGTGGAGGGTGCCCAGATCGGGCCGCGCCAGTAACCGCCTTGGACGTACTTGGGGCTGTCGAGTTTTTCGGTGGCCAGGCCGTGTGGCGTGAGATGGCCTTTGATGCGTTCGACCAGGGCTTGTTGGATCGTTTGAGGCAGGCGTTTGCCCAGCACCATGGGCATGCAGGTCAGAAGGCTCTCGCACACCACGACCTTGCCCGACGGACGGATGACGCCGACGAAGCGGTCGTTCTGCCAGAGGTCATCGACGAGCGCGTTGAGCATGGCCCGGCCGCGGGCTTCCCAGTTTTTCGCTTGCTCATCTTGCCCCATCGCGGCGGCCAGGTCGCGCAGCGCCTCCATCTGCAGGACGGTATATGCGGCGTAGTCGGGTGTGATGATGGGGACGCCCTCGTCGAAGATCGATGAGTTGTCCCATCCGCCGTCGAAGCCGTGGTGGTGGAAGGGCAGTCGGTCGCCGGGCCAGGTGCGGTGCGTTGTGATCCAGTCGGTCCACTTCGAGAGATAGTTGTAAGCGTCCGCAATGTGTTTGGGCGTGAAGAGCGCGGGGTTGCGGTCCCACATGTAGCGCAGGCCCCAGCCGTGGATCGGGGAGTTGGTGATGGTCGTTCGCAAGCCCGAGCGGTTGAGGCTGGTGGGGCTTTTGCCGAAGCGGTCCTGGTGGTCAGCCATGACCAGGAGCTGGTCGAACGCCAGTCCGGGCTGGTGCGTGCAGTGCGCCATGGCGTTGAAGACGTTGTCCCAGTTGTAAACGTTGCACATGCCGGCTTTGGACATGAACATCGTGGGGCGCGTGACCAATCCCTCGGGCTGGACGACCGCGGACCAGTTGACATAGGCGGCCAGGTCGCGTGCGGCGGTGTATTGCTCTTCGACCTCGGGCAGCCCTTGCGTCCAACGGGAATACTCCTGTTCCACTTCGTCGCGGCATGCGTCAAACGCCGGGCGCTGCGGCTTGATCCACGTGGTGAGAAACTCATCGATGGCCGCTTCGAATTCACCGCTTGAGTCCGGGCTGAGCGTAACGGTGGCCTGTGTGGTCTCCCAGCAAAAGCCCTTGCCTTTTTCCCACGGCGCGACCACATCAACCTTGCCCCGCAAGACATCCAGTCCCAGTTGGAATTGTTCGGTCGAGATGTTGAACGCCCATCCCCATGGGAGTTGATACGCCCAGGTCCATCGTTCGGGGGGCATGTGCAGTTGGAGTGACACACCCTTGCCGCGCACGCGCACCGAGGCGTCCCGCACCGAGATCACGAACCCGACCTCACCGCCGCCCTCGGGCTTGAGCCGGAGAAGGTGGGGTTCAGCCTGAGCTTCGTAGCCCAGCACTTTGCCGTCGCGGACGGGGTCGATCTTGAAGACCTGCGGGCTTTTGCCGGAATGGACGCGAAGATAAAGCCCGTTGCCCAGCGGGCCCCAATCATTGATTAGAAATGAGAAGTACGAACCGAATCGGCTGAACGGGACTTTGTCGAGGTCGAACATGCGAAAAACATCCTGTGGTGTGTTCCGTGGACTCTTGACATCACACCCCGCCCTGTGCAACGGGTTCAACGGTGTTAGCGTGGACTTGGGGTGGCCTTGACACACCGGAAGGGCGTGTCGGTGCAAGACCATTCAATGGGCGATACAGGGCTCGAACCTGTGACCTCACGGGTGTGATCCGTGCGCTCTGGCCAACTGAGCTAATCGCCCGACTGGTCCATATCTTAGCAGCATCGTCGGCGTTTGCCATCACCGGTATCGCCGCACCGGTGCGGGGCTTGATCGCAAGCGTTGGGCATGAAGAGGGTCGGCCGCGGTCAATCCTTGAATGCCACCGTCCGGTGGAAGAACCCGAAATCGCAGGCTTTTTTGGCCATCGCCAGCGTCTTTTCTGCCTGGTCGTTGGCGCGTTGCGTGCCGTCACGCAGGACCGCCAGCACGTCGCTGTCGCTGACCTGAGCGCGCTTTTCCCGGATCGGGCTGAGCATGGCATTCAGGACCTCGGCCAGTTCTTTTTTGACCTGGCCGTCGCCGATGCTCCCGGATTGGTATTGCTCCTTGAGCTGCGTGACGCGCTGCGCGTCGGGGTTGAAGGCGTCGTGGTATTCAAACAGGACGTTGCCCTCGACGACGCCGGGGTCGGTTGCGCTCTGGCGGCCGGTGAAGATTTTGTTGCACTTTTTCTGGACGGTCTTGGGGTCGTCGCTGAGGAAGATGGCGTTGCCCAGGGACTTGCTCATCTTGTTCTTGCCGTCGGTCCCGGTGAGGCGTGCGACGCGACCGACCTTGACCTCGGGCACGGGAAAGACGCCGCCTGCGGTTTCGTGGTCGGCATCATCCGTCTTGCCGGTGACGCCGCAGTAGACCTGGTTGAACCGTCGCGCCAGCTCGCGTGTCATCTCGATGTGCGGCACCTGGTCTTCACCGACTGGCACGACTTTCGGGCGGAACGCCAGGATGTCGGCAACCTGGCCGACGGGGTACATGAGGAAGCCGAAGGAGTAGTTGTCGCCGAGGTTCTTGACGCGGATCTCGTCTTTGATGGTCGGGTTCTTCATCAGTCGGCCGTAGCCCAGGAGCATGGCAAAGTACCAGGTGAGTTCCGCGATGGCGGGGACTTCGCTCTGGAGGAAGAACGTCGCCTTGCGGGGGTCCAAGCCGACGCTGACCCAGTCCTTGACGATCTCGAGTGTGTCGCGTCGGATGTCGGCTGTTTCCTGGCTGCGCGTGGTCAGGGCGTGGAGGTTGGCAATGAGGAAGTAACAGTCGTACTCGTCCTGGAGTTGCAGGCGGTTTTCGAGCGAGCCGACGAAGTGGCCCAGGTGGAGCGAACCGGTCGGGGTGTCGCCGGTAAGCAGCCGGGGTCTGGCAGGGGAGGGGTGTGCTGACATGGGCCATGTTTTACCGGCTTAGCCGCTAGCGGGCAATGCAGGCTAGAATCTTCGCATGATGGCCCAGACAGAAAAACACGAACAAGCCGGGGCGACGCCTGAGAAGAAAAAGCCCGCGCTCTTTGCGTTGTGGGTGGTGCTGGTTGTGGCGGTGACGGTGGGTTTGGGTTGGTGGTGGTTTGACGGCTTGCGGTACGAGTTTTTCCCCAAGCGTTTTGGCGTGGTGACGCCGGGGCTGATCTATCGCGCGGGGCAGATCGATGAGAGCCTCATCCGGGAGACGCTCGAGAAAAACCGGATCAAGGTGATCGTCGACCTCAACGGTCGGGAACAGGGCAACCCGGACCAGCTGGCTGAGGACGCCGCCGCTCGGGCTTTGGGCGTGGCACATCTGAACTTTCCGTTGAGCGGTGATGGCACGGGCGAGATTGAACATTACGCCGAGGCGATCGCCGCGATGAAAGCCGCTGCCGATGTGGGCCAACCGGTGCTTGTGCATTGCAGCGCCGGTTCGCAGCGGACTGGGGGCGTCGTGGCGTGCTACCGAGTGCTGGTCGAGGGTAAGAGCGTCGAAGAGGCCAAGCGTGAGATGCAGCGCTACGACTGGGACCCGGTCAAGGATCACATCTTGTTAGAGTATCTTGATCGGCACATGCCGGAACTGGTCCGGGCCTTGGTTGATCGGGGCGTGATCCCACAAGAGCCTGAGTCCCTGCCGCGTTTCCAGTGATTTCGAACGGTATGACCTGACCTGACCTGACTTTGGGTCGGACCCTGACTGTCACCGGTTGTCCATGGCTGCGCCGATACTGACGCAAGAGTGCTATTAAAATTCCGCAATATTCATATTGAACAAACCAAATTGCGGTGTATTTTGTGGTTACGTCGTGTGATCGTTGTATCTAGAAACGAACGCACACACCTGTTTGATGGCGGCTAATTATACTCAAATATTTATACAGCAACACATTACAAGCAATATGATTTCCGGGTCGCACACACGGACTTCGTGCCCGTTCGCTCAAAAATGGAATCCACTTGATCCCGTGAAGCTGATTGAATCCACATGCCGTTTCGTCTTTGCAAAGGAGGTCCCTTGAACGCTTTGTTTACCCCCGGACGTGTTGGCTTTTTTACCCTGTTCGCCAGGGTTGTGGCTTTAGCTGGAGTGGGGTGCGTGAGCCTGCCACTGTCAGCCCAGACCGCCGACCCCAATCCCACCGCGTCGTTCATTCAGAACAAGGGCGACAAGTCCAACCGTGTCGACTTCTTCCTGCTCGGCGATGGGTACACCGCAAGCGAGATCAACACCACCTACACCAGCCACATCAACAACGTCCTGGACAACGGCTACTTCAACACGACCGGCGGTTACACGGGCATCACCAACCCTTACGTCCGCTACCGGAACTTCATCAACATCATCCGAGTGGATGTCAAGAGCGTGGACTCGGGGATCGACTACTACGACGGCTCGACATTCACAATCAAGAACTCAGCGTTGTCGGGCCAGCAAGGCTACCCCAGCTCGTCGACCATGTTTATCACCAACAGCAAGGCCGACGCCGCAATCAACACCGCCGGCGCAGCGCTGGGCTATACCCTGGCCGACGCCGATTGGAAACTGGTCTTTATCAACACGGCCAACTACGGCGGCGCCTCGTCGGGGGGGTACCCGGTCTTCTCCGCGGGCTGGTACAACGCGCCCGAGGTCGCCATGCACGAAGGCGGCCACGCCAATCACAACCTGGCTGACGAATACTCGGGGTCCGGCACCTACACCGGCAGCGAACCGACCCGCGTCAACGTGACGAAAGACCCGACCGGCGCGAAGTGGAGTCAATGGTTGGGTTACAACGACCCGCAGACCGGCGTCGTCGGGGCCTACGAGGGCGCGCTGGGTAAAAACTTCGGCATCTACAGGCCCAGCGACGAAACACTCATGAACCTGGTGTTCGGGGACAACGTCTTCGGGCCTATCGCACGTGAAAAAATCATCCTCGACATCTACGACATCGTAAACCCGATGGACGCGTTCCTGAGCACCACGCCGACCTACACCCTCGCCGACAACCTGTGGGTCGATGTCGTCGACACCAATGTCATCAACGTCCAATGGAAGTTCGACAGCACCGTCATCACCGACCAGACCAGCGAAACGTTCGACCTCCAGCAGGCGGTCTCCCTGCTCGGCCCCGGCGTGCACACCATCACCGCGCGGGCCTACGACACCATCCTCGACCACAATTTCTCCGACAACAACAACCCCGATCCGCTCGACCTCGTCCGCAGTAACCTCGACAAGCTTGAACAGAGCGTCAGCTACACCGTCAACATCGACTGGCTCGTGGGCGACGCGGACTTCGACGGCGACGTGGACAACGACGACCTGGTCATCGTCACCAACGCCCTGGGCCATACCACATTCCTGGGCAACGCGGCGGGCGGCGACCTCAACGGCGACGGCTTCGTCAACCAGGCGGACCTTGACATCGTCACCGCACTGGTGCCCGAACCCACAAGCGCAATGCTCTTTGCAGTCTTCCTGGGCACGGTGCTGCGTGGACGCAGGAAAGTAACCTGAACAGCGACCTACTCATTACTTTCCGCCAGCGTCGCCATCTGCCGAGCAAGCTCAGCAAAACTCTTCGGCCAGGCGTCGAGGGGGAATGACCTCGCTCCCGGTAGGGTCGGTGATGTGATCCCCGCAACGAGTTTTTCGCTTGGCTGGGCGTAAATGAACAACACCTTGTCCTGGCCGTAGGTCTTCGGCAGGCTCCGGGCGTAGGCCTCCAGTTCGTCGGCGTATTCCGCGGGGCGGTAGCCGATGCTCTCGGGCGTCGGCACCCAGATCACACCCGCGACCGCCATCGGTGTCAGCGGGCTGACGCACCAGTTGTAGGCGTAGGTCGGAACCTCGTCGCCCCGCACGTCGGGACTGCTTCCGGGTGTGGGGAACTTGGGGTAGCCCAGCGGCGCGGTGGATAGATCGCCGCCTCGCTTGGCGATGTCGAGGATCGTGATGACGCAGGCCTTGACCTGTTCAATGTGAAGGTCGAGCGCCGCCTTGGCGACATCCGATTCGGGGTATTGCAGGAACAACTCGTTGAGTCGCGCCCTGAACTCGGGGGCCTTCAAATCCCTGACACCCGCATAGGATGTCCACGACAACGGCGAGGCCATCTGGCCCTTGGCACCCGAGGACATGGATACAAAACCCTGCGGAACCCCCGGACGGTTCAGGGTCTTGGCAAACGTGTAGGCAAACATCGTGACGCCGGCGTCATTGACCGCGTAGTCCGCGGGCAACCAGTGTGAGCGGTACTTTCCGCCACCGGTCTCGAAGCGACGCTTCCTCGGGCTGGCGTCGGTGCTGGCCTTCGTGTTGCGTTTGAACTCCCGAACCCACGGTAAAGCCTCGGGAACCTTGGCGTCTTTCGCTCGTGGGTCGTATGCCATCTCGTTCGTGATCGCGCTGCCACCGGTGAGGTACCACACGTCCCCGACGAGGATGTTGCCCACCTCTCCCCGGCGACCGTTGCTAGCCTCGACTACCAGCGTGATCGGCTGCGTCGAAGCCACCATCGCGGGCATCCTGACCGACCACTGTTCGAGATCATTGGCGGTGGTCGTCATCACGTGATCACCAAGTTTCACCGTGACCTTCACCCCCGCGTTGGCGTGTCCCCACACGGGGATCGGCTTGTCACGCTGGACGATGACACCCGGTCGGTAGTATTCGGCGATGTGCAGCATCGGTCGTTCAAGCGCGGGCGCTTCGCCGAGTTCGGAACTGTCCGTGTCGTCTTCGCCGGCGTGCACTGTCTGCTGGTCTGGTAAGGCGGCCAGCTTGTCTTCCTGGAAGATCAGTTCACCGTTGACCGCGGCGAACGGCGTCGCGGGCAGGCCGGCTTTGTTGTAAAGGTTCGAGTTCTCCGGCACCGCGCTGTAGGCATACTGCACACCGATGGGCTTGGGCACGTCCTTGCTTGTGACCACAACCGCGTCGCCGACGATCTGCGCCTCGGCCGCGTGCCACTTGCGGTCTTCGCCGCACAAACGGAAATGGTTGAGTTGCACGCCCGGTGTGGGCACGGCGGGTTCAACAAACTTGCCCGGTGTGCGGTAGTCCTTTTCCATCCCCTTGTTGCCGACCATGAGGCCGCCGAAGAGACTCTCCTTCTCGAACGACACGGTCACCTTGTCGCCCTCGATCTTGTAACCCTCATAGATCGGGCCGGTGTAGGCCACGTCTTTGCCGTACTCGTGCGCCAGCGCCCAGCGGGCCAGTCGCAAGCCGGGGTGGAGCTTGTTGAAGTAATGGATCCCGCCGGGGTTGGCGGAGTTCAGGTCGGTCTGCACCACCATGCCGACGTTCTTTCGGTTGTCGAGGAAAAACTTGAACTGCGCCTGACGGATGTCAGCAAAGCCCACGTTGTCCGGGTCGGGCGAACCGTAGGGCTGCATCTGTGTGAAGTAGAAAGGCATGTTGGGCATGTTCCACGCATCGCGCCAGCCCTTGACGAGCGCCTCCATCCGCGCCGCGTAGATGCGGCTGTCCCCGGAGTTGCTTGTGCCCTGACACCAGATCGCGCCTCGCACGGCGTAAGGCACCACGGGGTTGATCTTGCCGCTGAAGAATTGCGAGGGCCCACGCCAAAGGCCCGCGATGCCGGGGAGGTTGGGCCTGGCCGGGATCGTCCCGCCGGCTTCCGAGATTTCAATAGCGCGCTTCTGCCAGTCTTTGAGGTCTTTGTAGTATTGCTCGAAAGCGTTGCGTCCCTGATCCGTCAGCACGTCGCCGTCGTGGATCAGGTCGGCGTCGACTTTCAGGAGCGGGTGGGCCTCGATGGCCTGTCGCTGCGTGAAAGCCTCGATGCGCGTGTTGCTGTGCGCGCTGAGCAGGATGCCGACCGGGACGTTGAGTTGTTTGTATAGCTCGTAAGCAAACGACAGCGACAGCGCGGAAAAGTTGCTGGCATCCCGGCTGGATTTCCAGCCCCCATCCGAGGTCGCACGCTTCTGAGGGTAGAGCGCCGACACGGTGTTGATGCTGATCTCACGGACCGGCGCTTCGTCCTTGGCGTTAGCCAGCTCTCGCGCCAGGTCCGAGCACATGCTCTTGCCCGCGAGCCACACCATGTTCGACTGGCCCGATGAAAACCACACCTCGCCTACCAGCACGCGCTTGAGTTCAATGCTCTGCCCCGTGTTGTTCGACACCGTGAAAATGCGCTCTTCAAACGAAGCAACGAGTGGGTCCAGGTCGGTCCGCCACTCGCCCCGGTCATCCGCCTTGACCGACTTCGTCTGGCCCGCAAACGAAACTGTCACATCCCGGCCGGGCACGTCGAAGCCCCACACCGGCACTTTCACCCCACGTTGCAGGATCATGTTGTCGGTAAACGGTGCCGACAGTTCCAATCCCCGATCCGTTTGATCCGCGACAGCGGTCATCGCATCAAGCAACAATGTCACCACCAGCAATATCAGCATCCGTTTAGACATGGTCGAATATCCTTTGATTTCCAGAATACAACGTCGTCCAATACAATGATTCAAGTAGATGACTTATGCAATCCAAGTTGAAACTGACTTAAAACCAGCCTGCGTATGCGGTCGGATATCGCACACTCATAAACCGGCAAGCGTGTTTACGCAAAGCGCTCAGGCCGATGCGATTCGCGCCGGAGACAGGTGAAGCGTCACTCTTGATCCGCGCGGCGAACCGCTTCACAGAATAGCCGGATAAGTCTGGCGTCCTTCACCCCGCGTGAAGACTCGACGCCACTCGACACGTCCACCGCATAGGGACGGATCGTCCGCACGGCGTCCACGACGTTGTCGGGGTTCAGGCCACCGGCCAGGATCAGACGGGATCGGACACTCACATCACCCCCGGCTTCGCACGCCTTGAGCGTATCGTTGAGCATCGCGTGGTCGATGACGCGACCACTGCCGCCGCGAGCCGAAGGTAGGTGTGATTGGGGCGGGGCGTCCACGAGCACCGCCGACAGGTTCGAGGGACGTTCATGCCAATTGTTGAAGGCCTCAACACCGGTTTGCACATCGGTGAAATGGACGGCTTTGAGGATACGGATCGGGGACAAATCTTCCGCGGCCTGTTGCGTCTCGTCGCCGTGGAGTTGCACCGCGTCAAGGGCCAGCTCTTCAGCGAGCATTCGGATGTGATCGGTTTGCTCATCGACGAACAGACCGACCGTTGCCACAAAGGGCGGCAGCGACTTGACGATGAGCGAGGCCTCGTGCGGTTTGACGTACCGCGGCGACTCTTTGACGAACACAAGCCCCACCGCGTCGGCACCGGCCTGGGCACAGGCCAAAGCCGTCCGCTCGTCCCGTACGCCGCAGATTTTGATCCGTGTCCTGTTCATGACAAGAAGCAGTTTAGCCTCGAATGAACGCGAATGAACGCGAATGGAAACAGAATAACAAAGAGATACTAATCAACACGGGTTGAAGGCACGGCCTGTGTCATGAGGGCCATGAGTCAATCCGGTTTCATTTGCGTTTATTCGCGTTCATTCGCGGCTAATCAGAACTCCACCCGTTGCAGCCGGGCGTATTCGAGGATGAGCGTCTTGGAGCCGACGGTGTTGAAGTGGACCTTGGCGCGGGTCTGCAGGCCGGAGGTGGCAATGTTAACCACACGGCCGAGGCCGAACTGCGGGTGACGCACGTTTGTGCCCGGGGGAAACTCTGACGCCAGGCCGGTGGCGTCGAGGCGGTCGAAGGGGTCGCTCTCCTCGCCGCCCGAGTCTTCGGTCTCGATACCCTCGCTGGGTAATTCATTGAGGAACGCGCTGCGGATGGTCGGTTGGGTCTGGCCGAAGATCGTCCGGCGTCTGGCACGGGTGATCGAGAGCCTGCGCATGGCGCGGGTGATGCCGACAAAAAGCAGTCTGCGTTCCTCTTCGAGTTCTTTTTCGTTGTCCCGGCTGCGCTGGTGGGGGATCAGCCCGTCCTCGAAACCGACGATCACGACGGCGGGGTACTCCAGGCCCTTGGCGGCGTGGAGGGTCATAAGTGTGACCATGCCGTCGGTGGCACGGGCGGGGTCGCCTTCGAGCGAGTCGACGTCACTCACGAGGCTGACCTGTTCGAGGTAGCCTAACAACTTGTTATTCACGCCCGGCTGGGGCTGTTCGTCGAGTTGGGCCTGGGCATCGGCGTCGGACTCGTATTGCTGGACACTGGTGATGAGTTCGCCGAGGTTGGCTAACCGTTCGCTGTCGGGGTCGCCCTTGTCGTTGCGGTAGTAATCTTCGAGGCCCGACTCACGCAGGACGCGCTCGACGAACATGCGCAGCGACGGCGTGGTGTCGTGGGTGGGGGAGGGCTGGTTTTCAATCAGCCCCGCGTCGCGCCGCCAACCGAGCAGTTGGGCGTTGAATTTCTGCACCGCCGAGACCGCACGGGCGTTGAGCGCCGTGACCGGTCGCACGTCGTCGAGCACGTCGGCAAGGGGGAGTTGATGCGCGGTGGCGTAGGCCTGCATCGCCTTGACCGTGTTGTCGCTGATCCCGCGTGCGGGGGTGTTGATGATGCGCAGCAGGTTGACCTCGTCGCTGGGGTTGGCCAGCACGCGCAGGTAGGCAATCAGGTCCTTGACCTCCTTGCGGTCGTAGAAGGCTGTGCCCCGTGCGATCTGGTAGGGCACCGCCGCGGCGCGGAACGCCTCTTCAAGCGATCGGCTCAAGCTGTTCACGCGGTAGAACACCGCCATGCCCGACCAGGGGATGGCCTGCCGGTCGTGCAGGAGAGTGAGGTGTTCGACAACCCACCGGGCCTCGTCGCGTTCGTCGGCACAGGTGACGACAAGGGGTTTGTCGCCCTGTTCGTTTTCGGTCCAGAGGCGTTTGTGTTTACGCTGGCGGTTGCGCTGGATCAGCGCGTCGGCCGTGTCGAGGATGCGCTGCGTCGAGCGGTAGTTCTGTTCGAGCTTGACGATCGCGGCGTCGGGGTAGTGGGTTTCAAAGTCGAGGATGTTGCGGATATCCGCGCCGCGCCAGGCGTAGATCGACTGGTCCGGGTCGCCGGTGGCACAGATGTTGGGCCTGGCACGCCCCGATGCCAGCGCGTGGGCCAGGACGAACTGGGCGTGGTTGGTGTCCTGGTATTCGTCGATGAGCAGGTACTGGTAACGGTCGCGCAGCGCCTCGGTAACATCCGTCTGCTCGCGCAACAACCGCACGCACAGCAGCAGCAGGTCGTCGAAGTCCACCGCGTTGGAGGCCCGCAGGATCGACTGGTACTTCGAGAAGAGCTGGGCGACTTTTTTGTCAAAAAACCCCGAAGCGGCGGCCGCGAACGCCTCGGCGTCGATCAGCTCGTTCTTGGCGTTGGAGATCGTGGCCAGCACACGCGCGGGGGGGAAGTTGTTCGAGCTGAAATCGAGGTCTTCGAGCGCCCGCTTCATCGCCCGCTGCTGGTCGGCGGTGTCGTAGATGGTGAAGGTCGGTTTCAATCCCACGAGGTCGGCGTAATCCCGCAGGATGCGGGCACAGAAACTGTGGAAGGTCATCACCGTCGTCGCGCGGGCCTGACGCTCGGAGAGCGAACGCCCTACGCGCTCGCGCATCTCGCCCGCCGCCTTGTTGGTGAAGGTGATCGCCAGGATATTCCACGGCGCGATGCCCACGCCTTTGACGAGATACGCGATCCGCCTCGTGATGACGCGCGTCTTGCCCGACCCCGGACCGGCGAGCACCAGGAGTGGCCCCTCGACGTGCGTCACCGCTTCACGCTGCGGCTCGGTCAGGTCGGCGAGCATGTCGTCATCACGTTGTATGCCCGCGTGCGTCTGTCCCGCTTCAATCGTCATGCGACGATTCTAGCACACTCTGATTTAGCTCGGTCGCCCCCGGATTGCGACTGGTGGGGCGTGGTCTGAAACGATACCTCTTGATGTTCAGTGGCTCACCAGCCAACCCAGGTTGAAAATCGAAAACCCCGTAAAGGCCTTGAGCAGCATGTCGCCCGCCGCCAGGCCTGCCACGACATAGAGCGTTGCGGCAAAGGGTTTCTCGGGCACACGCTTGTGAAGCCAGATGCCCATGAGCGTGCCCACGGGGATGAGCGGGATGAACCAGATCGAATCGTGCAGCGTCTGCGCGTTGATGAGCGGTCGGCCGTCGTCGGTCATGGGCAAAAGCAAAAACGTCGGCAGCTTCGCGGTGTTGATGAGCAGGAAATAAAACAACTGCGTGCTGACGAATCGCTGCTTGTTGAGCTTTTCCTGAAGGAGATACACCGTGATGATCGGGCCGGCCGAGTGGTTGAGCGTCGAAGCGGTGCCGGCCACGGTGCCTACGACGACGGACGACGCGGGGTGCGAGGGCAACGTCGGCACCTCTCGGCCCGTGAGACGATATGCCTGCAACAACACCACCGCGAGGCAGATCGAACCCACCATCACGGTCATGAAGAAGTTGAAACTCTCCGGCGATTCACCCCGCAGATGCACGAGCACGAGTGTGCCCGTTCCCACGCCGATCACCGCGCCCGGGAGCAGCCACTTGAGCAAACGCCACTCGTAATGCCCGAGGTGGTGCAGGTTGGCCAGGATGTCGCAGGCAATGAGCAGAGGCAGCATCATCCCCAGCATCTGCCGCGGCCCGACGGCCAGGCTCATCAGCGGCACCGCCAGGATCCCGATGCCCCCGCCAAACCCCGCCTTGGCAATGCCGATCACCAGCACCGCAGCGCCGATGCAGACGAAATACCACCAGGCTGGGATGTGCGCGGGGATCGTGGGGAAGAACATGGGGCGATAGTTTACGGTATCACCGGCACACACGGTCGGTTGATGAAAAAGAACGGCTGCAAACCCGGTTTGGTTTCGCAGCCGATGGAGGGGGTGGGGATCATCGTCGCCCACAGTGGACCAGCGTCGGATCCGTGAAATGGCCGGTGTGCCGATCTCCGCGATCGACACCGCTCCGCAATAATCGATGCACTCAGCGGAGATGCGTGAAAAGAGTGGCTCATTGGGTCTTAGTGGCGATTATCAACGCAGATCGACACCGTCAGACTTATGTTTGGAATGATGCTTATTTCGCTGGGGATCGCCGTGGACGCTTGAGGGCAATGGACAAAAGCAGCACGCTGATGAGTGTGCCCGGCTCGGGGACCGCGGCGAACTGGCTGTTATGGTCGACCACAGCCCAGACGTTCCCGCCGTCCTGGGGGTTTTCGCGTGTGCCGGGGATGCCGATGTCGGTGCCCCAACTGCCCAGAAAGCTTGCAAGGTTTTCTTCGGTCACGCCATACTCCAGCACGAACTGGGCCCAACTGCCCTGGTAGTTCTCCACCACGTTGGACCCGATGTTGAAGTTGCCCCACTCGCTCGTGGGCGGGGTGTTGTACCAATCCCAGCCGGACAGCGGCCCGACGGTGGGGACCCAGTAATCATCGACCCAGCTCGTGGTGTCGTAGGTCAGGTCGGCTCCGGGGTCGAGCGTGTTGACGGTGATGTTGAACAGCGCAGCGTGCTGGGCCTCGGTCAAGAGGACCGTGGCGGGCGTGTCGTACATCTGGAACAAGGCGACCTCGTCGTAACTGACCTGGATAGTGAACACATCGGTCTGGTGGACCGGTCCCCGGCTCAGGCCGTTCACCGGCTGGGCAATGCCGCTCACGTCAAAAGCATCGCTGAGCAACATGCCGTGGCCAGCCGAGTCGAGCATGGGCACGACTGTCGAGGTGAGGTAAGACTCGTTGGCGGTGGGTTCGCGGTAGTCGATGGTGACCGTGGTCGCAGAGCTTGCAGTCCCGGCCAGGATGCTCACGGTGCTCATGAAGTTCGTGTTGGGGGACTGAAAGGTGATGCCCGCGTAGCTTTGCCCCTGGGCAATCTCAAATGAAGCGCCGGGCAGGAGGGTGTAAACATCCGCACGAACCGACGAGACCGCAGAGCCGACCATGACGACAAACGCAAGCACAGCAAGGACACGCCACGATTTAACTGGGATCATGCTTCGAGCCTCCTGCGGCCTTCACTGGACATGGACCAAAATTTTTGTCCGGGTCGGCCGTTGTGATGAGAATCCGGTAAAGGGTTAAAATACAGCTATTTATCGTTAATAAAACTCACAGACGCTTGATACGCAACACGAATGCGTGGCGAAAGTTGGGTGCATAATAACGAGAGGGCGGCGTAAATGCAACCACTTTTTGGATCAATCTGTGGGTGCAATCAAAAAATATTTTGGCTTGTGATGGGGGCATCCCCTTACGGGCGGTTGAAAGTGATCTGTTTGGAACGATTTCGAGTCGAGGCGGGTCATGCATTGGTACGAGACGAAATTCAAGTGCGATACGATGTGAGCATGATTGTCTACTGCACCACGGACCTGATCTTTGCCACGAAAATCCGGGGGACCGCTGAGGCTTTGGGGATCGTCTCCCGACCGGCGCGGGACGTGGGGATGTTGCGGAATCGGCTGGACCGTGTGGAGGATGGCAAGGCCAACGGTCAGGTGCGTGGCGTGTTGGTCGACATGGAGCAGGGCGACGCGGCGCTGGAGATGATCCGGTTATGCAAGGCCCATACGGGCACGTTGCCGGTCATCGCGTTCGGCTCACACGTTGCGGTGGACCTGCTCAACCAGGCTCACGAGGCCGGGGCGGATGAGGTGTTGCCGCGCAGCCGATTCTCCGCGACGCTGCCGGCGATTCTTGAGCAACTGAGTAATCGTCCAAGCGGAGCATAGCCGCCGATGAACGCGGCTAATCCTCTCCCCGGTTCCCATCGGCGTTCATCTGCGTTCATCCGCGGCTAAATCCCTCACGCCGCGAGCATGGGCTGCGTCGGGGCACGGTGGTGACTGCGAGCCTTTGCCATCGGTTTGTGCCCCGCGCCGACGTGGGCCAGCACGCGCAGCTGGTCGCCGGCCTGACCGAGTGTTGCCCGGTGGTCGTCGAGTCGATCGAGCATCTCGGCAAAACGCACCGACCCCCGGAAGGTGGGGTTATCCGCCAGGAGCGCCAGGATGAAGGCGGTGGTCAGGTCGCGGTCGTCTTCGCCGCGGTCGTCGGCGTCGGCAAAGCCGGGGTGATCGGGGTCCTGGCTTTGCTGTGCGACGAGTGCCACCAGCGCCCGGTCCCGCGCCTGCGCCACCATCTCATCGATCTGCGGGTGGTCGGATAGCAGTTTGTCGAACGCCGACACCAGGCACGCCATGGCCAGCACGTCGTCCCCGGATTCGACATCAGCTTCGAGCAGGAACCGCACCATCGATCGGCTTAAGGGTGTCGGGCCATAGGTCATCTCGGCCACCCGCCGCAGGCCCAGCGCCACCGCGGGCACGGCGGATCGACTGAGCTTGACACGCAGGCCCACGGGCAGGTCCCACCCGTGCGAGGCCACAGCCCCGAGCAGGGCGTCGAACTGTCGATTCTCGAATTTCTTCTCGATCAGGTAAGTGCTGAGCATGGCGGTTCGCTCCATCTGGTTGGCTTATCCCGTTGCGTGAACCCCTCGTTCGATACCCTATCATCTACCGAACGGATCGGTTTGTCAAGGGCTAAAGTTAGAATTTTGTACGGTAGTTTTATTTTCGTGGAAAATCGAGCCGGCCAGGGCGTCGGGACCAGTGGAACGGGCCTAGTTCGACTGTAACTCGGCGGTTTGAACGTGTGGCCCGTGCGACAAACCGGGGATCGGACGCTATTTTGTATGACACCGTCGGCGAGATGTGTGAGCGGATGTCAGGGGCATCAGACGGATTGATGGGTTCCCGAACGGATATTGAGAGATGTCTAATCAAATACGAGTCGGTGTGATCGGGTGTGGCGTCATCAGCGCAACGCACATCGAAAGTTACCGGGAGGTTGAGTGCGTCGAGGTCGCGTGGGTGTGCGATGTCAAGGAAGACCGGGCACGCGGCACTGCCGAGAAATACGCTGTGCCCCGTGCCACGACGGACTACCGTGAACTGCTCGCGGACGGGTCGGTCGACGTGGTGAGCGTGTGTACCGATCACGCCAGTCACGCCCGGATCGTGTCAGACGCGTTCGAGGCGGGCAAGCACGTGGTCTGTGAAAAGGCGCTTGCGAGCACGTCCAACGCTTTGGACAGCATCATCGCTTCACACGCCGCGCACCCGGAGCTGGCTTTTGCCGGCATATTTCAGCACCGTTTCGAGGGCATCAACCGTGTGCTGCGCCAACTCGTCGCGGACCGTGCGTTCGGGCGTGTGCTCACCTCCGCGATGACCGTTCACTGCCTGCGACCCAACTCCTACTACGAAGACGACTGGCACGGCAAACTGGCCCTGGAGGGCGGAAGCGTGCTCATCAACCAGGCGATCCACTTCATCGATGCCATGGCGTGGATCATGGGCGGCGTACGCTCGCTCTGTGCGATCAAGGACAACCTGGCCCACGAGGGGGTGATCGAGACCGAAGACACCGCCGTCGTAGCGCTGCGGTTTATCGACGGCTCCGTCGGCACGATGGAAGCGACCTGTGCCAGCAACCTCCACTGGGAGCACAGCCTGGCGATCCACGGCACGCTTGGCGCGGTCGAGATGCGAAACAACAAGCCAACCAAGGTCCGCTTTGCGGACAAGCAGGCCGAGCAGCACGTAAAACATCTTCTTGAAACCGCGGACAACCCCGAGGGCGTGGCCGGTGCACGGTCGCACTACGGCACGGGTCACAAGGCCCAGATCGCCGACTTTATCGACGCGATCCGCCAGGGCCGACGGCCGTTCGTCACCGGCGAGATGGCCGCCCACGCCAACCAGATCGTGCTGGCCGCCTACCGGTCCGCCGATGAAAACCGCTGGGTCGATGTGCCCGCCCCGATGGAAGACGCCGCGGTGGTTTCGACGCGGTGAGAAGAGACGGCGCCCGACCGAGTCCGCACATCACTATTGATTAGTCAGCGCCCCAGGGTCGTGCCCGCGTGGGATAGGGCGGCTTTCTGCGGCCTGCCCGGGACGAGTTTGCCATCCTCAACGAAGCCCTCTTCGCGGTCCGCGAGTTCGTCGATCAGTTTAGAACGCAACGACTCAACTTCCCCCGGACGGTCGGCAGCGATGTTGTGCATCTCTTTCGGGTCGTTTGCCGTGTCGAAGAGGTATTCCCTGCCGGTCTGTGACCACCAGATGTATTTGAGTTTGCCGTCGGTGATCCAGTGGTTGGAGAGTTCCTGTCGGAAGTGTTCGCCGTGGAGGTAGTCGCGTTTCACCCGGCCGCGTGCGGTGTCCAGCATGCTGATGCCGTCGTGGTCCGGCTGGTTGCCGGGGTCGATGCCCGCAAGGTCGCAGCACGTTGCCAGCACGTCACGCAGCTCGACGACGGCGTCGCTGGTCTGACCCGTGAGTTCGTCCGCCTGCCACGAGCGCGGCGGGCAGACGATACAAGGGATGCCCGCCGAAGCTTCAAAGGGTGCCGCCTTGGCCACCTGGTTGTGGTCGTAGAGCATCTCGCCGTGGTCGCTGACAAAGATAAACGCGGTGTTGCGGATCGCGTTGTCGCGGATGAGTGCGTGGGTGAGGCGGTTGATCTGCGTGTCGATGTGAGTGCACTGTGCAAAGTAAGCCTGTCGTGCGAGCTTGATCTGACGCGGGTCTTGCGGGACGGGGGATTCGGGGCTGGCACCTTGGGGGAGTTTGAAATCGCTTGCCCAGTCGCCGATCACGGGTTCGGGGATGTCGATGCCCGGTTGCTGGTAATACGACAGACAGGACCTCGGCGGGTCGAGCGGCGGGTGGGGACGGTGGTAGCTGACCTTGAGGAAGAACGGTCTTGAAGGGTCCCGCCGACGGTGGAGAAAGTCGACCGCCTGGTCGGTGACCCACGTGGTGGGGTGGAGCGATTCGTCATAGGGCCATAGCGCGACAGCGTACCCGTTGCAGCCGATGCCCGAGTCGAGGTAGTCCGCCTCGGGTCTGCCGAGCCTCCTGCGCAGGTCGGGCAGGTAGTCGTCGTAGAGGGTGTAGTCGTCGCGTCTGCCCTGCACGGTGTGGAGGTAGCCGTCGTGGAGGACGACGTTGTGAAAGCCCATGAGGTTGCGGTAGGGCTTGACGTGCATCTTGCCGACGCACTGCGTGTGATAGCCGGCCGAGGCAAGCGTGCCCGCGAGGGTGGTTTTGTAGTTCCACTGCACGTTTTCGTCATACCCGACCAGACCGTGGCGTTTCTGGGACAGGCCGGTGAGCAGCGCAGCCCGCGCGGGGACGCAGGTGGGCGTGGCGGAGTAGGCGTTGGTGAAGCGGACGCCGTCAGCGGCAAGCCGGTCGAGGTGCGGCGTGCGCACACAGGGATGACCCGCACAGCCGAGCGTGTCGCTGCGCCACTGGTCAACGACGATGAGGACGATGTTGGCGGGTTGCCTGTTCATGTTTGCAGGGGTTCAGGGGTTGGTGCTGGTCAGCTCGATCATTCGTTCGGCTTGTTCGATCACCTGCTCGGGCGTGACCTTTTCGATGCAGAGGTTCTGGTATGGGCACGCCTCCAGCAGGCACACCGCGCAGTCGACCGACTCATCACGCAGGACGTGATTCATACCATCATTCGGCGGGAACCACTTGCCGGAAAAATCTCGCGCGCTGAAGATTGCCAGCACCGGCGTGCCGACGGCGTAGCTCAGGTGCATCGGCCCAGTGTCGTTGCTGATCGTGAATCGGCAGTGTGAAAAGAGCACCGCGCTCTCGACGGGGAGCAGTTGCCCGCAGAAGCTGTAAGCCCCGGTGATCTTGTTGCCCGCTTCGATGTCGTCCTTACCGCCCGCGATCAGGATGCGATAGCCCTTTGCCCGGAAGTGCTGGCTGACCATTTCGAAGTTTGCAGCCGACCACCGGTTGGGCAGACGCTTGGCACCCACGACCATGCCGATGTTGCGGGAGCGGTCGGACAGGTTGCGCTCCTCGATGAGCTTGCGGACCTTTTCGCGGTGTTCGTCCTTGATGTTGAGCGGGTAGGCAATCTCCCCGGTCGGTACGCCGTGTTTGCGCAGCATGTTGAGCAGGCGGTCGCGTTCGTTGGTGAAGTCGAAGACACGCAGTTGAGCCTTGCGGAAACGCATGAAGGTTTCGTATTCCCACCCGAAACCGCGCTTGATGCCGATGGAACGGAAAACGAGCGTGTCCCGGAGCAGGCGTGGGAGCGTGGCCCCGTTTTGCGCGAGCTGGATCACGCAATCGTAGTGCTCATCCTTGAGCAGTTGGAAGAGCTTGCGTTTGGGGTAGCCCAGGTAGTCGATCAGTCGGTCGTAGTGGTCGGGGTGGTAGAGGCTCTCGAGCGAGACGAGGTTGGACCGACCGGCGTTGATGAGGATGTGAATCTGCGCTTTGGGGAAGGCCTTGCGGATCGCGTACAGCGCGGGCATGGCGCAGATGTTGTCGCCGATCGACCCGGTCCTGAAGACGAGCACCTTGCCTTGGGTGTTCAGGTCGACATTGGCATAAAGCATCCAGTGCAACAGGGCCAGCAGCACGTTGGCCAGTTTTCGAAAGCCCTGAGCGAACCGGGCGGCACCGTAAGTGACTAGCGAGACGCCGTGGAGGTCCTTTTTGAGTTTCATCGACGGAGCCTGTGAGCTTCGGTTTCGGGGGCTTGGGGATGATACCGTAATCGGGTCGTCTTCATATCCGCAACCGTTTGGACTCCACACAGCGGTAGCTTGTCGTGTTGATAGGCGTACCTATGTTTTCCATCCTGTGGCAGGGCAATCTATTCAACATCAGCGTGATCTTGACCGCTCGTCGTGGTATCTCCGCGTGGCGCGTTGCCGTTGGCTTGGATGGTCTGGTCGAGCAGGGTGAGCATCTGTTTTAGGCGTTCGGGCTGGTCGGTTGCCAGGTCTTGTTTTTCACTGATGTCGTTGGCCAGGTTGTAGAGTTCGGGTTGTCCGGCACTGTGACGGATGACTTTCCAGTCGCCTTGTCGCAGGGCAAACTCGCCGGGCTTGCTGCCACAGTGGAGGATGACCTCGTGTGGAGAGGGGGCGTTTTGAGTGAGGACGGGCCAGATGTTTTGGCCGTCAAGCGTGGGGTTGTTTTCGAGCGATCCGCCCGCGAGTTGGACGAGCGTCGGGTACCAGTCGACACCGTGCATCGGGGCGTCGAGGCGTTTCCCTTCGGGGATGTGCCCGGGCCATGTGGCAAAGGCGCAGACGCGGACACCGCCCTCGTAGACGGTGCCTTTGCCCGCACGCAGTGGGGTGTTGTCGGTGACGCGCCCGGGTGAGGGACCGCCGTTGTCACTGGAGAAGAGGATGAGCGTGTTGTCGAGCAGATTTTTTTCTGCAAGCGTGTCGATGATGTGCCCGACCTGTTCATCCATTGCGGCGAGCATGCCGGCGTAAGTCTGGCGTGGCTTCTTGAGATTGCCGAACGGCTTCATGTATTCATCGGGCACCTGCAGTGGGTTGTGGACCGCGTTGAAGGGGACATAAAGAAACAACGGTTTGTCGGGCGATTTCTCACGGATGACGCGGCAGGCCTCTTGCCCGATGAGCGTGGTGGAGTAGCCCCGGTCTTCGCAGGGTTGGTCGTCTTTGTGCCAGTCGAGGACGCCGTCACGCAGGTGCGTGAAGTAATCGATCATGCCGAACCACAAGCCGTATTGGTGGTCGAAACCGCGGTGCGTAGGACGGTAGGCTTCCTCGAATTCACCGAGGTGCCACTTGCCGACGATGGCGGTCTGGTAGCCCGCGTCGCCAAGCGCGTTGGCAAGCGTGCGTTCGCTCAATGGCAAGCCCCAATGCGCATGGGGACGCACGACGGTGTAAACGCCGGTGTGCGTAGCGTAACGGCCGGTCATGAGCGCTGCGCGTGTCGGTGAGCAGACGGGTAGGACATAAAAGGAGGTCAGCACCGTCCCGCGCGCAGCGAGTTTGTCGAGGTTGGGGGTTTTTGTATCGGTAGCGCCCATGAAGCCGGCGTCGGCGTAGCCCATGTCGTCAGCCAGGAGATACACGATATTGGGCTGCGGGTGCAGGACATCCTGCCCGAGTGCGCGGGTGGTCATGGCGATGGCTAGCATCAGCGAAGACAAGATGAATTTCATGGTTTTACTCCGAGGGAAGAGATGCGCAAGAACTTGAGCAGATGTGAATGACAACTCATCGATTATAATACCCGCACTATGACCTACCAGACCGCAGTGACCCTATCGTTTGCGTTATTGCCGGCTTTGTTGCTGGTGACCGGTTTCTCTGACGACGCGATCGCCGGTGAGGAGGCGCGCAAGGACACGCTCACGCAGCGGGATTATTTTCTATACACACCCGAGCAGATCGACCCCGCCAAAACATACTGGCTCGTGGTCGGCGTACACGGCTGGAAAGGCAACGGCAAAGGCGCGGGCGGGCTGGCGGGCTGGGTGAATAAATTCGACTGCATCGTGGTCGGGCCGTCGTTCCCCAACGACGGGTACCAGACCCTCGGGTTTCGCAGCGACGAGCAGCTCATCGCGATTGCAGGTGAACTGGGCAAGCAATACAAGCTCCATCCCAAACTATACATCCACGGCTTCTCGGGCGGGGCGCAGTATGCGCACAGGTTTATGATGAAGTACCCGCAATATGTCGTGGGATGTTCGTCCCACTCGGCGGGATCCTGGGCCACGGGCGGCCCCTGGCTGAGCGTCAACCCGCAGGCCAAAGGCGTACCCTTCGTCATGTCCTGCGGTGAGGCGGACACCAATAAGAGCTTCGACGGCGCCCCCTACACACGCATCGAATGGGCCAAACTTTTCGAGTCGCAGATTAAAGAAGCGGGGTTCTTCTACGCGGTCAAGTTCTTCCCCAACGTCGGCCACAAACAGACCGGCGAGGTCGGGAAGATGAACGAAGAGTGCTTCGTCACCGCGACACAGTTGATGCCCTTTTACAAAGACGTGTTCAACGACCTTCCCAGGCTCGAACGCATGGGCAAACGCGACGAGGCGCTCAAGCTGGCCCAGTCGGCTTACGACAAAGAACCCATGAGTGAGGACGGCCTGTCGCAACGGCTCATACAGGAGGCGCGTGTCAAACTCGAGCCGATTCTCAAGCGCCTTCAAGCGGCGCAGCCCAAGCCGTAGCGCGTGGTATACGATCCGGCTGGTGTACGCGGGCTGTTAAACAAGAACATTAAGCGCCGCCGGCCCACCGTGTCGAACCCCCTCGCCTGATACGGCCAGAACTTACAAGATGTTAATTTCACGCCTTCTCGAAGCGCAGCAGGCGTTCGACGTTGCAGTTGCGCAGCACTTCGAGGACCTGCCCCTTGGCCTCACACAGTTCGAGTTTCGTGCCCTCACGCTGGAGTCGGACGACGAACTCGACGATCACGCCCACGAGCACGCTGTTGATGAATGTCAGTTCGGAGAGGTCGAAGACCACGTGCTTGGGCGGGTGCGTGGTGACGCCGGTCAGCTCGTCACGGATGCGCTGGCCAAAGATATTTGAACCATCACCGATCAGCGACACGGTGACGGAGTCCAATTCGTGTCGGATGTTCAGGACAAGCCCCTGGCTGGGTTTGTTGGACATGGTCGCCTCGCGGTGCGGATCGGGTCGGCGGAGGGTCAGAGAATTACTATCGCTCCACGGTGGATGGGCGTCAAGATCGGCCCTTGCGGGATGACGGAGATCTGATAGACCATAGCCATGTGCGGGGCTTTACCGTTTTAGCCAGAAAGGCATCCCATGGACACGGGCTTGCGGGGCAAAGTGGCGTTGGTGACAGCGGCGTCGAAGGGGCTTGGCAGGGGGTGCGCCGCGGCGCTGGCGGCCGAGGGCGTTCGCGTGGCGATCTGTGCGCGACATGAAAACGAAGTCCGGCGCACAGCCGACGAACTCGGGGGCGGGGTGTTGCCGTGGGTCTGCGACGTGACCGATACGCAACAGGTCGGGAAATTACTCGGTGACGTACGTTCGACGCTGGGCGAGATCGACATCCTCGTGACCAACGCGGGCGGCCCGCCGGCGGGGACGTTTGCGACGACGCCCATCGAACAATACCCCAAAGCCATCGACCTGAACCTGATGTCGGCGGTGCGCCTTGTACACGGTGTGGTCGGTCCGATGAAAGAAAAGCACTGGGGAAGGATCGTGATGGTCACGTCGATCAGCGTCAAGCAACCGATCGGGAACCTGCTGCTCTCGAACATGGCCAGAGCGGGCCTGACGGGTTTTATGAAAACGATTGCCACCGAACTGGCCCCGCACGGCATTACCGTCAACGCGCTGTTGCCCGGCTTGCACGAGACCGACCGGGTCAAGAGTCTGCTCGCATCACAGACCGGCGATTTCGAGAAAAACAAGGCCCAGATGGTGGCCGGCGTCCCGATGAAGCGCCTGGGCAACGCGGCGGACTTCGGCGCGGCCTGTGCGTTTCTCTGTTCGATGCAGGCCGGCTTCATCACCGGGCAGAACCTGCTCATCGACGGCGGGGCGTATGCGGGGCTGATCTGAAGACTCCACCGTCGGTTTCAACAGCGTTGTTGCGACGCACACCGTGACGGGACACAATACCCCTTCAGCGCTCAACGGATGAGCGCCCACCCCGCACGGAGGCGCCAGATTGCCACGCGATATCCCCATCGGCAACGGGCAGATGCTGGTCGCATTCGACCATCACTACCAGGTCCGTGACATCTACTTCCCCCACGTCGGGCAGGAGAACCACGCCGGCGGCGGCCCGTGTCGCTTCGGCGTCTGGTCCGACATCGACACCCCTCGTAAAAGCAGTGGGGGACACCCGCAAGACAAACCCACGCACCGACTTTACTGGACCGACCACGGCTGGGACATCGACCTGGGCTATGTCGAAGACTCGCTGGCAACGCAGGTGACGCTCACCCACCCGGTGTTGAATCTGACACTGCGCTGCACCGACGTGATCGACTTCCACCGCCCCGTGATGGTTCGGCGGATCGAGATTGCCAACCTCACCGACCGTCCGCGACAAGTCCACCTCTTCCACCACAACGACCTGATGATGTACGGCTCAAAGGTCGGCGACACCGCGTTCTTCGATCCGAAATTGCGATCCGTGATCCACTACCGCAAGAGCCGATACCTGATGGCCTGCTGGTACGCCGACGGCGAGCCACGCATCGATGAATACGCCACGGGCACGGCGGGCTTCAACGGCGCGGAGGGGACGTGGCGCGACGCGGAGGACGGACGCCTGGGCAACAACGCCATCGCGCAAGGCGCAGTGGACTCGACGATCATGCTTCAGGTGCCGCTGGGCCCCAAGGGCACCGCCAACGACAAGCGGATTGTCTACCTCGTGCTCGGCGCGGGCTTTGCCTACCGTGAGGTCGCGGAGGTCCACCGATTCCTCAACCGTGAATCCCCCCAAGGCGTGATCGATCGCACCACCGCTTACTGGCGATTGTGGCTGGCGGCGGCCAGGACCCAGTTCCCCGCGCCCGAGCACCACGGGCCATCGCCCAAAGTCACCGAGATCTACAAACGCTCGCTCCTGATCCTGCGCACGCAGATCGACAACAGCGGCGCGATCATCGCCGCCAACGACTCGGACTTCATGCAGTATTCTCGCGACACCTACTCCTACCTCTGGCCGCGCGACGGCGCGCTTGTTGCCGCCGCGCTCGACGACGCGGGGCTGCCCGACATTGCCAAGAGTTTTTACACCTTCTGTTCCAACATCCTGACCGACCACGGCTGCTTCCTGCACAAATACAACCCCGACGGCTCGCTGGCGTCGAGCTGGCACCCGTGGGTCAGCCTGGGCAACCCGCAACTGCCCATCCAGGAAGACGAGACCGCCCTTGTCGTCTGGGCGTTGTGGCGGCACTACGAGCACTACCGCGATATCGAGTTCGTCCGACCGCTCTGGCTGCAACTCGTCACCCGCGCAGCCGACTTCCTCGTACGATTCCGTGACCCGCGCACCAAGTTGCCGCTGCCGAGCTACGACCTGTGGGAAGAGCGGTGGGGCGTCCACGCCTTCACGGTCGCCAGTGTGTACGGCGGGCTGATGGCGGCCTACAACTTCGCGGTCTGCTTCGGGGACACACGCCGGGCCAACACCTACCAAACCGCGGCGCAGGAGATGCGTATTGCGTTCGAGAAACACATGTGGTCCGAGGAGCACCAGCGGTTCTACCGGCGGATCGTCCCGCTCGACCACGAACACACCGCGCGGATGGTGGCGTTGATTATGGCCGGCCGCTCCCCAAGGCTGGCCGACCTGCAGCCCGGATCGAGCGTGACGGACATCAACAAACCCAAGCCACCCGAGGACCTCACGCAACCCCCGCCCTTCGAGGTCGACCACGTCATCGACAGCTCGATGTACGCCATCTTCGCGTTCGGCCTGCTCGACGTCGGTGATGAGCGCGTGGACAAGACGATGAAAGCCATAGAGAAACGCCTGTGGGTCCGCACGCCCGTCGGCGGGGTCGCGCGGTACGAGGGCGACACCTATCACCGTGTCACCGACGACACCGCCGCCGTGCCCGGCAACCCGTGGTTTATCTGCACCCTCTGGCTGGCGCAGTGGCACATCGCACGCGCTAAAAACGCCGCGGAACTCCGCCAGGCCCTGCCGATACTCGACTGGGTGGCCACGCGAGCGCTCAAGTCCGGCGTCCTGGCCGAGCAGGTCCACCCCTTGAGCAACCACCCGCTCTCGGTCTCGCCGCTCACCTGGAGCCACGCGACGGTCGTGGCCACGTTGCTGGATTACGCACGCAAGCTCGACACCATGAACGCCTGCCCGAGTTGCGGACGGCCGATGCCCCACGACCACGACACCAAGCCCACCGCCATGAACAAGCGGTCCCGAGAGTAACAGCATGTTAGCGCCACTGGCGTCTATTACCTCCCCTCCCCTTGAAAGGGGAGGGAGATTTTTGACACCAGTTGCTCTAGTCGCCATCAATACGGCAGGATATTCACCGACTGGTATTCCAAACTATTGATCGCAAGATAGGCCGCGAAACCGGCCCAGAAGAGTAACGCGAAGAGTTCCCCCATCAGGCAACCGATGAACAACGGCTTGGCGTTGTTGTAAGCGCGTGTGCCGCCGAGTTGGATGAGGATATTTCGGACCAGCCAGCCGAGGAAGACGCTGGGCCAGATCTGGTTGACGCACCACGTCCCGGCGCCGAGCAGCCCGATCGGGTGCAGGGGCCAGGCCGGGTAACGCTTGCACAGCTCGAAGAGCGCGATCACCAGCACGCTCCCGCCGAGGATGTAGGGCAGGTGGTCGGAGATCGGCGTGGAACGGATGCCGTCGAGCGTGTCCATCATCAGGTTCTCACCGACCCGGAACTGCTGCCGACCCCACCCGGCGATGGGCGTCTCCATCGGCGTGTCGCTGTGGTGGTAGCTCATCCAAAGGATCAACAGCCAGCCGCAGACCAGGGCGACGACCGCGACGAAGATGAACAGCCCGCCGAGCTTGAGGTGACGCGGGGTGTCGTCGTCGGGTTCGATCGCCATCGCCTGCGTCGCCACCGCGCCCACGCACATGCGTTGCCCCTCGCCCAGCCACGCCGAGAGGATGCCGCCGAAGTACATCGTCGGAAGCGTCCGCAACGCCAGCGGGAGCATGCGCAGGAAAATCTCGAACGTGTACCGCGTCAGGAAAAACAACGGCAGCCCGGTCTCCGCGACGACGCGCATGAGTGTGAGCGTCGCCATGACCGCCGAGACGACAAAGAGCACCGCGAACACCGGCGGGACACGGACCCACATAAGCCAGGTGAACATCCCCAGGCACCCGCCGACCATGCACCACCCCGCCAGCCGGTACGCCCGGTCTCGCTCGGCGGAGGGTCTGCTGAACATGCAACGCGCCACATGCGCCAGGTGCTTACGCGCCAGCCAGGCGACGCACAGTGCGAACATGACCGTCACGCCGGCACGCGCGTCACTCACCACGCCGCCGTTGAACGGGGGGAAATAGGCTGTGCCGACCATGATGTAGAGGGCCGTGAGAATCTGCGCCGACCAGATGGAAAAGCCCGTGCGGTTGGGCAGGAAATAGGCCACGGCCAGGAACGTAAAGAAGAGTCGGCCGCCCTTGATCCATCCGGGGAGGTACCGCCACGGCGGCTCTTGGAAGTAGGGCCAGAGGTTCCAGTGGATGTCGATGACCGGCACGCTCGCCGGCGCGTAACGGTGGCCCTGCGCAAGCGAGTGCAACAGGAACACCACGACACAGCCGACCCAGAACAGCCGGCTGGTGAAGATCGCCGGGACCTTGCGCGACGATCCTTCGGGCACATCGACCAGCGAACGGAAGATCGTCAGCAGCGGGAAGGGGACCCGTTCCTCTTGCAGCCAGTAACGGGTCATGACCACCGACAGCGCGATCATCATCACGTACCACGGGACGACAAAGCCCGACCAGCTTGCGATCGGCGCGACCCACCTGCCCCACGGGACCGGCTTGCCCGGTTCGAGTTCATCCAGGAACGGCTCGGCGACAGGGAGCTTGGCCTCGTATTCCAATGAGTCGGGGTAGAGCGCCTTGGGCGGGTCGAGCGCCTTGTAAGCCGTGGCCATCCGCTGCTCGGTGTTCGCGCGACGCACCGCGTCCACAAGAGGAAACGCCAGTTGCCTGAGAATCCCCGCGCTGGGCGGCAGCGCCACGATCATCAGCACGCCGCAGATCACCGCAAGGCCGCGTCGTGAAAAACTCAACCGGGGAGCGAAACGCCTGAGCAACGGGTTGATGCCGAGCACGACCACCAGCAACGCAAGCGTCGCCACCGGCACGAGGTAGTCGTCGGCGATCAACGCGTTGTGGAAGGTGAAGTTGTTCCAGATCGTGGCGACCCAGATGCACACCGACAGCGCCGCGCACAGCAGCACCGCCAGGATGCACTTGCCCCATGCGTACCTCTTCATCGCGTGCGGTCCCTCAGGACATGACAACGACCGGAGACGTGGACCCGTCCACTATAAACGATCACCCCCGGAAGTTTCCCCCCGGAAGTTTCCCCCCGGAAGTTTCCCCCGGAAGTTATTTCATCGGTCGCATCATCACTTGGCCCGGTTCATGGAGGCTCGATCACCGGCCGCGGGGTCGTTTCCGGGAGCCACCGCCCTTGCGTTCGCGTGCGGCCGCGGCGCGGCGCTGCTTGCGCGAACCGGTGGGTTCCCCCCCCCCGGAACCCCCGGACGGGCCGCCGGCGCGTTCGGCCGCCGCCATGTTCTCTCGTTGTTCGGCCGTGCCCTGGCGCTGCGCGGCCGCGGCCTGTTGCACCACGTTGCGAGCCTCCGCGTGCGTCGCTTCACGTTCCTGGTAGACGTTGCGCGCCTGGAAGTTGGCGGTCAGTCGCGCGCGGAACGCAAGCTCAGTCACCTTGTCCCTGACAGACTGTTGCATCTGACGGAAGTAGCCCGCGCCCTCGCTCTTGTAGACCACGCGCGGGTCCTTCTCTTTGTCAGCGATCGAACGCATCCCGACCGAGTCGCGCAGCTGGTCCATCATGTAGAGATGGTCCTTCCACGCGGTGTCAAGGATCTGCAGGAGCACGAAGCGTTCGAGCTGTTCGCACTCCGTCCGCAACAGCGATCGACCGTGTTCGATGAGGGCTTCGCGCTTTTCTTCGTCCGACATCTCACCCAGTTGGGCTTCTGTGATTTTCCAGGGCCCGAACCGCCGGGTCGCCCAGTCGTAAAGCTGCGCGGTGTCACCGGATAGGCTGGCCAACTGTTCGTCCACGGTTTTCTCCAGCTTGCCCTCGCGCAGCCAGGCGTGGTTTTCCTTGACCAGTTCTTCGAACATCTGTTGCGGCGGGGTGGTGCCGATCTTCTGGGCGTCCCAGTCGAGTTCGAAGCGCTGCTTGACGAAACCGACGAGTTGCTGGCCGGCAAAGTTCGGGTCCTGCTGCGCCGCGTTGAAGACGAACTCCAGAACAAACTCGATCGGGTAACGCACCTCGCGCTCGGCGTAGGCCTGACGCGCTTTGTCGAGGATGTGGTCCGACACACGGTCGCAGGCGGCCTCGGTCTTTTCGCCCTGTTTGGGTTCGAGGTCTTTGGGGTCGAGCTCGACGTTGAACTTCTGCTTGGCCCACTCGGCCAGTTGCTTCTGTGCGTAGAGCGGGGTGACGAACTTCTCCAGGCCCGACAGGTCCTTGCGGTCGACCAGTTCGGTGGCGTGCTCGACGAGCATCTTGCGGACCTCGGCCGTGTTCATCGAGCGAAGCTGTGTCTGCGAAAGATTGACGCTGAAGCGCGACATGGCCCACTGTGCCAGGCCGCGCAGGTCCCACTCCTCGGGCGGGGCTTCGTCGGACATGTATTCACCGAGCGTCAGCTCGACGGTCTGGGCCACCTCGTTCCGCGCGGCCGATCGCACCGATTCCTGCAGCTCATCCAACTCGTCGGCGCGCAGCCTGAACGCCTCGATCATCACGTCGAGATTGCCCCGGCACCACTCCGAGACCTGCGAGGGCACATAATCCCGGTCGAGGAACCGCGCGACCGCATCATCAATCGACTCGCCGATGTAGTCGAAGATGATCTGACGCACGTTTCGCCCCTCGAGGACTTCCTGGCGGATGCCGTAGAAGGCGTTGCGCTGGTACTCCATGACCTCGTCGTATTCGAGCAGGTTTTTACGCACCTCGAAGTTGCGTTCCTCGACCTTGCGCTGGGCGCGTTCGACCGAGCCGGTGATCCACTTGTGCTCGATGGCGTCGCCCTCTTTCATGCCGAGCTTGGAGAGCGCGGTCATGGTCGTCTTGCCGGCGAAGAGCTTCATGAGGTCGTCTTCAAGCGAGATGAAGAAGCGTGATGAGCCGTTGTCACCCTGGCGCCCTGCGCGGCCGCGGAGTTGGTTGTCGATGCGGCGCGACTCGTGTCGTTCCGTGCCGACGATGTGCAGGCCGCCGAGGTCCTCGGTGTGGGTGAAGACCTTGAGCTTGTGCAGCATGAATCCGGGGGCTTTGTCGAGTTCTTTCTCGCACTGTTCAGCGGTCATCTTGCCGACCTTGTCCGGGTCGGTGTAGGTCTCGGTCGCGGTCCAGTGACGCAGGAGCGCGAGTCGGATTTGTTCATCGCTCATGGCCTCGACATCCTTGGGCTTGAGGCCCAGGTCACGCGAGGCCAGGTGACGGTAAGCGAGGCGGATGATCGTGGCGTCGTCGTCCTCGGGTTTGGCCTGTTTGGGCAGGACGTTGCGTTGTTGCCAGTGGTGGATGAGCACGTCGCGCGCGATGGGCTGGAGCTTGATGTCGGTGCCGCGGCCGGCCATGTTGGTGGCAATCATCACCGCGCCCAGTTCGCCGGCGTGTTCGACAATGTGGGCTTCGCGTTCGTGCTGCTTGGCGTTGAGCACCTCGTGCTTGATGCCGTGACGTTTGGCAAGCAGCTGCGCGAGGTACTCGCTCTTCTCGACGCTGGTGGTGCCCACGAGCACGGGCCGACCCACGTCGTGCGTGCGTTTGATCTCTTCGAGGATCGCGTTCCACTTGTCTTTCTCGGAGAGGAAGATCAGGTCGTTGCGGTCGACGCGGACGACGGGGACGTTGGTGGGGATGCTGACGACGTCGAGCTTATAGATCTCGTCGAACTCGTTGGCCTCGGTCAGCGCGGTGCCGGTCATGCCCGCGAGGCGTTTGTAGAGCTTGAAGAAGTTCTGGATGGTGACGGTGGCAAGCGTCTGCGTCTCCTGCTTGATCTTGACACCCTCTTTGGCCTCGACCGCCTGGTGCAGGCCGTCGGACCATTGGCGACCGATCATCAGGCGCCCGGTGAACTCGTCGACGATGATGACCTCGCCGTTCTGGACGACGTAGTCCTTGTCACGCTGGTAGATGACGTGGGCGCGCAGGGCGTTTTCGAGCAGGTGGGGGAAGTCGACGTTGTTGCCGACGTAGAACGAACCGATGTTGGCAATCTTCTGTGCCTCGGCGACGCCCTCGTGGGTGAGGTGCGAGGCTTTCTTGTCGCGTTCGACCTCGTAGTACTGCGTGTGCTTGTCGCGGGCCTCTTCGAGCCGGGGGAGTTCCTGTTCCTGCAGGCGTTTCATTTCCTCGCGCATGGCGGGGATTTTTTCCTTGTCGCGCGAGTTGCGGATGTCGCCCTCGAGGCCCTTGAAGCGCATGATGCACTGTTGCACCGCGTTGTCCACGGAGTCGTATTCGCGCTGCTTCTGCATGAGGTGGCGGGCGACCTGGTCGGCAAGGCCGTAGCGCGGGGCGTCTTCGTGGGCCGGCCCGGAGATGATGAGCGGTGTGCGGGCCTCGTCGATGAGGATCGAGTCGATCTCGTCCACGATGCAGAAATCGCGTCGCTTCTGGACCTGCTCGTTCGTGGAGAGCTTCATGTTGTCGCGGAGGTAGTCGAAGCCGAACTCGCTGTTGGTGCCGTAGACCACGTTGCACTTGTAGGCATTGGCCTTGCCTTCCGGGGGCTGCATGTGGAAGGGGTGGATGGCTCCGACGGTGAGTCCGAGGTGGTGGTAGAAGGGGAAGACCCAGTCGCGGTCGCGTTGGACGAGGTAGTCGTTGACGGTGACGACGTGGCACTGGTGGCCTTCGAGGCAGGCCAGGTAACACGCCAGGGGCGCGACGATGGTCTTGCCCTCACCGGTCTTCATCTCGGCGATGCGGCCCTGGGAGAGGACCATGCCGCCGATGAGCTGGACATCGAAGGGCCTTGCGCGGAAGGGCGGGCGCGACTGGGGGTATATCTCGCGCACGGCGTTGTAGAGTTCGATGGGGATGTCGGCCTGGTGCCAGACGGGGACGGGGGCTTCACCGCCGAGCACGGAGGTCGGTTGGAGGGTCTTGAGGTGCTCGGCAATGCGCTGGTAGGTTTTTTGCAGGTCCGACGGAAGTTTCGTGGGGTCGAAATGTTTTTCGGGGTCGAAGATGTTGCGGATGCCCACGGAGCGGTCCATCGCTTCGCGTGCCACAGCCAGGGCTTCGGGCAGGACGGTGGACATCGGTTCGCCGTCCGCCAGGCGTTTGCGGAACGCTTGGGTCTTCTCGCGCAGCTGCGCGTCGGTGAGTAAGCGGATTTCGGGTTCGAGCGCGTTGATCTGTTCGACGCGCTTGCGGTAGCTCTTGACCATGCGGTCGTTGCGTGAGCCAAAGATGCGGGTGTAGGACGAGGTAATGAGGTTGAGAACCATGAGGGGTTCCTCGGGGCGGTGCGGTGTGGTTGGATGGAAAGATAGACGACGCGCGTGACAGTGGATGAAGAAAGCCCGGTTCTAACTTCCGGGGTTCCGGGGTTCCGGGGGACTGCTTCCGGGGTTCCGGGGTTCCCGGGGTCAGCGCGTGGGTGGGGGGAGGTCGATGTGGGCGAAGCGGGAGGTGTGCGATTGCGATTGCAGCGCGGTGGGTGTGGCTTCAGAGGTTTGGCGGTCAACCGTCAGGGATGTCGGGCAATGGCCATTGCACTGGGTGAGGATCGCGGCAAAGGGTGTCTGTCCGACGGGTTTGACATGACGAGAGAGCGACCTTGCCGCCTGCTCGATCTGCAATACGAGTTTGTTGAGGCTGTCACGGCGAGACTGGAACAAAGCCGCGGCCTCGGTCGAACGCATCGGTGAGGCCTGGGCCGTCGTCGTACCTGCCGTGAGCGCCACCGTGCCCGCCAACGCGACCGCGACCGCCAGATGGGCCAGCGGTGAGAGGTTCTGCGGGAGGGGGTTCGTGGCAGTGCGCTGCATGGACGTTTAATTATCGGCTCGATCCATGCACGGGGTCAAGCGGGGCTTATCGGTCGGCAGTTGGCCCGCAAGACAGAGATTGCTATCATCGCACCCCTTATGAAAATCCACGAATATCAAGCGCGTGACCTTCTTTCGAAATTCGGCGTGGCTGTCCCGGCGGGCATCATGGTCGAAAACCCCGTCGATGCGGGCAAAGCCTTCACCGAACTGGCCAAACGCCACAACGCCAAGCTGGCAGTGGTCAAGGCCCAGGTCCACGCGGGCGGCCGGGGCAAGGGCGGTGGCGTCAAGCTTGTGAAGACCGCAGACGAAGCTCGCGAGGTCGCACGCACGATCCTGAGCAAACCCCTCGTTACCCCGCAGACAGGCCCCAAGGGCGTGCCGGTGACGAAGCTGCTCATTGCCGCGGGCGTCGATATCGAAAAGGAATACTACCTGGGCATGGCCGTCGACCGTGTGAGCGGTTGCCCGGTGCTCATTGCGTCGAGCGAGGGCGGCGTGGACATCGAAGAGGTGGCCCACACCAAACCCGATGCGATCCTGCGTGAAGCGATCTCGCCGATGATCGGCCTGCGTCCTTATCAAGCGAGAAAAGTCGCCTACCGCCTGGGCTTCCGGGGTCAGCAGGTCCGCATGGCCAGCAAGATCATGCACCAGCTATGCGACCTGTTCCTCCAGACCGACGCGTCGCTGGCCGAGATCAACCCGCTCGTCGTCACCAAGCCCACAACCGAACACCCCGACGGCGAAGTGCTGGCCATCGACGCCAAGATCAACTTCGACGACAACGCCCTGTTCCGGCACGAAGACATCGCTTCGCTGGCCGACCCGCTCGAAGAAGACAAGTCCGAGGCCCACGCCCGGCGTTTCGGGCTTTCTTACATCAAGTTAGACGGCACGATCGGCTGCCTCGTCAACGGGGCCGGTCTGGCGATGGCCACGATGGACCTCATCAAGCTCCACGGCCAGGAGCCGGCCAATTTCCTCGACGTCGGCGGCAGTGCGTCGGAAGAGGCCGTCACCGAGGCCTTCCGCATCATCCTCGACGACCCGCACGTCAAGGGTGTGCTCGTCAACATCTTCGGCGGCATTGCCAAGTGCGACACCATTGCCAAAGCGATCATCACCGCCGCGGACGAGGTGGGCTTCAAGGTCCCGCTCGTGGTCCGACTCGAGGGCACCAATGTCGACATCGCACGCAAGATGCTCGACGACGCCCGCAGCCGAATCCCGACCCTGACGCCTGCCACAGACCTGACCGACGCGGCCAAAAAGATCACGTCGGCGATCAACAACTAATCGGCGTCGCGACCGCAAAAGCCGATCGGTCCAGCCGAGCCGGCGCGAATAGTGCCTTTACCGTTCGCAGGGGAACACCCGACACGGTATCATGCCCGCCCTTATGGAAGCAGGCATCGTCGGACTCCCGAACGTCGGCAAGAGCACGCTCTTTAACGCGCTGACCGCCGCCGGTGCGTTGGCGGCCAATTACCCCTTTGCCACCATCGAGCCTAATGTCGGCGTTGTGCCCGTGCCCGACGACCGCCTGGCCAGGCTCAACAAGTTCATCCCCACTGAGAAAATCGTCCCCGCGATGCTGCGCCTGATCGACATCGCCGGCATCGTGCGTGGGGCGTCCAAGGGCGAGGGATTAGGAAACAAGTTCCTCTCACACATCCGCAACGTCGACGCGATCGTCCACATCGTCCGCTGCTTTGAGAACCCCAAGGGCAGCGACATCACGCACGTCGAAGGCTCGGTCGACCCGATCCGCGACATCGAGATCATCGACACCGAACTCATGCTCGCGGACCTCGAGAGCGTCGAGGGGATGATCGACAAGGCTCAGCGCAACGCCAAGTCGGGTGACAAGGAAGCCAAGGCCCGCGTCGAGGTGCTCATGCAGTGCCAGAAGCTGCTGGGCGAGGGCAAACCGGTGCGGGGGCTGACATTTGATAACCCCGACCTGGCCAGGGCGTTCAAGGGGCTGGCGCTGCTCACCGCAAAGCGGGTGTTGTATGTTGCCAACGTGGACGAGGGCGATCTGCATGGCGAGGGTCCGCACGCGGCGCGTGTGCGTGAACGCGCCAAGGCCGAGGGGGGCCAGGTCGTGCCGGTGTGTGCCAAGCTCGAGAGCGAACTGGCTGAACTCGACGAGGCCGACCGCAAAGAAATGCTCGAAAGCGTGGGGCTGAGTGAGCCGGCGCTCTCGACGCTGACGCGGTCGGCTTACAAATTGTTAGGTCTGCAGAGTTTCTTCACGGCCGGGCCCAAGGAGGTCCGTGCGTGGACGGTGCCCGTCGGTGCGACGGCCCCGCAGGCGGCGGGCGTGATCCACACCGACTTCGAGCGCGGGTTCATCCGGGCCGAGGTCTACAGCGTGAGCGACCTCGAGGCGCACAAGACCGAGACGGCGATCAAGGCCGCGGGCAAGCTGCGCGTCGAGGGCAAGTCGTATGTCATGCACGACAGCGACGTGTGCCACTTCCTGTTTAATGTGTGACGGGGTGTTGGGGCGTACCCCGGTGACGTACGATCCCAACCCCGGAGGGGTTGGGCTTTGCAAAGATGTTGTTGAACTCACGACGCGGCGGCGGCGTCGGGGGTTTGAGTCTGTTGATCCGGGTCGGCGTCTTCCACCGGGGGGACCACGCCTTTTTGTCCCGGCGTGGTGGGGTACTTGATCCGGCTGTGGTAGATCGCGCAGAGCGTCTTGGTGATCGACTGTTCGATCAGGTGCAGTTCCTGGAGTGTGATGTTGCACTCATCGAACTGGCCGTCGGTCAGGCGTTTGTTGGCCATGTTGTGGACGAGCTGTTCGATGCGGACGGGCGTGGGCTCGTCGAGCGACCGCGCAGCGCCCTCGACGCCGTCGCAGATCATGAGGATGGCGGCCTCTTTGGTCTGGGGCTTGGGGCCGGGGTATCGGAACTCGAACTCGGCGGGCGCGGGGGCGGACTCGGCTTCTTTCTGCCTGCGGGCGGCGTGGTAGAAATACTCGACGAGCGTCGTGCCGTGGTGCGACTCGATGAAGTGCCGCAGCACGGAGGGCAAGCCATACTCACGCGCCATCTCGATGCCGTCTTTGACGTGTCCGACGATGATGAGCAGGCTCATCGCGGGTGAGAGCTTGGAGTGACGGTTGTGCCCGCCGCCCTGGTTCTCGACGAAATACAGGGGTTTGTTGATCTTGCCGATGTCGTGGTACATCGCGCCGACCTTGCAGAGCAGGCCGTTGGCGCCGATGGCCTCCGCGGCGGCTTCGCTCATGTCGGCGATGCGCAGGGAGTGTTGATACGTGCCGGGGGCTTCCTGGGCCAGACGTCGGAGCAGGGGGTGCGATGCGTCGTTGAGGTCTTTGAGCGTGAGCGAGGTGGTGATCTTGAAGAGCCACTCGACACGCGACAGGCCGCCCTGCGCGGTGACACCGGCGATCATCGCGGTGACAAAGACGATGAACATCTGTGCCAGCACGTCGGTGACGGACCACGTCGGGTCGTAACGTTGACGGGTCAGCCCGACCAACCCGACGACCAGCGCCATGGACAGCCCGGCCCACATGCCGACGGAGAGCAGCTTGGAGCGGGTGCGCACGTCGTTAAGCAGTGTGGCCACGACGCCGACGCCCGTGAGCAACACGAGCAGGAGCCCGACCGGCCGACCGAGGCTTGCGTGGACGAGGATCGACACGGCAAATCCGATCGCCAGGGCAAAGCGCTGGTCGTAAGCCACCGCGAGGATCATGACAAACAAGAGCGAGGGAAGCACAGTGGTGGCCAGGATGAGGTCGGGTTGTGAGATCGTGGCATACACGGCGACGGCCTGGGCCGCGAGGATCAGCCCCGTCACGACCAGTCCACGCATCGGGTTGTGGAAGACCCTGCGGTTGTAGGCGGCGACATAAGACCACACGCCCACCGCGATGAGCATCACCAGCCCCATCTGCCCGAGGTTGAGCAGCACCACACGCACCGGCCCGAGCGTGGCCTTGAAGGCGTCGCGCTCGGCGGCGATGAGCGTCATGTCCAGGTCGGTGATCTTGTGATCGGTGTGGATGAGCACGCTGTCGGCGTCGTAGGTCATCTCGACCTGCGGGGTGTTGTCGTAGGCGGCCTGACGCTTGCGTTCGGTCTCCTGTTTGTCGAATTCGTAGAAGGGTTCGGGGTGGTTCTTGACAGCGTTGAGGATGATCGGGCGCAACACGGGCGGAAAACGGTTGAGCAACTGCGAGACCCGGCTCAAAAGGGCGGAGCGGTCTTTGGCTGTGCCCAGCAGCGTGTCGTCCCCGCGACGCAGTTCGCCCAGCGAGGGGTGGCGGATGCGGATGCTCGATGAGCGGTCACGCTGGTCGCTCTCGATGCGGGCGCGTTCGTCGCTCAGGACGGGGATGCCCTCGAGCTCATCGATGAAGAGCCTGACCGTTTCGTCCCAGGCCGGCGTACGGGGGTCGGCAAAGTATTCACGCAATGCGCTGAAGGAGTCTTCGGTGAGCTGGAGCTTCTCCCGTGTGTCTTCCTTGAGCGAGTCGAGGCTCTGGATGCGCGGGTCGGACAGGTCGGTGCCGATCTGCACAAGCTCGTCGTAGAGTTGACTGAAGAGGATGGTGTTGACGTTATAGACCGCCGGCTCCATGTCACGCGCATCGATTCGGCGTTTGTTGGTCTCGTCGGTATCGATGGCTCGGAAGGCCACACGGGTGACGATCGGCTGACGCACGACGACGCCGGGCTTGAGCAGCGGCTTGTCCGAGCCGTGCACCGCGATGATGCCGCCGGCCACGGTCAGCAGCACGACGTAAAGCGCCGCCCAGACAAACTCGCGGCTGTTGACGAACGCCCACACCCCGGCGTCGCGCGGTTTGTTGCGACGCACTTCCAGTCGCCTCGAACGGTTCGCTTTGGGCTTGGGCTTGACCATGACGCAACAGGTTTGAAAAGGGGAGGCCCGGGTGTGCGTGAGGGGGGATTGAGAAGATACCTTGTTATCGGTTTGATGCCGGTGGGCCTGAGGCAAGATTATAGCCGCGGTGGGTCGGATGTGTGCGGGTCTTATAAAGCCTTGGTGTGGCGTGTGATGGCGTCGGGGTGGCCAAGGGAATGCCATCTGGCCCACGCGGTTGGGTGCCTCCCTATAATGCCGACCTCTCAACACAGGACACACCCAATACCCTCACGGAGTTCGTATCAATGAAAGCTGAACCCCTTCTTGCTGAACTCAATCGCCTGCGCAAAGACCTCGACGAAGACCCCAGCGACATCGAGTGGCTCACGCTGCACCACGCGTTTTGTTTCATCAGCTACAAGATGGGCGAGTTCCAGAAGTACGTGCAGGAAGCCTCCGAACGCGGCGAGTTCGATGCCTACGAGCGGGAGGACAACAATTGATCCGCCATCACGGGCTTCTGTTTTGACTAACCCTCCCAGACGGACCGGTGGATCAAGTTTTGGGGTTCATGCCCTTGCGTGATCGGCCGGTAATCTTTAGTCTGACCCGTGCGTGGCCCCTTGATATTGCCCCCGGTCTTTAGCCCGGTTCATCGCATGAAGCCTCAATGATGCGCGGGCGGCAATCCATTACATCAATCCCAACTCGACATACAACTCATCCTCAACATGCCAGACCACCCGGCCGACAACACGCAAGACGCCAGCACCCCGGACGCGCCGCAACCCGCGCCGCCCGAGCGTGACAAGCCCACCTCCACCGCCACCGCGACGCGGCCTTCGCCGACGAAGAAGCCGCCGAAGATGCTCCCGCCGTGGAAGGTGCTCCTGCACAACGACGACGTGAACACCCCGTTGGACGTGGTCGAGACGATCGTCATGCTCACGCCGCTCAAGCAGCAGGAGGCGATCAACAAGATGTCCGAGGCCCACCGCACGGGCGTGTCGCTGTTGCTCGTGACGCACAAGGAACGGGCCGAGCTTTACAAAGACCAGTTTGCCAGCCGAAACCTCACGGTCACCATCGAGCCTGCCGAGCAGGGGTGATCGCCGCGGGCTTGAAACGGTCAAACAACATTTCTTACCGCCGACGGGTGTCTGCCCGATGCCCGACCTGCAAATAAGACCCAACTCTCTATAATGCGACTCCCCCAACGGAGGGCGTCGCGTGGGACAACGTCCACACCGGCCCGCCGGGCCGAGCCCCCGCGCAAAACCCGCCCGCCCTTACAAGGTGTTACCCATGAAGATCGTCTGTCTCGACGGCTACACGCTCAACCCCGGCGACAACCCCTGGGACGCCGTCGCGGCGCTGGGGGATTTCACCGTCTACGACCGCACGCCGGATGACCAGATCGTCGCACGCGCCGCCGGGGCCGACATCATCCTCACCAACAAAACGCAGCTCACCGAGAAGACGCTGGCTCAGCTTCCGGGGCTCAAGTTCATCGCGGTGTTGGCGACGGGATACAACGTCGTGGACATCGCCGCGGCGCGCAAGCGGGGCATCCCGGTCTCCAACGTGCCGGTCTACGGGACCGAGACGGTGGCACAGCACATCTTCGCGGTGTTGCTCTCGCACATCCATCAGCCCGTCGGCCACGACCGCGCGATCCGCGAGGGCCAGTGGGCCCAATCGGGGGATTTCAGTTTCTGGAATTCGACTATCTTCGAGCTTTCGGGCAAGGTGTTCGGCGTCGTGGGCTTCGGTCGCATCGGCCGCCGTGTTGCGGAGCTTGCGCACGCGTTCGGCATGGAGGTCTGGGCCTACGACGTGAACCGTGCCAACCCGCCCGCTTATTCGCCCTTTGCATGGAAGACGATCGAAGAGGTCTTCGCCGGTGCGGACGTGGTTTCGCTCCACTGCCCGCAGACGGCTGACAACGCGGGCATGGTCAACAAGGCGCTGCTCTCGACGATGAAGCCCACCGCCATGTTTCTCAACGCGGCGCGGGGCGGTCTGGTCAACGAAGCCGACCTCGCTCAGGCCCTCAACGAGGGCAAGCTCGCGTTTGCCGGCCTTGACGTGCTGAGCGTTGAACCGATCTCCGAAAACAACCCGCTGCTCAAAGCCAAAAACTGCCTGCTCACCCCGCACATCGCCTGGGCCGCGGTCGAGGCGCGCCGCCGACTCATGGCCACCGTCGCCGACAACATCAGGGCCTTTATCGCCGGCAAGCCGATCAACGTGGTAAACAAGAACGCATGACAATCGCATCAACCACCGAGACACCGAGATCACCGAGAAAGGCCGTTGTGTATCACTTTGAATCTCTTCTCGGTGTCCTCGGTGTCTCGGTGGTTCATTTGTTTTTTTAACAGGTAAGGACCCCATTCATGAAGTTCGCTGACCGCCTCCAACGCCTGGGTACCGAGACGGCGTTTTCCGTTTCCGCCGAGGCCGCCACCTTTGCCTCCAAAGGCCACCATGTCTACCCGTTCCACCTCGGGGACATGAACATCAAGACGCCCCAGCACATCATCGACGCCGCGTTCGCCGCCGCCAACGCGGGCAAGACCGGGTACTGCCCCAACTACGGCATCCCGCAACTGCGTGAAGCCCTCGCGCTCGACATCAGTCGGTCGCACAACATCCCGCTGACGATGGAGAACGTGGCTGTTCAACCGGGTGGCAAGCCTTCGATCGGCAAGTTCGTCCTCAGCCTCATGGACAAGGGCGACGAGGTGCTCTACCCCAACCCCGGCTACCCGATCTACGAATCGCAGATCGAGTTCCACGGCGGCGTTGCGGTGCCCTACACCTTCCACGAAGGAGAAAAGAATTTCGTCCTCGACATCGACGCCATCGAATCGAAGATCACCCCACGCACCAAGCTGCTGATCTACAACAACCTCCAGAACCCCACCGGCGCCGAGTCTTCGCCCGATGAGATGAAGGCCATTGCCGACCTGGCCGTCAAGCACGACCTCGTGGTTCTCTCCGACGAGGCTTATTTCGATATCCGCTACTCGGGCAAGAGTTCGTCGATTGCCTCGCTGCCCGGCTTGGCTGATCGTACCGTCATTCTCTATACCTTCAGTAAGAAATTTGCCATGACCGGCTGGCGGCTCGGTGCGACGATCGGCCCGAAGGAAATCGTCGACCGCGTGGCCAAGCTCAACGTCAACGACGAGTCCTGCTCGAACCACTTTATCCAGTACGGCGCTATCGCGGGCCTGACCGGTGACATGGCCCCCGTCCGCAAGATGCTCGACACCCTCAAAGCCCGCCGAGACGCCTGCGTCGACCGGCTCAACGCCATCCCCGGTGTGCGCTGCTACCGACCCGAAGCGACGTTCTACCTCTTCCCCAATGTCACCGAACTGATGGCAATAAAAGGCTTCGACGATTACGAAAAATTCCGACGCGCCGTGATGAACGACACCGGCGTTTCCTTCTGCACTCGACTGCACTTCGGCAGGCCCGTGGGTCAAGAATCCCGCCGCTACATCCGACTGGCTTATTCGGGCATCGACATCCAACAGATCGAAGAGGGCATCGACAGGTTCCGCACCTGGGCCGGGGGCTGACCCACCCGCACGCATCTCCTTGCCGATGGCATACAATGTCTTCACACTAATGGAGACAGCGATATGTCCCGTATATCCCGTGCAGCCCCGTGCATCGTTTTAATCTGCCTGCTCACCGGTTGTTCCACCGTGCAGTCGCTCATGCAAGGCAACAAGCCCTCGGTGAGCCTGAGCAATGTCTCGCTGGCCAACCTCTCGCTCGACGGTGTGGACCTGGTCTTTGATGTCAAGGTGAGCAACCCTTACGATGTGCCGCTGCCGATCACCGACCTGGGCTATTCGATCTCAAGCGGGGGCACGGCTTTTCTCTCGGGCAACGCCGCTTCGTCCGGCACGGTGCCCGCGATGGGATCGAAGGTGATCCGTGTGCCGGCGGGGGTGAAGTTCACGCAGCTCATGAACGCGCTGTCGGGTGTGAAGCCCGGCTCGGTCGTGCCCTACGATGCCAAGCTCGACCTCTCCGTCAACGCACCGGCCGTGGGCAAAATCACGCTGCCCCTCTCCAAGTCCGGCTCTTTGCCCGTGCCCGCGCTGCCCAGTGTCAAAGTGGCCGGCCTCAAGTGGACCGACCTGTCCATGCAAAACGCCGCCGGCGAGGTCTCATTGAAGATTACGAGTGCAAACGACTTTCCGGTCGACCTCTCGGCGATGTCTTACAACCTGTCATTAGGCGGCACGAAAGTTGCCCAGAGCCGGGTCGAGCAAGCGGTGAAGTTCGAGAAAGACAAGCCCGCGATGCTCACCTTCCCCGTGAGTTTCTCCCCCATCCAGTTGGGCCTGGGTGTCTTCAACCTCATCCAGGGCAAGGGTGCCGCTTACCAGATTGCCGGCGACATGAACCTTGCCACCCCGTTCGGCCAACTCAACCTGCCCTACGACAGCACCGGCAAGACGGCGATGTCGAAGTGACGGTTCGCAGGTGAAACGAACTCAAGGTTCCCGGCACCTTTCTTCATGCCTACTTCTTTGGAAGCCCCACCTGGAAAGGTGGGGCTGTGTGTTGGCAAGATCAAACGGGGTATCCCGTGAACGCAGCCCCACTTTGCCAAGCGGGGCTACCAATAACGCGCGTTTCTACTTGGCATTCATGACACCATTCTTCAACCTTGACACCTTCCTTTAACCGGGCTTGGCAGACCGTATCCTGTGTTATCATGAGGGCACCTTTACAGGAGCCATCGCATGCGCCTTCACTTGGGGATTCGCGGGTTGTTGTTGGCTGCGCTGCTGGTCGCGTTGCCAAGTCTTGCCCCGGCTGCGCCATACAAGGAGATGGACCCGAATGACCTGACCCCCGAGCAGAAAGACCTGCTCAACCACGCCTACCTCGTCTACCGCATGGACCTGCTGCCGGCGATCAACATCACCGGTGATCAGGTGGTGGTCATCCGCAACGCCCGTCAGGACGTGAATTACATTCTTTCGCTCCAGCGGACTAATGAGGGTGAGGCCATCATCCAATCCCGCCGCGCGACCGGTCCGGGTATGGTCAAGATCGTGCTCGAGAAGCTGGCCCCCGTGCGTGAGGCGCTGAGCGAAGAACAACGGCAGGCGTTTAAGCAGATCATGACCGATCAGAAGCTCCAGCCCGTCAAGGTGGACGCCTCGACACGTCAGTTCCTCCTCTGTTACACCTTCGGCCCCAACGACCGCGTGGAGAAAGCCAAAGCCCCCGACGGCAGGGTTCTTGACGTGGTGATCCCCGAGAAGGAAGACCACAAGCTTTGGTACACCGAACTGAAGACCGGTGACGAATTGGTTCGGCTCATGGAAAACCCACTGCTCGACGTGCACCCCCCGGTGGGCGACTTCCTGGTCAAACGTGGGTCCGCCAGCCTCGACGCCGTTACGAAAAAACGTCTGGCTGAACTTCTGCTCACCGGCGCGGAACAGAACCAATCGGGCATGGACCCCGGCTACACGATGCAGGCCTACAGCACCGTAGCCCAGCCCGAACACGAGAAGCGTGTCTTTGCCTTGCTTGAGAAGTGTTCCATCCATCACCTGGCCGGCATGGTCGCCGCTTACGCCGCGGTCGCGCCTGTCAAGGCGCTGGATTACATTGCCAAGCCCCGGACCGACAAGAATTACCCGATCCGCGCCATCCAGGGCTTGGGCATGGCACCCGACGGGCTTCGGCTGCTGCAATCGGCGCGGGCCAAGATGCCGGACATGAAGTGGATGATCGACCAGCAGGTCAAAGCCGTCACTGAATTGCAGAAGGCGCGTGCCGAGGGCCGACCGGAGAACCCCGGTGAGGCGGCGGCGATCAGGCAACTTGAGCAGGCAAAGCGTGAGGCTGATGAACGCGCCGCATCCGGCAAAAAGCCCGGGGATTACCAGGGCTTTTCCGACTGGTTCGCGGACCTCTCGAGCGATGATAAACAGAAGATCAATAAGGCGGGCGACCACTACGTCAGCAGCGTCTTTGCGGTGGACTTGTCCAAGGTGACGCCCCAGCAGCGGTCGGCGGTGTTCAAAATCGCCCTTGCGGCGTTGACGGCCCCGAAGACCACGCTCAGCCGCGACAACGCCGGCAAGCTGCTGATTTTCTCGGCTGATCGGGGCGACAGCGACGCCATCGCGGCCCTGGTCAAGCCTGACAATTGGCGGGCTCAGTATCCGCTCGCGGCGCTGATGCGTGTCAACCCCGACAAGGCGCAGGAGGTGTTGCTGGCCATTGAGGATGAGCCTAAGCCCGGGATCGGCGCGGTCAGAAAAGCCGCCGACCTCGTCCCCACCGAGGCGGTCGTGGTGTTTGAACAGACGTTGCCAAAGCTCAAGTTTGCCACAACCCGTGAATCCTATAGGAAGTTCATCGACGAGCTCAAAGCGCAGGGCCCGAAGTCATGAGCATCTTCGATCCCTCCGACAGGTCGTTTGAGAACGTGCCCCACGCGCGGTTTGGTGTGCATTGTTTCACGCTGGCTCATTCGGCGGGTCAAGCCAAGGGGTTGCTTGGGTGTGCCGGGGTGTGTCTGGTCATCACCGCGTGCATCTATCTCTTCACAGCCGTGGAATGGATGAAGCTCGTCGGGATGTTGCCCGCGCTGGTTTTGATTCTGGCCGGCGTGCTGGGTGGGGTGCAACTCGTGCGGTCGCGTCATCGGTTCCACATCTACGAGCGGGGCGTCGTCCACAAAGGCCCGCGCGATGAAACGGAAATCGCCTTCGACCGCGTCACCGAAGCGGTGCTCGACCTCACCGAAAACCCCGGCACGGTCTCGATGAAGTTCCGCCTCCACAGCGGCCCGGTGAAGATCGCGTTCAACGACGGCACGTCCATGGTTGAAAGGCATAGCCGACAACGCATGTCCGCATTGGTCCACCACATCGTGAGTCGGCTCCCCGGTGACGTGCCGCTCAAGGGTCTGCACAATCTCAAGCCGGACCATTGACAGCCAAGGTGATATCCGGCATGTTCAATCCTGTTCCGAACCGTTGATTAAGAGGCTGTTCATGAAAAAATACCTGTTGCTTCTATGCGTGTTACTTGTCATGTCCTGGTCCCGCTTTTTGCGAGCGGGCAACTTGAATGTGGTTTTCCTGCTAGCCGATGACCTGCGACCCGACTGCCTGGGTGTGCTGGGGCACACGGTGGTCAAAACGCCCAACATCGACAGGCTCTGTGCCAACGGGTTGATATTCCGCAACGCCTACGTGCTCGGTTCGAATTCCGGGGCGGTGTGTACGCCCAGCCGCACGATGATTATGACGGGCATGGATTACCTGCGGCATTCGCCCACGCCATCAACTCTGGCCCAGACAGTCAAAGCGGCTGGGTACGCTTCGATCCGCAGCGGCAAAGCCGGCAACAACCCGAGCAAACTCGACAAAGTTTTCGATGTCCACCTCGACGGCAAAACCGCTGAGGGTAACGCCAACAACATCATCGGGTTCATCCAGGAACACGCGGGCAAGCAGCCGCTGTTTATCTATATGGCCCCGCACGAGCCACACGACCCGCAGTTCGCGCCCGACGAATATTACAGGATGTACAAGCCCGGGGACATCCCGCTGCCGGCCGCCTTCCTGCCTTACCACCCGTTCGACAACGGTGAGATGACCGTGCGTGATGAACAGACCCTGCCCTGGCCCCGCACGAGGGAGAGCGTCACCGGGAAGCTGGCGCGGTATTACGCTTCGATCACATACTGGGACGCGCAGTGCGGCCGTGTGATTGATGCGCTCAAAGCGGCCGGGCAGTTTGAGAACACGGTCTTCGTCGTAGCGGGGGACAACGGATTGTCGCTTGGCGAACACGGCCTGCTGGGCAAGCAGAACCTCTACGAGTTCGGCGGGATGCACGTGCCGTTGATATTTGTCGGCCCAGGCATCCCCAAGGGGCAAACGCAGGCTTTTGCATACCTCCACGATGTCTACCCGACGCTGTGCGAACTCGCGGGCGTCGCCATCCCCGATGGGCTGGATGCCACGAGCCTCGTGCCGGTGATCGAGGGCAAGCAAGCGGGTGTGCATCCGGTGATGTTCACCGCGTATAAGAATTGCCAGCGAGCGATCCGTGATGAACGATGGAAGCTCATCCGTTATCCATTGATTGACAAGACGCAGTTGTTTGACTTGCAAAACGACCCGCACGAGATGAACGACCTCGCGGGTGATCCCATGTATTTGCAGACCGTCACGCAGATGACAGCGTTACTCAAGAAAGCGCAAGCAGAACACAATGACAACTGCCCGCTTGTCGTGGAAGATCCCAGCCCCGCGGAATGGACACCCCCCAGCACCCGGAGGACTCAACCACTTGCCCGTTAGTTGATTTGTCCAATAGCCATATTGACCACTCGAACGGTTCGCATTGCCACATTACTCCTGATGAGTCGGGCTTACCCCCCTCATGCTCCGTCGGTATTCGCCGGGGGTCATGCCCGTCACGCGTTTGAAGGCCTCGAAGAGTCGCGGCTGGTGCTCGAAACCGCAGTGGTAGGCGATCTGATCGGTGCCGGCTTCGCTGCTCAAGAGCATGCTCTTGGCCTTCTCGACACGGGCGCGGGTGATCGCGGTGTGGATGGTGTAGCCCAGTTCCTGTTTCATCTTCTTTTCCAGGGTGGAACGCGAACACCCCGAGTCCATGAGCACCTCTTCCACACCGATGCCCCGCTCGGCGTGGTCGCGGATGAACTGAATCGCTCTACCCACCAAGGGGTCTTGCATCGGGAGGATGTCCGTGCTCCGCCGAGCGATGACTCTGAGCGGGGGGATGCGTTGCACCGGTTCCACACGCCGGCCTTGCATGAGCGCATCGAGCGTCCTGGCCGCGGTCTGACCCATCCGGCGTTCGTCGAGTTGGACGCTGGAGATCGGCACAGCCGACATGATCGACGCCCAGCGGTTGTTGTTGACGCCCAGCACGCCGACCTCGCTGGGCACGCGCAGGCCAAGATCGATCGCGGTATTGACGGTGAATCGTGAAAGGTAGTCCATCACGGTCATGATGCCGATCGGCTTGGGGAACTCTTCCAGCCAATGACGGAGCATTTTGAGAATGGCGTCCGTTTTGAAGTCTTCGATGGATCGTGTCTCGCAATTGCGCCCCGCCGCCCGAAGCGTTTCCAGGAAACCTTCCTGCTGATGGGCGGATGGCCAGGAGTCGTTCCCGATGTAGGCAAAGTTCGTGTAGCCCCGTTCGAGAAGGTGCTCAGCTCCAAGTCGGCCCACCGCGTGGTAGTCGCTGTTGACCTGGGGCAAAGGCGACTGGCGATCCTTGGGGGTCACACTGACAATGGCCACCCCCTTGCTCTGAGCAAGGCCCTCCATGTCCGGTGTCAGTTCCAAACCCATCGCACCATCGATTTTTTCCCACGGCAACCCCACCCAATCGCTGAATGGCGATAAGCCGTGACTGCCCAGTAATTTCCAATGCCGAAGGTTCCCCGCATACTCGGACACAGCCCGGCAGAACTCGAACGTATTTTCCCCGTTGAAACTGTCGTGCAGGGTGACGTGGAAGCGATTAATCGGATTATTCTGGGGCATGGCTTAATTTTTATTAAATACCGTATAAATTTTACTATATACAGTATTGCAAGGAACGCAATACCCATCATAATGGTCTTGTTCTCGTGTTGAGGTCATTCATTTCATAGGTTTCATAAATATTCTGACGCAATGCTTCTCATGGTGGATTAAATCTTCAAGAACCCATAACGCAATTCAAGAGAGGAGTTGAACGATGAAAAGCAAGACAGTTCTGGCTGCATTAACTTCCACCTTACTTGTGAGTTCGACGTACGCTGCGGTAATCAATCTAAGTAACAGCAGCTACACCCCGGATGGCACAAATGGTTCATCGGTAGTCATCACGGATATCGCCACACCCAATGGGGGTAACGTTCATCCGGGTGTCGTTTCGACGTCTTACCTGATCTCAACTTTCAACTTTGGTACAGGTACATCCGCGACCCTGCGGGCCCAGTTTTTAGCAACCAATGGGGCGAATCGGGTCGGCGTGGAGATTCAGAGCAATGGTCTAGCCCAGACAACGGGCACAGCCAATCCCAACCGGTCTTCCATCGACTTGACTACAGGAACTCTCGCAGGTCAATCCATCGTGGTGCTCACCAAGTTCTACTTTGACCCAAACAACAGCGCGACCTATGGAAGTACCAACGCTGGGGACGACATGCTCATGAATGTCTGGATCAATCCGACAAGCTCATCAGTCGAGGGCTCGGGGATTAGCGCGGGTGATTTTTATGCCCTGTGGAACGCAAACACGTTCAATAATTGGAAAAACACCGTTCTTAACAACAACACGGCCGGGGGTGCCGGTGCTTCTTCTGTCACGAACTCCGTGCTCCTCACCGGCACCGACGCGACCTTTGCCAACGCTCTTGCGGCGGCGGGCGTTCCCGAGCCTGCGTCGATCGCGCTGCTGGGCCTCGGCGGACTCCTGGTCGCCGGCCGCCGTCGTGGCTAATAGGTATGCATCCAACTCTGTATTAAGATCTCCTCCAGCGGCTGCGCGAGTCCTCCGACCGCGCAGCCGTTTTGCGTGACCCCTCCGGCAATCATCGTGTTCCACCGCCTTGCCCCGGAGTCCACCGCATGAAACACCCACCCACGAATCGCAACGCGTTTACCCTGGTGGAACTGCTTGTGGTGGTGACGATCATCGGGCTGCTGGTGGCGATATTGCTGCCCAGCCTGCAGAAATCGCGCGAACTCGGCCGTCGTGTCGTGTGCATGGCCAACCTGAAGCAGACTTCGCTGGGCTGCTTCAACTACGTATCGGATTTCAAGGGTTGGACGCCGTGGTCGCCGCGCCGCAACACGTTTTCACCCACTCATCTGCAGTTTGGATCACGCAACCTGGCTCATAGCGCCAACAAGAATCTCACCAATCCAGCTAATCCCGACTACTATTTCCCCGACGAAAAGGGGCCGGATGTCGTGGGCAAGGCGATGGAGGGCGGTTATCTCCCGATCAACCCCAAGTATCTTTATTGCCCCAGCCGAACATCCCCGGATCGGTATTCGATAGGTTATTCAAGCAGTTGGAGCTGGGCGAATTGGGCGACCTATTCAACGACCGAGTTCTCATACATGTACCGCTTGCACCGCAGGATGGACGAGTATGGTAATAACGCGGTCACGCCTGATGACGTGTATGGAGCAGACCTGGCAATATGGGATACGGGGTCCAGCGGGTCGAACATCTCTTACGGTGCCCCGATGTGCCACCAGGATGGCTATTACAATGCTGTGTTTTACGACGGTTCCGTCAGAGCCGTGATCGACAAGAGCAGGATATTCGAGGTTTACAGCAGTCAGTGGTACAACCGGGAAGGCGGCGCATTAACCACGATCGACGCCTTATCCAAGCAGTGATAAGGCGTCATTGACCGATCCGCCCCGGGGTGTCCACGATAAGTCAGCCCCTTACAACACGGCTTTGCCACGCGGCACCTTAACCCACACCCGACCAGCACGGTTTGACCTTGGGCTTGCCCGGGGGTACATTATTTCGTCTGTTCCCTAACCGACCCTGAACGAATGCTTGTGGGGTAAACCGCGATGCTACCATGCCAACGAAAAACCCGGTCGCAGGGCAAGATGCGCCGCTCGCACGACGCGCTGCGGGCCGATCATGCCGTGCAATGCCCCAACTGTGGCTCAACCAAACGGCCCCACGCGGCCTGCCGTGAGTGCGGCTACGTCCGCCCCGGCCTCAAGCTTGCCCTGTCCAAGGAAGAGTAGCCTGTGCGCATCGCCGTCGACGTCATGGGGGGTGACCACGCCCCGGACGCGATCCTGACCGGCAGCCTCGATGCCATCGGGCTGCTCTCGGAGAGCGACCGGCTCGTCCTCATAGGCGACGGCGCTGTCATCCGTGAAGAACTCGAAGAGCGCGGTCTGACCCAAGACCCGCGCATCGAGGTCGAAGCCACTACGCAGGTCATCGGCATGGACGAGTCTCCCGTCCTGGCCATCCGCAACAAGCCCGACAGTTCCATCGTCCGCATGGGCGAGCTCGGCGGCTCACGCAAGAGCGGCGAGCGTCACTGTGAGGTCGTCATCAGCGCGGGCAACACCGGCGCCTGTGTCGCCGCGGCCCAGATGGCCATGCGTCGACTCCCCGGGGTGAACAGGCCCGGCATCGCCGTCACCATCCCGACGTTCTACGGCCCGGTCATTATCTGCGACGTCGGGGCCAATCCCGAACCCAAGCCGCACCACCTGCACCAATACGGCCACATGGCCGGCGTGTATGCGAGCAAGATCATCGGCATCGAAAAGCCCCGCATCGCGCTGCTCAACATCGGCTCGGAAGAAGCCAAGGGCAGCCCGCTGGTCAAAGAGACCGCCAAGCAGATGCGCAAAGACCCGACGATCAACTACGTCGGCTTCGTCGAGGGACGCGACCTGTTCGATGGCAAGGCCGATGTGGTCGTCACCGAGGGCTTCACAGGCAACGTCGTGCTCAAACTTGCCGAGGGTCTGGCCGCCGGTCTGTTCAAGACCATCGCACACGAAATCTTCGAGATCGACCCCGAACTGGCCATGAAGTTTGAGCCGGTCGTCAAGAGCATCTACGCCAAGCACGACTACCACGAATACGGCGGGGCGCCGCTGCTCGGGGCCAACGGCATCTGCGTGATCTGCCACGGTTCGAGTGAGGCCCGCACCATCAAGGCCGCCATCCGCAACGCCATCAAGTATGTCAAGCTCGGTGTGAACGACGGCATCGTGACGGCTTTGGCCAACGCGCCGGCCCCCGAAGAGCCTGTCGCTTCCAAGACCGGCGGAGACGCGGCATGAGCAATCGCACGATCACACCGCCGACCGTCGGCCAAGCCGACGGCAAAGCTTTTGGCGTGGCCATACTCGGCTCGGGCATGTGCCTGCCGCCCAATACGCTGACCAATCAGGAATTGGCCAAGCGTGTCGAGACCAACGACGAGTGGATCACCCAACGCACCGGCATCAAGTCACGCTACATCGCCGACAAAGATTCCTCCGTACGCGACCTTGCGGTCACGGCTGCGAAGAACGCGCTGGCCGACGCCAAGCTCCAGCCGACCGATATTGATTTTCTGATCCTGGCCACGCTCACGCCCGAGATGGTCTGCCCCTCGACGGCGGCCCGTGTGGTGCTCGAACTCGGCGCGGTGCCGGCTGGGGCGGTGGATATTTCCGCGGCCTGCAGCGGGTTTGTCTATGGCTTGAACATGGCCTCGGCCCTGGTACGCAGCGGGTTCTACAGGCGAATCATGGTCGTGGGTGCGGAGAAGCTTTCGGACATCACCGACTGGAGCGACCGGCGCACGTGCATCCTCTTCGGTGACGGTGCGGGCGCCGCGGTCATCGGTCGCGTCGAAGATGCCACACGGGGTTGCCTCTTCCAGCACATGCACTCGGACGCCACGATGTGGGGCGAGCTTTACGTCCCACGTGGTGAAAAGGACCTGCCCGAGAAACACCCCGAGTTTTCGGGCAAGTTCAATACGTTGCAGATGAACGGACGCGAGGTCTACAAGTTCGCCGTCTCGACGCTCCAGAGCAACATCGACCGCACACTCGGCGCCTGTGGCCTCAAGCCCTCGGACCTGGCCATGATCGTCTCCCACCAGTCCAACGGCCGCATCCTCGAATCGGCGAGAGAAAAGCTCGGTCTGCCTGAGGACAAGATCTACATCAACATCGACCGCTTCGGCAACACGTCCGCCGCAAGCGTGGCCATCTGCCTGCACGAACTCCGCGCCGCGGGCCGCATTAAACAAAACGACCTCGTCCTCTTCACCGCCATGGGCGGGGGGATGACATGGACGAGCAGCCTTTGGAGGATGTGAAAACCATTGATGATTGATGAATGATGATTGATAATCTCAGAGGGTTGATAGTGAACCGTAACGAAATGCAATCCCGGATTGAAGATTTAGCGGTGCGCGTGGCTAAAGTTGCCGAGGCGCTACCAAAGCAGGTAGCCGGAAAAGTTTGGGGACAACAACTCATACGGGCGGGGTCTTCAATCGGCGCAAACTATCACGAAGCTGTACACGCCTCGTCAAAGAAACATTTCATAACCACATTGGAGATCGCGCAGCGCGAATGCAACGAAACGATTTATTGGCTCCGTCTGATCGGTCGTGCTGAACTTTTACCCCTCAAGAGACTTCAGCCCCTTCTCGACGAGTGCAACGAGATTTACTCGATCCTCACCGCATCCATCCGAACCGCCAAAAGCCGAAAATGACCCCAACAGATCATCAATCATCTATCATCAATCATCAATCTCCGATCCTTCTCTGTCCCGGGCAGGGCGCGCAACATATCGGTATGGGTAAAGGCTGGTACGAGAAGTCATCGGTCTCGAAGCAAGTCTTCGACGCGGCCAATGCGCTGCTGGGCTTCTCCCTGACCGACGCCTGTTTCGCCGGTCCGGAGGAGACCATCAACCGCACCGACGTGGCGCAGCCGGCACTCTATGTCGCGTCGGTGGCGTCTTACAAGGCGCTGCAGGCTGAGGGCAAGATCGACAGGATCCGCGCTGCGGCGGGGCTTTCGCTGGGCGAGTTCACCGCACTGCATTTAGCCGGTGCGTTTGATTTCGAGACCGGATTGCAACTCGTGCGATTACGTGGGCAAGCGATGCAGGACGCGGCCGAGATGAGCAGGTCCGGCATGGTCGCACTCGTCGGGGCGGATGAAGCCCAGGCCGACGCGCTGTGTGAAGAGGCCCTCAACGACCCCGAAAACCGCGGCGACGAGGTGCTGGTCCCCGCCAATTTCAACTGCCCCGGGCAGGTCGTCATAAGCGGCAGCGAGAAGGCCTGCGAACGTGCGATGTCGGTGGCCGACAAGATGGGCCTGCGTGCGACGATGCTGGCCGTGGCAGGTGCGTTCCACTCGCCGCTCATGCAGCCCGCTGCAGACCGCCTGCGCAAAGCACTCGACGAAGCGGACTTTTCGTTGCCCACCTTGCCGGTGCTGTCCAACGTCACGGGTCAGCCGCACGAGAGCGATGTCGCCTCGATCAAAGACCGCCTCGTCGAACAGCTCACCAGCCCGGTGCGTTGGGAGCAGGACGTCCGTTGGTTGCTAGCCAACACGCCGCAACTCGCGCGCTTTATCGAATTGGCCCCCGGCAAGGTGTTGTCCGGTCTGATGCGTCGTATCGATAAACCCACCAAGGTCGAGAACCACGCGGAGCCATCGCCATGAGACTCGTGCGATTCCTCTGTGTTTTTGCCTTGTTTGTCGCGCTGGGCACGGGCCTGGGCGCGGCGGCCGGCGCGCTCATCGGCGCCGCGGTGCCGCAGAAAGTCACCGTACACGGACAGGCCACGGGCGAGGGCAACAGCGCGGTGGATCGCAACGCCACCGATACCTCCGAGGGCGCGGTGGCGATTGCTACCGAGACGGACGTGAAGCCCGAGGGCGCGGGCGCGGCGCTGGGGGCCGGCCTGGGTTTGATGACGGGAGCCGGCGCCGGTCTGGTGTTGGCGGTGCTGGACCAGTTGCTACTTGCCGTTCGTTCCAAGCGAAATCCACAGGAGAATCAGGCGTGAGTGAATCGACGGATCAACGTGTGGCTATCGTCACCGGCGCGTCGCGTGGCATCGGTGAGGCCATTGCCAAAGCGCTCGCTGCGCAGGGCCGACGTGTCGTGCTCGTGGCGCGTGACGAAACCAAACTTAAAGCCGTGAGCGATACGATCAACGCCGCCGGCGGCTCTTCCAGCTTCCGGGGGTGCGACATGGGCGACAGCGCCGCGATCACGAAGTTGGTCGAGGGCGTGGCTGAAGAGTTCGGGCGCTTGGACATCCTGGTCAACAACGCGGGCATCACGCGCGACGGCTTGCTCATGCGGATGACGGACGAGCAGTTTGACGACGTGATCCGTGTGAACCTCAAGGGTGTGTTCGTGGCGTGCCGTGCCGCGTCGCGGCCGATGATGCGTGGCAAGTGGGGACGGATCGTGAACATCGGGTCGGTGTCGGGCCTCGTGGGCAACGCCGGCCAGGTGAACTACGCGGCGGCCAAGGCGGGGCTGCTGGGCCTGACCAAGTCGCTGGCCAAGGAGTTGGCAGGTAAGAACATCACGGCTAACGTTGTCGCTCCAGGCTTCACGGAGACGGATATGACGGCCGACCTGCCGGACGCGGTCAAGCAGGGCGCCGCCGCTATGACGCCGATGAAGCGGTTCGGGAGGGTGGACGAGATTGCCTCGGCGGTGGCGTATTTTGCGTCGGAGGGCGCGTCGTACACGACGGGTCAGGTGCTCGCGGTCGATGGCGGGATGACGATGGTTTAAGTTCGGGTCGGTACCGGGCCTGTGGATTACGGGTTTGACCGTGCCCCCCGGCTTGGCAGTTTGACCGAGTCAAGCTATATTCCTGTGCTAAGTTTGGATGAGTTTAACCCCCAACCGCCGGCCGAGAGCCGGCTCAGAAGGAGCCAGTGACTATGGACGAAAACGAAATCGCAGAAAAGGTGATTTCGATCGTCGCCGAGCAGATGGGCGTCGACAAGGGCGAGATCAACCGAGATACGAACTTTGTCAACGACCTCAACGCCGACAGCCTGGACACCGTCGAGCTGGTCATGGAGTTCGAGGACGAGTTCGAGACGTCGATCCCCGACGAGCAGGCGGAAAAGATCCAGACCGTGGGTCAGGCGATCGATTTCATCAAGGAACACGTCAACAAGAGCAAGTAACCCGCACCCCATCGTCGGGTAGGCCCACGCCGGTTCGGTTCGCCCAGGTTTGTGGCGGGCGTTAGCCGGATCGGGTGGACCCCGTGCGAGCACGTGCCTGCGCCATGCGCAGCAGCCTGGTTTAGAGTGGAATCCATGAACGGACGCCGTCGCGTTGCCATCACCGGACTGGGTTGGGTCACCAGCCTGGGTTCGTCGGTTGAAGAAATCTTCAAGAAGCTTGTCGATGGGGTGAGCTTCATCGGGCCGATCACTCGGTTCGATACCACCAGGTACCCGACGAAGTTCGGCGGGGAGGTGGCCAACTGGGAGGCGACCAACCTCGACAAGCGCGAGGCCCGCCGGGTTGACCGTTTTGCACTCTTTGCGCTCAACGCCGCCATCGACGCCGTCCGCGACGCGGGAATCGACTTCACCAAGGAAGACCCCTGGCGCTGCGGATCGATTGTCGGTTCGGGCGTCGGCGGGATTGAAGAGTTTGCAGACGGGCACGTCAAGCTGCTTGAGAAGGGCCCCGACCGGGTCTCCCCCTTCATGGTGCCCAAGCTCATGTGCAACGCCGCGTCGGGCAACATCAGTATCTACTACCACCTGCACGGCCCGAACGCCGCGGTGGCCTCCGCCTGTGCCTCGGCTGCGCACGCCATCGGCGACGCCGCCAACGCCATCCGCTACGGCACAGCCGACATCATGATTACAGGCGGGTCCGAGGCCGCCGTCACGCCGCTGGGGCTGGCCTGTTTCACGGCGCTGCGTGCGCTCTCCGAACGCAACGACGACCCGAAGCACGCCTCTCGCCCCTTCGATAAAGACCGCGACGGCTTCATCCTGGCCGAGGGCTCGGGCATCATCGTACTCGAAGAGTACGAGCGGGCGGTCAAGCGAGGCGCGAAGATTTACGCCGAGCTCCTCGGGTACGGTCAGTCGGCCGACGGCTACCACATCACCGCGCCGGACGAACAGGGCCGGGGCGCCGCCCACGCGATGGATATGGCGCTGCGAGACGCCGGCGCGAGCACCGACAAGGTCGATTACATGAACGCACACGGCACGTCCACGCCATTGGGCGACGTGGCCGAGACCCGCGCCATCAAACTCACGTTCAAAGACGACGCCAAAAAGCTAGCCATCAGCTCCACCAAGAGCATGACCGGTCACCTGCTGGGCGCGTCTGGTGGTATCGAGGCTGTGATTACCGCCAAGGCGATTGCCGATTCGGTGATCCCGCCCACGATCAACCTCGACCACCCCGACCCCGAGTGCGACCTCGATTACGTCCCGCACACCGCACGCCAGAAAGAGATCAAGCTCGCCATGAGCAACTCCTTCGGCTTCGGCGGGCACAACGTCTCCATCGTCATGGGCAAGCCGCGGTAAACGGTCAGCGATGACACGCTCCGTGCCCGCTCACAGACACGCATGAACGTGCGTGGGGATTTGTCTAGGCTCCATCGGGTTTGCGTCCAGCCTGGGTTACGCCCTTGACCCGAATCGATATATCAAGACAATAGAATCCCATGACCTCACTCGAGCGTTACCTCGCCATGCTCGGCGGGGCCAGCGTCGACCATCTCCCGCGCATCCCGATCCTGATGCGCTATGCCGCCGACCTGATCGAGGCACCCTACGACGCCTACTGCACCGACTACCGCGTCAAGTGCCGGGGCAACCTCATCGCCTGCGACCGCTTCGGCATCGACGTGGTGAGTGTGATGTCCGACCCCTACAGTGAAACCGCGGCGCTGGGCGGTGAGATCGTTTTCCACCCCGCCGCCACGCCCGAGTGTCCATGCCCGCCCGTGGCAGGTTTGTGTGAAGTGGATCGCCTGCCGCTGCCCGACCCGCTGGCTTCGCCGCGTTTGCTCAACACCGTCCACACCGTCCGCGCTTACGCCGACGCTTTCACCGCCGGCCTGCACGAGCCGCGGTGCAACATGGGCTGGGTCGAGGGCCCCGCAGCCGAGGCCGCCGACCTGCGCGGCGTCTCGCGGTTTCTCATGGACCTTATCGACGACCCCGAACGCACCGGGCACCTGATGGACCACTGCGTCGGTGTTGCGATCGAGTTCGCCGCGGCCCAGCGTGAAGCCGGTGCCGACACGATCGGCGTCGGCGACGCCATCTGCTCGCAGGTTTCACCCGACCTCTACGAATCGCTCATCCTCCCGCGGCAACAACGACTCTTCGAGGCCCTGGGCGGCATCGGTGCCATCCGCAGGCTGCACATCTGTGGCAACATCAGCCACCTGCTGCCGGGCCTGGCCACGCTGCCGCTGGAAATCCTCGACGTGGACCACATGGTGGACATTGAAACAGTCCGCAAGGCGATGCCCGCGCACATCGCTCTGGTGGCCAACCTCGACCCGGTTTCACAGGTCATGCAAAGCACGCCCAAGCGCATCCGCGATGCGGTGAAATCGTGCTACCACAAGGCGGGCAGGCCGTTCTTCGCCGGCGCGGGTTGCGAAGTGCCCCCGGGTACGCCGGAGGAAAATCTCAGGGCGCTGTGTGAACCTGTTGCGGTGTGACGGGCGAGCTTTCGCAAGTGACAGAAAGTGTGTGAGAAGCCAGACTGAAATCAAGATGGTGTTTATTTGGGTGCCACTGGCGGCTTGTCCGCCAGTGAAAAAGCCGTACTTTTCAAGCACTGGCGGGCGAGCCGCCAGTGGCACACCCAAGCTTCTCACACGCCTTCACAGACAGCCGTTCCTTGTCCCTTTGACTTGCGTATCATGTCCGCATGTTCGATGGTGGAATGAAACTTCAATCCAAAGGCCTGTTCGTCACCGGCACCGACACCGGTGTGGGGAAAACCGTGGCGACCTGCGCGATCGCGTGGCAACTGCGCAAGCGGGGCCTGCGTGTGAACGTGTGCAAGCCGTTTGCCACCGGGTGCCGTCGGGACCGCGAGGGCCTGGTGAGCGAGGACGCCGAGGCGGTCGCGCACTTTGCCGACTGCCGCCAACCCCTGCACGTGGTCAACCCCATCCGTTACGCCCAACCCCTAGCCCCCGCGGTGGCCGCTGAAGTCGAGAAGAAGCCCGTGGACTGGGCGGGACTTACCAGGGCTATTCAAGTGTTAGATCAGACCGGTGACGCCCTGGTCGTGGAAGGGGTGGGGGGGTTGCTGGTGCCGATCGACAACGGAAAAGGCAACGACACCTTTATCGTGACGGTGCTCGACCTGGCGTGTGCGATCGGGTATCCCGTCGCCGTCGTGGCACGGGCGACACTGGGGACGCTCAACCACACCGCGATGACCGTGCGGCTGATCCAGCAGGCGGGCCTGTGTGTGGCGGGGGTGATCGTCAACGGTTACGAGGGCGACATCGCCCGGGCGTCCGATGCGTCCATGGCGACCAACCGGGAGTGGATCACACGGATGACCGGTGTGCCCATCCTTGCCACCGTCCCACGTTGCGACCCCCAGAATGTGCAGCCGCAGCACGGCCTGTTGCCGGGCGAGGTGCTCGACGCGGTGGGTATGACCTATTGGCCGGGCGTGTTGGGTGGTAGTGAGCCTTTGGTCAAGGGGGCTTGATTTTCACCAGCCATATCGGCCCTCGTTACCGGATGTTTTTGTTCCGGCGATTTTCTTCCGGTGGATTTAACTTCCGGGGGATTGAACTTCCTGGGGCTTAACTTCCTGGGGTTTAACTTCCGGGGTTTTAACTTCCGGGGGTGATGGGGTGGTCCCGAAAACTTTTTGCCAGCTCTCGCGGATGCCGGCAAAACTCACCGCGTGGGCTTTGGGATTGCTGATCGTGCCGGTGACCTCGACGCAGACCAGTTCGTCCTTGAAGACATTGAAGACCTCTGCCAGACCGCCGGCGTCGGGGCCGGTGAGTTTACGGGAGTAGAGCTTGATGTCGAGTTGTTTGGTGTCGAGCGTGAGGTCGCCGTCGCCCGCGATCTCGATGGTGGGGGTCTCGAACTTGACCTGGTCGAAGTGGAGTTTGTTGCCGTCCACGATGAAGCTCGTCGAGGCCCGGTCGAAGGCTCGGGCGCTGGGCCAGGTGAGATTAAGAACCTGCAGCACGGAGAGGGCCAGGGGTAGTTCATACATATTGGCGTCGCGCACGCTCACCGCGCCGCGTCCCTGCCAGGTGTTGCGGTCCCCCGGCACACCGCGCAGCGAGACCCTCGCAGTCACCGAACCGGGCGAGGGCTTTTGGGCATCGGCCCCGTCCACGGTTTCGACGCTGGTGGTGATGTCGTTGAGCAGCCAGGCCAGCGAGGTGTCCTCCAGTGTGAGCTGTGCGGAGAACAGGCCGTTGGCCGCGGTGTCGATAGATCCTTCACCGATGAGCGTCCCCCCGTGACAGTTGGCGGTCATGTCCGCCAGTTCGATGACGCTGGGTTTATCGGGGTTGGACCGGGCGTGGAGCTTGAGGCTTGTGACGGCGCGGTCTGCCACGAGCAGGCGGGGGGCGTCGAGTCGGAGGTCGACCGTTGATCCGGTGTTTTCGGAGCGTGAGATGTTGAAAGCAAGATCGCCTGTGAATTGCGTTACGGGCAGGCCGAGCGTGGCACGGGCGTTGGTGAGGGAGGCTTGGCCCTGGATTGTGGTGGTGGGCTTCGGTTGTTCGCCTGTGGGTTGAGCGCGTTCGTATTGTGCGTGATCGATCTCGAATGTGCCTTTGAGTTGGATGCCGTCGAGGAGTTTCTTCGCGGACTCCGGCAGGGCGTCACGAAGCTCGTCGTCGGCAAAGTCGCCTTTGATATCCAGCTTGAGGTGCGCGGGGGATTGGGGGTCCAGCCCGACGACGCCGTATGCCCGGAGTTGGCATTGCCCGATACCCGCGGAGAAATCGGTGAGCGTCACACCTTTTGAGGACAGGCCGACCGACCCGGTGATATCGTGCAGCTTGATCCGGGCGTTGTTGAGGTCGAAAGCGATATCTTTGGGCTGCGTGACCAGGTCGATGCGGGCACCATCGGGTGTGAGTTCACACTTGAGCGAGGCGTCGAAGAGGCCTGAGGGTTTGTGTTTGTCGAAGAAACCGCGAACGGTCTTGGCGTAGTCGGTCTCGGGGGGGACGAGGTCGGTCAGGGGGTCTTCAAAACGCAGGGCCTTGCCGGTGGTATCGAGGTTAAGCACGGGCTTGCCCTCGACCCACCCGAGGTCGCCCTTGATGCCCAGTTCGCTCTGGCCGTGCGTGGCGGTGAGCTGGTTGATGAAGAGCCTGCCGAGCTTGATGGTCAGATCGCCCTTGAGGTCTTGCAGGTTGTAAGACCCGTCGAACGGGCGTGCCGTGGCGTCGGCCAGGGCGATGTTGATGACGAAGTCCGCGTCGCTGTTTTCGCCGGTAAAGATGTGTGCGCGGGCGCTGAATCGGCCGTCGACATGCATGTCGCGCAGCACCTTGCCTTGTGGCCCGGGGAGCGAGGCAATGAGCACGTCATCGACCGGGACATCGTCGGCCTCGATGCGCAGGTCGGGCAGGATGTGGGCAACGTGGTTGAGGTCCTGCTGGTCGCTGTTGTGCGAGAGGCCGACCGAGCCGTTGAGATTGCCTTTGATACCAGTGAGACCCTCGGCGACGATGTCGTGGGCTTCGACGACATCGCGTTTGATGACGATATTGCCGCTGCGTATGCGCAGGGGGTAGGGCCAGTTCTTGTAGAGCAGGCTCAATCGATCGAGGCTCAGGACGACCCTGGTGTTGTAATGCACGTCCATGCCGTAAGGTCTGTCGACGGTGATCGTGAGGTTGGCCAGGCCGCCCATCTCGAAGGGGTAGGCTTTGAGTTTGAGATCCAGTTCGCCGATGCGTCGCTGCAGCGCCGCTCGTGAGTCGTCCTGTTGATCCGGGGGCAGCGCATCGAGTTTCCACTTCACCTCGCGCAGCTCATCCGCCGCCGCGGCGCGGTCAGCCGGCGAGATGATGACACCCTCACGCACGAGGCGGTCGTATTGCTCCTTGTCCCGGAACAGGTCGATGACCGATTTTTCTTCCGGTGAAAGCGCTTCGTCGAGCGCTTCATCGATCGGGATGTCCAGCGCTTCGATATCCATGTGCACCGCGGCCCCCTCGCCGGGCGGAGCGATTCGGCCCTGGATCACCACCTTGCCCCCCGTCTTGCCCCGGCAGTTGAGCGTCGTGACCTCGACGAGTTCATCGGTGAAGCGCAGCTCGCCTTCGACCTGCTGCAGCGCGTAGGGAAAGCCGCTGTAGACCATGCGTGCGTTCTTGACCGAGACGACGCCGTCGACCTTCACGCGCTCGCCTTGTTTCTCCCTGCTCACGTGGACCAGGGCGCTAAAGTCACCGCTTGGGTTGAAGCGCGCAAACTCCTTCACGACCTTCGGCGGCATGGCGGGGAGCTTGCCCGGGTCGTCGGGGATCGAGAGCTTGTCCACGCGCAGCACCAGCGCGAAGGGCGCGTCGCGTGTCAGTCCGATGATGCGGCCATCGATCTGGTAATCGACGCCCTCGACCGTGCCGCGGAGCTGCTCGATGCGCACCTCCTGCCCCGAGACGGTGAATCGGCCCGAGCCGTTGGTCATGCGGTAGGCCGCCGGGCCATAGGGCAGCGTGAGCGAAGCGTTTTCCACCTCGACGACGGCGTTGACCTCGTGCGTCTGTGCGTCGTAATCAAACCGGACGGTCGGGAGCGAGCCCTCGGGATCGAGCTGGTCCCACCACTTGCGCACCTTGCTCGGGAGCACCGCGCGCTGTGAGCCTTTGAACGTCAGGTGCTGCGCCTGTGTGACCACGGTCTGGCTCTTGAGGTTCAGCTCACCGGAGATCACCGCCTGAGTGTCGTCCTGTGCCTGTCGCGGCTTGAGGCGGAAATCGTAGACCCACGGCGTGTCGGGCGATTGCACGAGTGTCCCGTCGAGTTCGAGCGAGCCGAGTTCCTGGTAGCCGGCTCCATCGTGTTGCCCGAAGATCACCCGCCCGTTGCGCACGAAAAGTTCGGGCAGTGTTTCCGGGAGCGACGCGGTCTGGTCCACGTCCCTGCCCTCGCGCAGCATTTCAAAGAGGAACCCACCGTTTTGCGTGTCTTCGGTCATCCAGAACGTCGGGTTCGCAAACGTCAGTGATTGAGGCTCAAACCTCCCCCGCAATAGGCTCCAGAAGCTCTGTCGAACTAGAACATTCTGCGCATCGAAGAGTCTGCCGGCTTCGCCCTCCACGCCCGGGAGACGCATCGTCACGTGATCGAGGTGGACCTGCCCGTCCAAACCGAATCGCACGCTCTCGATGGTGACGTGCGCGCCGCTGAGCTGTTCGAGCAGCGCCGCGACCATCCTCCCGACCCGCTTGGGATACGCGAAATACGCCACGCCTACGATCAGCGCGATCACCAGTAAAAACACCGACAGCACCGATCGGCGTCGCCACCGACCGCTGCGTGTGAACTGGCCGCGCAGGTGTCGCAAGACCGAGGCTCCTGTCCAGTCCGACCCAATCTTTCCCCGACCGCCCCCGATCCGACGTGACGCCCGCCGGGATCGTCCACCCCACATCATATCCCCTCCATGCACACCACTCCCGACCGCCTTAAGGTATGCTGACTATCGACCCCCGCACCCGGAGTTTGCCATGATTGAGTTCAAGCCGACCGTGACGTTCGATGATTTTGCAAAAATCGACCTTCGCGTGGCCAAGGTCCTGGCCGCCGAACCGCACCCCAACGCCGACCGCCTGCTCAAGCTTCAAATCCAGATCGGCGAAGAACAACGCCAGATCTGTGCCGGCATCAAGCAGTACTACACACCCGAGGAAATGGTCGGTAAAAACATCATCGTCGTGGCCAACCTGGCGCCGCGCACCATCCGCGGCGAAGTCTCCAACGGCATGCTCCTGGCCGCAACCCACAAAGACGGCGACGAGGTGCGCGACGTGGTGCTCCTGGCCCCCGGCAGAGAAGTCCCGCCCGGTTCGACGGTGGGGTGAGCGTTTCTTCACCCCGGCTTCGGTGGGAATCGTCCACGCATTCAAGATGCGAAAAAAAGCCCCGACCATTCGGCCGGGGCTTGCATTAACAACTTGTTGGATGATCGAACGGTATCAGGCACGGCGGCGGCGGTTGCCGAGGATCATCATGCCGCCGAGGGCCAGGGCAACGAGGGAGGTCGGTTCGGGGATGGCCTGGGGGATGTAGGCCGCGATGAGTTGGCCGCCTTCCTTGGTTTCGGTCACACCGGTGGAGTAGTGTGCCTGATCGACAAGGAGGAACCAGCCGAGGCCGAGCACATCACGGGCGTCGATGATGCCCGAGGCCTCTTCGTCTTTCGTCAGAGAGCCCACGGTGCTCAGGTCGCCGAAGAGAGACACGTCGTGCTGGAGCACGAGGGTGAGCTGATCGGTCGCGGTGTCATAGAGCCACACCTTGCCGTTGTGGGCGTTGTTGCCGACGTCTTCCTGGATCAGGATGCGAGTGACGCCGTCGGCGCCCTTGACGGTACAGATGTTGTCCATCATGTTCGGGCCGAAGCCGCCGCCGGAACCCTCGGTGCCGTCGAGCAGAGCGGTGATGGTGCCGCCTGCGGTGGGGTTGGTGATGTCGGTGAAGTCCATGGCGTAGAGTCGGCTGCGTGCGGTGGTGGCACCCACGCCGTCCTTGTCCTGGTCATAACCGTCGGTGGTGACGAAGTAGTATCGGTTGGGATTGCTGGGGTCCCACGCGCCGTCTTCGGGTCGGCGGAAGTCGGTGGTGTCGGCATTATTGGTGCTGAGGGAGAAGCTTCCGGAGATGGGCGAACCCTGCGACTCGGTGCCGCCCGGCGTGCCCACGACGACGCCATAGAGCGATCCGTTGGTCAGGCCGGCTTTGTCGGCTTCGGTGCCGGTGTTGGTCTTGGTGCCGACGTACATGTAGACACCACGGTCGCCGCTGCCGCCGTCGGAGTTGCCGATGACAACGGTCTTGTCACCCAGGACGTTGCCGTTGTTCGGGTGAGCCAGGAGGTTTTCCCAAGCGGCCACGCCGTTGAAGGCGGGCAGTTCGTAGACGGTGCCGGTGCCTGCGCCGGAGGCGTCGACCACGTTGGCCAAGCCGCGTCCGTAGCCGGAGAATGTCGGTGAGCTTTCTTCACCGTTGAGAAAGATTCGGTTCTGAGAACCGTTGCCGCTCGAAGCGTTGTAGAAAGCGGTCACCGGGGCCAGGTCCGCCGAGCAGAGGCGGTTGAAGGTGGTCAAAGTGCCCGCGCCGACGGTGGAGGTGACGTAGGTGTCGTTGAGGTCTTTGCCGTTGTTAACGGTCAAGGTATTGGAGTCGATGACCCAGCGGGAGACGAACGCGCCTTTGTCGCCGTGGGCGCGGGTAATGCCGTCGGTGTTGCCCAGTTCGTGGTTCATGAGCAGGGTGAAGGTGCCGTTGCCGTTGTCGTAAGCGCCAAGCCCGTCCGGGACGCCGACCATGACGTAGGGGTCGATGTTGTTGGGTTTGAGGTTGACCGAATCGCCGACCGTGAGGATCGACATCGTGGTGACCCCCGGTGCAGCCGGCAGCACGTAGGGCGCGGTGGAGGTGCTCGGTCCAGTGACCTGGGCCAGTGCCGGCGTTGCGCCGGCCGCGGCCATGGTCCCACACAGTGCGATCCGTTTGACGATTCCCTTCTTCATCACGAACTTCTCCTGTATTGAGAAATAGAGAAAGAGACAGCCTCACCGCGACACAGCGGTGCTTTTTGCAATACCGATTGGTTATGGAGCCCCTGCTCCGTTTGCATCACGATCGACAGGAGGGATTATGGCCGGCGATTGTGAGGGCAGAGCGAAAGAACGATGTGCGACGCATAAATGATCTGTGTGGGATTGTGAGCCGACCTGGAACGGCAAGTTATGGCAATCATTAAGTGATGATCTAACACGTTGTTATTATGTAAAACCACGTTCAATCCAAAACGTAACACGATTGGGTTTCGTCGGTAGCGACCAAAGGGTTTATTTGAAACACAATGGAAACCTTGCCGATTCAAAACAAATCAGTCAACGATTCCATCGGGCATGGCGTATCAAGTGATATCTCAGACCACGGCTTGCCACACCGAACTTACCGTCGGCAGTCCGAGTGAACCGCTCTTGCTCGTGCCGTTCATCGTCCACACGATGGTCAGGCCGCTCGATTGGTTCCGCCAGAGCAAATCGAAATTGCCGTCCATGTTGGCATCGACCGCGCCGGCGAGAATCCAGTTGGTGTCCCCGAGCGTCGGCAGCCCCACGCTGCCGGTCTTGGCGGTGCCGTTCATGGTCCAGATGATGTTCAAGCCGTTGGATGTGTTTCGCCAGAGCAGGTCAACCTTGTTGTCGGCGTTGAAGTCGGCAATGTCGATGAGCTTCCAGTTCGTGTCGGTCACGGTGGGGAGGGCGCCGCTGCCGATCTTGTTCGTGCCGTCCATGTACCAGACGATATTGCCGCCGGTCGAGGTGTTTCGCCAGACCAGGTCGTTGTAGCCGTCGAGATTGAAGTCGCCCAGACCGACAAGGGTCCAATCCGTGTCGGCAACGGTGGGCAGGCCGACGGAACCCGCCTTGGTGCTGCCGTTCATGGTCCAGACCTGGTTCAGGCCGTTGGACGTGTTCCGCCAGACGATGTCGGGGTGGGCGTCCTTGTTGATGTCGCCGACGGTGGCGATGGTCCAGTTGTTGTCCGCGACGGTGGGCAGACCGACCGACCCGATCTTGTTTGCCCCCTGCATGAGCCAGATCACGTTTAAGCCGTTCGTGCTGTTGCGGAAGACGATGTCGTCATACCCGTCGGCGTTGAAGTCCGAACCTGTCGGGTCGGGGATGAACACCTCGACCGTGGTATCGAGCGTGAACCCGTCGCGGTCGGTGGCAAGCACGGTGATCGTCGCCGGTCCTGACCCGTTGCCGGTGGGCGTGAGTGTGAGCTGGCCGGCGTAGTCCACGGAGGCTGTGACCACCGCTTCATTGTTGTTGGAGACGACCTCGTAGATCAGCGGGCTGGGCGAGCCGACCGTGCTCACCGAGTTGAAGAGCACCAGGTTGTTTTCGTTGACGTCGGCATGGGCAAAGTAATCCGACTGCGTGTAATTCCGCACGGGCAGTTCGGAAAAATCCCCCGCCAGGGGCGTGTCGAGCCAGGTGAAGTCGCCGTAGGCCAGGCTCTCGATGGTGTCGACCACGTCCATGCTGTTGTAGATCACGTTGCCAAAGACGGTGAAGCCGCCGTTCTGGTTGTCGAGGTTGAGCGCGTTGTTTCCGAGATTGATGAACCACCCGTTGGTGGCGCTGTTGGGCATGTTGGCACGCTTGGCCATGGCGATCGTGCCGCGCGTGTTGGAGACGTTGAACTCGTTCTGGATCTCGCTGCCCCGATAGACTTCGCCGAACTCCGAATTGATGAAGTTGTAACTGCCGCTCTGGATCAAAAACCCCGGGTCCAGACGGTGGATGAACGAACTGTCGTAGTGGCCGGCTGTGACGTAGCTCAAAAAGTTGGCCACCGTGACGGGCGTCGTCTGGTCGAGCAGTTCGAGGTAGATGTGCCCGAGCACGCTGTCCAGATCGACCACCGTGCCCGAGATGCTCGTGGTGGTGTCGAAGTGATCGTTCAGGTCGATCTGCACCGCCGACCCCATTGGGTCGATCGTCACACTGTCGATGGGCGAAGTGAGCGACACGCTCAACAGCGTCCGCGGTTCAAGGGATTCCAGACACATGCGGTCCATGGCCAGTTCTCTCTACCCCTGATTGTGTTGTTGAAGTTCCCGGCCCACACACGGTGAGCAGACACACGGGCACGCTCCGCCTCTACGGGGCACCCGCCTGAAAAGCCGGATTATAACACAAACTTGCTCAGGTCCTGGTCCTTGAGGATCGGGGCGACCTGGTCGCGGACGAACCGGTCGCTGACCTCGAATTTCTTCTCGCCATTCTTCACACGCTCGGGGGCGTCGAAGTTGACTTCCTCAAAGACCTTTTCCACGACGGTCATCAGGCGGCGGGCACCGATGTTTTCGAGGCTCGCGTTGGCCTGCGCTGCGAGGTCGGCGATGGCCTCGATCGCCCCCGGGAGGAAAGTCACGGTCAGGCCTTCCACGGAGAGCAGGCTCTGTTGCTGGCGGGTCAGGGCGTTGTCGGGTTCGGTGAGGATGCGCACGAAGTCGTCGCGTGTCAGGGCGGAGAGTTCCACACGGATCGGGAATCGGCCCTGCAACTCGGGCATCAGATCGCTCACCGCGGCGCTGTGAAATGCGCCGGCGGCGACGAAGAGGATGTGGTCCGTCTTGACCACGCCGTGACGCGTGGAGACGGATGAGCCTTCCACAATCGGCAACAGGTCGCGCTGCACACCTTGCCGGGAGACATCCGGCCCACCCGAAGATTTACCCTCGCCCGCCGGGGCCGCGATTTTATCGATCTCGTCAAGGAAGATGATGCCCGACTCCTCGCAACGCGCGATCGCCTCGGTCGTGGTCTTGTCGCGGTCGATGAGTTTGTCCGTCTCCTGTTCGGTAAGGATGCGTCGGGCCTCGCGCACGGTGACCCTCCGGCGCTTGGACTGTTCGGGCAGGATGCGCTCGAACATGTTGGCCATGTCCGGGTCCATCTGGTCCAGGCCCATGTTGGCAAACATCACGTGCGTTGCGGGCTTGTGCGAGATGTTCAGTTCCACCTCACGGTCGTCGAGCTTGCCGGCTACGAGCTGGTCCTTGAGGCGCTGCCGGGTGCGTTGCATGCGTTCGCGTTCGGCTTTCTCCGAGTAGACCTCGTGCGTTTGTGGAACCTCGTCTTCATCGGCATTGACCACACCCTCCGGCGGGGTTTGCGATTCATCGGCGTGGGAGCCCGGTAGCAGCAAGTCCACCAGCCGATCCGTCGCGTGTTCACCGGCCTTTTGTTGCACAAGCTCGGCCTGCTCGGCGCGGACGATGTTGATCGACACGTCGAGCAGGTCGCGCACCATCGACTCGACATCGCGCCCGTGGTAGCCGACTTCCGTGAACTTGGACGCCTCGACTTTGATGAAGGGGGCCCCGGTGAGCGACGCCAGGCGCCGGGCGATCTCGGTCTTGCCCACGCCGGTCGGCCCGACCATGATGATGTTCTTGGGGTAGACCTCTTTGGCCATGTCCGGGGTGAGTTGGCGGCGGCGCCAGCGGTTGCGGATGGCGACGGCGACGGCCCGCTTGGCGGCGGCCTGCCCGATGATGTATTTGTCGAGTTCCGCGACGATCTGGGTGGGGGTGAGGTCTTGCATGGGCAGAGCATGGTAGCGGAGTTTGCGCGGGAAATCCGGTGGAATGGGGTCAGGCACGATATTGTGGCCGGGCCTTGATTTTGCGAATTTGACGGGAAGAATGATAGATAGACAGGGGAGTGAAATAAGCCTCTAGCTCGGGTTGAATACCCCCCGACTCAACCCGAGGACTCGCCCCGGGAGGTTCCCCCCGATGCCTCCCGGGGTTTTTGTTTGCCCGCATATCCCGACCATCCGAGTTATTCGGCCCATCGGCCGTGTAAGTCCCTAAACCGAGTGGGGCATCGGGTCGATGTTTTTTGAGCAGGCAGGTCCGTGCGTACCAAGGCGCGATCGCTGTGTTGGGGTTGCCCCTCGGGCCAGGAGGCGGTGGGAAAGCATGGCTTTCGGATTTACCAAAACAAAACTCTCGCCGATCGGCATCGACTTCGGCGCCGACAGCCTCAAGGTCCTGCAGGTGGTCGAGAACAACCCCCCGCAACTCGTGGCGGCGGCCTGTGCCCCCGTGCCCGAACACGCCCGTACCGAGCCTCTGGCCCGCTCTGCGTTTTATCTCGAAGCGCTCAAGACCCTGCTCCACGCCCAGCCCTTCAAGGGCAAACGGGCTGTCTGCTCGCTGCCGGCTTACCAGACGCTGGTCCAGCACCTGCAGGTCACGCGCGTCGAGGGCAGCTCGATCGAGGACCAGGTCGGCCTGCTGCTCCGGCAGCGTTTGAACATCGACCCCTCCCGCATGGTCATGCGGAATTTTGTGCTGGATGAAGCCACCGCGCAGGGCGCTTCCCGACAGGAAGTGATCTGTGTCGCCGCCAGCCGGGACGCGATCATGCGCCACGTCGAGACCGCGCACCGTGCCAAGCTCGACGTGGTGGGGATGCACGACGAACCCTCCGCCATCGTCCGCGCATTTACGCAGGGCGCGGGCAAGGACGATCCGGCGAGGACGACCTGTTACATCGACATCGGTGCCGCTACGACAAAGGTCGTCATCGCACACGGCAGCCAGATGGTCTTTGCCAAAACGATCCACGCCGCGGGCGACCACCTCACACGTGAAGCCGCGGGCGAGAACAAGGTTTCATTCACCGAAGCGCGGCAGGCCCGCATCGAGATGGCCGGCTCGAATCCGGTCAACGCCCCGGCCCCGGCCCGTGGCCGTGCCACGGATGAACAGGCGGTTCCAGATGGTGACGCGGGATACGCATCCAACCCATCGGGCCACGGTTCGGGCACACTCACCACGGCCACACCGAAAACCCGGCCTGTCTTACTCAAGACCGGTGCCGTCTCAACCCACGGCAGCGCGCTGGGGTGCCTGATTGATGAACTGCAGATGTGCGTGCGATACCACCAGTCGCTCTTCAACGGGCGGGCGATCGAGAAGCTCGTCTTCCTGGGCGGTGAGGCACGACATCTGAATAACTGCCAGTCGATTGCCAGGTCGCTTCGCATCGGTGCGCAGCTGGGCGATCCGATGGCGCGTCTGGTTCAACTGACCCGGGGCAAGATCCCGACGGGGGTCGATTTTGAGCAGCCCCAACCGGGATGGGCCGTTGCGCTGGGATTGTGCCTGAGCCCGACCGGGGAATGATGGTGGACCTCACAGCCGCGCAAGCGGGAGAACGTACCCACGGAGCCTAACATGGCCGGCAAAAACGACAGCTTCCTTCCGCAGGACTATATCGAGAAGCGCATCCAGCGCCGGACGAATTTCATCAGCCTCTCGCTGTTCGTCGTGGTGATGGGCATGGTGGTCGGCGCGTTCTACTACACCGACCAGCAGCGCAGCGAGGTCATCACGCTGCAGCGACAGGTCGACAAGCAGTTTGAAGAAGCCGCCCGCCGATTGGAGCAGCTCGACGAACTGCAGAAGCGCAAGGCCCTGATGATCCACAAGGCCAAGGTCACGTCGGCGCTGCTCGAGCGCGTGCCCCGGACGCTTGTGCTGGCTGAACTCATCAACAACATGCCCCCGTCGCTGAGCCTGCTCGAACTCGAACTGACGACCAACGTGATCAAATCGCGTCCCACACAGTCCACGATGCTCGACAAGGCCAAGGCCGACGCCAGGCTCAAGAAAGCCATCGATCAGAACCCCGCAGCCGAGCCGATCAAGCGGACCGAGGTCACGATCCAGCTCGTGGGTGTGGCCCCGACGGACGTGCAGGTCGCCCAGTTCATGACCGCGCTGGGCAAGGCGGACCTGTTCAACAGCGTCAACCTGGCCTTCAGCGAGGAGATCACCGTCGACAAGGCCCAGATGCGAAAGTTCCGCATCGAGATGAACCTCAACCAGGACATCGACACACGTGAATACGAGCCCAAGATGGTCAAACGCGAGATCAAGACCAACCCGATGAGCGACAAACTCGAGATCGGCCCGGACGGCAAGGTCCGCAACGGTGCCAACGTCACCGTGGTCCCCGCGGCTGACCACTAAACCCCATCGCCAATCAAGGCGACCCATCGGCCCGCACGCGCGGCCGACACACGAAAGGGATACTCATGCGATTCGGATTCCGAGAACTGATCTTCGTGCTGCTCCTGGTGGCCACGCCCATCGCGTCGTACATCACGCTCTTTGCCCCTCGTAACCAGATGATCGCCGAGGCCCGTGCCGAGGTCCGCCAGAAGCAGGCCAAGCTCCAGCAGCTCGAGGCCTCGACACGGTCGATCGAAGACCTGGGCGCGGAGATCGACAAGCTCAGTGAAGCGGTCGAGGTCTTCGAGCAGAAGCTGCCCGCCGAACGCGAGGTCGAGGTCATCCTCAAGCAGGTCTGGGAGATGGCGTCCAAGCACCAGCTCACACCCAAGAGCGTGCGCACCGACAAGCCCGTCCTCGAAACGGGCTACTCCGAACTGCCTATCAAGATGGTGATCCTCGGCGACTTCGACGGGTTTTATGCGTTCCTGCTCGACCTGGAAAAACTCCAGCGCATCACACGCATGCCTTCGATGAAGCTCGTCAAGCAACAGAACAAAGACGCCCAGGACGGGCAGATGCAGGCCGAGATCATCCTGAGCATCTTCTTTGAACCCCAGGATGGCAAGACCCCCGATGGAGGCAGCCGATCATGACGAGAATCCCCACGCAATCCCCGCAGGACGGCATCGACGGCCCGGACGACGAAAGCGATAAGTCGCTCTCGCTCATGGGTGGCGTGATGCAGTCCGAGGGCCTGCCCGAAGCGGACCTGGATATGCAATCCACTCGGGGTTCGAGCAAGCTGCTCAGTCACGGGTCGATGCTGGTGGTGCTGATCTTTGTGGTAGCGGCCGGCTCGATCTACGCCATGAAGGTCACGCAGGGCGCGATCCGTTCCGACCCCCAGACCAAGGAGGTCGAGGCACGTGTGGAGCAGGCGTTGGCCAAACTCTCAAGGCCCAGCGCCATGGCACAGGATGACCCGCTCCTTCAACAGAACCTCGGGTCGCTCTTCAAGGACACCGACGCCATTGTCTCGATGTTCAAGAGCGACATGACCGCGCACCAGGTCCCGATCGAGTACGTGCAGAAGAACCCGTTCGAGCTTTACAACGAATCGCCTGTGGCCGACGCCTCCGCCGATCCTGGCGCGGGTGCCAACAACCGTGTGCTCCAGCAACTGGAGATGGAACTAGGCGACCTCGAACTGCAGACCGTCATGCTCGGCGCTCGGCCGGTGGCGGTCATCAGCGGCGAGATCGTTCAGCCGGGGCAGAGCGTCGGGTCGTTCAAGGTCAAGACGATCTCGCAGCTCGCGGTCGTGCTCGAAGCGTCGGGACACGACTTCACGCTCTCGCTCAAGAACGACCAGACTCCCAACAAGCCCGGCGGCAAACGCAGGTAAGCACCGGACACCTTCGCTCACCGCGTCACCCGCCGATCCAGGACCACACATCAAACTTCCTCACCCGGTTGAACAATGCCCAAGGACGATCTGGACAATTGGCTGAGCACCATCCACGACCAGGCACGCGGCAGCACGCCCGGGCCGATCTCGCGCGACGGGCAGGTGCTCAGCGACCTGTGGTCCCCCGACGAGGACCTGTCGGATGCTAAGCCGACCACGATCGAGGATGTGCTCACTCAGTCCGGCTCGGTCACCGCGGCGCAGGTCGGACAGGCCCGGACCGTTGTGAGCAAAAGCCCCGGTAAGTCCCTGGCCGAGGCGCTCATCGATGCGGGTGTGGACGAAATCGCTGTGCAGTCGGCGCTGGCACAGGTCAACAACCTGCCGTTTGAAGAGGTCGACTTCGAGGCGCTGGACCAGAAAAACATCCAGCGACTGGGCATCGACTTCTGCACCGCCAACGGCGTGCTCCCCCTGCGCACCGCCGCGGACCGTGTCGTGCTTGGCATCACCCGCCCCGACAATCTCTTCATCATCGATGAAGTGCGTCACAAGCTCGGCCAACCGGTCAAGCCCGTCGTGGTCGCCATGGGTCAGGTCGTCAAGGCCGCCCAGACGCTGCGCGAGGAAACCTCCGAAGAGACAGGCGATGTCGACGTCGACGAGATCATCGGCGGCGTCGAGGAAGAGGACGTCGAACTCGTCCAGACCAAGGAAGAGGAACTCGACCTCGAACGCATGGCCGGCGAATCGCCCGTCATCCGTCTGGTCAACTACCTCATCTTCAACGCGGTCAAGGAGGGCGCCTCGGATATACACATCGAGCCCTCCGAGAAGAAACTCGTCATCCGTTACCGCATCGACGGCGTGCTCTTTGAACAGATGACGCCGCCACACCAGATGCACGCGGCCATCATCTCACGTCTGAAGGTCATGTCGAACCTCGACATCTCCGAGCGCCGCCTGCCTCAGGACGGCCGCATCCGTGCGATGGTCCACGGTCGCAAGCTGGACCTGCGACTGTCCACGCTGCCCACCGCGTCGGGTGAAAAGGCGGTCATGCGTATCCTCGACACGCGATCCATCCAGGTCCCCCTCGACGCCCTGGGCATGAGTGAAGACAACCTCACCATGTGGAAGCACCAGATCGACCAGCCACACGGCATCATCCTCGTCACCGGGCCGACGGGTTCGGGCAAGACGACCACGCTCTACGCATCATTGGCACAGATGGACAAGGCCCGCCTGAACATCTCCACCGTTGAAGACCCGGTCGAGTACCACCTCAACGGCATCAACCAGACACAGACCCACGAAAAAATCGGCATGTCCTTCTCCGCGGCGCTGCGGGCGCTCTTGCGTCAGGACCCCGACGTCATCATGGTTGGCGAAGTCCGCGACAGCGAGACGGCACGCATTGCCATCCAGGCCTCGCTCACCGGCCACCTCGTGCTCTCCACGCTGCACACCAACGACGCGCCCTCGTCCGTGACACGTCTGATCAACATCGGCGTCGAACCCTACCTCATCGGTGCCGCGGTCAACGCCTGCCTGGCACAACGCCTCGTGCGAAAAATCTGCGACCACTGCAAAGAGCAGGTCGAACCCAACGAAAACATCGCGGAACATCTGGCGCTGCACGGTGTGGCGTCCGACCAGGTCTGGGTCGGCAAGGGCTGCGATAAGTGCCGAAACACCGGGTACTCCGGTCGGCTTGGCCTCTACGAACTGCTCATGCTCGACGACCACCTGCGCGACCGCATCGCAGGCAACCCCAACGTCACCGAGTTCCGACGCCTGTGTATCGAGCGCGGCATGGTGACCCTGCGTGAGGATGGATTCAAGAAAGTCCAGGCCGGCCAGACCACGGTCGAGGAAGTCCTGCGCGTCACCGAAAGCACGATCTAACCCCCCGGAAGTTAATCGCAATTAGATTCGATCACTCAACCGGATCGCTTTGAACCGCATCACCCGATTTCACCACATCACCCGAAAGCCGCTTTGATCGGCTGTCGGAGATGGTCGCGTAACGGTCATCCACATTCACCGTTGTGCCCGAGAGCGCAACTTGATGAGTCGAGCTGTCTTTCATGGTGATGGTGAAAACTCGTGCGGGCTTGAAGTCAGCGGGGGGGCTGGACAGGTAGTGCTCCACCGTCAGACCCGACAAAGAGGAATAGATCGCGCCGCATGAAGCGCTGTCCGCATCTGCGTTTGAGACTTTATAGACCCCCTCTGCGTCTTGCGTCACGATGATGCTTTTGCCGTTTTGATCGAGCGAGATCGAAGCGATATCGGAAGGGGTGATCTTGAGGATGACCCGGTCGCGGAACTCAGCGGTCAGTGATTCGACCACGGTCTGCGAGACGGTGAAGAAACCGATGTCCTTGCCGTCCACCGCCGCGGTCGCGTGTCGGCTGGTGGGGTCCACGGTGAGATCAATCGTTCTCCCATCGTGCTCGTGAAGGGTGACGTGGATAAAGTTGAGTGGTTGATGGACGGATTCAAGCCAACTTTCCGCACGCAGCGGCGCGATCCGAGCCAGCAGGTTGTCCAGGGCTTCGTGATCGTATGAATCCATATTCAGAAGAGACCAATCACCCGGTTCGGTCGTGGCTTTTTCACCCTCGCCCTGGGTCTTGAATTGGCGGGTGAACGTGAACGTATCGTCTTGCATGTTCGCAATCGACACGCGGTCGATCTTTGCCCCGCCCGTGTCTACGACGGTCCGATTCCGCAGCTTGAGAACAGGCTCAAACACGCCGGCCAGGTCGGAAGCTTTGACGACATACCCGACAGATTCATCATTGCGTAACACCGTGTAAGTGCCCCCGTCACGCGGGTAGATCCGCAGCACGTCCGCACCGGGCTTGCCGATCATGCCGAGTTTCACCACGGCGGCCTCCGGACCGGCGGGTTTGAAGTCAGGCTGATAATCTTCGGCCTTCACGTTTGTCAACGATGTGGCCAGATCGCCCACCAACCCCTGGTCGGCTGTGAAGCCCGGACCCTCTGCGTCGAAGCCCCAGCCCTCCACCGTCTTGGTCAGGCTGTAGACCGGGCCTTCGTGGACCAGCACGCCCAGTGAGTTGAGACCCCGCGGCTGCATGACCGTGATACGCGGGTCACGCCAGTCTTTGACGTTCAACGAGAGTTTGTCGAGCACACTTTTGTCAATCGAAAATACGACCTCGGGCTTGCCTCCACGGTTCCCCGTCACGAGCGAGGCAAAAACTTTGTCAGCCTTCAGGTCAGTCGGTGAGCCGATGAGCAGTCGGGTGACTTCATCAACCTTCGAGGCATCACCCTCTTTGACCGGGGTGGTCGTTTGAATCTCGACCGTCATCGACGGGTGGTCTAACCCATACAGGGCAAGGCTCGAGGGATTGTCCGCGACAAACTCATTGACATAGAGCGAGGTCAACGCGTTGAAGGCCGCCTTGATTTTTTCATCGCTGGCACGGCCGGATTCGGGTTGATCGAGCAGCCATGCGCCGTCTGTTTTTTCGAGTGAGAGTGCTTGACCCTGATTATTCAGTGTCAGGCTCTTCGAGGCGGTTTCACCGGGGATCGGAAGCGATTTACGCCGCCAATCGTGTATGTTGTGCTCTACAACACTTGAATAAATATTCCCCAACACCACATAGATGGACGGGTCTTCGTCGATCATGGCGTAGACCCGCCCACCCAGGGATTGGCGCCCGAGCTTGACCGTGTGGGTCCAGCGGTTGCCCTTGGGGGGCTGGGCCGACTTGTCGCTCGAAGAACCGGGTGACACCTCAACTTTGATCGTTGCCAGGGGTGAATCGAGTCCGACATCCTTGGGGTACGGACCTTTGTGGCTAGGATCACTCTTGTCGCCGGTATGCGGGAACTTCTCGGAATACTGCAGGTCGCGGACGTCCCTGACAATCTGTTTGGCGCTCCAGCTCTCGAGCGGGAATTGGACGGGGGCGGTCTGCTTCCAGGTTTCGCCTGCGCCCTCGAATGTCACACTGCCTTCGGGTCGGGTAATGGTCACGGTGGCGTGATCGGTGTCCGTGAAGTCGATCCCGGTGAACGCGGCGGTGTAATCGCCATTGCTGGCGTTACGGGCTTCTTCGATCTGGCGTGTCGTGGCCCGGCCCCGTTCAAAAAAATAGAAGAAACCCGCAACGACTGCGAGCAGGACAACCAGCACGAGTGTGGTTCGGATGTTCATGTGACAACTCGATAGTAAACCCGGTATCGATAAAGTGAGCCTGCTAACCCCTTCTGCGCATCACCCAGACCGCCAGCCCGATCCCCATCACCAGCAAGGGCAGGCCGGCCAGCAGGAGCGTGCGGATCGTCGTGAGTGCCGCGACACTCATATCCCCGATACGGCGGATGTCCTGGGTCCTTGCACCGGCGGCGATGAGTGAGTCTTGATGACTCAACCAATAGATACTGTTGACAAACAGCTCACTGTTGCCGGGGAATGCGGCGCCGGTGATCTCCGCCGAGCCCGGGCCGAACGCGCCGTAACCGGTAATCAGGTCACACGCCCAGAGCGGGTCAGCCACGACAATGACACGCTGTGCGGGATGATCTTGATCGGTGGTGGATTTTTCACACGCCACGCCCACGGTGAACGAATCCGCGGCTGTGGCAGGGTTGTATTGGGGTTGCTCGTTGGACATCAGTTCCGCGTGCGCCCAGAGGCCCTGGCCCTTGATGACCACAATCGGCGTCACCTTGACCTTGTCGTCCGCGGTGGCTGTGACGATGGGCGAGGGCGTGGGGAACATCGCGTTGAGACTGCCCAGGGCCTGCGTAATGAGCGACTTGCTCGACCAGTCGGTGACGCTGTGCTGCGGGACAGCCTGCTTCTGGCCATCGGGGGAAGTGGTCTGTTTGAAGATGACGCGGTCGAGCTGGGGTGAAGCGCCAAACTCGCTGAGCAACGGCACGATGGGGTTGCCCCCTCCGAACGATGCCATCGGTTCGGCGACAAGGATAAAAAGCATGGAATCGCCCAGTGCGAGGCGCTGCTTAATCATCGTGGCCACCGACTCGGGGCCGACCGCCGCCATCGGGTTCATCGGGTTGATCGGCTCGGAGGGCAGCACCACCCAGACCGCGGGTTGACCCTCTTTGGGCTGCGGCGCGGGTTCGGGGGGCATCGTCTGGCCCGACCCGGCGATCTGACGCGGCATCGGCGACCACTCACGCACATCAAAATTCATCGCACGCAAGCGATCTGCCATGTTCGTGTAGGAGAGTTGGGGGTTGCCCCCGGGCGTCAGGACCGGCTGGGGCGAGGTGCTCACAAACACCACCATCGGCGGGTTCTCCAGGCTCATGCTCACCAGCGAACCGGTGATCCGTTCTTCACCTAGAAAGACCTGCTCACTCTCGTTGCCGGAGCGTTGCTGTTCTTTGGTGGGGTTGCGGACCAGCTCGTTGAGCGTGAGCACGCGCTCCTGCCCCGGGCCGAACACGATCACGGTGTTGGGGTCCTGCAACATCCGTGAACGCAACTGGTCGTATGCGTCGACACCGGGTGTCGATTGCAGACGGGTCAGCGCCTGTTGAACCTGCTTGTCGGTTTCCTGAAGGTTATCCGCGGTGGTCAGCAGGGTGTCACGCACCGATGCGGGGGATTGGGGGGACTTGCCAATGAGCCGGAATTGCTCGATCACCTGTGTCAGCACACGGGAGTGGATCGCGTCGAGCTGCCTTTCAAGGTCGTCACGGGCACCGGCGTAGTCGGGCAGCGGGCTGTCCAGGGATCGGCGGACCGTCTTGATGAACGAGTCGAGCTGGGTGTCAAAGCGTCCGAGTGTGAGGGCCACACGCCTGACAAAGTCCAGTGTCTGCGAGTCGGAGGCCAGGCCCGGATCGTCGAGGACACTCTGGATGGGCTTGGCTTCTTTGACCGCGGCCTGCCGGGCCTGTTCCACGGCTTTAAGCGAGGATTCAATCGCTTCGGACTGTGGCGTGAGTTTGTCCTTGTAACGGTCGTTGAGGGTTTTGTATAGCGATTCCACACGCCCGACGTCGAGACTCGGGTCGAGGTGCTCAACCGTGATGCGTTTGCTGTAACGCGCATATTCATCGATCAGATCGATCGCCCGCTGACGGACCTGCACCTCGTCTGAAGTCGTCTGGCCGCGGTCAAACAGGGTGACGATCCGGTAGTCGGATTTGAGGCCGGCGATAACCTTGAGCGTCTGCGGGGAGAGGCTGTATTGGCGTGTGGCGGTCCGGTCGATGCGCACAAAATGCCGATTGCCCATGTAGTTGAGCAGGACCACGATCGCCAGCGCCACCAGCACCGCGATGGTGACATTAAGCCCGAAGATCAGACGCCGTTGGGTGTGGAGTTGCATAGTTCAATTAAGTTGCTTGAAGATCGATTTGTCATTCATCCGTCTTTCGTGACGGGGATATTATCCATGATCGACGGGTTCACAATCACCTGTTTATCGCCATCTCCTGCTCTGCAGGCTCAGCCCGGCCAGGAACAGGAAGAACGCGGTGCCCGACGAGAAGTAGATCAGCTTGCTGGTATCGATCAGCCCCTTGGCAAAATCATCGAACTGGGCGTTGATGTTCAGGTAAGTCATCGTGGCGCGTGCCCATGTGGGCAGCAGTTCATTGTCCCGGAAGAAGAACGTGGCAAAGGTGAGCAGGCAGATGACAAAAACCGTCAGCAGGAACGCGATGATCTGGTTCTGTGTGACGGTCGAAGCGAAAAGACCGATGGAAAGATAAAAGCCCCCGACGAGCAGTAAACCGATCAGCCCCGTCATAATCGGGCCGAAATCAGGCTTAGACGTGCAGGCCAGCACGATGATGAACGCCACGATCGGCAGCAACAGCGCCAGGTAAAAGCCCATCGCGCCCAGCCACTTGCCGATGACGACCTGCGCATCGCTGACCGGCGCGGTCATGAGCATCTCGATCGTGCCCGCGCGAAACTCCTCGCTCATCAGCCTCATGCTGATCGCCGGGACAAGGAAGATCATCAGCCAGACGACCCAGAAGAGGGTGTTGCGCAGCGTGGCAGGCTGGCCTGGGTAGTAGAAGAGGATGAAGATCAACGACGTCCCCAGGCAGAACAAACCGAGCACCACGTACGCGATGGGTGAGAAAAACAGGCTCGTGAGTTCCCGGCGGGCGATGGAGAGTGTGACTTTCATAAGCAGAAGTTACGGTTTAGATAAACCATCAGTGATTCGTTTGGACCCACAGTAAAGGTGATGGTTACGCGGAGATTTTATGGGTATTGTTATCCAGGTCCTTGAACGCCTGGAGATAGAAATCTTCGAGTGTCGCGGTGGGACGGCGCAATTCACGTAAGGCCCAATTATTGCGTGATACCACGCTGATAACCGCTTCCCGGAGGTCTTGGCTTCCTTTGGGCGTGACGACGGCCATCGCGTAGTCGCCCTGCGGGTGTGATTCGACGTGACCGACGCCTTCGATACCTTCCAATGCGCGTTTGAGGGATTGCGGTTGGGTCTTGACTTCGACAATCACTCTCGATGCCCCGGAAACCTTTGCAACAAGCGTCTCGGGGTGTCCGTCGGCAATCAGCCTGCCGCGGCCGATGACCATCACCCGGTCGGCGATGCGTTCGATCTCGGTGAGGATGTGGCTTGACAGGAGGATCGTGTGCTCGCTGCGCAGCTCGCTGAGCAACTGACGGATGTGGACGATCTGGATTGGGTCGAGCCCGGCGGTGGGCTCGTCGAGGATGAGCACGGGGGGGTTGTGGAGCAGGGCCTGTGCCAGCCCGACGCGCTGCTTGTTGCCCCGTGAGAGGTGGCCGATCACACGCCTGCGGACCAGCGACAATCCGCAGCGTTCGGTTACGACGCCGATGCGTTGTGAGATTTCACCCGGACCCATCCCCATGAGCGTGCCACGGTAGCGCAGGTATTCCTCGACGCGCATCTCGGGATAAAGCGGTGTGTTTTCCGGGAGATAGCCGATGCACTTGCGGGCGGTGTCGAGATGGTCCGCGACGTTGTGCCCGGCGATCATGGCCTGCCCCTCGGTGGGCGGCAGGTAGCCGGTGAGCATCCTGAGGGTGGTCGTCTTGCCGGCCCCGTTAGGACCGAGAAAACCAACGATCTGGCCCCTGGGAATCTCGAAAGAGAGGCTGTCCACCGCGAGGGTCGGGCCATACCATTTGGTGAGGGATTGGGCTTGAATCATGGCGATGCGGTGATCGTTGTTCGGGTGTGAGTGTGGATGATTTTGTTGAATACGTCACCGACCGTGGGTGGGTTCGCAAAGAAGAGTGACGATCATCGCTTGTATGGGTTTCGGTGACAAGTCGGATCGACCGATAGAGGGTATAGAGCCGGTCCAGACCCGTGGATATTGCGGGGCAAAGGCCGGGGCGACGTGTGACGGGGTTGAAGCGTGGCGGTCTGTGTTCTATGCTGTGACGCTTTCCCCACGGGGTCGATCTGTAGCCGACCCACGCCATTACCCGCGACAACGTCCGCGCAGAGTGCTTGCGATGAGATTGACCGATATCCTCCAGAGTGATTGCGTGAAGGTGCCTCTGTCCGCAACGGACAAGCACGAGGCGATCGACGAGCTCGTGGAGGTCCTTGCTGCGGGGACGGGGATCAAGGACGCATCCGACCTCAAGAAAGCCGTCTGGCAGCGCGAGCAGGTCCGCACGACGGGCATCGGCTGCGGCGTGGCGATCCCCCACGGCAAGAGTGCCGGCTGTCGCTCGCTGCGCATGGCCATCGGCAAACTCGCGCAGCCCATCGAGTTCGGTGCCATCGATGGACGACCGGTGCAGTTGATCCTCCTTCTGGCAAGCCCGCCCGACCAGACCGGCCCGCACATCCAGGCCCTGGCGTCCATCAGTCGGCTGCTCACTGACGAAGACTTCCGCAGCGCACTGAAAAAGGCCGCCAGTGGTGATGAGCTTTACCGCCTCATCGTCGAGCAGGAAGCCAAAGCCGTCACCGCTTGAGCTTCGCGGCACCCTTTCTTAGCATCTTTCCGTCTGGACTTTCCCACGCATCGGGGATCGATATGACTATGGGTTTAGCTCTATCCATCTACTCGCTTGCCCAGCAAGGCCCGACCACGGTCGTGGCTCCCCCCGCGCCGTGGTGGCAATCGTTCATCACCAGCGCCCTGGGGCTGACGATCCTGTTCATCTTTCTCACGACGATCATCACCGTGATCGTCCAGCAACGACGCAAGGACAAGTGCCTCAAGCTCTTCAACGACCACCACGTGACGTTCCTCTCGACGGTCGGCAGGGCGTTGTGGGGCGACCTGCGTGTCCACAGCAAGGGGCTGGAGTTTGAATATGACGCGCCCTACCGGACCAGGCGTGGGCTATTGAAGACCGGCCAACTTCTCTATGAACAGGACCTTGCCGCCTGCCAGGTGCTCTGCCGAACCGTCCACGCGCTCTCCGACAAAGAGAAACAATCGCGTGAGGCGCAGATTCGTCGCACGTTCAAACCCGGTTTGTTGCGTCGGTTCGCCCGACGGGTACGCAACGTTTTCAACATGTTGCGTGATGCGTTCAGCAAATCGTTGTCCGTTTTGATCGGGCAGTTTGCCAAGGTCCGCGCGGACACGGCGGTGGCGTCGCACCAGGGCGATGTCAACACGATCGGTCAGACCCTGCTCGGCGCCGCAGCCAACGCCTACGAGCCGATGCTCGAACGGCACATCGGCCAGGACGTGATCGTTCAACTGTCCTGCCCAGCCGACCCCGCCAGGCAGTCCATCGAACTGCCCGGCTACCTGGTCGATTACACCGACCGCTTCGTCGCGATTTTCAGCAAGGACCAGACGCCGCTTTATGAGGGCAAGCTCGAGGTCGGGGACGAGGTGATCGAGCAGCCCTGGTGCAAGGTGACCCCGACGGATGACCACGTGACGGTGCTCTGCCGGGGGCAGGAGTTGCTTGTGGTTCACGATTTTGTCTCGGGCGACAATACCAATCGGCTCGATGTTGTGCTGGCCAACGGTGCCGCGTTGTCGTTGCCCCGCGAGAAGGGCAAGGTTGTCACGCTGCGTTATTCGATCACGCGCCAGGTGGACATTGTCGCGCCGCGGTCGCAGGCCGTGGTGTATTACACCTCAAGACCAAGCCCATCCACGGTTACCGAGGACAGGTCAACCGGCATCGCGCCCGAGTGCGAGGAGCCCGAGGGCAGCCAACTCGTCAGTCGGGCCAAGGGCCTGTTTACGTTGTGGAAGTCGTGATTCTTGATGTGTGGTTCACGCCGGCTTGGGCGCGGGCTTGGCACCGCCACCGGGTTTGTCCGGCGCGGCGTGTTGCAGGATCAAACCGATCAACGCCGGCACCACGACCAGGAGCGGGATCACCACCGCGTGGCCGGAAAGCGTGTCCGTCACACTCGTGCCGATGCCGGGCACTTGAAGCAGCAGCGCCAGCCCGCCGAGCACCGCGACGGTGGAACCCGACATCGACGTGAAGATCACGACCGCAAACTTGAACAGGATGAAGGCCAACATCCCACAGAGCATCAGCCCGACCAGCGCACCGATGAAGTTGAGCTGCGCCGCTTCCTGGATGCGGCCGGCGTCGCCTTTGTAGACCACGCTCACCATCGCGGTCCAGACGTTGGCACCGATGAACGCCCCGGTCAACCCGCCGAGCACCGCGACGGCATACTTCATCAAAGGGAAGCAGACCACCGCCATGAGCAGCCCAAGGCAGGCCGAGACGATGTAAGCGGGGGCCTGCATCCTGGATGAAAGCGCGTAGCCGGCGAAGATGCCAATGAGCAGCGCCAGCGTCACCACGACGGGCTTGTAAAACTTGTAACCGTTGAGCAGGCAGACGAGGCCGGCAATGAAGAAGATCGTCGCCCAGACAACGCCCATGGTCTGCAGGGCATCGAGCAGTTCGCGCGGGTGCGCAAGCGTGTCGGGCTTGGTGAAGATGGAGAGCACCGGCTCAAAGAGCGTGCGGTCGGCCGAGTTCTCGGAGGCTTGTGCGAGCAGCAAAGGGAACGGGATCATGGCGGGTCTCCTGTCGGTGAGCGATTCGTGTCCGCCCCGTGTCGTGCCCGTGCGTCGTGTTTGTTAACACGGTTCGAGCGAGGCAACACACGTGGGGGAGGCACTAATCGCTATCGGTCCGCCGCCGCCAAAGTGTCCATTGAATGACGATCCCCGACAGGGTTATCAGACCCAGCGCAATGACGGATTGCCTCGGCGTGCTTGGGAGATAGCCCGAAGCGGAGGGGAGCAGCGACCTGGTCAGACCCGGCAAACCCCAGAGGATCATCCACGCCCCAAGCAGCGACGATATCAGCGCCGACCCCGTCATCGGCATGAGCAATCCCACCAGCAACCCACCCACAGCCGCGACACCCGTGGCCACCACCACCGTGCGCTTAAGCCCGCCGGGCAGGTCGTTCCACCACGACTCGGTGGCCAGCTTCTGGTCATCCACAAACGCACGGACCGCCTGCCACAGCTCTTTGGATTGCGTGGGCGGCGGTTGCGAGAGGTCGAGCCGAGGGTCTTCTGGCGGGGGTGTGCCTGTCCACGCCAGCACCAATGCCGGGGCTGCCAGCGCAAGCACCAGCGTGCAACTCAGGCTCATCCAGATGCGAAACAGCAGCATCGCCACCACGCACGAAACCACCGACGCCGCCAGCACAACCACAAACAACAACTGCCCCAGCCCCAAAAGGTCCGAGATCGCCAGCCCCATCAGCCCGCCGAACACCAAGCCTGAAAGCCCGACGACCGGCTTGGAAATTTTTCGGCCAAACAGCACGAGCAGCACGCCGCCCACTACGAGCAATCCAAAGGCAATCGGCGACCATTGCGACGCGGTGTCCATCGTTGAAAAAATATCCGTGTGTTCCATATCCACTACCCCCGTGGCCCGGGTTGCTTGCGATCAAGTCAGCCTGTCTGGAATACTATCGCCCATCCCACCCGCCGGGCGTTACAATGGCCCCCTCATGACAGACCCCATTCCGACAAACCCTAACGACGCGGCCCTCGACCCGCTCCGACTCAAGATCGACCAGCTCGACAAACAGATCGTCGACCTGCTCAACGAACGCGCCAAGGTCGTCGTCGAGATTGGCAAGGTCAAGCTCCGCAGCAACGGCTCGCCAATCTACGCCCCCGACCGCGAGCAGAAAGTCCTCCAGCAGGTCCGGTCCTACAACAAGGGGCCACTGCCCGATCCCTGCCTCGAAGCGATCTGGCGTGAACTCATGTCCGGATCGTTCGCGCTCGAACGGCCGCTCCGCATCGGGTATCTCGGACCGCCCGGCAGCTTCAGCCACCTCGCAGCCCGGAGAAAGTTCGGTGCCAGTGTCGAGTACGACGCGCTCGAAGACATCGCCGCGGTGTTCGACGAGGTCGGCAGGGGTCACACCGACCTGGGCCTGGTCCCCATCGAAAACTCCGCGATCGGCGGCATCGGTGAGACGCTTGATTCGTTCCTCGCTTCCCAGTGCCAGGTCTGCGCCGAGGTGCTCATCACGATCCACCACAACGTCCTGGCCAACTGCCCCCCGGAAAAGATCACGAAGATTTATTCCAAACCGGAGGTGTTCGCGCAGTGTCGGCGGTGGTTGAGCATGCAACTGCGCGAAGCCCAGCGCGTGCCCGTCGCGTCGAGCTCCAAGGCCGCCGAGATGGCTTCCAAAGAGGCCTCGACAGGCGCCGCCGCCATCGGTTCCACGCTTGCCGCCGAGATCTACGGCCTGCACACGCTCTTTGCCAACATCGAAGACGACCCGCAGAACACGACGCGATTCTTCGTCATCGGCAAGCAGACCCCCGCGCCGACCGGCGACGACAAGACCGCCATCATGTTCACCACCGCCCACAAGGCCGGCGCCCTGGCCGAGGTCCTCGACGTGCTGCGAGACCACGGCTTGAACCTCACCCACATCGACAAACGCCCCAGCAAGCGCGTCAACTGGGAGTATTACTTCTTCATCGACTTCATGGGCCACCACAAAGACGCCGCGGTGCAAAAAGCCATCGAGGCCACCTCGAAACACTGCCTGCAGCTCACCGTCCTCGGTTCGTTCCCACGGGCACGCGACGTGCTCTGACATTTGATTAGGCTGTGTGGTTCTGGACCATCAAGCCTCGTAAACCCACGCCTCGACGCTCTTCTGGTACCTGACCAGCTCCGATTCCTTGAACCACAGCGCCAGTTCGCGCTGGGCGGATTCGGGGCCGTCCGAGCCATGCACGAGATTCATGCCGCCGGAGAGGCCCAGGTCGCCGCGGATCGTGCCCGCCTCGGCCTTCTTGCCGTTGGTCGCGCCGATGAGCTTTCGGCAGACCGTGATCGCCTCGTCGCCCTCGATTGCCAGCACGAGCACGGGTGAACTGGTCACGAACTTGATCAGCCCATCGAAGAACGGCTTGCCCTTGTGCTCACCGTAGTGACGTTCAGCCAAATCGCGAGGGACCATCATGAGCTTGGCACCGGCGATCCGCAGGCCCTTGTCCTCGAAGCGCGTGATGACTTTGCCCATCAGCCCACGCTGCACCGCGTCGGGCTTGAGGATGATGAGTGTGGTTTCCATCTGCATGGTGTGGCTCCATCGGGTGAAAGTTCGGGGCGAGTGTTATCCCCGATCCCGCGTGGCAATGCAAATGTATAGCCGCAGATGAACGCGGATAAACGCAGATGAAATCATTGATCGATACAAGAAACATATCTTTTTTATATGGCTCTATCAGCGTTTATCTGCGTACATCGGCGGCTACACCGGCTTGTAAACCGGCAAGAGGTACGTTGCCTCGAAGTCGACGCCCGGGGTGTCGGCGTGGATGAGCAGTTCCCAGTAGGTCGGTTCATCGACGGAGAGGTTGGTCGCTCGCCCGTCCGAGGGGAGCAGGAAGGTGATCGGCACGCCCTGCGTCACGTCGCTCGCGGGGGCCACGGGATTCGCGGTCGGGCCAAGCTCCCCGGGCTGGTCGATCTCGTAGAGGTCCTGGTAGATGCGGTAGGGGATATAGCTTGTCGAACGGTTCTTGCCCGAACCCGAAACTTGTTTTTCGACTTCGATGCAGCGCAGCTCGAACTTAAGTTTCGTGTAGGACCCGATGCCTCGCGGGGAGATGAAGTTCACGTCGAGCGTCTGACCGAGAAAGAAAGGAAAGCCCGTGAAGACCAGGCGCGTCTGGCCGTATTTCTGCCAACGCATGAATCGGTAGACCGTCATGCCGACCATCCCCACGAGGAATAGATCGAAAAACCCGATGATGGCTTTGGCAAAGAACGGGGCGTCGCCGAGCACAAAGATATAGTTGAACGGCGTGAGAAAGACCGCAATGAAGAGCGTGACGAGCAGCGCGCTAAAGACCTCCCGGCCGGCGTTGGACGTGGTGCCCTCTGGATCCCAAAGATGGTCGGCCATCCACGGCTCGTTGGGGTGGAGGGCGGCGCGTTGCTTGAGTTTCCCGGCTGTGCGCAGGGCCTTGAGGCCACCGGTAAACACCCCCGCGCCCGCCATGAAGAAGATCAACCCGACCAGACTGATGACCCACATCGGCGCGTGGATGCTCGAGGGTTTCACGTGGACGACGCCCAGGCCGATGAGCGTGATAAAGACGCCCATCCCAACAAAAAACAACGAGGCCACCATCGCCACCGTCCCCCCCGCGACGCCGGCGTGTCCCTTGCGCGCGGTGACGCCTGTGAGTCGTTTGCGTTCGCGGTTGATGTTGGAGGGTTCATCCGTTTCAGGCATGTCCCGATTGTAACCCACCACGGTATGGCCAACATCTACCCCTGCGTGGGTTTGACGCCGACGTGCAGCGCGTGGACGAGCAGGAGCAGGTACTCCATGCGTTCGTGACCGGCGGCGCGGAGTTGCTCCGTACTGCGGGTGATGACGGTCTGCGCGGTGTCGGTGAAGGCGTGGAGTTTCAAGCCCAGGACCAGTTCGATAAGGTGTTCGGTGCCGTGTTGCAGGTCGTCGTGGCCCAGTGCTTTGACGGCTTTGTTCAGGAGGAGTTCAGTGTCATGGCTCGGCAGGTTTGACACGTCGGGTTGCGTGACATGGCGTTTCACACTGAGCATGACGCCGGCGAGGGTGTCGCCGGGCTGGGCTTCCATCCGTCGCCACAGGCGCAGGGCCTGCGCGTTCTTGCCCATGAGCGTGGCAATCGCCAGCGACAGTTCCCTGCGGATGTTCGTGTCCTGTTCGCTTGCGAGGAAATTCAACATCGGCGCACACAGGGGCGTGTGGTCCAGCGCCGCCAGCGCCGCGGCGTAGGCCACGCGCACACCGGGGTCGGTCTCGGCATTGAACAGGCCCACAAGCTCATTCACGCACCCCCGGTCGCCGAGCATCCCCAGCGCCCTGGCCGACCGCGCACGCAGGATCGAGTAGGGCGAAGCCAGCGCCTCACGTAGCGCGGGTAACGCCTGCGCATCGCCCATGCGGCCCAGCGCCCACGCCGCCGCGACGCGCAGGTCCACGTCTCCCTCGCGCAGCACGCTGACCATCGCTGTTGTGAGGCGGTCGTCCTGACGCATCCGTGCGATGGAGACCACCGCTTCGTACCGCACGTTGAAAGAGGGGTCGTTGAGTGACGCGACGAGTTCGTCGATGCTCAGCGGGCTTTGCGTCTGACCGAGACGCTCGATGGTGCCGATGCGCTGGTGCTCGAACCCGGCAAACTGGAACGCGACAAGCGCACGCAGCGCGGCAAAGGGATCGCCCTGCACGAACATCGCCGCAAAGCGTCGCACCGGCATCCCGCCCCCGGCGTGCAGCCCCGAGAGCACGCCCACCGCGATCAGTGCCATCGTCGGCCCGACGACCAATAGCGGCGTGTAGGGGTCTAGGTGGAAGTAACCGAAACTGCCGTTGAGGTGGCGTGTCCGGTCGAGCACTTCACCGGCGATGATCGGGCAGGTGCCTGCCACCAGTCCAACCCACGCCGAGTGCAGCGTGATGTAGCGGGTCCGTTTGTCCTGTGGGATCAGGTTGATGAACAGGTACCGCGTGTAACCGATGCCCCAGCCCGGCCCGACAAGCCCGACCAGAAACGCCAGGCCCGCCACGATGTGAAAACTCACCGAGGTCTGCCTGGGCACGAAGAGCAGGCTCACGGGGTAGAGCGTCATCAGGCACAGATTGAACAACATGACCGGCCTGCCCCCGTAACGGTCGGCTGCCCAGCCCCAGAAGAAGCTGCTCATCAATCCCGCCACCATCGCGCAACCATCGAGGAGCACGACCTGGTCCGTTCTCAGGCCGACCTGCTCTTTCATGAAAAGGGGCAGGAACGCCGCCATGACGCCCCAGCCGAGGTTGAAGATCGCGCTGCCCAGGAGCAGGCGCCTGAACTGCCCGTCACGCAGGGGTGAGAAGATGCTGTCGCCGCCGTTGCCGCTGCTCGAAGGGGGCACGAACATCGGCCCGCCACCGAGGATTCGGCTGTAGAACACCATCGTCAACAGTGCAAACATCACGGACGCCCCTTGCAGGATCATGAACCGCTCGATCGGCGGGTTCTGACCAAGCACACGGCTGACGATAAAGACCGTGACCGCACCACACGACAGCGCGACAAGAACCTGCAGCGAGGTGTAGCGCCCGCGGATAGTGACAGGGACGAACTCCATGTTCCATAGCGTGCCGGCGTTCTCGGCGGTCGATCGCAACAGCGCAAAGACCACCATGATCCCGATGGCCAGCAGGTACGCTGAATCGAGACCGTAGTTCGCCGCCAGCCACGGTGCCAGCAGGAAGACCGCAAAGACCAAAGCCCTCGTCCCCATCGAGAACATGAACATCCGTTTCACACCGATGCGTGCGACAAGCGGGCCGAGGATCGGCGCGGTCAGCCCCGCAAATGCGATGAGCGAAAGCAGCGTGCCGATCTGGGATTTATCCAGCCCGAGCTTGTCGAGGTAGAGCAAAAAGACCGGCATGCCGAAGGTGAACGAACAGTAGATGACGTTGGCCACGTCACCACACAGGCCCCACTTGAGCCTGCGGATTTTCTCGGCATTGGTCAGGTCGGAGGACACGGATCACCCGATTGAGGAACGGCGTGCGCCAGCATAGCGACGCATCAAGCTGGGGCAAGCTTTGGATACTTATCCCCCAAGCGAGATCATCGCTTTGCTGACTTCATCCTCGCTCGGCCTGCCTTCGAGGATGATTCGGCCGTTGTGGGTTACCACGGGGATGCGTTCGCGGTAGAGCGTCAGCCACTCGGGGTTGTCACGGATGTCGCGTTTGATGATGTGAACGGTCGGGTGGTATCGGCGGATCATCGACTCGAGCCTGTCGCACAGGCTGCACTCGATGTGGCCGAAGAGTTCGAGCGTCATGGGCTGGGAATGGGGGCGTGTGTGACGTGCGATGTGGCATGGGCACTGAAGTGCCCAAGCCGGGGGGCTAGCGCGTGGTCTTGGTATTACGCTTGTCTTTTTCGATGAACGCGTAGGCGTTGTGGTTGTGGATCGACTCGAAGTTTTCGCTCATGACCTGGTACCACACGATGCGGTCCTCGGCGTCGAGGGCGCTGGCCAGGTCGCGGACGATGTCCTCGACGAACTTGGGGTTGTCGTAGGCGGCTTCCGTGACCCACTTCTCGTCCGGGCGTTTGAGCACGGCAAAGACCTGCGTGCTGGCGCACCTTTCGACCACGGCAAAGAGGTCTTCGATCCACATGAACTTGCCGGGGGCAAAGCGGACCTTGACCTCCATCTCGCAGCGCTGGTTGTGCGCGCCGTAGGCGGAGATCTCTTTGGAGCAGGGGCAGAGGCTCGTCGCGGGGACCTTGATGCTCATCACAAAATCGTTGCTCTTGGGTTTGGCAGAGGCGGACGCCTCGAACGTGACGACGATGTCGAGCATCCCGGGCGAACCGGTGACGGGGGCCTTCTTGTGGATGAAGTAGGGGAAGGTCAGTTCGAGGTGGGCGTCCTCGGCTTCGAGGCGCTCGCGCATGTCGTGGCAGACCTCCATAATCATGTTCGACCGCAGCTCGGTGTGGTGCTTGTTGAGCACCTCGAGGAAGCGGGACATGTGCGTGCCTTTTTGATAATGGGGCAGGCCGACGTACATGTTGACCTGCGCGACGGTGTGCTGGACGCCGCCGGTCGCGGGGCACTGGAGCGTGATGGGGTAGGTGATGTTCTTGACGCCGACCTTGTCGATGGCCTGGTTGCGGGTGTCTATGGAAGCCTGCACGTCGGGCATGGCGCTCGAGGGCGTGCTGACCAGGGCACTTCCGGGGGTGGTTTTGTTCATGGTCGTACTCTTTGGGGTGTCAGAGATGTTAGGCGGGCATGTGGGTGATGGCAAAACAGGGCTATGCGAGCGTCACGACAGGGCGTTATGCTTGAGCGATGGTCGAACCCTGCGTGCTGGCGATTGGCAACTTCGACGGCGTCCACCTCGGGCACCGCTCGATCCTGCACCGTGCGCACGAGCTGGCCGAAACCGGCCCGTGGCCCGTGCGTGTCATGACCTTCGACCCGCACCCGTACCGTTTTCTTCGGCCGAGCCTCGAACCCTTGCGTATCACCACGATCGCACAGCGGGTTCGATACCTGCGTGAAGCGGGGGCTGACGATGTGACCGCGGTCAAGACCACGCCCGAATTTCTCAGCACGTCGGCTCACGAATTTGTTGCCGATTTGATCGCACGTTACGCGCCGCGGGCGATCGTGGAAGGGCCTGACTTTCGATTCGGCAAGGGTCGTGTGGGGGACGCGGCGTTGCTCAGGCAGATGGGTGGGAAGAATGGTTTTGAAGTTCACGTGGTGGATCGATGCGAGGTTTCACTCCACGACCTGCTGAGGGTGACGGTGAGCAGTTCGCTGGTTCGATACCTCGTGACGCACGGCCGTGTGGCCGATGCACAGAAGTGTCTGGGCAGGCCGTTCGAGATCGAGGGCAAGGTGGTGACAGGCGAGCGTCGTGGCAGGACCATCGGGTTCCCCACGGTGAACCTTCAACTGGAAGACGCCGACCGGACGCTTGTTCCTACCAACGGGGTCTACGCGGGCCTTGCGGTGATCGAGGGGTCGGTCGATCCACTGGCCGCCGCGATCAGCATCGGCTCAAAACCGACGTTCGGCGGGGTGGTGTCGGCCATCGAGGCGCACCTCGTCGGCTACCGGGGCGAGCTCTACGGTCAGAGGGTGACACTGCGATTCACGCGATACCTCCGTGACCAGCAACCCTTCCCCAGCGTCGATACACTCAAATCCCAACTGGCCCGGGACGTGGCGCGGGCAGCAAGAGAGTCCGGGTCGCACTGGGCCCGGTTGTGATATCGTGTGGTTGCCGACAGTTGATTAGAAGGGGCTGGAGCGGGCATGGTTGAATACACCTCCAACACGGACCTTGCGGGCGTTGCGGGTTTGATCCGGTCGGCGGACGAACTGACGCTCACGACGCACGCCAAGCCCGACGCCGACGCGCTGGGTTCGGTGATCGCGATGGGGCGGGCGCTGGTGCAACTGGGCAAGAGCGTGCGCTGCGTGGTCATGCCGCCCGTGCCCATGGGCCTGTCCACCCTCAAGGGGTACGACCTGGTCGAGGTTTACGGTGACCCGACCCGCCTCAACGACCACGGCCTGCTGGTGATCCTCGACACCGGCGCCTACGGGCAGGTCTCGCCGATCAAGCGGTATGTCGAGTCACGCATCCATCACACGGTGATCGTCGACCACCACCTCTCCGGCGACATCCCGGCGGAGCACCGCTACATCGACGGCAAGGCCGCGGCCTGTTGCGAGATCGTGGCGGGCATCGTTGACCATTGGTGCGACGGCGAACGTGCCCGTCTGTTCGACGACACGGTGCGCGACGCGCTCTTTGTGGGCATCGCGGCCGATACGGGGTGGTTCCGTTTTTCCAACACGCAGCCGAGCACGCACCAGTGGGCCGCGGACCTGCTCAAGATGGGCGTGGACCACTCCGAGCTTTACCGCCAACTCGAACAGACGGAGCGACCGGAGAAGTTGTCGCTGTTGATTAGAGCGCTCGACAGCCTCAAACTCCTGTGCGACGGTCGCGTGGCGTTGATGACTTTGCGGGCTTCGGACTTCGCCGACACGGGGGCGCTGCTCGAAGAGACCGAGCGTTTCGTGGATGTACCGCAGTCGGTGGCCACCGTGCAGACGGTCATCCTCGTCACCCAACCGCCCCCACCCCCGCCCCCGGAAGGGGGAAGCGCTCTGAGCCCCGGCAGACGCAGCGAAGACAAGGTGCCCGGCGCGGTGCGACTGAGCTTCCGTTCCAAGCCCGGGCCGGATGCGATCAACGTGGCGGAACTGGCGCAGCAATTCGGCGGCGGGGGGCACGCCAGGGCCGCCGGTGCCAAGGTCGATGCGCCTTTCGAAGTGGTCGTCAGAAAGGTGACGATGGCCGTAACCAAGGCCACCCACCCCTGACACGCATCCTCCCGTCGTTCGTACGGCGTGCCTCCCAATCCGGGACATACACTTGCCATGAGCCTGATCGACCCGTTAACCCAAGATGCGTTGTCCGTGACGCTTGAACCGCTAGTCCGTGCGACCGACGGGACCGTGCGTGGCGCGGTCGCAGCGGTTGTCGATGCGGGCATGCGATGTCTTCAACTCGACGCCACCCTCCCGGGGGTTCGACCGCGAGAGCTTTCCAAACGTGCAAGGCAGGACCTTGCGGCTCTGTTCACGCGGTCGGGTGTCCGTCTGACCGGCGTGGACCTGTTCATCCCGCAGCGGCACTTTGTGGAGGCGGCGCACCTGGACAGGGCGATGGCGGCGCTGGTGGGTGCCATGGAACTGTGTGTGGACCTTGGGCGTGTGCCGTTATCCCTGGCCCTGCCCGTGAGCGAGATGGAGGTCGGTTCCCTGAAGTTTGTCGTGGAGTCGGCGGACGGCCTGGGCGTGAAGCTGGCGGTCCACGACGAACGCCACGTCGATCCGCTCGTTTCGTGGTTGGCCGGGGTGGACCTGCGGGGTATCGGGATGGGGATCGACCCGGCTGCGCTGATCGCCGCAGGCCTGGATGCTAATCAAGTGTTGCACAAGCACGGCAATCGCGTGACGGTGGCACGGTTGTCGGATTACGCGGCGGGCAACCGGACGCCGATCGGCCGGGGCGAGTTGGATGTCACGGGCTACCGCATCGCGCTGGACATCGCCGGCAAGTCGTGTGTCGGACCGGTGGTGCTGGACCTGCGTGGGCTGAGCGATCCCACGGGCGCGATGGCATCGGGGATCAAGATGTGGGATACCGCGGGGGTGTAGGCCACCGGCCGCAAGCGACAATGCTCAACGGGGAAAGGTTCATCATTCCGCCGGCGGGATGACGAGTTTCATCCCCGCGGAGAGTCGGTCGGGGTTGGACCCGATCTGGCTCCGGTTGGCCTGGTAGATTCGGCTCCACTCGGCCGTGTTGCCGTAGTACTGTTTGGCAATGGTCGAGAGTGTGTCGCCGGAGCGGACGGAGTAGATCACGACCTGGTCATCACTGGTGGGTGGCGTGTTTTCGCTGGCCTGGGGCTGGATGGTCGGGAGCTTGATGACCTGCCCGATCTTAAGTCGCGTGGGGTCGACAAGCGGGTTGGCCTGGGCGATGTCGACCATGTAACGTTCGGAGCCGTAGCGTTTGAGCGCGATGGAAGTGAGGGTATCGCCCTGTTGAATGGTGTAAGTGGAGGCGGTCGTGGGGGGCGCTGCTGTGTTGGAAACCGTGGTGTTGGATGGCGTGGCTTGGGTGGCGTTGTTCCCGGGCGCTTGTGCTGCAAGGCCGGTACTTGCAGGGCTGACATTTCCGGGGCCGGCACTTCCGGGGTTCCCGCTTCCGGTGTTCTCACTTCCGGGGCTTCCACTTCCGGGGCTTCCACTTCCGGGGGCGGGGGTGCCGAGGGTGATGGTGGGGGGGGATTGGGTTTGGGTAGGTGGGTTGGTGTTATCGTGACGAGGAGTGGGGGTGATATTGTTGAGAGTGCGTGTGTTGTTTGATGTTGAGTTGGAGTTTGTGGTGGTGGTGACCACGTCGTGGCTGTTTGGGCCGGGCGCGTCGGTAATGGGGGGTTTGTCGGGGTGATTTGTGTTTCGCAGGTGATAGACCACAGCGACGCCCAGCACCGCCACGGTCACCCCCAGCGCGAGTTTGTAAGATGCGTTCATGGGTGACCTCCGTGTCGCGGTTTGGCGCACGAGCAAGAGTGGTCAAGCTTCCTCCGTGAAGCCTCCCCAAACAGTCTAACCGAAGTGGGCCTGGACAACCATCGTATCTTGGATGAAATGCCGTCGGACTTACGCTATCATCGGTGTATCTCAAGCCTCCGGGCAAGGAGTCCCCATGGGTCTGCGACAGGACATCATCTTGCAGCCGATCTCGGAACTGAGTATCCGTGAGGCGATCACGCTCGGTCCTGAGGCCACGGTCCGGGAGTGTGCGGACCAGATGCGCAGGCACAAGCTGGGGTGTGTGGTGGTGGTGGACTCTGAGGGCAAGCCCGTCGGCAAGTTCACCGAGCGGTTGCTCATGAAGTTTCTCGTGGACCACTCGCACAGCCTCGACGAGCCGGTCAAGGGCTTCATGTACCAGGAATCCAACAGCATGAAAGAGAGCGACACGATCGCCCGTCTGCTCGCGCGCATGCGGACCAAGATGCTGCGTTTTGTGCCGGTGGTGGACGACGCGGGCAAGGTCATCGGTCTGACGGGACAGAAGGGCCTGATCGAATACATCGCTGAGCACTTTCCCCGCCAGGTGAAGACCCGTGAACTCAAGAGCAAGCTCTTCATGGACCAGAGGGAGGGTGCATAAACATGAAACGCAAACGACGCGACGCCCCGCCCGGTGATTTCCAGGACCCGCTGAGCAACTACGACCCGCCGATCTACGCGGACGACATGGAAAAGTCGCTCTGTGAAGACAGCATCCTCGATCTCAAGACCACTCCGTTCCGGACCGTTTCGCCGGACATGAAGGTCTGCGATGCGATCAAGCTCATGGTCGAGATCGACGTGGCCTGCCTGCTCGTGACCGAGGGCGACAAGCTGCTGGGTATTTTTTCCGAGCGCGACGTGCTCAACAAGGTCACGCAGGACTTCGACATCGCCTCGCAAAAGCCGATCGGCCAGGTCATGACTCAGGACCCCATGGCGGTCTACGAGACCGACACGCCGGCCGATGCGCTCAACATCATGGCTACCGCCGGCTTCAGGCACATCCCCGTGCTCGACGTGGACGACAAGGTCGTCGGCATCCTCGGACCGCGCCGCATCACGGCATACCTGCAGCACTACTTCGAGTAGCCCCAACCCAACTTTGACCTACTCAAGACGGAGGGGCCGCTTCCCTCCGTTTTTTTATTCCGTGTTGTCTACACACAGTCGCTCGATGATCCGCCGCTGCGGGTTGGGCAGTGGGAGGTCGTCAAGGTCGCCGAGCCTGCGCCAGATGCCCGCGCCGCGTCGCAATTTCCCGCTGTCCACCGTGACGGCGTGGACCTCGAATCGGATCGTCCGATGCGTGGTCTGGTGTGCGAACGACATCACAGGGACCAAGCCGCACACCCGCAAGCCGAGGTGTTCTTTCAACCAACTTGTCATGGACGCGTCATCCGTCTCCCCCTCGTGCGTGGGCATCTGCCACATCTTCGACCACAGCCCCTTGTCCGGTCGCTGCACAAAAAGATAACGCCCAGCCTTGCCGCGTATGGCTGCAACGTGATGGGTCACCCCGCGCGGCTTGACCCGCCCGGCCGTGTTGGGCAATCGATCAACCTTCCCCTCCAGCCTTGCCCGGCAGACTTTGTGCAATGGGCACGCCCCGCACGCCGGCTCGCGCGGTTTGGGCAGGCACACCAAAGCGCCCAGTTCCATCAGTGCCTGATTGAAATCCCCCGGCCTCTTCGCATCCACCAGTTCACCGGCGAGCGACCAGATTTTTTCTATCGTGCGCTTGTCACCGACCAGATCGTCAATGGCAAAGACCCTGGCCAGAACACGCGCTACGTTCCCGTCAACCACCGGCGTCCGTATCCCCATTGAAATGGACGCCACCGCCCCAGCGGTATACCGCCCGACCCCCGGAAGGTGACGCAGCCCGTCAACCGTTTCAGGGAACCGACCGCCGTGTTTCTCGACCACCGTTTTAGCCGCCGCGTGCAGGTGGCGCGCCCGTCGGTAATAACCCAACCCCTGCCAGAGCTTGAGCACCTCCCGTTCATCCGCCTCCGCAAGCGACCCCACCGTGGGGAAGCGCCCGATGAAACGTTGGTAATACGCGATGACCGTGGCCACCTGCGTCTGCTGGAGCATCATCTCGCTGACCAGAACGCCGTACACCCCCGTGTGATCCTTGCGCCACGGCAGGTCGCGGCGGTGGCGGTCATACCACGACAGCAACCGTTGGCGGATCAGCCGGACGCTTTGTGGAGAAATTTTCACGCTCGTTCCGATAGTAACACGGTCGCTTGGGTTGTTCCCGTCTTGACCACTCTTACACCCGCGGTGCTAATTATGGTCGCTCAACGCCTGTCGCTGCCGTCCACCCGACAGTCCGTCACGCACAAGTTTCAGATCATGGGTCACGAGGGCTACCTGACCGTTGGCCTGTTCGAGAACGGGCAACCCGGCGAGATCTTCATCAAGATGGCCAAGGAAGGTTCGACGCTCTCCGGCCTCGTGCAGGGGTTCTGCCGTGCGTTCAGCCTCGCGCTGCAATACGGCCTGACTCTCGACGAAGCCGCCAGGCGATTCAAGGGCATGCGGTTCGAGCCGATGGGCGCCACGTCCAACCCCGACATCCCCGAGTGCCTGAGCCTGATCGACTACGTCGCACGCTATCTCGAACTGCACTTCTCCGAGCAGGCCTCGCACGGCCAACTCACCGTGCAGGACGCGGCGTAACGTAAGCAACCGGACAATCTGACTAACCGTCAAGCCCGTCAAGCCGGGCGGTTCAATCTTGTCTTCTTGGCTCATGCTTGGCGCACTTGGCGTCTTGGCGGTTCAGATTACGCTATGATATAAGGCATCGCACGGATGTGACCGACTCACCGCCACCGCAAACCCAACCCCACACCGCCATGCCCACCGATAAGCCGGTGATCCTCACCTGTTCCTGCAAAACCGGGGGAGCGGAGTCTGTCCACACTTTTGAAGAGCCGACCTCTGCGCCGCCCACCGAATACGAGAAAAAAGAAAAGTGTGGCGTCTTCGGGGTCTGGGGCGCACCCGACGCGGCGCAACTGATCTACACCGCCATGTACGCCCAGCAGCACCGCGGCCAGGAATCCGCGGGCATCGCCGTCACCGACGGGCAGACTCTGCAAAACTACGTCGGTATGGGCCTGGTCCCCGAGGTCTTTGACGAACACACACTCAAGAATCTTCAGGGCAGCGCCGGCATCGGGCACAACCGTTACTCCACCACAGGCTCGTCCCACGCCGGCAACGCACAGCCCCTGCTCAAGCAATACATCGGGGGACAGGTCGCCGTCGCACACAACGGCAACCTCATCAACGCTGAACTGCTCCGTGACACCTACGAACGCCGCGGCCACATTTTCACCACCACCACCGACACCGAAGTCATCATCCACATCCTCGCCTGTCACCACCTGACCAAACACGACCCGCTCGTGGAATGCCTCGAACACCTCCAGGGCGCCTACAGCCTGCTCTTCCTTTTCAAGGACCGCATCGAAGCCGTCCGCGATCCGTGGGGCTGGCGCCCGCTGGTCATCGGCAGAACGCAGGACGGCCACGCCTGTGTCGCCAGTGAGACCGTCGCCTTCGACGCCATCGGTGCCACCTTCGTCGAAGAGGTCCAGCCCGGCGAGATCGTCACGCTCAGCGACGCGGGCATCACCAAGCGCCGTTACGCCGAGGCCCAGAAGGCCGCCCACTGCATCTTCGAGCACATCTACTTTGCCAACCCCTCCTCGATGGTCTTCGGCGACCGCGTCCAACTCGTCCGTGAACGCCTCGGCGAACGTCTGGCACAAGAATCCCCCGTCGACGCCGACTGCGTCATCCCCATGCCCGACTCCGGTCGCAGCGCCGCGCTGGGATTTGCCCGTCGCTCCGGCATTGCCTTCCGTGAGGGCATCGTCCCCAACCGCTATGTCGGTCGCACCTTCATCCAGCCAAGCCAGTCCCAGCGTGACAACGCCGTCCAACTCAAGCTCAACGTCATCCGTGAGGTCGTCGAGGATAAACGCATCGTCGTCGTCGACGACTCGATCGTCCGCGGCACCACGACGCGCGGCAAGATGAACCAACTCCGCCGCGCCGGGGCCAAGGAAATCCACCTCCGCATCTCCTGCCCGCCCATCCGCCACGCCTGCTACTTCGGCATCGACTTCCCCGACCCCTCCAAGCTCATTGCCAGCAACCGCACCGTCGAACAGATCCGCGAGTTCCTCGGCGTGGACAGCCTCCACTTCCTCTCCCACGACGGCATGCTCGGCTGCGTCAACCGACCACGCGAACACTACTGCACCGCCTGCTTCTCAGGCGAGTACCGACTCAACGCCGAAAAACCCGTCAACAAACTCGGGCTTGAACGTTACCAGTTGAAAATGTTCTCGTAAGCGATGAACCACCGAGACACCGAGAGCACCGAGAAGAAAAATCTTTCCGCAGATTCCGCAGATTCCGCAGATTGAATCAGAAATACAAGGCAATATGCATTGGTTTTAATCTGCGTCATCTGCGTAATCTGCGGATAAATCTTCTCTGCCTTCTCTCGGTGCCCTCGGTGTCTCGGTGGTTAATTCTTCAGCATCCCTCATTTTGCGTCGTACCAGCTCGACCCCGCCGCCGCCTCGACCCTCAGCGGCACCTTGAGTTTCATCGCCCCCGTCATCTCCTCGATCACCACCGCTTTCATGGCGTCGGCGTCCGACCCCGGGCACTCGAGCACGAGTTCGTCGTGGATCTGCAGCAGCATCTTCAACGGCAGCGACTCGCGCTCGATGCGCCGGTGCAGGTTGACCATCGCCAGCTTGATGAGGTCGGCGGCGCTGCCCTGGACGACGGTGTTGATCGCAAGACGCTGGCCGAGCTGCTGCACCTGGGGGTTGGCCATCTTCACCTGCGCGATGTTTCGCCGGCGCCCGAGGATCGTCGTGACGTGGCCCTGCCGGGTGGCCTGATCGACGCAGCGATCGAGGAACGCGTCGATGCCGGGGTACTTCATCTTGTAGTCGGCGATGAGCTTCTTGGCTCCGTCGAGGTCGAGCGTCTCGATCCTTCTGGCCAACCCGAACGCACTGATGCCGTAGATGATGCCGAAGTTCACGACTTTCGCATACGCCCGCTGGTCTTTGGTGACATCGGATTCGTTCACACCGAACACCTGCGACGCGACGGCGGTGTGGATATCCATGTCCCGTGCAAAGGCGTCGATCAGCCCCTTGTCTTCGCTCAGGTGCGCGAGCATCCGCAGCTCGATCTGCGAATAGTCCGCACTTATCAAGACATGGCCCGGGGGTGCGATGAATGCCCTTCTGATCTGTCTGCCGACTTCCGTGCGGATCGGGATGTTCTGCAGGTTCGGGTCGCTCGATGAGAGTCTGCCCGTTGCGGCGCCGGTCTGATGGAAGGACGCATGGACTCGCTTCGTGTCGGGCTGGATCGCGTCGCGCAGCGCATCGAGATACGTCGAGACGAGCTTGGTGAGTTGTCGGTATTCGAGCACAAGCTCAGCGAGCCTGGCCACACGCGGGTCGGCGTCATCCATCTCGGACAATCGTTCGAGCACCTCGCTGTCCGTAGACGGCCCGGTCTTGGTCCGTTTGATCGGCTTGGCTTTGAGGCGCGTGAACAGCACGTCCGCCAGTTGCCTGGGCGAATCGACGTTGAACTCGGAGCCCGCCGCCTTGTGGACCGCCTCACGCAGCTCGACGATCCTTTGGCCGAGCTCCTGTTTCTGTTCCGCCAGGACGCCCGGCTCAACCGTGATGCCCGCAAACTCCATCTCGGCGAGCACCTCGACCAGCGGCATCTCCACACGCTCTGCCAGAGCCGACATGCCCTGGTCTTCGAGCATGGGACCAAGCGCGTGATAGAGGCGGAGCGTGATATCCGCGTCTTCCGCGGCGTATGTCGTGATGTCCGCAAGCGGGACGGTATCCATCGTGCGCTGCCGCTGGCCCCGACCGCCGTGGCCGATGAGCGAGGTGATCGGGATCGTCTCGTGATTGAGCAGGCTCATCGCCAGCGCATCCATGCCGTGCCCGTGCTGTTGGGTCAGGAAGCTGGCAATCATCGAATCGAACACGACGCCCCTTAAGTGAACGCCGGCGTACCGCAGCACGAGCATGTCGTACTTGATGTTGTGTCCCGTCTTGGGCACGGAAGGGTCTTCGAGAACCCCACGCAGGATGTTGAGGACCGTGTCGGTGTCGGGGTGTGAGCCACGATCCGGCGAGCGTGTGGGGACGTAAACGCCCTGACCCTGTTGCCACGAAAACGAAAGGCCGCACAGCTGGGTCCGGTGGCCAAGGCCGACCGTCTCGGTGTCGACCGCGATGATCTTCTGTTTACGCAGTGCCTGAGCAAGTTCTTCAAGACCAGCCAAAGTGGTTACCGCGGTGTAGTGGAAGTCCTTTGCGGTGGAGCGTGGCGCGTCGGTGTGTAACGTGGTTTGAGTTCCAGCGGATGACAAAGGCCCCGCATCGAACAGTGAAGCCGCAAACGTGTCGTCGGGTTTTGCCGGCGCGGGATTGTCCGAGGGTTCTCCCGATTCAGCGGGCGCATCCTTGCCAAGAATGGCGTCGAGGTCGGCCTGGTGCCGACGAAAGCCCAGTTCACGGAATAGCCGACGCAGCTCATCGCCATGCACCGCGCCGACCGTAGCATCGTCGAGGTCAAACGTGATCGGCACGTCCTCGCGCAGCTTGAAGAGCGCGGGGTTGGCACGCAATCGTTCGACCGATGATTCAAGATTCTCACGCTTCTTGCCCTTGACCTTGTCGAGTTGGCCTAACAGGTTGTCAAGCGACCCGAACTCCTGGATGAGCGCCGCCGCCGTCTTGGGCCCGATGCCGGGGGCACCCGGGATGTTGTCCGCCGTATCGCCCATCAGGCAGAGCAGGTCCACAACCTGTTCGGGCGTCACCCCCTTGTCTTCCATCAGACTTCCGGGGGTGATGAGTGTGTCGGTGTGGATGTCGAACATGGAGACGCGTTCGGAGAGGAGTTGTTCGAGGTCTTTGTCCTTGGAGACGATGCGGACGTGTACGCCGGCGTGTCTGGGGTCGTCGACGATCTTGCGGATGATCGTCGCAATCACGTCGTCAGCCTCGAAGCCCTCGACACCGATCGTGGGGATGCCAAAGAGTTTGGTCATCTCGTAGATGCGGTCGATCTGGGGCGGCAAATCTTCCGGGGGCGCACCGCGGTTGGCCTTATATTCGGGGAAAAGATCGTCCCTGAATGTTCTTCCGGGGGTGTCGTGGGCAACGATGACGTATTGCGGGTGGAACTGGCGGTAGAGCTTGAGCAGCATGCCGACGAACCCGAACGTCGCTTGCGTGGGTTCGCCGGTGACGGGGCTGGTCATGCCGCCACGGATGGCGTAATACGCACGGAAAATCTGTGCGTGACCATCGATGAGGTAGAGTGTCTGCTGCGTGGGAGGGGGTGGCATGGGAGGATTATAAGTGCAGAAGTTCTCGCGAAGACCGCGAAGGCGCAAAGAAGAAAAATTAAGAGCGTTTCACGCGTGGGTCGCAGGGGCACACTTGGTAGATTAAGGAACATAATCCTATTTTTGCATCTCTGCTAAACTTGGCTGCCTTGGTGTCTTGGCGTGAAACTCTTTTCTTTTCGCGGCCTTCGCGAGCTTCGCGAGAACTATGATGCCCCATTTTGCCGACCGTTTGATCGAAGCCTGTGAACGAAAAAGCTCGCGGGTCTGCGTAGGCCTCGATCCCGTCATCGAAAAACTGCCCAGCGGCATCGACAGGAGCGACCCGATCCGCGCGATTGAGGTGTTCTGTCGCGAGGTGATCGATGCGGTGCGTGAACACGCGGTGTGCATCAAGCCGCAATCTGCCTGTTTCGAGCGATACGGTCACAGGGGCGTCAAACTGCACGAAGAGACTTCGATTTACGCTCAACGGGCTGGCCTTCTGGTCATCAACGACGCCAAGCGGGGCGACATCGGCATCAGCGCCGCCCACTACGCGGTGGCCTGTCTCGAACACGCAGACGCTTTGACGATCAACACCTACTTCGGCCCGGATGGGATCGAGCCGTTCGTGACACACGCGGCCGCGGAGGGCAAGGGGCTCTTTGCGCTCGTGCGGACGAGCAACCCCGGCGGCGATGCGATCCAGGGCTTGAAACTCACCGGCGGCGGGCGCGTGTGCGATGCTGCGGCCAAGATGGTCCACGAGGTCGGTCGGTCCGCGTGTGGCCGATCAACTTACAGTCTGTTAGGCGCGGTCGTCGGGGCGACCAAACCCGATGACGCGGCAACCCTCAGGGAGCTGATGCCCCACGCGGTCTTTCTCGTCCCGGGTTACGGCGCACAGGGCGCCGGTGCGGACGACGTGCGGGCATGCTTTAACCATGACAAACTCGGTGCAATCATCACCGCCAGCCGATCGGTCATTTACGCTCACGAGAAATCCCCGGGTCAACCGTGGCAACAGGCCGTCCGCGACGCGGCTGCCGGGATGCGTGAAGAAATCAACGAAATACTGGGTTGAACACGGCTGATATCAGTGACGGAAGTGTCTTCGCCCGGTGAGCACGAGCGTGACGCCGGCTTCGTTGCAGGCGGCGATGGTGTCTTCGTCGCGTTTAGAACCGCCGGGGTGGGCGATGGCCTTGACGCCGGCTTTGATGAGCACGTCCGGCCCGTCTCGGAAGGGAAAGAACGCATCCGAACCGACGGCTGCGCCTTGGGCACGATCACCCGCCTTGCTCACCGCGATGTTGCACGAGGCCACACGGTCCATCTGGCCGGCACCGGCCCCGACCAGCGCACTGTCGTTGACAAGGCACACGGCGTTGGACTTGAGGTGTTTGACCGCGGTCATCGCCAGGACGAGTTGTTGCAGTGTTTCAGGGTCGGGGCACGGGCCCGCGGCGTGCTGCCAGGCATCCGTGTCAAAGGGCGCAAGGTCACGTTCCTGAACGAGCAGGCCACCGACGACACTTTTGATGTCCACCTCGCCGGGGTCGCGCCTCGAGGGCGGGGGGAGCGGGCCGGTCTCGAGCAGGCGGACGTTTTTCCATCGGTCACGCAAGAGCGTCAGCGCAGCATCGTCGTATGCCGGTGCCACGATGACTTCGAGAAACTTCTGCCCCTCGACCACGGCTTGTGCGGTCGGTTCGTCCATGATGCGGTTCACAGCAAGGATCCCCCCGAACGCCGCGAGCGGGTCGCCTGCGTAAGCCTTGTCGAAGGCCTTTTTGAGCGATGACGCCACAGCAAAACCACAGGGGTTGGCGTGCTTGATGACCGCGGCCGCGGCGAGGGTTTCAGCGTCAATCTCTTTGACCAGTTCCAATGCGCCGCCGGCGTCGTAAAGGTTGTTGAAGCTCAGTTCCTTGCCGTGGAGTTGTTTGGCGGTGACGACATTGGGTTCTTTGGATCGCGGGTCGGCGTAGGAAGCGCCGGCCTGGTGCGGGTTTTCGCCGTAGCGTAACTGGGCGACACGGTTGAATCGCAGCAGCAGCGGGTCGGGCATGGCGGCGTCGCCGGTGGAGGCAAATCGCTGGTTCATCCACGTGGCAATGGCGGTGTCGTAGGAGGCGGTGCGTGTGAAGGCGGCCAAGGCCAGGGCCTTGCGTGTGGTCAGCGTGGTGCAGCCGTCGTGTGACGACATCTCCTGACTGACGCGGTCGTATTGCTGTGGGTCGGTCACGACTGCGACAAAAGCGTGGTTTTTTGCGGCTGATCGGATCATGCTCGGCCCACCGATGTCGATGTTTTCGATGGCGTGGGGTTCGGTGGTCTCGGGCTTGGCAATGGTCTGCTCGAAGGGGTAGAGGTTGACGCAGACCAGGTCGATGGGCTGGATGTGGTGTTCGCGCATGGAGGCGATGTGTGCGTCGTTGTCACGCAGCGCAAGCAGCCCGCCGTGGACATTGGGGTGGAGCGTCTTGACGCGGCCGTCCATCATCTCGGGGAAGTTCGTGACTTGCTCGACGCTGGTGACATCGAGGCCGGCTTCGCGGAGGGCCTTGGCGGTGCCGCCGGTGGAGATGAGCGTCACGCCGTGGGTGGCCAGCATTCTTGCGAAGGGGACCAGGTCGGTCTTGTCGCTGACGGAGAGCAAGGCCCTGCGGATACGTACGAGGTCGGACATAGGAATAGGATCGCTTTTTGTGTGATGGACCGGTGCCCACCGGGTGGTTGGTGGGGACTATTTTTCCTGACCCAGCCGAACAATCCGCCCCCTGGGGTCGATGAGAATCAGGCTGTTGTCTGGGCCGGTGAGGATTTGCTGGAGCGGTGAGACCGGCACGGTGAGGGTGTCTTTGCCCGTGGTCAGGTCGACCACGACCAGGGCGTTTTTCTCGAAGAAGAGCGCTTTTTTCTGGCCGGCGGAGGTGATGGGCGTAGCCTTGCCCTGACGGACCCAGAGTTGTTTCCCGTTTCGGCTGTCGATGGCAATGATGCGGTCGGGGTTTAGCATGGGTTGCAGCACGGTCAAATCGATGGAGACGGGCGTCTGGGTGAGGGGCTGTCGTGCGCGGTAGAGCCAGCGGTCCTGACCGGAGAGGCGGTTGAGCGAGTAGAGGGTCATGTCCGTGCTGGGGACGAGGATGCCCATCACGTCGCTTGTGGGCTGAGCGACAGCGCCCTGGTGTGCCCTGCCGTGCCAGATCAGCTCACCGTTGGTGTCGATCAGCGCCCAGTGACCTGTGATCGCCACGGCAAAGACGCGGTCGAACGCAAGCACGGGCTTGGCGCGGACCTGGCTGCCCATGTCGTAAGCCCAGGTGCTAAAACCCAGGCGGGTGTTGAAGCCGAAGATCCTTCCGTTGACCGCGCCGAAGATGGCCATGGGCCCCGAGACCACGGGCGAGTCCGACACGGGCCACTGCAGGGATTTCCGATCCACGAGCGAGCCGTCTTTGATGGAGAGTTCAAACAACTCCGCGTCGCTGTTGACGAGGATGAGCGATTCGATGCGTTCGGGAGCAAAGAGCGAGCCGGCCACCTCGGGCATCCTGGTCTGCCAGCGCATGCGACCGTCAGCCAGATCGATGAGCGAGACGGTGCTGTCGTTCTCAATCGTGACGAGCACGTCACCAAGAACTTTTGCGTGGCGGATGGTGTGACGCGCGGGGAGGGCGAGGCTCGAGCCCCAGTCGATGTGATACCCGATTTTGCCTGCGAAGATCGGGTCGATCAACAGCGGCGGCTCGGTGTTGACCTTCTTAAAACCCAGCCCGCAACCGAACTGACACACGCACGCCAGAACAAGCACCGTGACCCACATCGCTCGCGTCATCATGTGTACTCCGTGGTAAAGCCTTTCGGAGCAACAAGTATCGACTGCCATCGCGGGTCGGTCAAGCGCGAGCGTTGAGTACGTCGCCAGGCGCGATGAACGCCAATCGATCCTGTGACACGCCGAATAAACGGTGTCGTACGAATAAACGGTGTCGGATACCGTTTATTTGGCGTTGGCCATCGGTTAGACTCTGTCCATGGGTCGAATACCACGGGTCGATGCGGGTGGGTTGGCGTATCACGTCATCAATCGTGCCGCGGGGCGAAGGACGATCTTTCGCCACGACGGGGATTTCACCGCTTTCGAGCACGTGCTGGCGCAGGCGTTGGCCCGGTTTGCCCCCAGGATTCAACTGCTGGCTTATTGCGTGATGGGCAACCATTGGCACCTGGTCCTGCACACACAGGAGGATGGGGTGCTCTCGCCCTTCATGAAGTGGCTCACGCTCACACACACGCAGCGCTGGCAGGTAGCACACCGGCGGGTGGGGGAGGGGCCGGTCTATCAGGGACGGTTCAAGGCCTTCCCCATCGAGGCGGACCGTCACCTGCTCACGGTTTGCCGGTACGTGGAGCGGAATCCTGCCCGGGCCTCGCGGGTTGAACGGGCCGAGGATTGGCGATGGTCGAGCCTCTGGCGGTCACTGAACCCTCTCAACCCCGAACCCCGAACACCCCCACTGGTGCTCAGTGATTGGCCCGTGCCCGGCGGACGCCCCCAGCATTGGCTGCGCACAGTCAACACGCCGATGAGCGAAGCGGAACTCAAGGCCCTGCAAACCGCCACCCGCCGCAGCCAACCCTTCGGCAACGACCGCTGGGCCCATCGGCTGACCACCCGTTACCACCTTGTATCGACCTTCCGACTACCGGGCCGACCCAGAAAGGGACCCGGGATGGAGACTCCCCCCTAAAACGGTATCCGACACCGTTTCTTCCCCCAACGCCAAGCATGGCCCGGAGTGGAAGTCGCCTTGGATCGTCTTGACGCACGAGTAATCACCCTAGCAGGTCGCTAAGAAACCCACGATGACACTGCAGACTGCCATCATAGACTCTGATTTTGTTTGCCAAAACACCGTTTACTGTGTTCTATCGAGGCTTGACAAGTGATTTTCAGATGATCTGATATGACCCTTTTGAGTTTTTTAGTGGCCTGCTAGGATTAAACCATCACGCTCACACTTTGATACAAGGACTCGGCATCGCCTGACGATGGTGCGATTTCGTGTCCACACAGGAAGCGACCATGAACATTCGTAACCACTGCTCAACAGCTCAGTTCCTTACCGCGCTGCTCATTTGTATTTCGGCTCTGCCGGCTTCGGCAGGCAACCCGGTGCCCGCGGTGATCCCCAAGCCGGACGGCAGGGCGCCCGCGAAGGACAAGCCGGTCAAGATCTACATTTTCTCCGGCCAGTCCAACAGCTTCGGCATGGGCGCCGCGGAGGGTGGCCATCTGCACTACTCCAGCATCGTGCTCTCGCCCGACCCGCATGTGAAAACCACGAAGATGCCGGTAGGCACTTCAGGCCTGCTGCCCATGCGTGTTTACACCGACGCCCAAGGCAAGCAGCCGGGCGCGACCGCGTGGGTCGTTGAAGGGCATCCCGATGCCGATGTTGAAATCACACCCACCGGCCAGGGGCAACCCATCGCGCTGGGCGATGTCACCGCCACGCTGCCTTCCGCCGACAAGCCTCACACCGTTGTGGTCAAGGGGTTCATCGAAGTCCCGATCACCGGCATGCATGAGGTACACCCGGGCTTCGGCGAGAGCGAGTTCGCCGTGGTGACGATCAACGGCAAAGAGGCGTACCGCAAGACCTCCGATGAACCCGCCACCCTCACCAGGGTCAAGCTGGAATCGGGCAAGCGTCACCCGATCACCATTCACTACCTCAAGGGTGGCCAGGCGGCATTCTGGATGGAACTGGTCGATTTGAAGCCGCGCGGCTCGTTGCGCTACATGATCGAAGAAAAGGGCATGTTTCCCAATCTGCTCGACGAGAACGGCCAATGGATCGTCCGTGATGACGCCCACGTGAACAACACCTACATGGGCCAAGGCAAGGACGCGCCGTTCAGCCCGATGTGGCGCGGCGGGACCTTCGGCCCGGAAGTGGGCTTCGGCAATGTCATTGCCACCTATCACGACGAGCCGGTGATCCTGATGAAGGTTGACATCGGCAACCGCAGCCTGGGGTGGGACATCCTGCCGCCGGGCAGCAAAGCCTATGAGGTGGATGGCAAAAAGTACCCCGGCTACGGCGAAACGCCTGAGACCGCCGGCACGGGCACGCACCCCGAGGGCGCGTGGTATGCCGGCAAGCAATACGACGACTACACCGCATCCATCCACCATGTGCTGGATCACTTCGCGGAGATCTACCCGCAATATGCCGACCAGGGCTACGAGATCGCCGGCTTCGTCTGGTGGCAGGGCCACAAAGATCAGAACCCCGTCCACGCCAGCCGTTACGCACAGAACTTCGCCAACCTTGTCAAGGCCTGGCGCAAGGAGTTCAACTGCCCCGACGCCAAGTGGGTGCTCGCGACGATCGCGTTTGGCGGCTGGGATCTTGACGGCCCCGGCAAGATGGTGGCCGAGGCGCAGCTCTCGGTCGATGGCGACGCCGGCGTGTTCCCCGAGCACAAAGGCAACGTCAAGACCATCGAGGCGCGCGACTTCTGGCGCGAGCCCGGCGAATCTCCGATGAACCAGGACTACCACTACAACCACAACGGCGAGACCTACTTCCTCGTCGGCGATGCGCTTGGCCGGGCGATGGTGGAGTTGCAGGGCGGAAAAGCCGAGCCGCGGCAGGACCCCCCGCGCCCCGAGAGGCCCGAGCATTGGCCCAAAGACCCCACGCTCGAGCAAGCGGCACAGATGCTCTACACCAACGAGTTCCTCTCACCCTGGTTGCAAGGCGAGGCGGAACCGACGCCCGAGGAGATGGAGGCCATGGCCCCGGCGATCAAGCCCTACGTCATGGGCAAGCTGCTGCCCGAGTACATCGACGCGGCGCCGACGGTGCCCGCCTACCGCCGAAGCGGTGCGTCGATCGTGCCGCTGGTCACCGGCGAGCCCCCCGATAAGGTTGGTGCATCGCTGCCCAGTCAGCTCGATGTCATCATCGATTACTACAACGCCATCGGCATCCATGACTACGACTGGAAGAAGTTCGGACCCGACATGCAACAGGGCCTGTGGCACTACTACAGCTTCACGCCCACCGAGCCGGCCGACACCAAGTCGCACATCCAGTATCGACAAGTGCAGATGCCCGAGGGCATGGCCGAGTGGTACACCATGGCGTTCGATCCCGAAAAAGCCGACTGGAAGATCGGCCAGGCACCGTTCGGCCAAAACAACGGTGAGAAGAAAGCACTCCGTGGCAAGTGCAACAACCCCCAGTGTGGATGTGATGTCACCCCCAACACCTACTGGGAAAATGACCTTCTTCTGATCCGGCAGACGTTTGACATCCCCAAACTTAAAGAGAATCACCGCTACCGGTTGGTCGTGGGCGGTGGCAACCACGCCTGGGCCGGCGAAGGCTTCGCGGTGTATATCAACGGCAAACTCTTTGCCGAGGAACAAAGCGCGAAGTTCAAGAACGGCGGCATCAGCGGGAGGTATTTCTACAACGATTTCCTGCCCGACCTTGAGTCCGGCAAGATCACCGTCGCGGTCAAGTCGTTCCTGCGCCGCTCCCAACAGCGCGGGAATCCCGCGCCCCCGAGCGGCCACCTGAGCGTCTGGCTGGAAGAGGCCAAGCTACCTGACCGCGTTTTGGAAAGCATCAAATGATTGCCCGCGACCGGACGGGGTCACAACATGACGATGAAGTACCCGCATCGGCCCCGCTTGGAAACTCCGCCGACTGGACCGGGAGGGGCAAGAAACGGTGTCGGATACCGTTTGGGGGGATCTGGCCGCGCAATGTGGTCTTCGCTGGCATGCTTTGGGGCACCCGACGGGCCGAATGATCTAATGGGACTCATGCCCCCGCGATCTTGAAAACGGTATCCGACACCGTTTTTTCCCCCTCTTGAAAACGGTATCCGACACCGTTTCTTCCCCGGCGCTGGGCGACAGCGGCGGTACGCCCGACAGCGGACTGTGCCTGGCGATCGCTTCAGAAGACCTGGCCACGCTGATCTTCACCATCGGCGACGACGGCAACGGTTCGACCGACTCGGGCCGCATCGATGCCGGCGGCTTCTTCTTTGGCGCAGGCACCTCGATGCTCCAACTGGTGATCGACCCCGGCGTTCTGCTCACCGCCGGCGATAAGTTCACGCTCATCGACTAAGAAACGTGGGACGGCAATTACTTTGACAACATCGCCGACAATACAATTCTCACCGTTAGCGGCTACGACTTCCTGATCAACTACAACGACGATCTGGGCGGTGGCAACCTGGCCCTGACCGCCACCATCGTCGTCCCCGAGCCGGCATCCTTAGCGCTGCTGGCGTTCGGCGGGCTTGTGGCGCTGCGGCGGCGGCGGCGATCCAACAACGATTCCCGGCACTTGTACCACCCTCAACCCTTGAAAGTGGCATAAACATGATCCTTACTAAAACGCTTCATCGCGGTCTCTTGCTGTCCGTATGCGGCTTATGGCTGCTTGCCGTGGCAAGGCCCGCCACGGCGGCCGTCAACATCAGCGTCCAGAGCGACGGCAGTACCGTCAACTGGACCGCCACCGGCAGCGTCAACCTGGGGGGCAGCACGTACGACACGACGTTCCCGATCTCACCCCTCGTTGACGCCGACGATGGTTTTATCATCGGCGCTCCCGGCGGCAGTGTGGACGGCTACTACGCCACGGATTTCGCGCCCGAGCAACCGGCGATAGGCCCCGGCACCGGCGGTGTGACGGCGAACTCGGGGACCGGCGGCATCTTCGGCCTGGACACCGTGTCCGGCTACTTCTATGTGCCGCAGGGCTATGTCTCCAACACCAATTTCACCTCCACCGCCACCTATCAGAACCAGTCCCTCGCATCGCTGGGGATCGTGCCGGGCACTTACGAGTGGGCATGGAACGCCTCGGGCCATACCGAGTTTGTTTTTATGAATGTCCTGCCCGAGCCGCCCGCTCCGCAGTTGATCCAGATCAACATCACCGGAACCGTCACGGCGGATACCACGTTGGTCAGCGGCGGCAATTCGCCGGCACCTGGCACGCAGGTCACGGCTCACTTTGTGATCGATCCTTCCAAGCCGGATTCCGCTTTTGCGACGTCGAATCTGGGTTCGTTTGCCGGTGCGGTGGTCTCGGCATACGTCCAGGCCGGTTCGTTCGTTTACCAGGATAACCAATGGGTGGACGCCAATGGCAATACCAGCGTCGCTTCGACAAGGATTAACGTCTCGCCTAGCGGTGATGAAGCGCTGCTGCGGCTGTTCAGTCTCGATGCCACGGGGCCGGTCGACGACGCCACCGGCACGGACGGCAACCAGATCTTCCTGCAACTGTACAACACCGACACGGGCTCTTTGGGCAGCCTGGACGAATTTCCGACGCTCGCCGAACTCAACAACTTCCTTGCGGGCCTGGACCCCCAGTCGTTCGGCGAAGTCTTCTTCACCGGCAACCGGCATAACGCGGCCCTTTACTTCAGCCTCGACCAGATCAGCGCCGCCTACGTCCCCGAACCGGCATCGCTGGCGGTGCTGATGTTGGGCGGGATGGCGATGAGCATCCGGCGGCGTCGGTGAGCAACACCCACACAAACACTTTTAACCCCTCACCCCCCAAGCCCCCGATCCGTTCGGCTGAGCTCACGGCCGAAGCCCGGCCCGCCTGGAATCAAATTTCCTATCAGTGGCATGGTCGCCCGATTGTCGCAGATGTCGCACCGCTTCGGCTAGCGATTCGGCCGCACCTTCGACGTAGCGCTGGCGGTGAAGGACCTGGGCGCGACCACGGCATCGCTGAGCGGGGAATTGGCTGAATTGCTCCCTATGCTCCTGCCGGCACCGCGCTGTTGAAGCCGACCATCTTGCGTTGGGTTTCATCCCATAACTTCAGGCGAAAACACGCGCGGATGGCGAGGGGATTGAGGCGGGTAATTCCCGGGGACTGCAGTTCCGGCAGGGCGGCCATCGTCTCGGGCAGCCGGTAGAACGGGATTTTCGCGTTGAGGTGATGGACGTGGTGGTAGCCGATGTTGCCGGTGAAGTAGTGCATGATCCGCGTGGTGTCCAGGAAACTCGAACTCTTCAGCGCGGCATAGCAATAGTTCCACTCACTTTTCTCGCACAGATCGACATCGGGGAACGAGTGCTGCGCGTAAAACAGGTACGCGCCGAGGATCGACGCCAACATGCAGGGAATGATGAATGCATACACCATCGCCAGCGGCGCGAACACAGCCAGCACGACCCACAGCCCGATATGCAAGACCACGGCCACGGCGCAATCAAGGTGCTGACTCGGTTTTCGCAGCAGCGACTTGATCGTCATGCTGTAGAGGAACACGGTGAACCACGCGAAGAAGATGGTGATCGGATGGCGGGAAATGGCGTACATGAATCGCTCGCCACGGCTGGCTTGTTGCCATGCGGCGACGGTCATGACGGGGAAGGAGCCGATGCTCGCGCCGCGGATTTTTGCATTGTGTTTGTGATGATGGTTATGCGAGTCATTCCATGTGCTCGGCGGATTGAGCGTGAGGATGCCGTAGCCGGTCATCAGTGCGGTGGCCAATTTTGATTTTTTCAGGATCGCCCCATGCTGGTAATCGTGATAGATGATGAACATCCGGCATTGCATCAGCCCGGCCAGGACGCTGCCGATCAGGCGCAGCGGCACCGGCAGCGGGGCGGCGGCCAGCGCGACCGCCGCGACGAGCAACGTCAGCGTGGACCATAAATGCCACCAGCTACGCGCCCGCTGTTCATGAGCAAAGGGCAACGTGGCGCGAATCAGCGCGCTTCGTTCAAGCAAGGGATTCCAATCAGCAAGTGAATAGTTAGAGGCAGTAACAATGCATAATACGCTGAAAGGCACAGTCGGGTTTGCTGGAAATACATAAAAAAAAGCCCCGGATGTCGATCAGGGGCTTGGAGAGCGGAATGTGAGGGTCAATCAGCGGATGATGCGGGCGGAGGAAGAAACGGTGTCGGATACCGTTTGGGGGGTCTGACCGCACAATGTGGTCATCGCTGGCACGCTTTGGGGCATCCGACAGTCCGAATGGTCTAATGGGACTCATGCCCCCGCAAGGGTCTTGCGTTTGTCGGCGATCAGGGTGAGTAGATTCTTGTGTGGGTCGGCGAATTTGGCGGTGCCCTCAGCCATCAATACCTTTTCGAGTTGGGCCTGGTCGACCTTTTGGTCGATCTCGTGGACGATCGTGTCGGGGGGCATCTTGTCGACTTCACGGGTGTAGGTCTTGCCGAGGGATTGGACGGCGTCGTTGGTGGCAGGGGGGTTGGTCTGGATATCGCTGCCTGCCAGGGCTTTGACATATTTGTCCGGCGGATCGGTGGGTTTCTTGGTGCCGGTCGAGGCAAAGATGATTTCCTGCTGAAGCGGGAGCTTTTTGTCGGCCCAGAAGGTTTGATTGCTCTTCCAGAGTTTTTTGACGTTGACGATGCCGACGAGTCCCTGTGCGGCGGAGGAGAGGTTGGGGACGTGTTTTTCGGTGTAGACATCGACGCGCGAGACGAAGATGGAGTAGACGCTCTTGAACGCGCTTAGGCCGGTGGCTCGTCGCTGGGCACCGCGCCAGACGTTTTCACGGGCCTTGAGGTATTGGCGCTCGGAGAAGATGAGCGTGACGTTGAGCGTGATGCCGGCCGCGGCCAGCTCTTCGAGCGCGTCGAGGCCCGCGTCGGTGGCAGGGACTTTGATCATGCGGTTCTTGTGGCCGGCGGACCACTTTTTACCCAGCGTGATGTAACGCTTCACACGCTCGGCGTGGGGCGGGGCGGCCTTGTCTTCGAGCAGGGGGTCGAGCTCGAAGCTCACGTAACCGTCGTTGCCCTTGGTCTGTTCCCACACGGGCAGGAAGACGTCCTGTGCGCGTTTGACCAGTTCATCGGTCAGCGCCCACGCGATGGCTTCGTCGTCGAGGCCCTTGTTGGCCAGGTCGGTGATGCGGTCGTCGAAGCGACCGGTCTTGATGATGTCGGAGACGATGATGGGGTTGGAGGTCGCCCCGGTCGCGCCGAGCTTGCGGTTCTTGGCCACAAGATCGGGGTCGACCGAATCGAGCCAGAGCTTGGTGCCACAGGCCACGAGGGATTCGAGTGGGGTCGGATGGGTATTGGACATTCAGGGAGCCTCCGTGCATGAGGAACGTTGAGGTGGTGTCAGGTCGATCAATCAGTCAGCAGGGTTAAGTCTACCCGACAGACCCGTATCGATCTGTTGAGCTGCGAAAAGACCTATCCAATGACCCGATACGAACAGATCGAATCATCGTGGCTGGGGGAGAAACCGCAGATTACGCAGATTCCACTGATCGATACAGATTGATGCCAGAGTTTATCAGCCTTGAATCTGTGTCATCTGCGTCATCTGCGGTTTCTGTTTCGTGTTGAGTTATCGCCGAGATTTTTCTTGAATAAGTTTGATTCGTTACTGGATCGATGAGAGCCATTTGACCAGTTCGCTGGCGGACATTCCGCCGGTGTGTCGGGAGAGGGTTTGGCCGTCGGCTGTCAGGACGATGAGGGTTGGGATGGCCTCGATGCGGTGCTGATTGGACAGGTCGTTCGCAGGCCCGTCGGGCGAGGTCAGGTCGACCGCAAGGGGGACGTAGTGGGCACGGAGGTATTCGCCGACTTCGTGGATGGAGAAGACATCACGTTTCATCGCGCGGCAGGGGGGGCACCAGTCGGCTGAGAAGTCGATCAGCATGGGCTTGCCTGTCTGTTGTGAGCGCTGCAGCGCTTCGGGGTAATTCGTCAGCCAACCCACCGCGTCCTCGGCGTGGAAAGGTTGATTGTTCCACGCGGCCCAGGAAACGCCGGCGATGAGCAGGATGGCAAAGAACCAGAACACGATTCGACCCGCTGTGCGCTTTGACATTGGCTTGGGTTTGGCAGGGCTTGTATGGATATCCATCGGGTTTACCTCAAACAGGACAACACACGCAAGGCCGGGTTTGTTCCCCCGCAATGTGAAGTTACGCCAGCACAGGCAATCGCCGCGGCCCCCAGTCACCGGGTTGACCCGAGCTGTCAAAGACACCCGGAAATTGGGCCCCGCATGATGCGCAGCGGTTGCCGAGCTCGCCCGTCAAGCGGTAAGAGGTGATACGGTACCCATCACGACCGATCACGATATCCCCACAGGTCGAGCAACAGGTGCTCTGGCCCGCCTCATCACGGATGTTACCGGTGTAGACGTAACGGATGCCGGCCCGTTGGGCAAGGCTTCTTGCCAACCGAAGCAACCCGTGGGAAGTTCCGGGGGTGTCCATCATGCGGAAGTCCGGGTGGAACGCGGTGAAGTGAAGCGGGACATCGGGTGAGAGGTGCTCGACATACCAGTCGCACATGCGGGCGATCTCGTCGGGGTCGTCGTTGTGTCCGGGGATGATGAGGTTGGTCACTTCGACCCAGACTCTTGTATTGTTTACAAGGTATTCGAGCGTTTCGAGCACGGGGGCAAGTGAGGTCTGCGTCAGGCTGCGGTAGAACTTATCGCTGAAGCCCTTGAGGTCGACGTTGGCGGCGTCCATGTGTTGGTAGAACTCACGCCGGGGTTCGTCGCACATGTAACCCGCGGTGACGGCGACGCTCTTGAGGCCCGCTTCACGCGCGGCTTTTGCGATGTCGATGGCGTATTCCGCCCAGATCACGGGGTCGTTGTACGTGTAGGCCAGCGACTTACAGTTTGTTTGAATAGCGCGTTGCACAATCTGGTCCGGGCTGGCCTGCTGCGCGATGGTGTCGACCGCCCGGCTCTTGGAGATTTCGTGGTTCTGACAGAACTTGCAACCGAGGTTGCAGCCGGCCGTCCCGAGCGAGAGCACCGCGCTGCCGGGGAGGAAGTGGTTGAGGGGTTTCTTTTCGATCGGGTCGATGCACAGCCCCGACGACCTGCCCCACGTCGTGAGCACGAGTCGGCCGCCCTCGTTGGCACGCACGAAACAAAAGCCCCGCTGACCCTCCGGGATGTGGCAAAACCTCGGGCAGAGTTGGCACTCGACGCGCGGTCGGCCAAGATCATCGGCCTCCAGTGTCCGCCACCAACGTGCGGGGTGCGAGTCCATCAGGGCATCTTAGGCGCACTGGCCCCCACCATAAACAAGCAAGCCCCAGCGAACCCCCGGGTCTTCCCTCACGTACTGGTCTGTGAGCCAGACCGAGCCTAGTATTAAGTCTTATGCCTAAGCCCACCACACCTAAAGTCACCGATGTGAACGGTGCCCCGCTGGAAAAAGGCGACACCGTGGCCACGATCGGCGGGGGGATCACCGCCAAGGTCCATGACGTGAACATCGACATGGACACCGCCTTCGTTTTCCTGCGTCCCATGCACCAGCCTTTTGCCAAGGGGGTCTGGCACGCCTCCGACCGGGTGCTGCGGTTATCGGGCGGACCTCGCCCCAAAGATTCCAACGCCAACTCAAGCAATAAGTCGGCCCAGCCGAAGGCAGGAAAGAGAGCGGGATCAACCGCTGGGGCAAAACGTCGGTCACGCTGACCCGGGCATATCCAAACGGATCCAATCGGAGGCACCCTAGCTGCGTCGTTCACGAACCCCCTTACCGTATGGGGCGTCGTCCGGGGCTTTAACTTCAAGTGTTTTAATGCCAGCAAGATAGACTCTGGGATGAGGTTTTTTTAAAAAATCACCTTGCCTGATCCCTATTGTTGAGGTAAGTTAGCGGACTATACCCACCACGGACGGCCCGCCCAGACCGACACGGTCATCAACCCAGAATCCCAACTGAAAATCGCACCCCACGACCAACGGACTGGTCGCTCTGCAGGAACACACCAGCATGAGCAGTCCGCACCATTCAAACCCGGAACGCACCACGGGGAAAATCCTTTTCTCCTACATGACCCTGCTATCGCTGATCGCGCTGGCGTGCGTCAGCGTGATGACCGTAGCCGGCCTGGGGAGCAAGCTTTACCACGGGCAGATCAAGCCGATTGGCCTGATGTCGCTCACGGGCATCGTTGTTAAAGCGAGCCATCACACATCACCGATCGTCGTTCCTGAACGAACCCCTGCCGAACAAGCCCCCGCTGAACAGACACCCGTTAAGCAAAGCATCCAGACCCAGCCCGTCGTGACGCCCGCGATTGCACAGATCGATGAACAGGTTGTTGAGCAACCCCAAACGCTCGCAGCCCCGCAGCCGCGGCTACTCAACGCGGTCGTCAACAACACCCCTCGCAACACCGTGACCTTCAACGACCGCCCGTTGCGAAAGGTGAAAACCATCCGCATGCTTGTCACTGCGTACAGCCCCGACGCACGGTCCTGTGGCAAGTGGGCAGACGGCCGAACCGCCTCGGGCTACTCCGTATGGACCAACGGCATGAAGCTCGTCGCAGCCGACACCAAAATCCTCCCCTTCGGCTCGATCATCACCGTCCCCGGCTACCACGACGGCAAACCCGTCCCCGTCCTCGACCGCGGCGGCAAGATCAAGGGCATGCGCCTCGACGTGCTCTACCCCACCCACGAAATCGCCCTGCAATGGGGCAAACACTACCTCGACGTCGACGTGTGGGAATACGCGGACTAAACCCCGTGTGCGGTTGACCATATTACGTGGCAGTCTAATTCTCTGGTCAGCGCGGATGACGGGTCTTTCGAACCCACCTTATCGGCCATGTGGGATTGCTCCACACCTTAAGTCCGCGGTCACTTTGACACCCTCCTAAGCCTGACCTGCCAGACCGCGAACGCTTCGCCCTTTCGGTGCGTAGATATTCTTGCATGTACAGGCATAGTATTTGCCTCATCCATGCGGAGGCTTACGCCATGACCAAATTCATCAACAACATCAAGACCGCGGCGCTGCTCGGTGGGCTTTTTGGCCTGATCCTGTTCATCGGCTACCTGCTCGGGCACGGTTCGCCGCAGGGCCTCATGATCGCCTTGGTCTTCGGTGGGGCGACCAATGTCATTGCCTACTTCTTCTCCGACAAGATCGCCTTGGCCTCGATGCGGGCACAGGAGGTCAATGAATCGAGCGCACCCGACCTTGTGCCGATGGTCCGACGGCTGGCGCACAACGCCGGCCTGCCTATGCCACGGGTCTACATCTGTCCCCACGATGCGCCCAACGCTTTTGCCACCGGGCGCAGCCCACGCCACGCGGCGGTCGCGGTGACGCAGGGCGCCCTGCGACTATTGAGTTACGACGAACTCGAGGGCGTGATCGGTCACGAACTGGCACACGTCAAGAACCGCGACACGCTCACGAGCTGCGTGGCGGCAGCGATTGCCGGTGCGATCAGTTTCCTGGCGTACATGGCCATGTGGTTTGGCGGCGGCAACAGCCGAGAGGGCGGCAACCCCATCGCGGCGCTGCTGGTGCTTCTTTTCGCACCCATCGCCGCAAGCATCATTCAACTGGCTATCAGCAGGAGCAGGGAATACGTCGCCGACGCTGATGGGGCGGCCATCGTCGGATCACCGCACGGGCTCATCAACGCCCTGCGGAAGCTCGACGCCGTCTCGCGCCGAGTCCCCATGCAACAGGAAATGCAGACCCACAACCACATGTTCATCGTCCAGCCGCTCTCGGGCCGGGGATCACGAGACAGCCTCTTTGCCACCCACCCCTCGACCGAAAACCGAATCCGCAGACTCCTCGAACTGGCCTGAATTCAAGGTGGGCGCAGGTCCCGAAGGTGCCCGTTGATGACGCGGATGACGGAGATTCAAAACAGAGTAAGGCATATTCACCACAGAGGACGCAGAGGACACAGAGAAGACAGGAGTACGGAGACAGGAGTCAGGAGTTGGGAGTTTCGATATTCAGCCCGGTCCCATGCGACCGGAGGTTCAAGTTCTGAGATCATCAATCATCAATCATCAATGGCTATTACTCTCTCTGTGCCCTCTGTGTGCTTTGGGGTGATTCCTGCCTTGCCCCGGTTCAATCTGCATCATCATTGAAATCTTCGATCTCTCCCCCCGGAAGATCCCCGTCAGTCATCCCGTCTGTCACCCTGTGCCGCCCTTACCGTTTGTAAGGCCTGGGTGCCCGAGGGATTTTCAACATCACTTGGCAACGCTGGCCCGACAAAAATCCAAATCGTATCTTTCACCTGTCCGCCCGCAATCCAGGGACTTTGCGGGAGGACGCTGCGCGTGGGCGACAGCAGTCAAGCGTTGGTCAATCAACCGGAGGTCTGAGGATCCCATCATGTTGTCACGAAAATGCACACCCCTGATCGCGTTCGCCTCCGTGGCGATGGTCGGCGTGGCCAACGCCGACACGCTCCAGCTCACCGGCACCATCCGCGACTTCAAACGCGGCGACTGGTCCGGCGGGCACCCCGACTTCGAGACCGCACACCTGCCCGGCCGCGGCGGGTACGGCCTGGTCCTGGGCCTCGTCTCGCCCGTGCTCGGTCAAGACGGCAACCCCGTCTACAACCTCACACGTCCCTCCAAGGACACCATGAGCGGGGCTGAGAACTTCAACATGTGGTACAACGACGTGGCCGGCGTCAACGTCAGCGCACCCATGACCCTCACGCTCGACAACGGGCAGACCGGCCCCGGCGGCGTCTACACCTATTCCTCCAACGCATTCTGGCCCATCGACGGGCAGATGTTCGGCAACCAGAGCCTCAACCACAACTTCCACTTCACCTTCCAGCTCGCCACCGACTTCACCTACAAGCCCGGGCAGAAGTTCACCTTCATCGGTGACGACGACGTGTGGGTCTACATCAACTCCAAGCAGGTCATCGACCTCGGCGGCGTCCACTCGGCTGTCACCGGCAGCGTCCTGCTCTTCGACGGCAAGGCCTTCGTCAGCAAGTCCAACTTCTCCGTCGGCGGCAATGTCCAGTCGGTCAGCTCGTCCATGAACACCGACCTCAAGAGCAAGTGGGCCAAGCTCAACCTCGGCACCACGCCCGACTTCTCAACCTACTACTACGTCGACCTGGGCATCCTTGCCACGGGCACCGCGGAGATCAACCCCACCTTCACCAGCACCAGCGTCAACATCCGCTGCACGCAGTCGATCACCAGCGTCGTCATCGCCTTCACCGACGCCACCGAGCAGAAGTTCGACAGCCTCAGCGGCACCAACCTCACGCTCTCGGGCACCGGTGCCTACGAGGGCAAGACCATCGTCGGCGTGTGGGTGAAGACCGGCTCGTCCGCCGCGGACAGCAAGGGCGCCTACTTCTCCGCCGACGGCTCGGGGCTGAGCGACTGCACGCTCGACTTCTTCTTCGCCGAACGCCACACGACGCAGTCCAACTTCCGCATCGACACCTCGATGCACCTCAAGGCCAAACCCCCCAAGACCATCACCCCGCTCTACGACTGATCGTCCCCACGCGATAGCCTCGACCCCCGGCAGGACGTGTCACCCGACACGTCCTGTCTTTGTTCATGTCTGGGTAGGCCAACACACCCCCGGGAACGAATCGAGATTCGGCCCCTACACGGGTTCGTGGGCTATGAGAGCCAAGGCGAAGGGCCATCTTGCTCATTAATTTTTAGCTCTCCACGGGCGGGGGGGAATTGATCTATCAGGGCAAGCTCTTACCATCCGGATATCTGCCCGGAGAAGGCACACCGTCAGAGACCGATTCACTTCATCAAGAGGGACCAAGCAATGGTGAGCATCCAGAATTTGATGGCAGCCCTGTCGGGGCGACGAGGGATTGCGGGTACACGGAAAGGACTTGCGACCCACGTGATCGATGAACTCGAACCCCGCACGCTTTTCAGCGGCACACCGATCCAGACCAGCAACTTCATCCCCCTCGACTTCGGCAACTCCTGGAGCTACAGCGCCAACAGCACGGTCTACGGCGTAGGTCCCTCCGAAGTGGGGGTGGTGGGACAGACGGTCATCAACAGCGTTACCACGCAAAAGTTGCGGTTCGAGCCGGGTGCGATCGACGACACCGAAGACCGTTACATGACCTCGGACGCCAATGGCCTGCGGCTGTACCGGGTGACCACCACCAATCCGGACTCGTCGATCCAGGTCACCGCGGCCTCGCCGATCACCATGCTCCCCAACACCGCTGTCACGGGCACGACCTACAACTTTTCGGGCGACCTCACTTGGCTGGGCCTTTCGGGGGATGTCGCGGGCTTGATGGCCACCGGTACGATGAGCAATGGTCAAGCCACGGTGTACGACCCCGAGCAAGTCGTCACGACCTACGGCACGTTCATGGCCTACCGCTTCGAGTTCAGCTTCTCGCTTAGTGCAACGGGCGACGCCACGATCAGCGCTACCGACTCCGAGACCTGGTGGCTCGTCGAAGGGCTGGGCCCGGTCCGGATTGACGCCGAGTACCACGAAATCATCGATGGCTCTCCCTACGACCACACCATCACCGCGACGATTGCCAGCTCCAATCTCCTCGACAACCTCGACTTTGGCGATGCGCCGGACACCTACGGCACCACCTTTGCCAACGACGGCGCAAGGCACCTCAACGGCTCGCTGCGCTTCGGAACGCTCCTCGACCCCGAGGGGAACGGCCAGCCCTCCGGCGCGGCTTTGGCTGACGACAACACCGACACCGATGACGAAGATGGCGTCAGTTTCCTGACCTCCATCATCGGTGGACAGAACGCCACCGTCCGCGTCAACGCCTCCGACACGGCTTACCTCAATGCGTGGTTCGATTTCAACGACGACGGCGATTTCAACGACGCAGGCGAGCAGATTTTCACCGACGAACCTCTCTCCTCGGGCAACAACGACCTGCAATTCGAAGTGCCCGATACCGTCGCTGATGGCTCGACCTTCGCGCGCTTTCGGCTCAGCACACTGACCGGCCTGGGACCCACCGGCTACGCCCCCGACGGCGAGGTCGAAGACTATATCGCATACACACAAGCCGCCCCGACAACCTCTACCAAAACCGACTTCAACGCCGACGGCTACGACGACGTCGTCTTCCGCAACTCGTCCAACGGTCAGAACATCCTCTGGCTCATGCAGGGCGCGTCGAAGGTCGGCTCCGTCGGTTTGCCCACCGTGGCCGACACACACTGGACCATC
>WGMF01000013.1 GCA_016125215.1 Phycisphaera sp.
CTGTTTTATTGTGTATGAAACATATCCATCTATGGTTTTATACTATCGACGACAAAAACTGATAGGAAATTTGATTCCAGGCGGGTCGGGATCAGGGGCTTGGGGGGTGAACTGATAGGAAATTACTGATAGGAAATTTGATTCCAGGCGGGTCGGGATCAGGGGCTTGGGGGGTGAACTGATAGGAAATTACTGATAGGAAATTTGATTCCAGGCGGGTCGGGATCAGGGGCTTGGGGGGTGAGGGGTTACGCCACGGGAGATGGACAGTATGCGGACGTGATGGAGCGGGCGTTGTACAACGGAGTCATCAGCGGCGTGTCGCTCAGCGGCGATCGGTTCTACTACGACAATTACCTTGCTTCATGTCCACCGTATCACAAGTTCGCCCATCGCCGCAGTGCCGACCGGCAGGAGTGGTTTGATTGCTCATGCTGCCCGACAAACATCGCGCGCCTGCTGGCATCGCTGGGTCAGTATGTATACTCGGCGAGTTCGCGCGAATTGCGTATCAATCTGTTTGCGTCGAACACGTTCACCGGGGAACTGGCAGGCACACCGGTCACGGTGAAACAAACGACCGAGTATCCGTGGCAGGAGAAGGTTCGCATCGTCGTCACGCCGGAACAGGCGGCAACCTTCACGTTGGCCGTGCGCATTCCCGGCTGGTGTCGTGGAGCACGGATAAGGCTCAACGGCAAGTCGGTGCCGCTTGGCCCGATCACGAAGAAGGGTTACGCCTCGCTTCGCCGCACATGGTCGCCCGGTGACAGGATCGAGTTAGTGCTGCCGATGCCGGTCGAACGCATCGAAGCGCATCCGAGCGTGCGTCACGATGTTGGCAAGCTCGCCCTGCAACGGGGCCCGGTGGTGTATTGCCTGGAAGAAGTGGACAACGGCAAGGACCTGGCTGCCCTCGCGCTTCCCGCTGATGCGAAACTGACCGCAAAGTACGAATCCAATCTTCTCGGCGGCGTGACCACCATCACCGCCAACGCGCAGCGCCTTGACACGGCCAACTGGAAAAGCGACCTCTATCGCCCCGCCGGTTCAACCCGCTCGCGCCGTGTGCCGATAAAAGCTGTACCGTATTGCGTCTGGGCCAACCGCAAGCCCGGCGAGATGGTCGTGTGGGTGCGGCAAGCATAGTGCGTCGACGGAGTGTGATGGTTGATGAATGCCTACTCCCTTCACCCTTCGGCTCCTCCCAAATCAGACTGCATCTTCATCGGGCGTCTGGCACACGCGAACGAACAGGCTGTGTATACCGGCAGCTTCAACCGGTATCGCGTGCGTTTGACGGCTGACATGCTGTGGTGCAGCGAAGAACTGTACATCCCGCTGGCTAACATCGAGTCCACGCAGATCATCCGCAAAGGATGGCTGATTCGTCGGCACGCGTTGGAAATCGTGTATCGTGATCCCGTCTCGCGCTTCCGCAGTGCGCTGTATCTGTGTCACATCTCACCTCTGGGCACGTATCAAAAGAAGAGGCTTGAGAAGCTGGAGCAGTTGATCACGCAACAGCGTCAGCAGATCATCGCTGTGCCCGGACGTGATCCGAGCCACGAAATCATCATGCCACACGTGTGCGAAGTGTGCGGTAGCAGAGATGCTTACCTGGTGCACTACGTCTACATGATTGGTGCGGTGGCTTTCTGGTATCGCGCGCAACGCCAGCGTGTGCACTGCCCCAAACACATGCTGGTGGAAGGCCTGTGCGCCTATGCCATCACCGCACTAACAGGTTGGCTGGGCTTGAGCGTGATCGTGTGGCCGATCACTCTGATCCAGAACGCCCGCACACTGCGCCCGGCCATGGGACGTATCGCCTACGCGTTACCCATTCCACCACTCGCCGGCGCAGTGTTCCTGCTCGGCCTGCTGTTCAAATGGTGGTCGCTGTGACGGCTCGGGGCATCAACTGAACTGATAGGAAATTTGATTCCAGGCGGGCCTGGATCGGGGGCTTGGGGGGTGAGGGGTTGACGAGCCCGGCCGGGACGAGGACATACCGTTCTGAACCTGCCCGATTGGCCGCTCGATTGACCGCCGGCGCAGGCAACGTAGAATACGCCTACTGTGTGGATGCCCTCGGGTATCCACGATACGCCACGCCCCCTTCGTCTAGTGGCCCAGGACAGCAGATTCTCAGTCTGCATACAGGGGTTCGACTCCCCTAGGGGGTATTCTTTCCGGCTTACGCTTCACTTCTCGCCAACAAGTCACTTTAAAAGTAACCGGTAAAGCAGCGTTAACGAAGCGGCAACCCTCGACGCCTGAAAACGCAGGGCGACTTTGATCGATCGCGTTTGCCAGCCGTCCCGCCACTGGGCTACAACTGTGGAGGCACCATGAAGAGCGTCGCCTTCATCGAAGCCCGTCAAGGCCAAGTCGTCCGTCAGATTCTCGAACACTGCGGCCTGTGGCAAGACCCACCCCCGCCAAACGCCAATGCCCCGCCGCGGTCGCCGCCGCGTCCCCATCGGCGTTCCCGGCGTTCAGGGGCCACGGCACCGACGTGTGCGCTGCCCGAGGCCGATGCCGGTGTGAGTTACGAGGTCGATCCTGAATACCTCGAACACGCCCACCGCGAGGCCCTCGGCGAGCAGGACCAGCCCGAATTGCCATGGGACGCCTGAACCCAAACCCAGCTAGCTTGGCTAGTTTCGTCTTGACCAAGGCGGAACCGGGTGTTATATAGTCTGCATGCAGTTTGGGGGCGTTCCCCGAGCAAGAACACCGGTTCCATCGGACCGAAATGGAGGGTTCGGATGGTGAACGGGGCGAATCGCATGCCAATTCCGAGGGCGGGCAAAGCTCGTAGTTTCCCCCTCTCCCCTTAACCCCTCACCCCCCAAGCCCCCGATCCCGGCCCGCTTGGAATCAAATTTCCTATCAGTTGGGCTTGCTCACGCCCAAGCAATATGCCAAACAACTCGCCGCAGGCACTGGCTCTGGTCGGACTAAGCCCTCCCTCCGCCAGCGCCCGCACCTAACCACCGAACCACAACAACGAAAAACCCATCAACCGCTGGGAATCCTCTCACAGCAAGTGGACTGAAAAGGTCGGCTCAGGCAGATTTGGATGGAAATGTCCGCAAAGAGAAAAAAAGGGGAAGTAGCATGAATATTTTAAAACAAACGACAGCGACCTTTGCGATCTGTTTTTCAGCGGCCTCGCTGCAGGCTGCAACGCCGGAAAAACAAGTTGGGTCGACAAAACAGGCCCCTTCGGCTTCCGAGCGGTATGACGGCAGTTGGGAATCGCTGCAGCAGATGCCGGTTCCGGCGTGGTTCGACGACGGCAAGATCGGCATCTTCATCCATTGGGGGCCGTACAGTGTGATCGGCTACCGCAAGGGCGGTCGCGGCTACTCCGAACATGTTCCGAAGTTGATCTATGAGGAGCCGGAGCACTACTATCCCTACATGAAGGAGCGCTGGGGAGCCGCGCCGCCGGAGTTCGGCTACAAAGACATCATTCCCGAGTTTAAGGCCGAAAACTGGGATCCCGATGCGTGGGCGAAGCTGTTCAAGGAAGTCGGGGCACACTATGTAGTGATGACGGCCGAGCATCACGACGGCTGGGCCAACTGGGATTCGGATCTGACGCCATGGAACGCCATGGACAAGGGCCCCAAACGTGATCTGGTTGGTGATCTCGGGAAGGCTCTCAAAAAGCAAGGCCTCAAATATGCGCCGTCTTATCACCGCGAGCGTCATCAGTCTTTCTTTGCCAAAGAAAAGTTCGTGGTGAACGCTGAGCCACGGGACGATATCGCGGAGGAGATTAAGCGCGTTCCGGAAGCGGCGTCTCTCTATGGACCGTTTGGAACGACAAAGGAGTATGTCGACAGCTACGTTGCCCGCTGGAAGGAAATCCAGACCAAGTATCAGCCCGATTTTTTGTGGATCGACGATATTCCGATCTGGACGCGGGATGGAAACAATGTGCTGGCCGGAAAAGCAAAGCCGGAAGTGCAATATTTCTATGACCAGTGCCGGATGATGATTACCGACTTTATGAACGACGGCGCGGCCCGGGGCGCGGAGGTTTATCTCAACAACAAGGGCAAAAACCGCAACTGGCCGGACGGCGTGGGCTGTCTGGAAAAAGATAACCTGAAGCTAGAGGTGATCGGTCCGAAGTGGCAGAGCTGCACCACCTTCGGTTCCTCGTACGGCTATCTGGAGGGTGACCGCTATAAAACGATTGAAAGCGTGATCCATGAAATGGTTGAAGTGATTAGCCGGAACGGAAACTTTCTGGTCAACATTGGCCCGAAAGCAGACGGGACGATTCCGGAGCCGCAGGTGGAACGCCTGCACGCCATGGGTGAGTGGTTGAAAATTAACGGCGACGCGATTTACGGCTCCCGCTATTGGAAGGAGTGCGGCCAGCCGAATGAGCACCTCGCTTTTACCACGAATGGTAAAAGACTGTATGCGATCAAGCTGCAGAAGCCGGTGGCTCCCTTCACGATTACCGGAACGGCCGGCTGGAGTGCAGATGAAATTAAAGGGATTCGCCTGCTTGGCTCCAATGCGAAGGTGGCGTGGGAAATGACCGCGCAGGGTGTGCAGATCACTCCGCCCTCCGATTTGGGCGCCAGTCAATATGCCTGGTCGTTCGAGATTGGAACCACCAAAGAGCAGCATCATCCCAACGTGATCGTCCGAGATGCATCTGCAGCGCTCACAGGTACGAAGGAAGTGGATCTGGATGGAAATGTCCGTTAACCCCTCACCCCCTCAAGCCCTCGATCCCGGCCCGCCTGGAATCAAATTTCCTATCAGTTCATCGGCATCTGCTTCACGTTCATCCTCGGTATGACTATCGGCGGCATCTCCGGCTACGTCGGCGGCCGCTGATGTGGTCCAAATGCCGGCATCCTGGAAACCACCCCCCCTTCCGGCCCCGGTCCACAATGTCGGACACTGCCCATTTTATCCTTAAATCATGCGGCTTTTCTCTCGTAATGGTTCAACAACCCGCCCAGCAACGCGTGCCGGTGGACGGCTCCGACTTCATTGGTCGGTGGCGGCGATTCGGTCGCTCGGATGGGGATTGGATCGTGACTCATGGTCAGCGGAATGTTGCCTTTCCCTTGGTGTGGCCGCAGTCGATTGTAATAGTCCGAGTAGGTTTGCACGATGTGGTCGAAGTGCCGCAGGCCAAAGCAGACGAAGTGGTTCAGGCACTCACGCTTGAGCGCGCCGATCCACGACTCCGCGTAGCAGTTGGCGATCGGGGCCAGGAACGGGGTCTTCACGATGTCGACACGGTTGGCCTTGAGGACTCGGTCGAACGACTCGGTGAACTTGGTGTCGTGGTCGTGGATCAGGTGAGTGGCTTCGACCCCCTCGTCCTCGAGCCACATGGTGACGTTCCGAGCCTGCTGCTTAACCCACTCTTCCGTCGGGTGGTAGGTGCTTGGGCTGGTAAAGACCTTGCGACTACCCAGGTGGATGAACACCAACCCGAAGGCCAGGCGCTTACCGAGTGGCGTCCAGATATTTTTGCAGAAGAAGTCGCAGGCCACCATCGTGTTGATGTGGGTATCGACGAACAGCCGCCACGGCGTGGTCACGCCCTTGGGCGCTTGCCGATCCGGGTCGGGCAGCAACCCTTCGTCGACCAAGACCCTTCGAACAGTGCTTCGGCTCTGAATGAGGGCAAGCTTACGCAGTTCGCCGACGATCCGACGCACGCCCCAACCGGTGTTCTCGTGGGCCAGGCGGAGAATCAAGGCCTTGAGCGAAGCAGACATTCTGCGTGGGCGACCCACCCGCTTGGACGATTGGCCGGCCAATTGGTCACGCACCCACCGTCGGTAGGTGTTGACACCGACGATCCCGATGAGATCATCTACCCGATGCCCCAGCGAAGCACCGAGCCTGAGCAACCGCGACCGTTCTTCCGGCGTAAGAATCACCCGGTTGCCCGGCATACGCTGCCGCAGCAGTTCGACCTGAGCCTTGAGGAAGCGAATCCGATCGTCCCGTCGTGCCGACCAGGCCTCCGCGAGCAGCTCGAACAGCACCATCACCCAGCTTGGAATCGCCATCACGCCCTCCGGCCCCAAAGTCGTAAATCCAGTTCCGGCAACGGACCGACATTATGGACCACCCCCGGAAGGTTGCCAAACGACACTGATACGACAACCCCCACGGCTATCACCGTCGATCGGGTGCTCTGGACCATAACCAGTAGGTTGTCTGGCCCAACCCGCAGGTGCCCAAAGGCGTGTCGACCAAGATCTGATCGTCGCCAGGCATCATCATGTTAAAAATACGTTGATCCGCGAAAATCTGCGGATAATCAGGCAAAATCAAATCTCAACTCACCGGGCCAGCACCACAAAAAAAGCATACCGGCCTTTTCGAAGAGGGTTTGGACCACACTACCCTCGGCCGATGTTGTTGACCTTCGCCACAAGCTGGCCGTTGATGTAAACCAGGACACTGCCCTGCTGGAAGAAGCCACCACGGAATCGGAGCTTGTCGAACTTCGATTTGTCCTCGATGTTGAACGTGCCACGGAACAGAACGGTGTGGTACATCGCCCAGGAGATCGGCTGCCTGGCGTCGTCCCAGCTTGAATCGGCAAAGCCCACGTCTGCCCAGTCCGCCGGCGCCTGCGAGATGTCTTCAATGAGTTTCATCTTCCAGACCTCGGCGTCGCCGGCCTTCTTTTCGTTAAGGTCAGGCGTGAGACAGGCCCATGTTTCATTTTTCTTTGGGGGCAGCGCCCCCTGCAATGCAGCCTCTTTCGCGGCTTCTTCCTGCGCTCGTTGTCCAGCAAAATTCTTCATCACCCGCTGGACCTCGGGCGATCCGAGTGATTCGACGATCGTTTTGAGACGCGGGTTGTCCGCCGCGACGACACCTTGCAACTGCGGCAGGTCCATCACGGCGTAATCATAATTACCAAGTTCGATCTGTTTTTCGGCGTATGCCAGGTCGTTGTTGATGCTCGCACGCAGGATGCGCACCGACTGGAGGAAGTGATCGACCATCGGCTGGTCGTCCGACGAGATCACGACTTTGCCGGGCAACTCGACGAGGAGTTTTTCACACAGCGCGTAATCGCGTTCGTGCAGGGCCTTGAGCGCGGGCTGGAGGTAAGGCGTCTGCTCACCGCGTTTGCCGAAGGCGGTGTGCGGGGCGCCGAAGATGCGCAGGCGTTGCCTGGGCGCGGCGTAGTGGATCGCATAACCCACGCCGACGCCGCCGCGACCGGCCTGGGTAAAACTGCCGTCGTCGTTGCGGTAGAGTTCGCGCCACCACTGCTGGCCTTGCATGAAGTGCTGGAAGCCTTTCTTGCCCGACTCGAACGCGCCGATCGGCGTCCAGAAATTGTTGAAAAACATCCCGCCGTGACCGGTGCGCGTTCGGTTGTAGGAATAGACGCAGTAGCGCGAGCAGATCTCGACCGGCTGGTGGTCGTCGATGAGACTGAACAGGGCCGCGGCTTCACCGAGCTTGCCGTTCTGGCTCCAGAGCATCCCATTGGTCTCGGCATCGGGGTCGAGCGCCGCCGGCGAGTCACGACGAAGATTCCAGTACAGGTACTCGACAAAGCCGTGCTCGGCTCGCTGGTAACGGAAGTGACGGATGCCGTTCTTGAGCGCATCCTGATCCACATCCAGGCCCGCCTGGTCGGCGTAGATCATCGCCTGTACACACGCGATGCCCGCAGGGGGCATCAGGCCGTAGCCCGACTTCCAACGGTCGGCCCCGGTGGGGTTGTATCGTTGACGGTAGCCGCCGACGTGCTCGTCCGCCTGGGCGACTTCCCAGGGCACCGGCTCGGGACCGGGCGCTTTGATCTGCGTGACCGCCGCCCAGTCCGCGAGGTTTTTCATGTAGGGCAGCACGTTGCGGTCGCCCGTGGCGTTGTAGTACTCGCCGAGCAGGATGGCGTTGTAGCCGATCATCCAGTTGTGCGCCCCTTTGTTCGGGTCCGCGGGCTCGAGCGGGTCCATGCTCTTCATCAGGTCATACACCGCGCGTCGCACGAGGCCCTGCACCTCGGGGTCGCCCGTGGCCAGGAGGAACCAGACATCGGTGCCCAACATCCCGCTGGGAATGCCCGCGGGCCCGGTCTGGGGTCGGCACCGATCGATGACCCATTGCTCGGCGCGCTTGATGAGGTTTTCGGTCTTCTGGCAGTAGTAAGGCGTGGTCGGGCTGTAGGTGCCCAGGACGCGCAGCTGCAGCGTCACGCCGATGACCTTCTTGCCGCGGCGGACCATGAGTTCGAGCTTGCCCGCGCCCTCGTCGGATTCACTGTGGGTGATGGCGTGGGATAACTGAATGTAAGGCGCGTCGCCGGGACCGGTGAACTTTTCGCCGTTGACGCCGAAGATGTAGTCGCCGGGGAAGAGCTTGCCGACGGCGGGCGTGCCGGGGTCGATGCTGATGACGTAGATGTTAGGCCCGAACGGGCTGGAGTAGATGCCGATGGGTCCGGGCCTGCGGGGGATGGGCTCGGAGTCGCCGGATTCAAGGTAATCGACCTCGCCGTTGATGATGGCGATATCGTTGTCACCCCATTGGTCAGCGGTGGTGGAGTATTCGGGCGGCAGGACCTCTTCCACGCCCTCTGAGTACCAGGCAAACGTCCATCGGTCGTCGGTGTTGAATGGCAACGCGGGCAGGCCGGCCGAGTTGGTCAGGCCCATGGAAGGATTGTTCTGCCAGTTGAAACGGACGTATTGGATTTGCCCGGCTTCGGGGCAGTGGAGCTTGACGGTGTTGCCCTCGACTCTCGCTGTGGCGGGGAAAAATTCGCCGCCCGGTGCCGCGGCCTCGAAACACTTGAGCACGTCGTCCGTCGCGGTCAGGCCTTCGGCTGTGCCGGCTTTGAAGTGGATGGTAGCGTCGGCGAGGAAGGCGTCGAGGCGGTCGAACTGCGGACCGGTGGCTACGGTGTCTTTCTTGCCGTACACGTCGGCGAGCAGCCAATGTCGGCAGCGGTCTGCCAGAAGATTTTCGTCGCTGGGTTGGCCGCTGAATGGCGTGTTCTCCACCCCCGGAAGAATCAGGCCGACGCCTGTGTTGTCGATTGAGATGCGACGCTGCAGCTCGCGCATCTCACGGTTGTGCTGGGCCAATGCATCGAGGGCTGAACTGGGCGGGTTAACCAAACCAAAGGGGATTGAGGCGTCGTTGAAGGTGTTGCGCCAATCCCCGATCACGACGGGTGTGGTTTTGGAAGAGGTGCGGTAGCCGAGCTTCATAATCAAGTAGTTCTGGGCCCAGGCCGCGTCGAGTTCGGGTTCGGTCTGTGCCAGTCCGAGCTTGGCCAGTCGGCGGTACGGGATGTACGGATAGTCCGCGCCGAGTTGCAGGACCACGGCGTGGAAGGTCATTTCACACAGAGGATGGATCACCGCGTTGTAACCGCCGCAGGGGAACATCGGGTTTTCGAGCGGGTGGATGCCGAGCGAGGGCTTGGGGCCGACGGGTTTCCCGTTGGCTTTCTTGATGAGGTCAGCGTAATACTCATCGAGTTCGCGCTGGGCCGACCCGTCGTCTCGTGCATCGGCGTCCTTGCGCATGTTGTCGATGAGCCACTGAAGGTCCTTGTCGTCAGTGACCTTGATCGTAGCCCGGATCGCTTCGTCGCTGAGCCAGCCGATGGCAAAGTAACAGCCCATGTTCAGGTCGACCACGCCCACGGGCACGCCGACTTGTTTGACCACGTCACGCCCGAGATAAAACGCGGCGGCGGACATTCTCGCGGCGGCCGCTTCATCGATGTGGGCCCAGCCATCGGTGGCTTTGGCATCGAGGTCGTCGAGGGGCTTTTTGGACGCGATCGTTTCGATGCGGATCGCACGCAGGATGGGGCTGGCGTTCAAATGGGTGATGGCGTTCCGGCCTTCTTCCGTGCTCCCGAGCGACACATCCACCGTGGTCTGCCTGCCGTAGAGGATCACGTCGCCGACCAACACGTCGCTGAGTGTGATCGCTTTCGCACCGGGCGAAGCGACGGTGAGGTCCTGGCCTCGCGCGTTTGCGTCCATCGCATCGAGTGTCACGGACCACGCGCCTTGACCATCAGCGGTCGCGGTCCGGGACTGACCATTGAATCCCACCGTCACAGAGGCCCCCGCGTCGGCACTGCCCCGGACCACCACGGCCTTGCCACGCTGCAGCACCATGTGGTCGGTGTAGTAACGGTTGAGTTGGAGGTCTGCGGCCATCGTCACGGAGGCCCACGCCAGGATGAGACCGGCGACCGGGATCAAACGCGGTGATGTGAACATGTGTGGCTCCTTGTGTTTCACAGTGTAACCCCCCCGCCGTCGTTCGATCATCCCGATACCGCGACAACAACACCCCGATAGGCAGACACGGCATGACATGATCCTGTGACCCTTCGTGTGTGGTCATCAGCGACGAGGGCTGCATAACGCTAATATCAATATGAGGTGTCACGATGAAGACGATCCGCAGGTTGATCCTCGCTGTGCTTGTGCTGGGTCAGTTGACGTGTCTTTGCCGTGCCCAGGTGGCCGATCAACCTGAGCCGGTCAAAAAAACGCTACGGTTCCCCGGTGTAGTCGCGGACCTCGAAAACCGCAGCGTCGATATCGAAGCCGAGGTCTGTCTCAACGCGGGACTGCTCGAGTTTATTGCCTGCACAAAGAACACCAAGGAACACGAATCGATCGTCGTGGTCCATGCCCGACCGATGCACATCCACACGGCGCTGCTTGCGATCGGCGTGAAGAACGGCAACCCGGGCATGAGCCGGCGCGTCGAGGGCGACCCGCCGCGCTGGGAAGAAGTCCCGCCCAGCGGGGGCAAGGTGAGTCTGAGCCTGGTCATCGAGGGGATCGGCGGCGACCCGATGGAGTTCCCGATCAGTGATTTCATCAAGCACTCGGACCTGGGCGGCGATAAGCAAGAGGACAATATCCACCGTGACGATGACGATCCCGGCGCCCGCGCGTTCCCGAACACGTTCCTGTTTGCCGGCTCACGGCTGTATGAAGATGAACAGGGCCAGAGCCAATACATGGCCGACGTGAGCGGTGACGTGATCTCGATCTCGACCTTCGGCGACGAGGTGCTCTGCCTCCCGGGCTTCCAGAGCCAGGACAACGCGAACCTGTCGTGGGAGATCAACCCCGAGATGCTCCCGAAGGTGGGGACGAAAGTCATCCTGCGCCTGCGTCCTCAAAAAAGCGTCAAGGATGACCGACTGCCCGACGGCCCCAACTCACCACGCGACGAGTGACCGCGACATCGACATCGGGTCGGCCTGCCCCAAGCGGATCGGCTTGAGAAACCATTCACAAGCAAAATTATGCGGTCGGAGCGGGAAAGGCTCGAACACGCCGGGACCACAGGAATTTGAGCCGATGCCCGTCTGGGCCATGTCGAGGTTGAGCGTGAGATGGTCGCGTGGCTTGAGTTCATGCGTGTGGTTGGCCAGTTCCAGGTCGACGGTGTCGTAGCGATGGACGCTGAAATCGAACACGGGTGAACCGACAACAAGCAGGCCGTCGCCGCGCTCGTTGGCAAGCGTGGCCCAGCGGGTCTGGTGCCGGTTGCCGTTCTCCTGCGGGAAAATGTAGTTGGTGAACATGGCGTCGAGGTCGGCGTCCCAGACGCCCAGACGCTGGGCTTTCATGGTGTCGCTGTAGGCTTCGCCGGGGCCGAGTCCGAACCATCGCACGCGGTCGAGGTTTGGGTTGAGATGGGCCTGCACGCCGATGCGTGGCCAAGTGGAGTTCCATGCCCCAACGGGTTGACCGGTGTAGACAAGCCGAACCGCGCCGTCGGGCGTGACGGTGTAGACACAGCGCGTGGTGATCTTGCGTGCGTGGATGGGCGGGGCCACGGTGATATCGGTGGTCACGGTGACGCCGGTGCGAGTGGGCTTGACGCCGAAGGCGTCGAGGCGGAACTGGCAATGGTCGAGCCCGTGCTTGCGCCATTCGCGTTGGATGCCCACGCCGCGGCGCCCGCCGTCGTTGTCGGTGGGGGCACGCCAGAAGTTGGGCCTGGGGCCACGCGAGAAAATCGGCATGCCCGACGCGGTCCAATCGCTGACCAGGCCGTTGAGCTTGTCGAAGGTGATCGACCAGTCCGGCCCCTTGAGCCACACAACGCGGCCGTCCCCGGTCACGCTGATCTTGGTGGAAGACTTGGCCACACCCGCAAATGCAGCCTTGGGTGTCGGGACCTCAAACTGCGCCCAGGCCACTTCGTGACCGGCGTGGGCCCAGCTTGCGTCGTGTAACAATCTGTAAGTCACGTTGACCCAGGCCGACTTGCCCGCGGCATCTTTGGGCAGATCGAAAGGCACGGTGAGCTGCGCAGTCCCGCCGTGCGTCCTGACATCGGGAAGTTTCAGCGTGCCCCGCTGCACCACGTCACCATCGACCACGAGAGTCCACGACGCGACAAGGTGGTCCAACCCGAGGAAATCGTAACGGTTGGTGATCTCGATCACACCCTTGCGGGGGTCGATTGTTGTGGTCTGCACCGGCTCGATGACTTTCTTGTATTCAACCAGACCCGGTGAGGGCTCGCGGTCGGGGAAGACCAGCCCGTCGCAGACGAAGTTGCCGTCGTGCGGCCATTCGCCAAAGTCCCCGCCGTAGGCAAAGTATTCTTCGCCCTCGGCTGTGCGCTGGCGGATGCCGTGGTCGCACCACTCCCAGATGAAGCCGCCCATGACGCGGTCGTAGGCGTAGAAAGCCTCCTGGTAATCGGTCAACCCACCGGGGCCGTTGCCCATGGCATGGGCGTATTCGCAGAGCACGAAGGGCTTGTGCGCGTAGTTCGCCCACGGCAGGTCGCCCTGGTTGTGGCGACGCGGACAATCCCCCTCCGCCTTGCCGATGATGTGGACCTCCTCCGCCGTCGGGTACATTCGGCTGTACATGTCGGGCACACGGACCATGTCGTCGCGCTCGTAATGGATCGGCCGGGTGGGGTCGAGCTTGCGGGCGAGGTCTGCCATCTTCTGGTGGTTGTCACCGACGTGCGACTCGTTGCCCAGCGACCAGATGATGACACTCGCGTGGTTGCGGTCGCGCATGACCATGCGTTCCATGCGGTCGAGGCAGGCCCCGGTGTAAGCCAACTCGTGCGCGGGGTTGCCCGACCAGCTGGGCTCCGCGTCGCCAAAGCCGTGCGTCTCGAGGTCGCACTCGTCCATGAGGTACAGGCCGTACTCGTCACAAAGGTTGTACCAGCGCGGGTCGTTGCAGTAGTGGCTGGTGCGGACGGCGTTGATGTTGTGCCGTTTCATCGTGAGGATGTCGAGCACCATGTGGTCCAGCGGGATCGCGCGGCCGAGGTCGGGGTGGCTCTCGTGACGGTTGACGCCCTTGATCTTGATCGGTTTGCCGTTGACCCGGAACACGCCGGCCTTGTCGATCTCGACCTGCCTGACGCCGAGCTTGTGCGGGACCGATTCGATCGTCTTGCCTTTGGCGTCTTTGAGCGTGAGTAACAGGTTGTATAGGTAAGGGTCCTCGGCCGACCATTGCCGCGGCTGGGCAAGCGTGGTTTTCAACGTGACCCGCGCGGGTTTGCCGGCGGCGACGTGGCATCGAACCACGAGCGGGGACTTAATGACCATCTCACCCCGGTCGTCACACAGCACCGCTTCGAGCGTGTAACCCTTGACAGCCTTCGAGCCGTCGTTGTGCAGCGTGGCCGTGATACCCAGCTCGGCATCGCGGTAGTTTTTGTCGAAAACCGTGGTGAGGTAGAAGTCTTCGACATGCACGCTGGGCGTGGCGATGAGGCTGACCTCCCGGAAGATGCCCGAGAGCCACCACATGTCCTGATCTTCCATGTAGGTGCCGACCGACCACTTGGCGACCTTGACAGCCAGCGTGTTCTGACCGGCTTTGACATGCCGGGTCACGTCGAACTCGTGCGGCAGTCGGCTGCCCATCGCCATACCGACCTCTTTGCCGTTGACATAAACCCAGAAGCACGAGTCCACACCGTCGAAGCGCAGCCGAAGGCCCATGCCCTTGAACTCGGCGGGCAGGTGGAAAGCCCTGCGGTAACAGCCGGTCGGGTTGTCGCTGGGCACGCGGGGCGGGTCGATCGCAAAGGGGTACTGCACGTTGGTGTAGTGCGGTTTGCCGTGGCCGTGCATCTGCCAGCAGGACGGCACGGGCAGGTCGGCCCATGCGGTGTCATCAAACGCGGGTTTCTCAAAACCACTTGGCGCAAAGTCGGGTGCGTCGGCGAGGTGGAACTTCCACACACCGCCCAGGGGCAAGCGCCAAGGCGCATCCGTGAGCCTGCCCGACTTGGCACCATCGGGAGTCGGGTAAGACTGGAAACTTGCCCGCGCGGGCAGGACGTTGACCGCAAAGAGGCCTGGGTTTTCCCATGTGTTCATGGGCGAGATGATAATGGCTTTTGAGTCGCACGTGAACGCGGTGGGTTGCCGCGCCTCGACGGGTTTATTTGAAGGCCGCCCCGGTGACAAAGATCATCGCGTCGTGTTTGATGGTGTGGTCGTACATCCCCCAGCGGAAGCTCGTCGTGCCCTCGGGCCGGTCGTAATAACCCTCGCCGACTTTTTCGCCATTGAGAAAGACCTCGTAATCGCGCCCGTTGTCGCGCACCTTGAGAGTGAATTGTTTGCCGGTCATGTCGGTGGCGATGGTCTTGTCTTCCTGGTGCCTGCGGTGGTTGAGGATGATGTCACCCTTGTCGTTGAGATTAATCATCACGCCCCAGTCGTTCTTGTTGTTCTTGGCCTGGAAGATGGAACAGCCGTGGGGTTTGATAATGGTGTAGGTGCCCTCCCACTCGTGCCACTGGCCCTCGGCAAATGTCCAGTGCAGGTTGCTGAACGCCTCAACACGCGCGGCATCCGGCCGTGAATTGCGGACGTTGTGCTCGCCCTTGAACAGGCGGAAGACTTGCGTGTTCCCGTCCTCCTGGTACCAGCGCGTCCACTTGTCGAAATCCTTGCGGGGGATGTGGCTGTTGCACAGCGTGTGGATGGAGATGCCACGGGGGATCGGGTTCTTCCCGGTTGGGCAATCTTCCACCACGGCATTGTCGACATCGATGGCCGACCCCTTCACGCCGCCGGTCGAGTTCTCACCGATGGGGAAGGCCTTCTCATCGTGCAGTTGCTGGAATGTCGGGTCGGTGCCATCCTGCGTGTAGAGCGGCCTGTCTCCGTCATCGGCTTGGGGTGCGACGGCATCGCCGGCAGTCGCCGGGCTTTGAGCAAGGGACTGCGCACAACCCAGCGTGAACAACACGGAGAATATGAGCATGGTTTTCATCATCGAACCTCACTGATTAAGCAGGGATTGAGCGGTGCGGTATTGACGGTTGGGGATCGATCTCCGGTCGCGTTCGACATCCTCGAACCAGTTCTCCAACTCGCGGAGCATCCGACGGGCGATGTCGGGATAACAAGCTGAGAGGTCACACGTTTCGAGCGGGTCGTTGGCAAGGTTGAACAGCAGCGGCGGGTCCGGGTCCTTCCCCAGAAAAAGCGGCCGTCCCACAGCGGGGGGCGGTTTGAGATCATCACGCCCGTGCGCACCACGTATACCCGGCTCGGCTTGAAGGTCTTCACGCCAACCCTCGAAGCTGTTGACAAGACGATCGCCCGGTCGCACGAGCTTCCAGTCCCCGTCGCGCATGGCGGCGTTGTGCGTTACCACCGGCACGCTCCTGCTGAACTGCCAGAACCGTTTGGGGTTGAGCTTCGCATGGCCCTCGCCACGCAAAGCAAGCAACACCGACTGACCGTCCAACGCCAAGCCCTCGGGCACGTGCACGTTGCACATCCGCGTCAGCGTCGGGAGCCAGTCGGCGAAGTGGACCACGTCGTGATAGTCGCGTCCGCCCTCCAAACCCGCGGGCCAACGGATCATGAGCGGCACACGGATGCCCCCCTCGTGTACGCTGCCCTTGGAGCCGCGGAAGCCGCAGTTGAATCGCGCCGTGCACCGCTCGCCCTCTCCGCTGAACTGCGGGCCGTTGTCGCTGCTGAAGACCACGATCGTGTTCTCGCGCAGCCCGAGCCGGTCGAGCTTTTCCAGCACGCGGCCGATGCCGATGTCCAACCGCTTCACCATCGCATAGAGCGTGCTGACGCGCTCGGTGAAAGCGCCGCGTTCACGGAAGGGCTGGATATCCTCCTCCGGTGCCTCGAAGGGCCCGTGCGGCGCGTTGTAGGCCAGGTAGAGAAAGAAAGGCTCGTCCCTGTGGCGTGCGAGGAACTCGGTCGCGTCCTGAGTCAACACGTCGGTGAGGTACCGACCGTCGGCCCCGCGCGTGTGGCCGTTGACTTCGAGTGTCCAGTTGTAGTACGGCGTGTTGCCGCCCCGGAACCCGATATGTTCATCGAAGCCGCGCCGCGTGGGGTGGTAGTGCGCCCCGACATGCCCGAGGTGCCACTTGCCGATGAGCCCGGTGGCGTAACCCGCTGCGCGGAACAATTCCGCCATCGTCGTCTCGCGCGTTGCCAGGCAATTCATCTCACCGGCGCTGATCGTGTCGATCACCCCGCAGCGCTGCGGGTAACGTCCCGTCATCAGCGCCGCGCGCGCCGGGGCGCAGATCGGCGAAGCGGAGTAGTGCTGCGACATCACCACACACTCGCGCAAGAGCGCGTCGAGGTTGGGCGTCTGCGAAACCCCATGATTGAAACAGGACAGGTCACCAAACCCAAGGTCGTCCGCGAGGATGAACAGGACATTGGGGCGTGTCATAGCCGCTAAGGATACCGTGCGTCCGGCCCCATCGGCACAAGTGTCCTCCGCGCACGGAGGGGGTCTACCACGCCGACCCGGTTACTCCATCTCGCTTGCCAGAATTTCGCGCACCTGTCCCTGGGTGAGGTCTAACGTGAGTTCTTTACCGTGGTATCGGAGCGTCACCTTGCCCACAGCCCGCTCAAGCGCGTGGACAGTGACACGTTCGAGTTTGCCCGATTCCCACTCGAAGTCGACGGCGTAATCCCCGCGTGCCCGCAGACCCGTGGCCTTGCCGCTGGGCCAGGCGTCGGGAAGAGCGGGGAGCAACTGGATCACGCTGGCTTGGCCCGAATCCGCCGACGGGCTGTGGCTTTGCACGAGCATCTCCGCGATGGCGGCGGTGCCCCCGAAGTTGCCGTCGATCTGGAAAGGCGGGTGGAGGCAGAAGAGGTTCCGTCCGCCTCGCGTGATGAGCAGCTTGAGAAGGGTCATCGCGTGGTTGCCGTCGTGCAGCCTTGCCCAGAAGTTGGCCTTCCACGCCATCGACCACCCGGTGGACGCATCGCCGCGGCGTTCGAGCGTGACGCGCGCGGCCTTGGCCAGGTCGGGCGTGCCATCGGGCGTGATCTCGTCGTATGGGTGCAGGCCATACAACGGCGAGACATGGCGGTGGTGCGGCTCGACCTCTTCGTAATCCTCAAGCCACTCCATGATCTGGCCGTGCTGACCGATGCGGTTGGGCGCGAGCTTGCCACGCGCGTCGGTCAATCGCTTTCGCAGTTCGTCATCGACACCGAGCACCTCGGAGGCCTCGATGCAGTTGCCAAAGAGTTCGCGCAGGATCTGCATGTCCATCGTCGGCCCCATGCAGATGCGCGCGGAGCCGTCGGGTGTCTTGAAGCTGTTCTCGGGCGAGTTGGACGGCGCGGTCACCAGCCAGCCGTGCGTCGGTTCGGTGATGAGCATGTCGAGATAGAACTCGGCTGAACCCTTCATGATCGGGTAAGCCCACTTGAGAAAATCTTTGTCGCGGGTGTAGGCGTAGTGTTCCCAGAGGTGGTCGCACAGCCAGGCCGACCCGCTGGCGGTCGCGCCCCAGCCGGCCTGCTCGCCCGGCGCGGTGAAGCCCCAGACATTGGTAATGACGTGAGCCACCCACCCGCTTGCGTTGTAATAAACCTTGGCGGTCTCGGCCCCGGGTTTCTGCAGGGATTCGATGAGCTTGAAGAGCGGCGTGTGGCAATCGCCCAGCGCGCAGACCTCGGCCGGCCAATAGTTCATCTGCACGTTGATGTCCAGGTGGTAGTCGCAGTTCCACGCGGTCTGGATGCCCTGCGCCCAGAGGCCCTGAAGGTTGGCAGGCATCGTGCCGGGGCGAGAGCTGCTAATCAATAGATAGCGTCCGAAGTTGAAGTAGAGGGCCGGCAGCGCCGGGTCGGGCTTGCCGTCGGCAAACGCGGCAAGCCGATGGTCCGTCGGCAGCGCGGCGGTGGCTTTGCTCTCGGGGGTGTCATCGCCTAGCGTCAGACTCACACGTTCAAAGTACCCGTGGTAATCCTCGATATGGGCCGACTTCATCTGGGCGTAAGCTTTGGCCGATGCCCTGACGATATCGTCTTGTGTCGCCCGGAGCGGGTCGGGCGTGTGCCGGCCGGCAAAGCCCATGTAATCGGTCCCCGCCGCGACGAATAGCACCGCCGCGTCCGCTGATTCAACGTGGAGCGTGTTGCCCTGCGTGAAGACCTTACCGCCTTGCGCCACGGCTTTGACCCGTGCGACGAACGTCATGCCCGGGATATCCTGCCGACCGCTGGAGGTTTGACCCGACATCACCAGCGTGTCCGATCCCTCGGCGGTTGTCTGGAAACTTGCCAGGCGGTTGAGCGACGCGGCAAACGTGATCTTGCCCGGCTGGTCCGCCTTGAAAAGGAAGACCATCACCTGGTCCGGCGCACTGGCAAACGCCTCGCGCGTGTAGGTCACGCCCTCTTTTTTGTAACTCACCGTGCTGATGGCGTCGCGCAGGTCCAGCGATCGGCGGTAGTCCGTGACAATTTGCTTAGGGTCGAGCGACACACGCACGGGCAACTGACCCTGCCTTCGGTAGTTTGAACACGCGATCACGATGACGTTGTCGCCGACCTTCAGGAGTTTGCTCAAGTCGGCTTCGAACTTATCGTGCCCACCCGCCTGCCAGCCGGCTAACTCACCGACCTGCTCACCGTTGACATAGACCCGACCGTTGCGCGCTTCCGAACTGACCCGCAGCACGCCCAGTTCGTTGACTTGTTTTTGTGTCAGCGTCACGCGCGAACGCAGGATCGCGCCGTCGCCGATGTTGAACCGACGATCACCCTCGACCGCTTTGCCGTCGGCGACCACGTAGTCTTCCCAGCCGCTGTCGTCCGATTCGGGCTTGACCGCTTCCGCGATCTGCTTGCCGATCAATTGATACCGTTCACGGGGGTCTCGAGTGTTCCCAGTGACATACATCTGCAACTTCCATTTGTTCAACGGCAGCGAATCGACATCCGTGCCCCACTCGATGTTGAGATTGCCCAGTTCCTGGTAACAACCCCACGGCCCACGTGCCCCGCCGCGCGACCCGCCGCCGACGCAGGTGAACGTCTGGTTCACGAGCGCCTCGGCTTCGACGTTTTTCCCAGCCAGGAGCAATTCACGGATCTTCGGCAGGTTTTCGCTTGCGTTCGGACGGTTCCAATCGACCGTGGCCCCGGACCAGACCGAGTCTTCGTTGAGCGCGATGCGCTCGATGTCCACCTTGCCAAAAACCATCGCCCCCAACCGACCGTTGCCGATGGGCAGCGCGTCCCGCTCCCAATCCCCGGCGGGTTGGTCGTACCAGAGCGTCGTGGTCGCGTCGGGATGAGGCTGGGCAAGACAGAGATTGGCCAAAACATAAACAGCAGATAGCACTGTGAAGATAACGGTCGGTTTCAATGTCGAGCCTCGCGAATGGGTGGGTGGATCGAGATGAACGAGATAAAGAACAGGCCAACGAGGACACCGGGGTGCCGGGACGCCGGGGTGACACACTGCAAAGCGCCCCGCATCACATAGCGTAATCTGGCTGGGATCCTTCTGGATAACGTGGACATATCCATTCTATTGCGAATCCATCGCCCCCCCGAATAGAAGACTCCAGCATCTTGGGTACACTATCCCTCCCTGCCTCACAAGGGCAGGCCCCCCACGACTGATGTCAGGGCCAGTGGAGAAGACCCATGAACGAATATGTCCTCGACCCCAAGACCCACGACGTGCTTGTCGCCAGGGCCTACACGCACCGCGGTTACACGCCCGATGAAGCCGACTGCGCCGCAAAGCTCTGTCACATGGCCTCACGCCACGGCATCAAGACGCACAACGCGATCAAGGCCCTGCACCTCGACCACCTCTTCGGCTCGGGCAAAGCCGACAACCCCGGATGCGTGCCCGGTGCCCAGATCGAAAAACTCCCCTCAAAATTCCGGGCCACCCAGCGCTGGAACGCCCACAAGAAGCTCGGTCAGGCTGTGGCGTTTGAAGCGATCGATACCTGCGAGAAACTTGCGGACCAATTCGGCGTCGGCGTGGTCGCGGTCGATGAGGCGTTCCACTATCTCTGGGGCGGCGGTTATGTGATGGCCTCGGCCAAGCGCGGCTACATTGCCTACACCAACTGCACCGCGGCCCTGGCTGAGGTCGTGCCCTTCGGCGGCAAGCACCCGACCCTCGGCACCAACCCGCACTCGTGGGGACTGCCCACCACGGACGCCATTGGTTTCCCCATCGTGGTCGACTGGGCCACGTCGACTCTTGCCATGGGCCGTGTGCAACAGTTTGCCCGCGAAGGCAAGACGCTCCCGCCCGACGCCGCGGTGGATAAGAACGGCAAGCCCACGCAGGACCCCAATGCCGTGGCCGCGCTCTTGCCGTTCGGTGCGCACAAGGGCTACGGCCTGTCGCTCATCAACGAACTTGTTGCCGCGTACATCGGCGGATCGCTCCCGACGTTGCGCTGCCGGGTCGGCGGCGAAAATGAAAAGCACACGCCGAGCTTCTTTTTCCAGGTGATCCACCCCGACGCGATCGCGTGCGACTTTGCCAAGGGCCGATCACAAAAAGAAAACCTCAAAGCCGTGATCGCCGACATCCTCGGCCACGGGAACGACGGCTGCATCCTGCCCGGCGAGATCGAACACAGAGCCGCGCAACGTTGCGAACAAGCCGGCGGACTGATCTTCAGTGAAGCGGAAATCGCGGCCCTGCGTGAATTGGCCGCGGAGTGTCAATACCCCTTACCCCCCTCCTCCATCAAACCATGCGCATCCTCCTGACCACCACCAGTTACCAGGACACCCCCGGCCCGCACCACGACCTGCTTGCCCAATCGGGTCACACCGTCGTCCGGGCACGCGGGCCGATCCACGAAGACGAACTGCTCAAACTCATCGCTGAGCACAAAGGCTTCGACGGTTTTCTCTGCGGCGACGACGCGATCACCGCCAAAGTGATCGACGCAGCCCTCGCGGCACCCACGAAGCTGCGCGTGATTGCCAAGTATGGCATCGGGCTGGATTCAATCGACGTCACCCACGCCACGAGCAAGAAAATCCCCGTCCTCTTCACCCCCGGCGTGAATCACACCACCGTGGCCGAGCACGCGATCGGGCTGATGGTTGCCGTGAGCAAGCACTTCAACTTCCACCTCGCCGCGACACGCAAGGGCGAGTGGAAACGCAAGACCGGCAGGGAACTGGCGGGCAAAACATTGGGCGTCATCGGGGCCGGCCGCATCGGGAGAGAGGTCATGCTCCGCGCCAAGGCGATGGGCATGAGCCTCGTGGCGTATGACCCGATGATCGACAAGTGCCTGCCCCCGGACTTCCCGTGCAAGCGCGTGCCCTCGGCGGAGGACGTGCTGCGTGAGGCGGACGTCGTCTCCCTCCACGTGCCGGCCACCGACGAGACCAAGGGCTTCATCAACGCCAAACGTATCGAGATGATGCGGCCCGAAGCGATCCTCATCAACACCGCGCGCGGCAGCCTCGTCGATGAAGACGCGGTCCTCGCGGCGTGCAAGAGCGGTCGGCTCTACGGGTACGGAACGGACGTGGTCAACGTCGAACCCCCGCCGTGCGACCACCCCTTCTTTGCGGTGGACAACATCATCGTCACCCCCCACGTCGGCAGCCGAACGCTTGAGAGCGTGCAACGCCAGGCCGACCGCGCCACACGCAACATCCTCAACTACCTCAAGGGCGACAAAGACTTCATCCAGGCCAACACGTTCACCTGAACGTGCTGGACGGGTTATGATGTAGACATGGTCGACCCGATGCAGGTCATCGTGAGTGTGCTGCTTTTTGCCGGGGTGTTTCTGTTGATTTACGCCGTGTTCGGCTACCCGGTCAAGAGCGAGCCGCCCAGCCACTGGAGGTTTGCGTCGGCGATGGGTGTGGCAGGGCGGCAGACGGTCTTTGAGAGCGCGCTGCTCTCGCCGGTGATGTCGCTGTTCATGCAGGCGGCCACGCGCCTCAACTGGCAGGGCCTGCGAGACAAAATACGAAAAGACCTCGACGCCTCGGGCAACCGCAACGGGTACAGCGTCTCGGAATACCTGGCCATCTGCCTGGCGTCGAGCGTGCTCATGGCCGGCGTCTCGTCGTTCGTCTCGCTCACCATCGTGGGCGACGTGGGCCTGGGTGTCGGGACGGTGATGGGCGTGCTCGGGTTTGCGGTGCCGATCTTGTCTTTGTCGCAGTCGGCGCGTAATCGGCTGACGAAGATCAGCAAGCAACTGCCCTACACGCTCGATTTGATCTCGCTCATGATGGCGGCCGGCAGCACCTTCACCGAGGCGGTGGACACGATCGTGCGTGACGACGAGAGCGACCCGTTCAACCAGGAGCTGCGGATTGTCAGGGCCGAGATCGACTTCGGCTCGTCGCGCGCGGTGGCGCTGGCGAATATGGCGCAGAGGTTGCCGATCGACTCGGTGCGTTCGATCATCGGCGCGGTGAACCAGGCTGAATCGCTGGGCACGCCGTTGTCGACGATATTGAAGAACCAGGCCAACATGCTGCGGGTCCACCGGAGCGTCCGCGCGGAGAAGCTCGGGGCGTCGGCGAGCTTGCGCATCTTGATCCCGTCGATGTTGATTCTGATCGCGGCGGTGATGGTGGTGTTCGGGCCGATGATCGTGAGGTTTATCACGCGCGGGAGTCTGATGTGATGCCGAGTTTGCAGGTGCATATCCTTGCGGGGAAAGAACGCGGGAAGCGGCTGGTCTTCCGGGAGAGCCCGGTGACGTTCGGGCGTGAAGCGGACAACACGCTGGTGATCGACGTGGACGCGGCCTCGCGCCAGCACGGTGAACTGCGCGTGGAGGGCGGCCAGTGGGTCGTGGAGAACCGAAGCCAGAACGGGACGCAGGTCAACCGCAGGCGTGTGAAGGCTAAACCGATGACAGTCGGCGCGGGGGATGTTTTGAGCATCGGGGGCATCGATATCCTCGGCATCGAACAGGCGGCGGTGGATGAGCAGGTGATCGAGCAGGCACAACCCGCACAGGAAGCCAGGGACTCCGAGTCTGCACAACCGGGGGGCCGGGTTGATCGCAAGGTCAAGCTGTGGATCGGCATCGGGGCTTACTTGCTGGCGATGCTGCTGCTGATGATCGTGCTCCAGTCTCTGGGCGGGAAGAAGCAGGATTCGATTAAGACGGCGGAGAAACTCTCGGACGCCAGGATCGCGCACGACCTGCGTGAGCCGTTGCCCAGCCCGCCGGGCCAGTCGGACATGCGGCGGGCCGAGGAGGAGCTGCGCAAGGCGCGTGAGTTGTACGGCCAGCGTGACACGAAGATCGACGCGCTCTACCGCTGTTACCGCGCATTCCAGCAGTCGCTGCGTTACTCGGGCAAGAAGGCGTTCGACGACAGCCTCGACCAGAACCGTTTTTTCCAGGTGCAGGACGAACTCGTTGCCGACGCCACGAAGCGATACAACTACGCCTTTACCTTGCTGACCGAGGGCAACTTCGAGTCGGCTGCGGAGGGGTTCAAGGACCTGATGGACCGCCTGCCCAACGACCCGCCGAACACGGTGTATGCCAACGCGGTCAAGCAGCGCGCGCTGGCCAAAGAGCAGCACGAGCAACTGCGTCGGTCGCGGTGAATTTTCGTGACATGCTCCCTGGATAGCGTGCCACTGGCGGCTGGTCCGCCAGTGCTTTAGGGGTGTGGCTATTTCACTGGCGGGCAAGCAGCCGGTGTCACACTTTTAAGAAAACTCTTTTCACCCCGCGGCGCTCAGGCCGTCGGCGGCGTTGAGGGATGCGAGGTAATCCGCGATCGCGCTGCCGGTGAGCTTGTCGGGTGAAAAATCAAACCTCGCAAGGAAGCTCGAACCCTCGACCGGGTTGTCAAGAAAATACGCCACGGCAGGCGGGGGTGGCGAGGCCTGTGACACGCGTTCGATGTCGCAGCGCATGAGGGTGACCGTGAGCGAGGGGTGGTCGGTGTGCGGGCGCGGCAGGCCCAGCGGTTGGAACCCGAACCACTGCGTGTAAAACTCGGCGTGTCGCGGGTCCACCGTGATGAGGATGTCGTGGGCGTTGACTGTGCGGGCAAAATAAAAAGCCTGGTGGGCCAGGTGGAACAGCGCGTCGGCTGACCGCGCGAGTTGTTGCCTGCGGTCGGCAAAGAGCCCAAGCTCAACGGGCACGCGCCCCTCACCACGCAGCTTCGCAAGCTCGTCGGGGAACAGTCGATCAATGGGCAGTGGATCGTCTGAAGAAAGTCCAGCCGTGGCGGTGAGCGTCGAGACAGCGACCTGGCCGATGTTCCCGATGACGACGGCTGAGCGCGGTGTGACAACGCCGGGCTCGAGGTGCAAGCGATACGGGTTGGGCACAACCAGCCCGCGCTGACGGTAGACCTTGTAGACCAGCGACCAGGCTCGCTCGACCTCATCGAGTTTGCCGGCCACGCTAAAATGAAGGCCCGTCTGCTGCGGGGCACGGACGAGGACCGGGCCTGTGTAAGGCTCACGCGGGTTGGGTCGGGACGCAGACATCCTTATCCAGCATCGGCTAGCCCCAAGACCGACTTGACGCCTGTTCCGGTCTACCGGAACGCAAGACACTGCCAATGAACACTTTGTAAACATCGTAAGACCCGTTCAAGGCACCTGATGGCACGTATGACACAACCGCCCTAGAGTATCCCCACCATGAGCACCCCCACCGCCACGCCCGACCTTACCCACCTGCCCGACCCGCGCGGACGCTTCGGCGAGTTCGGCGGCGTCTACGTCCCCGAGACGCTCGTCCACGCGGTGACGCAGGTGGCTGAGGAATACGCCCGTGCCCAAAAAGACCCGGGATTCAAACGGCAACTCGACGCGCTCCTGCGCGATTACGTCGGTCGTGAGACGCCGCTTTATTTTGCCAAGCGCCTGACCGAGCAGGCCGGCGGGGCACGTATCTACCTCAAACGCGAAGACCTTGCCCACACCGGGGCGCACAAGATCAACAACGCTTTAGGCCAGGCGCTGCTCACCGTGCGCATGGGCAAGCGCCGCATCATCGCCGAGACCGGCGCGGGGCAGCACGGCGTCGCCACCGCCACCGCCGCCGCGGTGTTCGGCCTCGAGTGCGATGTCTTCATGGGCACCGAGGACATGCGCCGCCAGAAACCCAACGTCACACGCATGAGGCTACTCGGTGCGCGCGTCGTCCCCGTCGAGTCCGGCTCACGCACGCTCAAGGACGCCACCAACGCGGCCATGCGCGACTGGATGGAAACATCCGGGGGCACGCACTACATCATCGGCTCCGTCGTCGGGCCACACCCCTTCCCAATGATCGTGCGCGACTTCCAGAGCGTGATCGGTCGTGAGTGCAGGGCACAGTGTCTTGAACAGATCGGACGACTGCCCGATCACGTGATCGCCTGCGTCGGCGGCGGGTCGAACGCTGCGGGCATTTTCTATCCTTTTGTAAGTGACCCCGTCGAACAGGTGAAGCTCACCGGCGTCGAGGCGGGCGGCCGCAGCCCCAACACCGGCGACCACGCCGCGTCGATCTCCTTCGGCAAGCCCGGCGTATTACACGGGTCGATGAGCTACGTCCTCCAGGACAACGACGGCCAGACCGCCCCGGTCCACTCGATCTCCGCGGGCCTGGACTACCCCGGCGTCGGCCCCGAACACGCCTACTGGCACGACACCGGCCGTGTGAGTTATGTCAGTGTCACCGATAAACAAGCCATCGAAGCCTTCCAGACCCTGACCCGCTGCGAGGGCATCATCCCCGCCCTCGAATCGAGCCACGCCGTGGCGTATGCGCTCGAACTGTCCGCCAAGATGCCGACGGACAAGGCCATCGTCATCAACCTCTCCGGTCGCGGCGACAAAGACCTCGACGAAGCGGTGCGGTTGATCGAGGCGGCCAAAGAATAGCCGCAGATGAACGCAGATAAACGCGGATGGAGACCAAACATTTAGCCCGGTCGCTTGCGACCGGAGGCGATGTCATTTCAAGGGTCATGATGGAAAGTTCCAGCCCCGCCGGTCGCGAGCGACCGGGCTAAATGCCGATCCCATTCGTTCCCATCTCTTTTCCCATTTGCGTTTATTCGCGTTTATTCGCGGCTAATTTTCTTTGCTATTCCTGGTCGCGGTAGACCTCTTCGAGCACGTGTTCTTCGACGAAGATCGGCACCTCGCTGGCGACGCCCAGGGCGATGGCGTCGCTGGGGCGCGAGTCGATGTCGATGGTCTCGCCGTCACGCTTGAGCACGAGGCGGGCAAAGAACGTGTGGTCCTTGAGGTCGCAGATGATGACGCGCTCGATCTTGGCGCCCAGGGATTCAATAACACTTTGTAAGAGTTCGTGTGTCTGCGGGCGCGGCGGGTGCTGGCCCATAAGCCTGCGTTCGATGGCGGCGGCCTCGTGCAGGCCGATCACAATCGGGAAGACGCGGTCCCCGCCGACCTCGCGCAGCTCGACGACGTGCGTGTCGTTGGTTTCCCGGATCAGGATGCGGGCCAGTTCCATGCGGACCATAGTGAACCCATTGTCGCTTGAATCGTTCACATGGCAAACCGGGCTAAGTTCACCTAACAGAATAGCCACAGAGACACAGAGGCACAGAGAGAAAGCCGGGGAGAAGACCATCCGCAGATGACGCAGATTAAGAGAAGTCCGAATCGCTTTTCGAGAGATCGGAAACCGATGCGTTGGGTGATGGGATCGCCGACACGGTTCATCGGGGGTCACTGGGTTCAAACCCACGAGGGATGAGCCCATGAGCGATTCGAAGGGGTTTTGATCTGTGTCATCTGCGGATCAATGTCTTTCTCTGTGCCTCGGTGTCTCTGGGGTTGGTCTTATTGTTTGGCGTTCTAAATCAAAATGTTACCGTGAAAACTTCCGGGGGAACTTCCGGGGGCCGGGGGTTACCAGGGTTTGAGGTTGACGATGTGGGGGGTGGTTTGGCCGGGCAGTGGGCCTTTGCGCAGGGTGAGGATGGGCAACTGTGGCGGGCAGAAGAGGCGGAGCTTGATGCAGACTTCGCCCAGTCCGCGCGACGTGACGCAGAGCATGTCGCGGTGGCGCATGAGGCCGGCGGTGAGATGGAGCGGGAGGTCGGAGCTGTTGCGCAGGGCCTGTCCCCACGGCAAGCGGACCTGTCCGCCGTGCGAATGGCCGCTGAGCATCAGGTCGTAGCCCATGTCCGCGGCGATGGGCATCTTGCTGGGCATGTGGCACAACAGGATTTTGAACGGGCTTTGTGACGGGGGTTGATCGTTGTCGTTATCGTCGGCTGATGAGGGTTGACTTTCATCGCGAACATTCGTGCCCGCGTTGCGTGTCCGGTGATGACCGAGGATGGTCCTGACGATGTCCGGCTCGTCCCAGCGCCACTGCCCGATGCCCGCGAGCAAGAGTTGCGGCGTGACGAAGACCTGCTCGTCATCGATCCATCGGATGGGGAGTTGTTCGCTGTGGAGCCGATCGCGGAGGGCGTGGGAGTCGTGGTTGCCGAAGACCCCGAAAGAGCCGAGGCGGGGCTTGATGGCGTGAGTCAGGAGCTTGAGGACCTCGTAGGCGGCCTCTTCGTGGCCGGGGTGGTCCATGTAATCGCCCGTGAACAGGGCCAGGTCGATCCGGCTGCCCTCGAGTTCACGGATGATCCGCCGGTGTCGCCGGGTGGGACGGGTAACGTGGAGGTCGGAAAGGTGGGCAATCCGCAGGCCCTCCAGCGGTCCGGGCAGGTCGGGGAACGGCAAGGCGTGATGATCGGAAAGCCTTCGGTGAATCCATGCCATACGCTTGTCATAACCCCTGCGTGACCTTAAAGTATTGTGTAGAGGATGATACCCGAATCGTCCCGCGGTCTTTTGCGGGAGCTGGCACACACGCCCCACCGGAGCGAACCCATGGCCAAGATGTTTTACTCGTTGGAAGAAGCCGCCCAGAAGCTCGGTGTCGACCAGGACGAAGTCAAGCGACTGGCTTCGACCGGCAAGCTCCAACAGTTCCGCGACCGTGACAAGCTCATGTTCAAGCGCGACCAGATCGACGCCTTGGCCGGCGAAGTCGGCACGACGGGTGTGGCGCACGTGGTCGGCGGGGGCGATGACGAGACCGGCTCGCTCCCACTCGACGACACCGGCGACGCCATCGACCTCAAGCAAGCCGACCTGATCGACACCAAGTCCTCCAAGGAAGACACCAAGGCCCGCACGGGCATCAGCGTCTTCGATGCCGACGAAGTCGAACACGCCGACCCCATGGCTCAAACCCAGGTCAGCCGATCGCAGGTTGATGACGACGAACTCGTGCTCGAAAGCGTCGGCTCGGGTTCGGGCCTGCTCGACCTTACACGCGAGAGCGACGACACCAGCCTCGGCGCTGAACTGCTCGAAGAGATCTACCCCGGCTCGGGCGAGGGCTCGGACTCCAAGCTCGAACCGGCGACCGCGTCATCCGGGGCGTATGAACTGGGTGATACGGATGCCAGCGCTTCGGGCCTGGACAACCTCCAACCCTCTGCCACAGCCGCCCCCTCCGCCGCGATCAGCTCCACGGGGCTTGCGGGTATGTCCTCCGCACCCGTTGCCTACACCCCCGCCGCCGCCGAGGCCTATGACCCCGTCGGCAGCGGTTGGACCGGCGGCGCGCTCTTCGGTGCCGGCGTGGGCATCGTGGTCGTGCTCATCATCATCATGGCTGCGATCATGGGCGGACACGCGCAACTGACCAACACGCTGGCGTCCAATCTCTGGGCCTACGTCGGCGGCCTGTTCGGCGTCATGGTCGTCTTTGCCGTGATCGGCCTGTTCGTCGGCAAAGCCGCGAGCAAGTAAGCAACACGGCCTGAAAAACGCTCGCCCCCCACATTCAATACACACGGCTGAATCACCCGTGACGGTATAGAAAAAACCGCCACCGGTTTTTGCCGTGGCGGGTCGGGCTTGGTTGATTGCGATGGGGACTTTGACCGGAAGGGTCTCGGTGTTTCAGGCATTTTGCGGGTTACGCGACCTGTGGAGGAGCAGGATCGCCATACCCAGGATGAGCAAGCCCAGGCTCGCGGGTTCGGGGATGACTTCGGTGAAGGGGATGGTGCCCGTGAGGAAGTACGAGCCGATGTCGTAGAACTCGCGAGGCGTGTAGGAATTGTCGAAGAGGCCCGTGCTATTGAGGCCGTCGGTGCTGGTGACCAGGGCGTAGTAATCCCCCGCGGCGAGGTTGACCGAGAGCGTGGCGTCGAGTTGGCCGGCCACATAGGTCGAGCTGTAAAGCACGTTGCCGTCGCTGTCGAGGATGACGAGGGCCGCGTCGAGGGTCTTGCCAACGTCCGCCGTGCCGGGAGTCACGGTCGAGCGTCCGGAGTTGGCGGTGAGGGTGACCAGCCCGCCGTCGGTGGTGAAGGACCAGTAGTCCTTGGAGTAGTGGGTCGGGCCGGTGGGGGTGGGCGTGGTGTCGTCGGGGTTGGGCGTGATGATGCCCACGGAGGAGGACCACTCGACGGTGTTGTTGACGATGGTCAGCGCGGTGGCGGTTTGTTTGGTGTGGCCGACGCCGTCGTCGATGATCGAGAGGTTGGGGTTGAGGCTGGCGCTGGTGAAGAAGCCCACGTCGTTCTGGGTGTTGCCGTAGTAGTCGGTGCCCTTGGCCCAGAGGACGCGTTGGGCGTTGTAAACGTATCCCATGTTCGGCGCGATCGAGCCTGACCCGCTGCCCGTGCCGTCGCTGTATTCGACGATGAGGTGGTCGGTGTAGTCGGACTGATGGTCCAGCCGAAGGCCGTGGCCGTCCTCGTGGGCGATGATCCGGGCGATGTAACTGTTGACATTGCCCAGGTGGTTGGTGAAGACGAAGTTGAGGTGGTTCCCATTGCTCTGTGAGAAGCCGACCTTGGCGTTGCCGTGGGTGACGCCAGTGGCGTTGATCCAGCTCGACTGACCGATGACGGTGTGCATCATGCCCGCGGTGCTGTCGTAGTAGGCTTGACGCTGGGTATCGGTGAGTCCCGACGTGGCGGGGTCGACAGTTGTGACGTTGATGTCGAATGCGGCGAACTGCTCAGCCGCCTCGGACCACATCTTCTGGATGTTGAGTTGTTCAGTGGCACTGAAGGCGCTGGTGTTGACGTCGGTGCTGTAGGGCTGGAAGGTGCCTGGTGTTCCCAAGCCGCCCCAGCCGCTGCTGTAGGTAAACCCGCCGAAGTCGAGATAGAAGGTGTAGGCTGCGCCGGGTCGGGAACTGTAAGCGGGCACCGGGATGCCTGCCTGAGCGGAAGTGCAGACGCACAATGCGATGCAGGTCGTGGTTAAGGATCGCAGAATGTTATTTAATTCCGGACGGGTCAATCGCTTGCTCAAGGGAACCTCCTGAAAAGCATAAAAATCACAAAACATTAATAAACAATTATTTGTGGATATAAAAGTGATCAGACACTCATCGGCACAGGTTGCTCTTGTTCACGTTTGGTAGAAAAATTAATCCCTCAATCAAGACAAACCGCATTCGCAACTAATATTCGTTACGGAATATACACCTGTTCTAAATGTTTTCAATAGTAAAGTTGCGGAAAATCTATTGTCCTAATGCGTCAAATTGAGTGTGGCCACAACAATCCCTGATCGAGCCTGCTACATCGGCCCCCCCCCAATTGTTTGACTGAAAAGCAACGAATCATGGCTTTCCCGACGGGGTGAAGGTCGTGTTCGATTGTGGCTGACCTTTGCGCATGGGATACCGGGTCTGGCCATGAACCGAACTGAAGATCGTTTGGCTCCTGTTATCCTGTCCGTCTCGTAATAGCATCACCCAGTGACGAACGGTGGAAAATTCCATGCTCAAGCTCAGCGCCTTTGCCCGTGCGGAATGGCTCACCCTTTTGGCGATCGGCGTCATGCTCGCCATCGCGTTCAGCCTGCTCCATTGGTGGTGGGGCCTGCTCCTTGTCGTCATCCTCACGCTGGCGCTGCTGCTGTTTTTCCGCGACCCCGACCGCATCATCCCGACGCAGCGCAACGTCGTCGTCAGCCCCGCGGACGGCCGGGTCAGCTCCGTCCACACAGTCGAACACTACGAACCCCTGGGCCAGGCGGCGCTGTGCGTGCGCGTCTTCCTCTCCGTCCTCGATGTCCACGTCAACCGATCACCGTGCCACGGCATCGTCGCCTCCACCACGCACAAGCCCGGTGAAAAACTCAACGCCCTCAACCCACGCAGCGCCGAGGTCAACGAATCCCACCTCACCGTCATGCTCCACCCGATCCGCAAACACCCCATCGCCGCGGTGCGACAGGTGGCGGGACTCTTCGCAAGAACAATCTACTGCGACGCGCGCCAGGGCCAGATCCTCCAGCGAGGCCAGCGCATGGGCATCATCAAACTCGGCTCGACCACCGAGGTCTACCTGCCCATGAGCCTGGGCCCCAAAGCCACCGTCGAGCGCGGCCAGCGCGTGATAGGCGGCGTCACCGTCGTCGCCACCCTCAGCCCGACCGACGGCAAAGATTAGCCGCGAATGAACGCAAATGAACGCAAATAAAGGCAGGAGAACCTGACCGGATAACAGGATCGGGGGGATTGACAGGAATCGGAACCGTCTTCGGGTCTTGTCCTGTTGATCCGGTTCGATCCTGTGACCCTGTCAAATGATTGTGCCCCTCACTCGACTGACTCGACGGTGTAGCGCCAGACCTTGATCTTCTCCGACCAGTGGTCGTCGGGGATGCCGGCTTTGCGTTTGAGGTGGAGGATGAACGCCTCGGGGTCGGGCACGCTCTCCCAGACGGCGGGCAGGAACGTCGCACGGCGCGGTTGACCGAGCACGAGCGCCTCTTCGAGGATCAACCCGTCCACGGTGGGCACGAGCTGCCTCGCTAGGTCGCGCTGGCTCTCGACGTGCATCGGCACCGCCGGGTTGATGACGGAGACGTGGTAACGCAGCCTCGGGGCTTCGAGGTGGCTCACGGGCGGGAAACGCGGGTCGGTGAACGCCGCGGCCTCGGCGTGGCGCGCCACGTCGATCACCAGCGGCTCGCGCGCCTCAAGCCCGCCGATGCAACCCCTCAATTCCCCGTCGAGGTGCAGCGTCACAAACGACGCACGTTCCCGCTGCAGCGCGGCGCTGTAGTCGCCGGCCCGCAGGGCGCGGTGGAGGTGGGCGTGGTGTTCGAGGCGGTGGAGGATCGATTCTTGTGCGATGCGCAGCAGGGTGGCACGGTCGCCGGGGTCGAGGGTGGTCGGGGGGTGTTCAGGCAAAAGCGTAGGCCCCATAACCGACGACGCGGTCGTGGTCGCCGGTGACATCGCCGGAGTTGCGCAGGTCGAGCACGTGGGCGTGCAGGTGGTGTTCACGCGCACAGGCCATCAGCCCACGGATCGCCGGCGCCCCGCACGCGCCGTGGTCGAGGATCAACCCGGGCTCGAGCGACTCGACCGCCATCGACGTCGCCCGGTCGATCAGTCGCGCCTCGTCGTAATCGTGGTAGTGGCTCAAATCCGACGAGATCACGATCAACGTTTCCCCGCCGCCCCAGACCCGCTCCAGCGCGCTGAGGATGTCCGTCTCGCGCGTGTTCGAGAAGAGCAGCGGCACGATCGTGACCCCCTCACCCAGCGCGTGCAGGATCAACGGCAACTGCACCTCGATGCAGTGCTCGCGCTCGTGGGCCTTGTCGTTGACGTGGACGAAGCTCAACGAGAGCAGGTCCAACACCGCCCCGACATCCACCGCGACCTCGCCCATCGGTGTGTCAAACGCCGAGGCGCTCGAGGCCGCAAGGCCGTTGAACTTCTCACGGTGCGAGGGGCCGAGGATCACGACCCGTCGGATCGATCCGGCGCGGGGCAGGACGGCCTTGTAAGCCGCGGCCGCGGTCAGGCCGGAGTACGTGTAGCCCGCGTGCGGCGCGATGATCGCCTTGGGTGGCGTGTCGACCTCGTGCCCGGTGGCGTACTCAAAGCAGTGCGAGAGGGTTTGGATCAACTTCCGGGGGTGGTCGGGGTAGAACATGCCCGCGACCGCGGCGGGGCGGGTCCATTGCGAACGGGATCGTGTCTCGATGGGCATGGCGTGGCTCGGCCTCCCCCGTGAGTGCCCCGTCTCTATTCTATCGTCGTGTCGTGTTTGACGGTCACACCCCGACGACGCGGCCTTTGCCGGTCTTTTTCGCGGTGTAGAGCGCGGTGTCCGCGGCGGCCAGGAGTTCTGCCCCGCTGGCCACGCCGTCCCGGTGCAGCGACGCAATGCCGATGGACAGGCCGGGCTTGACACTCGTATCGACCAGGCCGCGCGCGTTCTGGGCAAAAAGCGCGATGAGCTGCGAAGCGAGTTGGCCCGCGCGCTCGACGGTGCAACCCGGGAGCAGGACGACAAACTCATCGCCCCCCTGCCGGACCGCGATGTCGCCGTGACGGATGCAGCCTCGGATGAGTGTGGCCAACATGCGCAGGACCTCGTCGCCCTTGGCGTGGCCGAGCGTGTCGTTGACCGCCTTGAATTCATCGAGGTCGACGGCGATACAGACCAGGTCGTCCCCCGCTTCTCGGCAGGAGTTGAAGAGTTCAGCCAGGTGTTCGTCGAGAAACCGCCTGTTGCCCAGGTTGGTCAGCGGGTCGCGCATGGCAATCATCTCGAGCCGGACCGTGGCGCTGCGGGTGGCCCTGGCGATCCGGTGGTCGAGCGTACGGCGAAGTTGCGTGGCGTCGGCGTGGTCGCGTGCCGCCCAGATCGACAGGTCCTGAAGCGCCCGCGCAAGCTGGCCCACCTCGTCCTTGCGATGAACGGGAAGCGACCGCAGCGCGAGCGGCCTGTGGTGCGCACTGATCCGGCCGAGGTGTTCGAGCAACCGTTCCATCGGCCGCCAGACCCAAGATCGGCCAAGACTCACAAGTAGTAAGGTCAACCCCAGCAGTCCGACGGCGAGCGGCCAGACGGTGTGGCCGAGCCTGGCTTCGAGCATCCCCACGAGCGATCCCCCGACTGCCGCCAAGACGATGAGCAACGTCACCTTTGTGCGCAACGGTGCATCGGTCCACGACGAGGCGCGTGGCGTGCGTGTGGGCATGGCCGACACGTCGGGGGTCGGCAAGGTCTTGCCCGATAAGCTGGGGTATTCACTGCTCACGGGGGTTATATCGGGATGACGGGAATACGGGTTTGGCCCGATCCCATTTAATTGATTGCGGAATCCTTGTTGCGGTGCTTGCGGGGTTCGATTGGGCAAGGAGGGCAAACGCTTGGTCACACGCCCCGTGGTGCTTGGCGGTCGAGAAATGAAGTCTCGCCATGCCCCGCGCTCTTACTCATCGTTATCCGGACCCGATGAATCGGAGGACCCCGCCCCCAGAACGAAGGGCGGCTTGTTGCGGTCAGCCGGCAACTCGATGCGTTCGATGTGGACCGCTTTGCGTGTGCGCGCGTCGATGTCGATCACCACGCCGTTGACACGCGGGTCGCCCTGGGCCACGTCGAAGGGCACGGGCATGGCGGTGGTCATCTGCTTGACAACCGCGCCGACCTCGCGCCCGAGGACCGAATCGTGCGGGCCGCTCATGCCCAGGTCGGTGATGTAGGCTGTCCCCCCGGGGAGGATGCGTGCGTCGGCGGTGGGCACGTGCGTGTGCGAACCGAGCACCGCAGAGACACGTCCATCGAAATAACGCCCCATCGCGATCTTCTCGCTTGTGGCCTCGGCGTGGATTTCAACAACGACAACCGGGTCGCGCTCGGGCAGCTCGGTGAGCACCTGCTCCACGGTCGCAAACGGGTCGTTGGCGGGCGTGCCCATGAAGATGCGACCGAGCACCGTCACCACATAAACCGTGGGCAGGTTGGCCTCGGCGGGTTTGAGCCGAAACCACCGCTTGCCCGCGGCCTGCGTGGGAAGATTGGCCGGCCGCGCGATGTCGCTCTCCTGTTCGAGGACCGAAACGATCTGGACTTTCTTGTAGACGTGGTCGCCCAGCGTCACGCCATCGACGCCCGCGTCCTTGAGCTTGCGGTAGTGCGAGGGCGTCAGGCCGGTGCCGTTCGATGCGTTCTCGGCGTTGGCCATCACGAGGTGAGGCCTGTAACGCTCACGGATCACGGGCAACTGTTGAGCCACCGCCTGCCGACCGGGCGTGCCCACGATATCGCCGAGCATGACAACCCGCAGATTCATGGACAAAGCGTAACACAAAATCAATTTGCCACTGAGACACCGAGAACACCGAGAAAACAATGCTTAGACGCGGCAACTGGATCGTCAGGGTTTTAGAGGATCGGAATAGATTAAATGGGTCCTGTTGATCTTTCTGATCCTGTTATCCTGTCAAATCTCTACTCCGAGTTCTCGGTGTCTCGGTGGCCTACCCCGCTTGTCATCTGAGAAATCTGCGGATGGCTCTTTCCCCCGGTTTTTTAGAACACCTATCAAAATGAATCTTGACGGGTACATAAGGCACATCGGCAGCGGGGAAGTAACCGCAGATTGCACAGATTTCACAGATCGATACAGATTGAAGATCGGGAATACCTGCCTTGAATCTGCGCCATCTGCGAAATCTGCGGTTTCTGTATCGACGCTCTCGATATTTCCACGTTTGGCGTCGTGGATCATTCTGTTAGGGGTTCTTAGTGTTCTCTGCGCCCTGCGCGTTAAATTTCAAACGCCTGTTGACACCCGTTAGCCCCGGTGAACAATATGGGATCATGCGGTGTCCTTACTGCGGTATCGACCGCGACAAGGTGATCGACTCGCGCTCGACGGAAGAGGGCCGGGCTATCCGTCGCAGGCGATCTTGCCTCAACTGCAACAAGCGTTTCACCACCTACGAACACATCGAGACGCCTAACAAGCTCGTGGTCATCAAGAAAGACGGCTCGCGTGTGCCGTACGACCGTCAGAAGATTTTGGCCGGCTTGGAGAAGGCCTGCTACAAGCGCCCGGTCAGCTCGGAGGCGATCCTGAAAGTGGTCGAAGAGGTCGAAGAGGAAATCTTCCGCCGATTCGACCGCGAGGTCGATGCGCTCGAGATCGGCAACACCGTAGCCAACCGTCTCAAGCACCTCGACCACGTCGCCTACGTGCGTTTTGCCAGTGTCTATAAACAGTTCCGCGACCTCGAAGACCTGCTCGACGAGGTCCGCGACGTGCTCGAAACCTCGCAGGACAACCCGCCCAACCAGGGTCGGCTGTTCTGACACCGCGTAGATCCAAACTTTGTCGCTGCCGCCGGGGACGGATAAACTCAACCGCGATGCACAAAAACCCCCTGCCCCCGGTCGGACTGTTTTGCACGATGGCCAGCGTGTTGTGTCTGGGTATGTTTTTGCTCGGATGCACCTCAACGGAAAAAGAACCCACCACGCGCACCATCACCCCAGCCGACTTTGCCAAGCCCGCCGACGCCGAGCCACAGACGCCAAGCCCCACTGAGACCGACGGTCAAGCCCCGCAAGCCACGACAAACGTTGAACCCGACGGTGCCCATCAAACCGAACCCGCTGGGCCTGCATCCACGGACTCCACCCAAGCCCCCACCCAGACCCCGGACACCCCGGATACCCCGGATACCCCGGATACCCCGGACGCCCCGGACGCTACTCAACCCACACAACCCACCCTATCGACCGGCGTGGGCAACAACGCCAAACCGCTCGTGGTTGACGCGATGGTCGGGCAGGTCAACGGGCGGGCGCTCTACGCCTCCGACGTGCTCGAACCCCTCAGCGCGCAGCTCAAGAGCCTGGCCCAGAACGTCGGCCCGGCCCAGTTCAAGACGCAGACCGCCCGGCTCATCGCGCAGCGCATCGACGAGATCGTGCTCAACGCCCTGATCCTCGGCGAAGCCGAACGCGACCTGTCACCGGAGGAGGTCACGGGGCTGCGCTACCTGCTCGGGCAGGAACGCGAAAAACTCATCCGTCAATCGCGAGGCTCGACCGTGCTGGCCGACCAGTACCTCACGCAGGAAAAAGGCAAGGGCCTCGAGGGCGTCATCGAAGACAAGCGCTCCCAGATGCTCGTGCAACGCTTCATGTTCCAGAAGCTCGTCCCCAAGCTCAACGTCACGAGGCGAGACATCAAACGCTACTACCTCGAACACCCCGAAGAGTTCAACCCCCCCGCCACGCGCACGCTCCGCGTCATCTGGACCGACAAGAGCAACGACGCCGACACGATCGACAATCTGCTTGCGCAGGGCAAGAGCTTCATCGAAGTCGCCTCGTTGCCCATCAACCGCAACCGCCCCGACCAAAGGGGCCTGTTCCAGGAAGACCTCAAGGGCGACAAAGCCTTCGGTGACGAACGCGACACGGCGTTTGCCAGACTTGCCCAGGGCCAGCACACCCCACGCATCACGGTCGGCGATAAATATTTCTGGATTTACGTCGACAAACTCGAACAGCCGCCGGCCGTTTCTTTGATCGACGCACAACTGCAGATCGAAGACAAGCTCCGCGCCCTGCAGTTCCAGGCGCTCTCCCAGCGCTACCAGAAGGAGCTCCTGAGCACCGGCAGCTACGGATCGATGAAGGAGATGGTCGAGGCGCTGACCGATGTCGCCGTCACACGCTACGGTCGGCGGTGACCAGCCAAACTTACAACCTGTAAGATCATGGGTATCCTGCACCTGCTCACCGGCTGGCTCCTGCGCGGCAAAGACAACCCGGGCAGGCGGGGCGAGACGCTCGCGGCTCAATTTCTCATAGCCCACGGCTACAGGGTGCTGGCCCGGAACCTGCGCAACCGATTCGGCGAGATCGACCTGATCGCCCGGGTCCCGGACGGCTGCACGGTGGTCATCATCGAAGTCAAAACCGCCGAAGCGCCCGATGCGTTCCACGCCGCCGAGCTGCGCGTCAACCGTGACAAGCAACGCAGGCTCACCCACCTCGCCTGCCAGGTCACCCGCCGCTACCACTTGGAGGATTGCCCGATCCGCTTCGACGTGATCGGCGTCGACCTCTCGAAAACAGGCGATGATCGCATCCACCACATCCCCGGCGCGTTCGAGTCGCACGTGTGAGAAGAGAAATAGCCGCAAATAAACGCGAATGAACGCAAATGGGAAAGGGGATTGATGGATGGGGATGGGTCGGTGGGGATGGGCGAATCATGACTTCGGATTCATCCCCACCAACAGCAAGTGTCCAGACCGAGTGCAGCAGTCTTTATTCGCGTTGATTTACGTTCATTCGCGGCTAAAACCCGCCGTGGCGCATGGATTCGACCGAGGGCGGGAAGGGGTAGCGTGCGTAGACGCCCGTGGGCGCGGCGGACCACATGGCCGGTGCGGGGTAGACGTCGCCGGTGTAGCCCGCCTCGTGCATGACACGTAGCACCGATTCGAGGCTCGGTTCTTTACCGTCGGCGTCGCGCAGCGCGTTCGAGCGCGCCCCGATGAAACTCACCGAAGCCGAGGGGAGGCGTTGCGTGTTGCGCCGGAGCATTTCGACGACGATCATAAAGCCCTGCGCCAGGTCGTCGAGGCTCAGCGTCTCGCGGTCGCTCGGTCGCAAGAGCGCCAGCACTTCGATGACGTCCATGTCGAATCGGATCACCTTCACGCCGTCGGGCGCGCTGAATTTTTTGATGTACTCCGTGATCGACCTGGCGTTCCACTGGCTCGTGGGCAACAGCTCGGCCAGTTGCGAGATGATCCCGCCGGAGTTGTCCACCGCGTTGACCGCGCAGACGAGCGATCGGTAACGATCAGCCAGGAGGTCTTCGAGCAGGTGCTGGCCCCATTGGATGCGCAGCTTCTCGCCGCGGTCCGGGGCCTTGCTCGGCAGCGCATCGGGCACGAGGATGATGCGGTCGAGCTGGTCGACCTCCGCCATCAGCCGATCGCCTTCGCCGTCGTAGATATGGGGTCGGTGAGGGTCGCTGGGCATGGGGTGTCCCTTCAAAAGGTTGAATCTTCGATATGCGTGATTAGCCAGTATAACCGGCAAACGCGGGCACTTGCCGGTGTTGTCGTGGCCTGCGGGGCGGTCTACCATGACGCACCATGTATAAAGCAGGCGACAAGCTCCCGCCCATTGCCCCGGTCGAACTCCACGCCCGACGCGAGCGCGTCTACCTCGTGCTCTGCGGATTGTTCCTGGGCACGCTGGCCATGCTCAACATCCTGGGCATCACACGCTTCCTCGTCTTTGCCTCCATCACCGACGGCCACTGGCAGTGGGGCCAATGGGGCAAGATCAGCTTCGCCGTCGCGGTGGGTGTGTTGCCCTACCCGATGACGTTCCTGTGTACCGACTTCATCAGCGAGCTCTATGGACGCAAGCGTGCCAACTTCGTCGTGTGGGTCGGGCTGATCCTCAACCTCTGGGTGATCTTCATCCTCTGGCTGGGCGCCAAACTGCCGATGCAACCGGACATGGTCAGCTACGGCACCAACGCCCTGGGCCAACAGGTCATGGCCCCCCACCTGCCCAAGCCCGTGCTCGATGACGCGGGCGTGTTTGTGCGCTTCGACGACGACTGGACCTACTATCGGCTGAAGATGCTGGCCTTCGGCGCGGTCACCGCCTCGATGATCGCCTACATGGCTGCGCAGTTCTGTGACGTCTACCTCTTCCACTTCTGGAAGAAAATCACCAAAGGCAAACACCTCTGGCTGCGCAACAACGGCTCGACCATGGTCAGCCAGATCGTCGACACCACAGCCGTCATCCTCATCACCCACTTCTACGCCCACGCCCTGCCGGTCAACCCCGACCACCCGATCTGGCCGCAGCTCGGGCTGTTCATTGCGACCGGTTACGCGTTCAAGTGGGTGGCCGCGGCCCTCGACACGATCCCCTTCTACCTCGGTGTGGGCTGGTTGAGCTACTACCTGCGTATCGACCCGACCGTCGAACACTCAGCCGACAGCGACATCGTCCACATGGCCCTGCCCATGGACAGCGACGCCGTGCCGGTCCCGGTCGAGGCGGATTAGCCGCGAATAAACGCAAATTAACGCAAAATTGAATCCGATCACTTTGCTCGGTCGCTTGGACCGTGTCTCACAAACCGCTAAAATCACCCCATGTCCACCGCATCCACCGCCTCACCTGCGTTCGAGTTGGAATTTGAGCGACCGCTCACCGCGCTCGAACGCCAGATCGCGCAGCTCGAAGCGCAGTCCGACACCGAGGGCTACGACATCTCCGCTGAGGTTCGGCAACTGCGTGCCAACCACACAGCGATGCTCAAGAAGATCTACGCCTCGATCTCGCCGGCCAATGTCGTCAAGGTCGCCCGTGCCCCCGGTCGGCCGCAGGCCATCGACTACATCCGGTCCTTCGTCAAAGACTTCTGCGAACTCCACGGCGATCGGCACTTCGGCGATGACCGCGCGATCATCTCCGGCTTCGGCCGCGTCGGCCCGCACAAGTGCATGGTCATTGCCACACACAAGGGCAAGGACACCCGCGAACGCATCGCATGCAACTTCGGCTGTGCCCACCCCGAGGGCTACCGCAAGGCCCTGCTCAAGATGAAACTCGCCGAGAAATTCAACCTCCCCATCGTCTCTTTCATTGACACACCCGGGGCCTACCCGGGGGTCGGTGCGGAGGAGCGCGGACAGGCCGAGGCGATTGCCGTCAACCTGCGCGAGATGAGTCGGCTGCGCGTGCCGATCGTTTCCGTCGTCATCGGCGAGGGCGGGTCCGGCGGGGCGCTGGGCATCGGCGTGGCCGACAAAGCCGCCATGATGCAATACGCCTGGTACAGCGTGATCTCCCCCGAGGGCTGCGCCGCGATTCTCTGGAAAGCCGCCGACCCCGTGAGTGTGGCTAAAGCCGCCGAGGCCTTGAAACTCACCGCACAGGACAACCTCAAGCTCGGCACCGTCGATCACATCATCGACGAACCGCTCGGCGGAGCACACCGCAACCCCGCCACCGCAAGCGACAAGATCGAGAAATGGATCACCACCGCCCTGCGCGACCTCAAGCGATTCAAGGTCGACAACCTCATTGCCAAGCGATATCAAAGGCTGCGTAAACTCGGGCAGGTCGGGGGAGAGTGAGGGGAATGGGAATGTCTGATGTCTGATGTCTGATGTCAGAGAGAAAAACCCTCGATGATTGATGAATGATGATTGATGATCTCAGCGGATGTGCCTTTGTAACCACTTTACCACTTGACCACTTCTATGATCCTGCTCATCGACAACTACGATTCGTTCACCTACAACCTCGTCCAGCGGATCGGGGAGCTTGACGCCTCGCTCGACCTGCGCGTGGTGCGCAACGACAAGATCACCGCGGACGAGGCGGTCGCGCTTAAGCCCTCGCACGTCATCGTCTCGCCGGGGCCTTGCACGCCGCGCGAGGGCGGCGTTTCCAACGACATCATCAGGGCCTTTGCACACAAGGTCCCGCTCCTGGGTGTCTGCCTCGGCCACCAGTGCATCGGCTACACACACGGCATGACCGTCGACCGCAACACCCGACTCATGCACGGCAAGACCTCCCTCATCCACCACGACGGCAGGGGCATTTTCGTCGGCCTGTCCAACCCCTTCGTCGCCACACGCTACCACAGCCTCGTCATCCTCAAACACACCTTCGACCACAAACACTTCGAGATCACCGCGTGGACGGACGAGGATGAAATCATGGGCCTGCGTTCAAAATTGCCGGGGGCTCCACTTGAGGGCGTGCAGTTCCACCCCGAAAGCTTCCTCACCCTCGAAGGCCCGAAGATGCTGGCGAACTTTTTGGGGCTGCCGCAGCCAAGTATGGCAAGCGCCGGTTTGTAGGTATCTGTTGGGATACCCAATGGATCACAATTTAATCTCTGGAATCATTGTCTGGGTGTCGGCTTTGCTCGGGATCATTCTGGGCCTCGCGGGAATCGCGCTGCTTATATCCGCTGTGAGCAAAAAACATTCGATCCGCTTCTACTGCGCCATCCCGATTCTGATGCTTGCGTGTGTCGCCATCGGGATCAGCGTCGTTACAGCAATCAAGGGCTTCCCGACAGGCCCTTGACAGGCGTGATAACGTAACGGGCAAAGACCGGCGATGCGATCGCCGGCTTCATCAATCTGTGTCATCTGCGAAATCTGCGGCTGCTCTGGATAAGCATCCGTCGTTAAACCGCGACGAGTCGGCGGGCGCTCTGTGTCACCACGCGGATGCGCTCGGGGGCCAGGCCCGCGTCGAGCATCTGGAGGCGGTGGGTCTCGTCGGGAACGATGACCTCATCAAGTTGGCTGAAGAACCACGAGACGTAACGCCGGGTGAAGTGTTCGACGTTCTGGTCGTCGGCCATCTGGTGGACGAGTTCGACAAGGTCGGTGTGGTAGTAGCCGACGATCCCGACCTTGAGCAGCCGTGCGGCGGCCAGGGCGGCCAACCCCATCGGCCCGGGTGTGGTGACGACGATCGAGCCGAAGTTCTCGCGTTCGAGCGTGTGCATCACTTCAAGGAAAGGCGGGAAGACGAGCGGGGCCTCTTCAAGGTCGGGCAGGCGGAACGTGCCGACGGGCTTGAAGTTCAGGGCGTCACCTAGGCGCGGCGGTTCGACCTCCTGGCAGGTGACGACGGTGACGGGTGAGGTGTGGATGCCCAGCTCGTGGGCAATCCGCTGGGCGTCGATGGCGTCGTTGAACGAGTCGGTGACGATCGCGGCCCGTTCGCTCTTGCGTGCCATGTGGGCGGCGGCGGGGAACGCTTTGGCCAATTCCTGCAGGAGTTTTTCGTCCTTGTGCTGCGTCTTGAAAGCGGCCAGGTACGGGGCAATCGCCAGCGCCACCGGGCCCAGCGACGAGAAGGTCTGCAGGCCCTTGACGAACTCGCCCTCACGGACTTTCTTGAGGAACTTCTTGAAGAAGGTGTAGGAGAGTTGCTGGCTCACGCGGCAGGAGAGTTCGAAGTTGTGCTGCTCGGCGGTGACATCCTGCGGGCGGTTGAGGGCCTTGGCGTCGAAGAGTTCCGCAAAGTCGTCGACGAGCATGCGCTCGGTGTCGGTGAGCTTTTTCATGCGGCGGTTGCGGATGAACCGGGTGACCTGCTCCTTCATGCGTCCGCCGATCGTGCTGGGCCGGGGCGCGGGGGGGTTGAGCATCTGCTTGAGCATCTCGTCGAGCAGGTTGGGGCCGCCGGTCGAGTTCTTGAAGAAGCGGTCGCGGAAGTAGTCGTAGGCGATGTGGTAGAAGCAGTGGGCAAGGTGTACGGACGAGCCGTGGCTGCCGCCCATCTCGTGGTCGCCCTGGCGGACCTTCTGGAGGTATTGCTCGACGGTCTCGACCACGGGCGTGACGGTGAATGCGCTGGCGATGTAGAGGCCCGAGTGGTCGTCGGAGCCGGCGGTGAAGGTCTTCTTCCACGGGGTGTCACCGACGGGTGTGATGCCGTGCTTGTCCGCGAAACGCTGGATCATCTCGGGCGTGGTGTTGCGGAAGATGGCGTTGACCATCTCGCAGGCGCGGGGGTCGCGTGTGCCGTTGATCCCCTCGAAGCGGTTGAAGAGGACCAGGAGTTTCTCGACGTGGTCGGGCGTGAGTTTTTCGTTGACGGTGAAGAAGGTGTGGGCCACCGAGTGGATGATGTTTTCCCTGACGCAGTAGTCGCGGAAGTCGTAGATGTTCTCACGGACTTCCTGGATGACCTTGAACTGTTCGGGCGTGATGCCGATCGTGAGGATGTGCATCTTGCAGCCGTCTTCGGGGAAGTAGACGGTGGCTTCGTTGGAGATGAACGTGCCGGGGAGGTCGGCGATCTCGAGGGCGCCGTCGATGCAGTTGTGGTCGGAAATGGTGACGAAGTCCATCCCCGCGCGGCGGGCGGCGTCGTAGACGGCCCGTGGCTGGGTGTAGCACTCCGGTGCCCCGATTCGGCGGAGCAGCCATTCACTGGGGCGGTCGGAGTAACGGGAGTGGCAGTGGACGTCAGCTCGGGAGGGCATGGGTGCCTCCTTGCAAGGGGTTGGGGCCAATCCGTTGGCCCAAGGGGAACAGCATCTCGGTCGGGGCTACCGATCGCGCTGCGTTCTTCCCTCCGTGCCACGGCCGATCGGGCACCGGCAAACACCGCTGCCCTGACTTTTTCCAGTAAGGATTATCGGTCGCTCACATTAGCAAAACAGCTAAATAATGTTAGGAAATGATGAGGCCGGCGGAAACCGACGCCGGTTGCCAACGACGTAAAGACCTTATTAAATTGAATTTACAGATGATTACACAAAAATGATTCAACCCGCTCTATCGAAACGGACAAACCGCAAATCCGCACCCAGCCGTTGTGCTGCGCGGTACATGCCATAGCGGATCGTGGATTCATTGCTCGACCATTCCGTCATGGGGCAGGTTTGATTGAGCGCGTCTTCGACTTCTTTGTTGTCGCACGACCAGACGAACTCGTCGGTCAATTCGACGTGAACCTCACGCCCTCCGCTGTGCTTATCGAGTCGGGCCTGCATGGATCACCCGCAAAGAGGTGGCGGTTGATCTCGGCACGGTCCCACCCTAGCCGATCGATCAACCGGAAATATCGAGACACAGTGTAACCGAAGATGTCCTGAATTCATCCCCTCTCAGCAAAAGTTGACATTGTTAATTTCGGGTCATTGCGAACGGTCGGGCTTCGAGGCAGAACAGGCCATTACGCCTTGAGCCCCGTCATGGCGATGCCGCGCACAAAGAACTTCTGGGCAAAGAAATAAAGCACAATCACCGGGCCGGCGACGAGTGTGGCCGCGGCCATGAGCAGGTGCCACTGGGTGCCGCCGTGCTGGCTCTGGAAGAATTGAAGACCCAGCGCCAGCGTGAAATCTTTCTGGTCCGTGAGGTAGATGAGCGGGCCTAAAAAGTCGTTCCACGTTGCCAGGAATTGAAACAGCGCCACCACAACGAGCACCGGCTTGGACAACGGCAGGATGATGCTCACAAATATGCGCAGCTCGCTGGCCCCGTCCAGACGCGCCGACTCGGACAGGTCTCTGGGCAGTTGCATGAAGAACTGCCTGAGCAGGAAGACATTGAATGCCGAGGCAAAAAAGGCGGGCACCCAGAGCGGCCTGAGCGTGCCGATCCAGCCCATCGCGCGGAACATCGAATAGAGCGGCACCATCACCACCGGGAACGGAACCATCATCGTAGCCAATAACAGGATGAACACCCTGTCCCGCCCCGGCCAATCCACGCGTGAGAAACCATAGGCCACGGTGGCACTCGACAAGACCGTGCCGACGACCGTAAGCATACAAAGCACAAGCGTATTTCTCAGGTATCTGGGGAAGTACCCCATGGCGGTGATGGCGTTGCCAAAATTCTCCCAACGCGGGGCGATCTTTTTCAGGATGCCCGCTTGCGGAACCTCGACAAACCGGCCGCTCCCACCATGAGCATCTAGAACTTCTACACGGACCTGGCTGTCGTCCAAACTTCCCAATACGCGCACGGGGACACGCTTCCCATCGACCAGAGCGTAAGCCTGACGTGGCAAAAATGTCACCGGTGTTGTCGCTGTCTGCTCGATGGGCTTGAGCGCGGTCAGGACCATCCACCACAACGGCAACGCAAAGACGACACCGCCGGCCAGGAGCGGCACAAACGTCAACGACTTTTGCCATCGGCTGATTCTCATCCGTGATCCTCACGCTCCACCGTAGTAGACCAGCCCCCGCGTGCCCCGAGTCGCCAGCCACGTCAGCCCCATGATGAGCACGAACAGCAGCCACGCCATCGCACACGCGTAACCCATCTGGCTGAACGAAAACGCGTTCTGGTAGAGATACATCGAGTAAAACAGCCCCGAACGGTTCGGGCCGCCCGTGTCGCCCAACAAGACATACGGCATCACAAAAACCTGAAGGCTGTTGATGATCCCCATGACAAGATTGAAATAAACCACGGGTGAGATCATCGGCAGCGTCACGTGACGGAACCTCACCCACGCCCCGCCGCCGTCGATCGTCGCGCTCTCGTAGAGCTGCTGCGGCACTTCCTGCAACGCCGCGAGCAGGATCACCACCGTCCCTCCCGTCTGCCACAGCGACGCCAGCACGATCGTCGGCTTGACCCACCGCTCATCCCCCAGCCAGTTCGGCCCCTGCCCCCATGACGCGGGCAGGACGGCTGTGATCACCTCGTTCACCAGCCCGAATCGGGTGTTGAACATCCACAGCCAGACCACCGCGACCGCGACCAGGGGCAGGATCGAGGGAACAAAGAAGAGTGTCCTGAAGATACCCCGCCCCGGGACCGGCTGATTGAGCAGCACCGCGACCATCACCGAAACGATAATCCCCATCGGCAGCGAGACCGAGGCGTAGACTAAAGTATTCCCCAGCGATTTCCAGAAGACCTCATCGGTGAACAGATCACGGTAATTCAACAAACCCACCCATACGGGTCGGCTGAGCACATCGTAATCACAGAACGAGTAATACAACGACGCCAGCAAAGGGTAGAGTGTAAAGACACAAAACCCGACAATCCACGGGCTGATGAAGACCAGCCCGAGGTGCAGCTCCCGTCGTGTCGTGCGTGTCATGAGCATGGTTGGCGCTTTGTGGTACTAGATATCAATGACATCCGTTTTGACACTCACATCTCGCTTTCCCATTCTCTAAGTCGATCGTCTCCGATGAGCTTCCATCGCTGTGTCTGGCGGTCGAGTTTGCGCTGCATACGCCGTTGGACTTCGCCCAGCGCTTCTTCGGGTGTGCCGGCCCCCGAGAGGATGCGTGACGCGGCGACCTTGATCTCGTTCTGATACTCGGTCCAGATGCCCAGCTTCGGCCAGGTCCGTGCGCGGGGGCTGTGTGCCAGGTCGATGAAGACCTTGATGTATGGGTTGGGGTGAGACGCCACAAATTGCTCACTCACTTTCACCAGGGGCGGGAACTTCCGCTGGCCCATGCAGAGTTTCTCCAGCGCTTGGGGCGACGAAGCGTACTTGAGAAACTCAAAAGCCTCATCGGGGTGACGTGCCCCGCGTGGGATGACCCACACGTCGCTTTCCACAAGCGTATACGACTTGTCCGTGGGCAATACCCCGTCCACTCCGGGGAAGGGAGCCGCCCCCCACTGCAACCCGGGGGCCAATTTCTCGATGAAGTTGTACATCCACACCCCTTGCTGGACCATCGCGACGCGCCCGGAGAGAAAGCCGTTCTGCGCCGAGGCAAAACTCCCCAGCCCCGAGGCAAACCGGGCCACGTTCTCACGACCGAGTTGCTCGGCGTAGCTGGCATACCACATAAAGGCTGCAATGTTAGCGGGACTGTTCGCGGTGGCCTTGTCCCGACCGTCCCACCACTGCCCATCAAACCACACCGGCCACATCGCGTCGTACCAGCCGGGCACGTTCGGGAGATAACCCACACGCACCAGCTCGAAACGACGGTCTGTTTTTTCCCGCTCGGTCAGTTCGGGGTATGTCAGTTCCATAGTTTGACCGTTACGCGCGATTCTGACTCGTGTCAGTTTGAGCGCGTCGCTATGCAATTCGTCCAGCGTACCCGGGGGCCTGTCGGGGTCGAGGCCGGCTTCCTTGAAGAGTTGTTTGTTCCAGTGCAGCGCGAGGGTCGCCGGCGTCGAGGGCAGCGCCCAGACCATACCCCGGTGCGAGCAGGCGTCCCAGAGCACCGGCAGGTAATCGTCTTGATGGATACCCGCTTCACGCAGCCTGCGATCCAGGGGCATGAGCGCGCCGCGTTCGGCAAAGCTCGGCACGACCGCGCTGCCCAGCCCCGCGATGTCCGGCGGGTTGCCCCCCGCCGTCGCGAGCATGGTTTTTTCATAAATCCGGCCCACGGGCAGCAGCTTCACACGGATGCGGTCCTGCGACTGATTGAAGTCCTCGACCACGCCCCGCATCGCGTCGAGCTCAAAGCCCGTCCACTTGTCCCAGTAGGTCACTTCAATATGCATGTCGCCAGTCTTACCGGGAGCTGATCGCTCACACGCGCTTGCCACACACAGACACACGAGGCTCAGACACACCAGGCAAAGACACACCGCCGCAAGGGGGGGGGATCTGGTAATTGAAATGGTTGGCCGCGGGTGCATCGCGCACGGCATCGTAACCTGTTTGAGCCGTCGGAGACTCGGGCATTGGGCCGGGTCGGTGCGATTACTGGCGGTTAAAACGGTCTGACAAGAACATTTAGGTTTGGATTGATCGGACTGTTGGGACGAGTGCCCTCGGTGTGGTAAGATATGGCTCAGCGGTGGGCCAGTGGGAGAAGCCGATCCCCGGACAGTCGGGCGGTACGTGATCCGCTCGTGGTGAGTATCTAGATCGGCAGAGTGGAACGGGATGAAACGGAAGGGAAGAACGCTGCGCAGCGCGCGAAAAGCCGTTGCAAAAAAGAAATTACACCGATTGCACACCGACCGACCGACGGGCTTGACCGCCTGTCCGGGTCGTGATGGTGTGGGTATGGGTGTTCTGGAACAGCTTGAGCCGCGCGTGCTGCTCTCGGCGGTCATCATCGATGACGGCGAGGCGGGTTTTACCACGACGGGCACGTGGGGCACGCTTGTTGAAGTCGGTCGGTACGTGCATGACGACCACACCTTCGCGCGCGATGGGGGTGGCGCGAACACCGCCACATACACCTTCACCAACCTGACCCCCGGCAGGTATACCGTGGCTGCGACGTGGCGCGGCGACACCAACCGTGCGACCAACACCCCCTACGAGGTGTACGACGGCTCGACGCTGCTCGGCCGACTGCGCATCAACCAGGAGCTGAGGCCCGACGACATTACGGACGGCGGATTCGGGTACGAGTTCCTCGGTGACACGTGGAACGTGACGACCACGTCGCTCGTGGTGCGCATGAGCGACGACGCAAACGATTACGTCGACGCCGACGCGGTGAGGATCGAGCGCATCGGTGAGCTGCCCCCGCCCGCACCGGACGTGGCGCTCGAAGTCAACGGCGGTCAACTGATCTCGGGTGTGGACACCGTCGCTTTCGGCCAGACGCCGGTGGGCACGCCGGTCGTCAAGACCTTCACCGTGCGCAACACCGGCCAGCAGACGCTCAACCTCGGTTCGATCGGCACACTCCCCGAGGGCTTTGTGCTCGCTTCGACGTTCGGGTCGAGCACGCTGGCCCCCGGCCAGTCCACGACGTTCGCGGTGAGCATGAGCGCGGCTGTGCCCGGTTTCCCTTCGGGCGTGTTGAGCTTCACCAGCAACGACCCCGACTCGGCTGAGAATCCTTTCACGATTAACATCCAGGGCACTGTCGCCGCGACGCCCGACCCGCTTTTGCCCGGTTACATCCAGACACGTTTGGCTTCAGGTCTCGGCAGCCCGACGGCGATGGCCATTGCCCCCGACGGCCGCATCTTCATTGCGGATCAGGGGGGCAAGCTCTTTGTCGTCGAGAACGACCAGCTCCTGCCCACGCCGTTCCTCACGCTCAACGTCACCGCGGCCGGTGAACGCGGGCTATTGGGCATCGCGTTCGACCCGGATTTTGCGTCTAATCAATATCTGTATCTCTACTACACCGTCCCGCCCGACGCGACCGGCCACAACCGCATCAGCCGATTCACCGCCAACGGCAACACGGTCGTGCCCAACAGCGAGGTCGTGATCGTCGACCTGCCACCCGTGGGCTACATCCACAACGGCGGCGCGATGCACTTCGGGGCAGACGGCAAGCTCTATGTTTCCGTCGGTGACGGCTCCGTGCCGACCAACTCGCAATCCCTCAACTCGCCCTTCGGCAAAATCCTCCGTTTCAACAAGGACGGCTCGATCCCGACCGACAACCCCTTCTACAACCAGACGACCGGCGTCAACCGCGCGATCTGGGCCATGGGCCTGCGTAACCCCTTTACCTTTGCCATCCAACCCGGCACCGGCAAAATTTACGCCAACGACGTCGGGCAGGACAACTGGGAAGAAATCAACGAGATCGTCAAGGGCGGCAACTACGGTTGGCCGACGACAGAGGGGCCGACCGGCAACCCGTCGTTCGTCAATCCCGTTTACGCCTACCAGCACGTCGGCGGGGCCTGCGCGATCACGGGCGGCGATTTCTACAACCCGACCAACGTGCAGTTCCCCAACGCCTACGTCGGCGGATACTTCTTCGCCGACCTGTGCGAGGGCAGGATCAAGTTCCTCAACCCCATCGACAACACCACCACAGACTTTGCCACCGGGCTCAAGTTCTCCGTGGGCATCCTGATCGACGCCGACGGCAGCCTGCTCTATCTCCAGCGCGGCTTCAGCGGCCACGACGGCGAGCTTTACCGCATCGAATACCCCGTTGCCCCGGTCGGCCCGTCCATCGTCACGCAGCCCCAGAGCGCCACCGTCCCCCTCGGCGGCGACGCGGTGTTCAGCGTCAGCACCTCGGGCACCACGCCGCTGCGTTACCAGTGGAAACGCGATGGCAACGACATCCTTAACGCCACCTCCGCGACCTACACGCTCCAAAACGTCACCCCCGACGACGATGGCGCGGTCTTCACCGTGGTCGTCACCAATGATTATGGCCTGGTCATCAGCGACGGCGCGACGCTCAGCGTTTCGAGCAACACCGCGCCGGTGCCCGTAATCCTCACACCCACGCTCGGCTCGCTCTACCGCGCGGGGACCACCATCCAATTCAACGGCGACGCGACCGACAACGAAGACGGCACGCTGCCCGACTCGGCGTTCACCTGGCAGGTCGATTGGTACACCGGCACCGTGGCCCGGCCGGAACTCCTGGCCACCACGGGCATCCGTGCAGGGTCGTTCACCGTGCCCGACGTCGTGCCCTACCTGCTGACCAACGTCTTTTACCGCATCACGCTCACCGTGGAAGACTCGCAGGGCAGCAAGACCACCGTCACACGCGACCTGCAACCGGAGGTCGGCACGATCAACCTCGCGGCCAACGTGGCGGGCGTTTCGCTCATGCTCGACGGCGCCAACCACGCGGCGCCTTACAGTGTGCAAGGCGTCACGGGCGTCAAACGGCCCATCGGCGCCCCCGGAAGCGTGCAGGTCGGAGGCACCACCTACAACTTCACCGGCTGGTCCGACGGCGGCGCGATCGAGCACACCATCGTCACGCCCACGTCGAGTCAGAGCATCACCTTCACCGCGATGTATGCCGCCCCCACGCAAACGGTTTTCAAGATCGACGACCGTGACGCGGGCTTCTCGACAATCGGCAACTGGGGCTTCACCGTCGAGCCCGGCCGATACGTCGGCGACGACCACTCTTTTGCCATCAACAGCAACGGCGCGAACGTCGCCAGCTACACCTTCACCGGCCTGACCCCCGGCCAGTACCGTGTCTACGCCACGTGGCGCGGCGATACCAACCGCGCCACCAACTCGCCCTTCACGATCATCGATGGCACGGATACGCTCGGCACCGTCCGCGTCAACCAGCGGCTGGCCCCCTCGGGCATGACCCTGCAGGGCTTCAACTACACCCCGATCGGCAACGCATGGGAAGTCTACGCCAACACGCTCACCGTCAAGCTCAGCGACCTTGGCACCGACGGCTACACCGACGCGGACCAGGTCATCATCGAACGTGTCGGTGACAACGGCCAGCCCCCGCCGCCGGCCCCGGTGGTCGTCATCCTCGACGACCGCGACGCGGGCTTTGCCACCACGGGGAACTGGGGCTTCACCGTCGAACCGGGTCGATACGTCGGCGACGACCACTCCTTTGCGATCGCAGGCAACGGCGCGAACACCGCGACGTGGACCTTCACCAACCTCGAGCCCGGACAGTACCGGGTCAGCACGACGTGGCGGGGCGACTCCAACCGCTCGACCGTCACACCTTACACGGTGTTAGACGGCTCAACCGTCATGGCCACGAAGACCCTCAACCAGAGGCAGGCCCCCAACGACCTGACCACGGGCGGCTTTGCCTACGAAGACATCACGCCGATGGTCAACGTCTCGACCGGCACGCTCGTGGTGCGTGTGAGCGACCTCGGCGCCGACGGCTACATCGACGCCGACGCCGTGCGCATCGAGCGCGTGGCCGACGTGATCGACGGGCCGGAGATCGTGGTGTTTCTTGAGGGTGCCACGAGCCTGACCTCGGGCCAGGGCGTGGTGGACTTCGGCTCGACCATGCTCAACCAGCCGGTGTCGAAATCGTTCACGGTACGCAACGCGGGCAACCAGACGCTCAACCTCGGGGCGGCGACGCTCCCCGCGGGATTCACGCTCACCTCGGGTCAGGGCGGCCTCGCGCTCGGCGCGGGCCAGAGTTCGATCTACACGCTGCGCTTCGACGCCTCCACCACAGGCATCGCCCAGGGCGCGTTCACACTCCCCAGCAACGACGCGGACGAATCGAGCTTTGTCATCAACGTGACCGCCTCGGCGGTGCCGCAGCGCTTCGTGCGGATCATCGACGACCGTGATGCGGGGTTCTCGACCGTAGGCAACTGGGGCTTCACCATCGAACCCGGTCGATACGTCGGCGACGACCACTCCTTCGCCCGGGACGGCGGGGGTGCCAACGTCGCCAGCTACACCATGACCGGCCTGGAAGCGGGTGTCTACCGTGTCAGCGCGACTTGGCGCAGCGACCCCAACCGCGCCACCAACACACCTTACACGGTGTTAGATGGCACCGCCACGCTGGCCACGGTGCTCATCAATCAGGAACTGGCCCCCAACGACCGGACCGAGGCCGGCTTTGCCTTCGAGGACCTGGGTCTGTTCACCATCACCTCGGGCACGCTCATTGTGAGGATCAGCGACAACGCCAACGACTACGTCGACGCCGACGCCATCCGGATCGAACGCGTCGCGTGACCGTGTGGTAAATCCCGCCCTCTTCTCACCCTCGCCGGCCCGTGGCTCAGGCGTAAGGCATGGGGCTCTCCCCACTTACCCGCCCACTCGTTTCCCGCTTGGGCATCGCTCGGGTAGGCGATATCATATTGAGGTTCCACGGACGGTCCCCTCTCACCGGAAGCCGCACGATGCGCAGCCTCTTCAAATTCCTGATCGGGTTCTCCGCCTTGTTCATCGCCGGCTGCTCGGCGTATTTCAGCGTGAAAGGATTGGGCACACTCTTTGCCGGCTCCGCGGCCGCGGTCATGGTCATGGCGGCCAGCCTCGAACTGGGCAAACTCCTGGCTGCGTCGTTCCTCTACCGCTACTGGGAGAAGATCACGTTCCTGCTGCGCGTTTACCTGACCCTGGCGGTCTTCGTGCTCATGGGCATCACCTCGCTGGGGATTTATGGCTACCTTGCGCGGGCCTACGAGCAGACGCACTCGACCATCGTCCTGCTCGAACAGAAGATCGACACCGTCGCGCAGCAGAACAAAGACACCCAGCGCCAGATCGACGCACTGCTCGATGAATCGACGCGCACCGTCGAAACCGACCGCACCGACCTCGATAAAGAGCAGCAGCAGCTCACCGCGGTGAACAGGCTGCTCGACGAGTCGCTTGCCAGACTCAGTGAAAGGCGCGACGGCGCGCGGACCAGGCGGGACAAAGACATCGCTGACCTGCAGGCCGTCGTCGGCAACCTCGACGCGGACTTCCAGAAGAACGTCGAACTCGAACAGCAGGCCATTACCGACGCCAACACGCAGCTCACCGCGCTGGACCGAGCGGTCGATGCGTACACCGCCGAGGGCGGGGCGGGGTTCCTCAAGGCCGACAGCATCAAGATCGGCCAGAAGCTGCGCGAGCAACAGAAGCCCGAGCGCGACGCGCTGGCGCTGACCATCCAAAAGCACCGCGATGCGATCGAGGCCCTGCGCAGCAAACGCGACAAAGACCAGTCCGCAATCCAGGCCCGGACCGAATCGATCGACGCGGAATACAAGCAGCGGCTGGCCGGCTTTGACACGGAAGAGCAGAAGCTGCGCGACGACCACGCCGCCGCCACCGCCGCGGTGCAGGCCCGCCTGACCGCGCTGCGATCAGCCAACCGGTCTTCCGGTGATGATCGAGACAAGCGCGTCGCCTCGCTCTACCAGAGGCTGCGCAGCGGGCAGGACGAGATCGCCCACATCCAAGCGCAGATCGCCGGCACCGACATCGGCTCGTACCGTTTCGTGGCGCGGGCCATGAACGCGCCGGTGGACGACGTGGTCAAGTGGCTGATCCTGATCTTCGTGCTGGTCTTCGACCCGCTCGCGGTCGCGCTGACCGTCGGGTTCAACATCGCGATGATGGCCGACAAGCCGGGCACGCGCAAGGGTTCGGGAAATCGTGGGGACGGTCACGATGAAAAGACCGCCGACGGTGAAGGACCACGCGGCCAACCGGCGTGGGTCCCGGCGGGCATCGGGGTGATGGTGCTGGCGCTGCTGGTGGCGGGCGGCTGGTACGCGGCCCAAGGCTACCTAGCCCGGGAACGGACGCACCGCCACGCCCAGTGGGTCCCGACGAATTCGTTTGCTGTGCTCACGCTCAATCGTTCGGGCGGACAGGACGCGCTCGAGGCGATGTGCCGGCGCGTGAGGCTACCGTTCAGCAAACAACTCACCGCGTTGCTGTCAGACGGCTTCGACAAGGACGCGGATGTCTACGCCTTTATGGCTTACCCGCAATCGCAAGCGGACAACGCGACGCAGCCCGTGGTGCTTGTCGGGCTGGTGGCGGCGGTGTCCGACCCCTCGACAGCCGAGCGCAGCCTGGCAAGGTTCGTCGAGACGTCGACGGGTTCACTGATCCCCAGACAGCAAGCCGGCCTCGACCGCAGCCGGGCCATGATCCGCAGCGGCGAGGGGCGCTACCTCGACCCCGAGGGCGGCTTCTTTAGTTTTGCTCTGACTGATGACGCGGCGGTGCTCATGGTCGAGTTGGAGGGCGACCCGATGCACCCGGTGATCGAAGATGAGATGCAGCGGTTGCTCACACGCCACACGGCGGTGGCGGGGTCGATGGGCTCGGGGGTCTTGGGTGAACAATCGCAGGGCCTGCCCGCACGCGCGACGGTCGGCGATGGTGCGATCCGTCTCTGGTTCGACGCGCAGCGGTGTTTCGAGATGATGCCCAAGAACCCGCAGGCCCAGGCACGCTACGACCAGTTGCAACGTTTCCTGAACTTCGACCTTGTGGTCAAGGCCGAGCCGACGCCTGCTCATGCGTTGAGCGTGACCGGGCGTTACACCTACGCGGTCGACCGCTTTGCCACGGGCAGCGCCAAGGGGCGTGACAGTGCGCCGACTCTCTTGACCACGCTTGGCGCATTGGGCCCGGTGGCCGAGGCGGGGACGCCGGGGTTGCTCATGGACCGCTGCGCCGACACGCTGGACTTCGACGCCCTGATTGCACGCCTGCGCTCCGCGCTGACCCGTGCATCGGGCGGTGCCACATCGGACGCCGTCGATAAGACCGGCTCAGCCAACACACACGACCCGCTCACCGAGGTTGTGGTGGACCAGGTTGTCGAATCCAACCGCGAGGCGCGCTTCAGTCTCGTCGCACGCTTTGGCGAAACGGTCGACTCCCCGCTCGACGCGGCGCTGGAAAGATTAGCCCCACCCCTTGCACGCTAAACCGCCATGCAATCCCATCAGAATGCAAGCCGTCTGACTTTGTGGGCTATGTGCTGCGTGGTGCTGTGCCTGTGCGTCGTCGGCTGCAAGACGCCGGGACCGGCGCAAGCGTCAAAAACGAATTCACACTCGACCGGCAAGCCCCACACCGGCAACGCGCCAAACTCACAGCCTGACCTGCCGCGAGAAGGCCCCGATCAAGCCCGGATCGAAGAGACTCAGCCCCAGCCTCCCACGCAAGAAACCCCCGTACAGCCTCGCAACACGGGGGCAACTGAAGATCAAGTGCGCGCCGCACCAAGCGGTGACGGAGTGGCACCCACCCGGACAGGTCAACTCGCTGAGCAACCCGCACAGCCTGTCACGGACAAGCCGATCGGTTCTACCGCCCGGGCCGCGGTCACTTCCACCGTAAATCCCCCGGGTGTCGCACCACAACCGAACCAGGCAACCGTTGTCGAGCCGAAGGCCCCTCTCACAACCCCACCGCAATCCCCCACCATGCCCGCCGGCGTTTCGGGGATACCCCTTCCCCGACCCACGCCGAGCGAGGCGCGACCATCCGTGCCCCCCCTGTCGCTGCACCCTGAGACCGGAGTGGATCAAGCCACACAGGCTCATCCGACCCGAACCATTCACTTGCCGTTCGTGGTTGATGACGATCAAACCACCGATCACGATCGAGGCGCGTCGGACGCTCGTGCCAGCGACCTCCCAAACCCGTTGGGCCAACCCATCCCCCGGGCACAGGCCATACAACGTGTAAGTCTCTCCACAGCGGCCTACATCGCGCTGCGATTCAGCGGTCAGCCGGTGGTGTTGCTGGCCCGGGCCGCGGCGTTGCGGGCGCTCGGTGAAAGCGACGAGCCGACCGTGCGCGTGATCGAGTTAAACGACTACAAACCACCTGAAGGCGAACTGGCCGACAAAGGCGTGCCATCCCTAAAACTGCCGGGCTGGCTCGAAGACTGGGATGCAGAGCTTACGAGACAGGAGCGCGACGCGGGCGATCGAGAACATTCGCTGGACAAGTCACGACAGCAGCGTGCACAACTCCTCGACAGCCTCAAGAGCTGGCTCGAACGCGACAAGATCGAACCCGCCAACAACACCCAGCCCCCGGAACCCCCGGAAACCCCGGCCCCCTTGCCCCTGCCAGTTGAGTAGATCGGGCACACCCGCAACAGACACCGATTCCAATCAATCCGAGTCCTGCGCGTCTTGGGGATCCGAGCCGGACTTCCACAGCACGATGCCCTTCACGTCATTCCTGGCCTTGGGGCCGTCCGTGCTCCGGCCGCGCTCGACATCCGATTCGAGTTGCTTGAGCAGGCGGTCGGCAATATCGGGGCGTTCGATGTAGAGGTTGTGATGTTCGCCGAGGTCGTCGTGCATGTTGTAGAGCTGGGCGATGGGAAGGTCTTGTGCGCGGGCTTGTTTCTCGCCCGGTGACGACCAGCCGCCCGAACCGTAAGCCAGTTCGAGCTTCCAGTCGCCCATGCGGTAGGCAAAGTGGCCGCTGATCGAGTGGTGAACCACGCCGACCCGTGTGGAAGCGATCTTTTCCCCGCTCAGGGCCGGGAGGAAGCTCACACTGTCCTCCGCGCCGGCCTCTGGCAACGGCTGACCGAGGATTGCCGCCACGGTGGCAAAGAGGTCGGTGTGACAGATTGTTTGATCGCACGTCGAGCCGGGGTCGACGTGGCCGGGCCAGCGCACGATGAACGGCACGCGGTGTCCGCCGTCCCAGATGTCGGACTTCGACCCACGCAGCGGTCCGCTGACGAGGTGGCCTTGTTTAGCCAGCTTGTCGATGCCCGCCGCCTTCGAGCAGCCGTTGTCGCTGGTGAAAATCACAAGCGTGTTGTCCGCGAGTTTATTGCGGTCCAGCGCGGCGCAGATCGAACCGAGCACGCTGTCGGTCTGCATGACGTAATCGCCATAGTCCCCCAGCCCGCTCTTGCCCTTCCACTCGGGTGACGGCACGATCGGGGTGTGCGGTGAATTGAGCGGGACATAAAGGAAAAACGGCTTGCCGTCCCTGCCCCGTTCGTCCAGGAACTCGACCGCTTTTTTCTCCAGCCGGGGCAACATGTGGACCGGCTCGTCGTGAGCGATCACATGGTCGTTCTCGATCACCGCCTGCATGTCGCCCGCGTGGTGGAAGCCCAGAAAATAATCGAATCCGCGCGCGGTCGGCCCGTCGGGGATGACCGCGCCGACCTGGGGGGTCTTGCCCTTGCGTGAAAGTGCATTGCCGGTCTGGGCGTCGGTGTATTGGAAGTTCAGGTGCCACTTGCCGATGATCGCGGTCGTGTAGCCTTTGCTCTTGAGAAAACCCTCGACGGTCGGTCGCTCGGGTGCAATCAGACACGGCGCAAAGCCCTGCACGACGCCGTGCTGGAGTGGGGACCGCCACGCGTAGCGCCCGGTGAGCAGGCCGTAGCGCGTCGGCGTGCATACCGACGAACCCGAGTGCGCATCGGTGAACATCATGCCCCGGCGTGCCAGTTCATCGGCGTGGGGCGTGGCGATCTTGCCGTGCTCGGTGTTGTAGCAATGCACGTCGCCGTAACCCAGGTCGTCGCAGAGCACGTAGACGACGTTGGGCCCGGCTTGCCCCGCGGCGTGGACCGATGTCAACGCAAAAACGTTCGCCAGCACCCAGGACAAAAAGCCTATGCGGATCGACATACGCACCTCCGGTTGTCGGATGAGTTCCCATGTGAGTCGGGCCGTCAATACATTAACGCAAGCCCGGTGTGTGTGAAGCCGGTGGTGCGATGCGACGAGAATGACACGCACGCCGACCACCCATGCATGATCAATATCGTCGTGCGCATCCGTTTGCCTGTCAATAAACCATCGGGGTATGCTTCAATATCAACTGAGCCTTTCTGGTTTTCAGACCCGTTGACCCGCCGCTCTCGGAGACCCCCGTCATGGGCAAGATCAAGGTCGCCCGGTACACCGAACCCACGCCCCCACGCCGAACGATCCGCGAAGACCTGATGCGGGTGCTCATGACCGACCTGTCCGACCTCTTCTCGGGCAAGACGGGTCCGGTGGATGACACCACACCGATCGCCGACGGGGGCGACGCCGGTCTTTCTGAAGAACTCATTGTTGATACCACCCGCCTCGCGGAGGACATGATCCGCGATGCCGTGCGCGAGCGGGCCACGGACATCCACATCGACCCGCAGTCCGTCGGCTCGCGCATCCGCCTGCGCGTGGACGGCCGCGTCATCGACACCGCGGTGCTCAACGAGATGCAGACCCACCGCCTCGTCAACCAGGTCAAGACCCTGGCTGACATCGACCCCGTCAAAACCTTCGCACCCGAGGACGCACGGCTGACCTACGAACTCGACGGGAACCTGATCGACATCCGAGTCACCATCGTCCCGTGTGTCACCGGTGAGAAGATCGCCATCCGCCTGCTCGACCCGCAACGTGTCAGTTCCAACATCACCTCTCTGGGCCTGAACCACGACGCGGAGAGCGAACTCAAAGACTGGCTTGCCGGCGTGAGCGGTCTGTTCCTCGTCACCGGGCCGACCGGCTCGGGCAAGACCACGCTCCTCTACGCGCTCTTACATGAGATTAGAAAGCACCAGCGCTCCATCGTCACCATCGAGGACCCCGTCGAGTACCAGATCGACGGCATCACGCAGGTCCAGGTGGACACACGCCACGGCCTGACTTTCGCGCAGGGCCTGCGGACCATGCTCCGGCTCGATCCCGACTACCTGATGCTCGGCGAGGTCCGCGATGCGGAGTCGGCCCGCTCCGCCATCGACGCCTCCATCTCCGGGAGGGCCCTGATGAGCACCATGCACGCGCGCGACGCGGTGAGCACGCTCAGCGCCCTGCGCAACTGGGGCGCAACGGACCTGGAGATCGCGGTCTCGCTCTCCGTGGTCGTGGCGGCCAGGCTCGTGCGCAGGCTCTGTGAAAACTGCAGGCAAGAATGCCCCGTCACCGACGAGCAGAAAAAATGGCTCGCGGCCATGGGTGTGCCGTCACCGAAAAAAAACTTCACCTCCCCCGGTTGCCCGTCGTGCAAGAACCTGGGCTACCTCGGTCGCACCGGCGTCTTCGAGACCTGGCGACTCGACGAATCCGACTACGACCTGATCCTCACCGGTGTCGATGAGCACTCGATGCGCAAACACCTGGCCAGGAAAAAACACCGCACGCTCGTCCACGATGCGATGGACAAAGTCGAGGCGGGAATCACGTCGCTGGCCGAGCTGCAATCCCTTGGCGACGTCGGCGGCGGGGGCAGGTGAGTAGCCGCAGATGAACGCAGATGAACGCAGATACAACCAGAGAGCAATAGGGGCTTATCCCGAACCGCACAAGACAAGTATTTGAATAAATGAGATTGATCTATTGATCGACGGACAAATCATTTTCAACCGCATTACCGAAGTTCATCTTTTGGTGAACTCCTGCTTGGCATGGTGGTCTGGATGCTCGATGTGGTGACGCAGAATTCTTATCTGCGTTCATCTGCGTTCATCTGCGTTCATCTGCGGCTAACGCTTCCCCGCTTACGCCGGGTAGTCCGCTTTCTGTTTCCAGTCCATCTCGTACGAACCGGGGATGCCGTGGTACTCGCGGGGGAATTCGTAGTCCTTGCGCAGCGGGTGGCCCTGCCAGTCTTCGGGGAGGAGGATTCTGCGGAAGTCGGGGTGGTTTTCGAAGAGGATGCCCATCATGTCGTAGGCCTCGCGCTCGTGCCAGTCGGCGGCGGGCCAGAGGTCGGAAACGCTCGGCAATGTCGGGTGGTCACGGTCCATGTAGACCTTGACGGCAAATTCGTGGTGGTGGGTCATCGAGATCAGGTCCGCCACGAGGCAGAGCTTGTTGTCCGCCACGTAATCGACCGCGGTCAGGCAGGCCAGAAAATCAAACGCCAGCTCACCGTCGAACTTGAGGAACTCGGCGATCTGCCGCCAGTGCTCGGCGGTGGTGTGGACGCGCGGGTGCTTGTCATCGGGCAGCGACTGCGTAACAGCAGAACCGAACTTTTCACCGAGGCGCTGGGCGATCTGTTGTGGGGTCATGGTCGATCTCACGTGTTGGGATGGGCGTTGAATCATACCGGCCCCGGCGGGCGCGGGCCAATACCGGCAAGAAGCCGCCCGATCACTCGCACCTGGCCAGGATGTCCGCGTGTTCGAGCCGATCGACGGCCTTGCCTTTGGGGTCGAGTTTCTTCAGGCCCCTGCGGAGGACGTAGAGCCTGTAGCGGGGCTGGATCCGCTGCAGCGTGTCGATCCACGCGCGCGGCGAGTAACCAGCGGCCTTGGCCACGGCAACATGGTGGTCCACAATCAGGATCGGCGGCGTGGCAGAGGTGAGCAGCGGGGTCATGCCCTCGATGGCCACAGGCTCAGCCCCCTCGATGTCGAGCTTCACGAGCCGGGGATACACGCCCCGCAGGACCTTGCCGAGCGTGACGGTCTGGGCCACCGTGGTCTGCACCGCGCGGGCGCTGCGGTCGAAGATCGACGAGCAGCCGTGGTTGATCGAACCCTGGTTGGGCATGAGGTGGATGTGCGTCTGGCCCTCGTGGTCGGAGAGTGCGGTGTCGTGGACCTTGACCTGGGGGAACGGGCCGTTGACCTGGAGGTTGGCCAGCAATCGTGCGCGGAGGGTGGGTTCAGGCTCGAAGGCGTCGACACGCCCCGTGGGCCCAACCGCTTTGGCAGCCATGAGCGTGAAGTAGCCCAGGTTCGCCCCGCCGTCGACGAAGTGATCGCCTTTGTGGAGCGTCCGGCGGATGAATCGGCTGACCTCGACCTTGTAAAAGCCGTAGGCCATGCACAGGTCGGGATAGGTGGCGGTGTCGAGTTCGAGCTTGCCGACGGGCGTGTTGTAGATGTTGTGCCACTTGTGGCGTGGCCGACGGTTGCGTGCCCACTCACACAAGACGAGGCTGCACCGGCTCGTGCGCGCAAGTGCGGCGCAACCCCGCACCGAGGACTCAACAATAGCCGACACTAACCCCATGTTGAAAGAGTGTAACCCAAGCAACTTGTGAAGGCGGGTTACACCGCCGCGGCGGGCGTGGGCAACCCGAGCTTGGCGGCACGCTTCGAGCCTTTGGGCAAGCCGACCGATTGGGCACGGATCTTGTCCTGCAATCGCATGAGGCCCTCCTGCAGCGCTTCGGGCCGGGGCGGGCAACCGGGCACGTAGACATCCACCGGCACAACCAGGTCCACGCCCTTGACGACGTGGTACCCATACTTGAAGTAAGGCCCGCCGCCGACGGTGCACGCGCCCATCGCAATGACATACTTGGGGTCGGGCATCTGGTTGTAGAGCCTCCGCACGCGCGACGCCATCTTGTACGTCACCGTGCCCGCGACGATCATCAGGTCCGCCTGGCGCGGCGTGGCACGGAAGGCCCCCGCCCCGAAGCGGTCCACGTCGAATCGGCTCGACGCAAACGACATCATCTCGATCGCGCAGCACGCAAGCCCGAAAGTCATCGGCCAGAGGCTCGACGTGCGCGCCCAGTTGATCGCCCAGTCCATGCTTGTGACGATCAGCCCTTCCTCGAAACGGTTCTCGATCCAGCTCATGTGGCGTTCCCGCGTGTGGCTAAAGTTGCCGGCATTGTAGGGGCGGATCGGCCAACTGGCCAGCACGCAACACGTCCCCCCCCAGACGGGGCTGTGTTTACAGTCCGTGGTCCGTTATGCGGTAGGATGTTGCCGTGGCTAAGGAACGCATCATCTCGGGTAACGCGGGCGACGACAGCGAGGAACGGTTCAACGTCTCCCTGCGTCCGCAGCGGCTGCGCGAGTACGTCGGCCAGCCGCGGCTCGTCGAAAAACTCGACATCACACTCAAAGCCGTCAAGCAGCGCAATGAACCGATGGAGCACGTGCTGCTCCACGGCCCGCCGGGCCTGGGCAAGACCACCCTGGCCCACGTCATTGCCAACGAGATGGGCACGCACCTGACCGTCACGGCCGGCCCAGCCCTCACCAAGCCCGGCGACCTCGTCGGCATCCTCACCAAGCTCCAGCACGGCGACGTCCTGTTCGTCGACGAGATCCACCGCCTGAACATCGCCATCGAAGAGTATCTCTACGCCGCGATGGAGGACTTCAAGATCGAGGTGCAGATCGACTCGGGCATGCACGCCAAGACGATCACGCTCCCGCTGCAGCCGTTCAGCCTGATCGGCGCCACCACGCGAGCCGGCCTGCTCTCCGGCCCGATGCGGTCGCGCTTCGGCATCACGCACAACCTCGAGTTCTACAGCGAAGCCGACCTGCTCGCCATCCTGCGTCGCAACGCGAAGCTGCTCGACATCCCCGACGACGGTGACGCGACCGTCACGGCGTTGACAACGATAGCCCAGCGCTGCCGGGGCACGCCGCGCATTGCTAACAGGTTGTTACGTCGTGTGCGCGATTACGCACAGGTCAAGGGCAAGGGGGTGCTCACCGGAGCGGTTGTGGAGGAGGCGCTGCGACTCGAGGGCGTCGATGCGCTGGGGCTCGACGACCTGGACAGGAAATACATGCGCGTGATCGGCGAGGTGTACGAGGGCGGGCCGGTCGGGCTTGAGGCGGTTGCCGCGACACTCGGCGAAGACGCCGGCACACTCGAAGACCTGTGCGAGCCTTATCTCCTGCAGGTCGGCTTCCTGGCCCGGACCCGCCGCGGCAGGCAGCTCACGCGCACCGGTGCCCAATACATGGGCCTGAAAATCCGTGATTCAGCCCGGGCGGAAGAAGACCTCTTCGGGGCCTGACCTCTCCCCCACCCGCCTGGGGATGTGTGCTATGATGAGCGGTTCGCCCGGGCGGTCGTGGGATCGCCCGGCGAGGAGAACCCAACCCCATGCCCCTACAAGACCAACTGCGAGAACTCTTCCATCTTGACCAGCAGGTGCGCGGCCTGCGGACACGCCTCGACGCGGCGCAGCGTCGCTTGAAGATACAGAAGACCAAGGCCGAGCAGATCCAACGCCAGATGCAGGAGCTGGCCTCGCAATACAAACAAGCCCAGGCCGCCGCGGGCAACTTCGAGACCGAGGTCAAGCAGGCTGAACAGCGCGTCAACAAGCTCCGCGAGCAGATGAACACCGTCACGAGCAACAAGGAATACTCCGCCCTGCTAGTCGAGGTCAACACGCTCAAACTCGAAAAAGGCAAGGTCGAGGAGAAGGCCCTTGAGCAGATGACCAAGGCCGACCTGCTCAAACAGGAGGTGGTGGAACTCGACGCGAAACTGACCGAGCAGAACAAGCTCGTCGCCGCGGCCGAGGCGGAGGTCAAGGAGAGCCGGGACGAGGTCGGCGCGAGGCTCGACGAGGCCCAGTCCCAGCGCGACGCCGCCGCCACGACGATCCCGCCGGAAGTCAAGGTCACGTTCGATCGGCTTCTCGAAGCGCACGACGGCGAGGCGATGGCGAACATCATCGAAGAGAACCGCCGGGCCATGGAATACACCTGCGGCGGCTGCTACATCCAGGTCCCCGTCGAACTCGTCAACGCCCTCTCCACCCGCCCCGACGAGATGATCCTCTGCCCCAGTTGCAAACGGATCCTCTACATCGACAAGGAACTCAAGGGCGCACTGGCAGGGAAGAAGTAGCCGCAGATGGACGCAGATGAACGCGGATGGCGTTCGGCGGTCAGCTAATCCATAATCTATTTTCGACTCTGTTATGATTAACACATGGATTTGATTCCATGACGTCTTATCTGTGTTCATCTGCGTTCATCTGCGGCTAACCCCATGCGTTTAGTGGTCCACATCGACGGCGGGTCGCGCGGGAACCCGGGGCCCGCGGCGGTGGGCGTGGTGATGCGGGACGCGGACTCTAACAAGGTGTTACATGAGGCGGGCTACTACCTCGGCACGGCCACGAACAACGTCGCCGAGTACCGCGGGCTGCTCCGGGCCGTCACCCTGGCGGTCGAGATGGGCGCCGAGCAGACGAGCATCCACAGCGACTCGGAGCTGATGGTCAAGCAGGTGCTCGGGGAATACAAGGTCAAGTCACCCGACCTCAAGCCGCTGCATGAAGAGGCGCAACACCTGCTCGTGAAGCTCGGTTCGTGGCAGATCAAACACGTCAGGCGGGAACAGAACACCCGGGCGGACGAGCTGGTCAACCTCGCGCTCGACGCAAGGCGCGACGTCGTCGCGGTGTCGGGTGGGAACCACTCTGACTCGGCCATGACCCCGACACTGACCGCGGATTCAGGCGGCCTGTCGTGGGCCAGGGTGCGACTGGAAAAAGACCCCGGCAAGGCCTGCCCCGCGCAGATGCGCAAGGGCCAGTGGGTCACGTTCGGCCCGGGTACGCCGCAGGGGTTCTGCGTGTACGGCGCCAAGGCTGTGCTCGACGCGATGCTGCCGGCCCCGGGTCAACCGCCGCAAGCCAATCCCGTCTGCCCACGCTGCCGTGTGCCGATGACGATCGACGCGGAAGATTAAGCGTGCCCGATTGACCATGGTGTTCAGGTTCAGGTCAGGTCATGTCATGTCATGTCATGGGCACGTAAGTGCCCAAGCCCGGGATCGTGCATGATTGGACAAACCCGTCCCGGTCGTTAATTTTTTAACGCGCGTAACCGTTCGATCCCAATCCCCGCATACCTCAAGGGCCCGTCATGCTCGAAACACTCAAGACCCCCGGCGACACGTCCTGGTTCACACACGACCGCTTCGGCCTGTTCATCCACTGGGGCCTCTACGCCTTGGGCGCCCGGCACGAGTGGCTCAAGAACAACGAGAAGATCACCAACGAGGTCTACGACGAAAAATACTTCAAGCGCTTCGACCCCGATCTCTATGACCCCAACCTCTGGGCCAAGGCCGCGTCCGGCGCGGGGATGAAATACTTCGTCATCACCACCAAGCACCACGAGGGCTTTTGCCTCTGGGACTCGAAGCACACGGACTACAAGGCAACCAACACGCCCGCCAAACGCGACCTGCTCTCGCCCATGGTCGACGCCTTCCGCTCGCGGGACATGCGCGTGGGCTTCTACCACTCCGTAATCGACTGGCACCACCCGCACTACGTCATCGACGACCGCATCGGCCCCTACCGCACCGCTGAAAACAAGGACGAGCTCAACAAGGGCCGGGACCAGAACAAGTACGCTGACTACCTGCACGCCCAGGTCCGCGAGCTGCTCACGCAGTTCGGCAAGGTCGATGTGCTGTGGTTCGACTTTTCGTACCCGTTCAAGGACAACCCCGCCGACCACACCAGGGGCAAGAGCAAGCTCGCCTGGCGCAGCGAAGAGCTTTACAAGATGATCCGAGAGCTGGCACCGCACATCATGCTCGACGACCGCCTCGACCTGCCCGACGGGTGGGACATGAAGACGCCCGAACAATTCCAGCCGCGCGAGTGGGTCACGGTGAACGGTCAACCGGTCGTGTGGGAGGGCTGCCAGACGTTCAGCGGTTCGTGGGGCTACCACCGCGACGAGCAATCCTGGAAGAGCACGGAACAACTCATCATCATGCTCATCGACAGCGTGAGCAAGGGCGGCAACCTGCTGCTCAACGTCGGGCCGACCGCCAGGGGTGAGTTTGATGAGCGCGCACTGGAAAGGCTCAACGGCATCGGCGAGTGGATGCGAAGGCACAGCCGATCGATCTACGGCTGCACGCAGGCCCCGGCCGGGTTCAAGGCCCCGCAGGATTGCCGACTGACCTATAACCCCACGACCAAACGTATGTATGTCCATGTCCTGAGCTGGCCGTTCGGCGGCACGGGCACCGCGCCGATCCACCTCGACGGGTTCCGCGGCAAGGTCGACTATGCGCAGTTGCTCAACGACGGCTCGGAGTTGATGATGCGTGACCCGGTCAATCACCACGGCGCGGGCACCGCGAGCTCCACAAGCGAAGAGGACTCCATCCGCGTGATGGTGCCGATCCGCAAACCCAACGTGACCGTGCCGGTGATCGAACTGTTCATGAAGTGACCGCTCGGGTCAACCGCGGGCCCGATCTGGCCGACGATAACAGGGTCGGACCTCTGGGAGAGTCCCGTGGCCATGCGTCGGTTAACCATGAAGCAGTGGCGTCAGCGTCTGGGCGAGACGATCCCGCTCGGCCTTGCGCCCGATGCGCTGCGCTTGAGCGTGCGTGATGTCCGCAGGGCGATCCACGCGCGGGAGCTTCCGGTCTACACGTTCCACGCGACGGACGGGCGGGTGTTCCGTGTGGTGCGCGTGCGGGACGTGCTGATGTTCCGTCGGAACCCGCTGACGCTCAAGCGGATGACCCGTGCGATGGAATCGCTATTAAAACAGCCCGCGACGTTGACTCGTCGACGGGCCGCGTGAATCGTGCGAACTTACAAAGTGTTACATATCGCCGCCTGAGTGATCGCCGGGACCGGTCGGCGGCGGGTTGCCATCTCGGGGCGGGCCGGCTTCGGGGGGTCTGCCGGGGCGGTTCTGTTCGCTGGATTGCAGGCGGTGGAACCTTCGGTACCAGCCGGGTTGCTGGGACTTAAGTTCTTCATCGCTTGCGAAGGTCTTGGTGATCGAATCACCGTCGCGCTGGGCGGTAACTTTGATCGCACCACCATCGAGCACCTCGAAGCTCAGGTTCTCGCGCGGCGGACCCTGCATCCCCGCCTGCATCCCGCCGGGACCCATCGCGCCAGGACCACCTTGACCGTGCGGACCCATCGGTCCACCCGGACCCCCCGGACCGCCCTGGCCCTGCATCATGCCGGGGCCACCCTGACCACCGTGCGGACCCATCGGTCCACCCGGACCATCCGGGCCACCCGGGCCACCCGGGCCTTGCATCATGCCCGGTCCACCCGGGCCGCGGGGACCACCCGGACCACCAAACGGCGGGGGACGGTGGCCGACCATGAATTCATACAACTCGAAGCTGCGCGGGTCTTCCTGGCGAAGGGCTTCAACCGAGTCATACGTTTTCGATTCGCTCTGCGTGGTCTGGCCCTGGGTGTTCGGGCGTGTCACGGTGATCTTGCCAGCCTCGTCACGGGCGATGGTGACCGTCTTGCCCTCACGGGTCACGCTGGCCACGAACGGGCCTTCGTCTTCGTGCTGACGCGGAGGCTGCATCCCCATGAACTGACGCATGTGTTGACGCATCGCTTCACGCGCTTCGGGGGGCAGGTCGTCGTCGTCCATCTCTTCGAAGACCCACCCTTGGGGGCCCTGCCGGAGGACGCGATCCATGCGGAACGGGCCGCGCGTCACCATCAGGTCCTCGGCCTCGGGTTCTTCATATTTCCAGGCCACCCGCATCCGCTCGGGGCGCTGGCCGAATGTGACCACAACCTCTTTAGCGGCGCCCCCGCGCACCACGGTGAGCTTGATCTCGCTGCCGGGGGTGCGCTGGCCCACGTCGTGGACGAAGGTGCGCACGTTTTCGATGGGCTTGCCGTCGAGCTGGGTGACGACGTCGTACTGCCCAAGGCCGGCCTTGTCCGCGGGGCTGTCTGTTGCCAGGTTGCGCACGATCACGCCAGCGTCTTCCTTGAGGCCGGGCACCTGGACCGCGACGGCGTCGGGGACCTCGGCGACCTGCATGCCCAGATACCCCCCCGCCGACTTTTCAGCCGGGGGCGGTGCGTCTTGGGCAAATGCCACGGGGCTGGTGAGGGCGAACGCCAAGGCCACACCGGCGGTGACTAACAGTTTGATAGGTTTCATGACGGGTCTCCTGATTTGTGTGTCCCCGGGCTAAAGGGTGAACGGGGTTGGAGGATTACAGGTCCATGGCGACGGTCTGGATCGAGCTCTGCTCGCGTTGGACCTGGTAGAAGTAAACGCTCTTGTGGGCCTCGTCGTAGACGGCGACGTAGCCCGGCTCGACGGTGCGTCTGCGCGTGGCGGTCTGGATCGGGGTGTCGGCGACTGTGACACTGGGCGCGAGGTTGTCGGGGGTCTGATTGTTCGCCGCGGCGATCACGGTGCTGGTCGGCACGCTTTGAGTTTTGTCAGCCGGGGAATAGGCCCACCAGGTCAGGCCGATGGCGAGCATGACCGTGGCCGCCAGAGCCCAACTCACACCGACGAGCCAGCGCGGGGGCAAGAGCGGCACCGGATTGGCGGACGCGGGCTGAGCGTAAGCGTGTCGCAACGAATCGCCCGCAAGGGTGTCGATCCTGCGCAGCTCATCGTGCTCTCGGTGGAGTTCGGGGTGGCTGATGAGCGTGCGGTCGAGTTCGAGTTGCTCCCCGGCGCTCAGTTCACCATCGATGGCACGGTCGATCGTGCGTCGCTGGGTGTCTGACATCATGTTAGGTTGGCTTTGTTTCATGGGGGTTACTCCGGGGGAATTCCGGGGTGACTTCCGGGGGGAATTCCGGGGGGAATTCCGGGGGTTATTCCGGGAAGACGGTGTCGCGCAGGGCGTCACGGAGGAGTCTGCGTGCCCGGCCGAGTCGTGTCTCGACGGTATCGACGGGCATGTCGAGGGTTTGGGCGATCTGCTGGTAACTGAAGCCCGAGAGGTGCTTGAGCACGAAGGGCTCACGGTAGATTTCGGGGAGGCCTGCGATGGAGCGGAGGATGCGGTCGCGTAGTTCTCTCGCTTCTAGGCGGTCGTGGGCGGGGGTTTGGCGGGTCGGGCGTTGGGTGAGTTCCTGGAGACGGAGCCAGACTTTTTTACGGACGCTCGTGCGCCGGCCGGCGTCGAGGGCGGCGTGTCGGGCGAGGGTGTAGAGCCAGTTGCGCCAGTTGGCGTCGTCCTCGATGGTGTGGGCTTTTTGCCAGAAGTTGAGGAAGGTTTTCTGGAGCACGTCGTGGGCCTCGGTCCGGTCGCGGAGGGTTCGGTGGACCACCGCCCTGAGCCAGGGGGTGTGCCGGTGGACAAAGTCCCGCATCGCCTGTTCGTCGCCGGCCCGAGCCAAGGTAAAGAGCGCATCGTCGTCCCCCGTCGCCTGATCGGCGTCCGGGGTGGGGGCTGGGCCTGGGGCTGGGTTAGGCGTCTGCATCAGAGCGGTCATTTTGGCCACCGTGGTAATAGACGCGGCGGTCGGGGGTTTCCGGTCAAGCTTTGCCAAGATTATCCGCAGTCGGCAGGATGCGATCCCCGCCCGCCAGGGCCTGACGGACTTTCACACGGTAGGCGCGTGGGCTGTGACCCAAAGCCCGGGCAAAACGCCTGCTGAAATAAAAGGGGCTTTCGAAGCCGACCTGTTGCGACACCTGCGCGACGCTGAGGCTGGTCAACTCGAGCAGTTGCTGGGCACGGGCGAGGCGTTGCTGTTCGACGAATGCAATGGGCGTCAGGCCCGTCTGATCGCGGAAGAGGTGCGCAAAGCGCGACGGTGAGAGGTGGACGAGGCGAGCCAGTTCGTCCACGGTGATTCGCCGGTGCAGGCTGCGTGCAACGTGGTCCATCGCGATGCGGACCCGGCGATCAAAGGTTTCGCGTTGCGTGCGTGGGTTGACGGTGTCGCACCAGAGCAGGGCCGATTCGAGGGCGTTTTGTGCCAGTTGGCTCCGCATCGGGGCGTAACCGCACATGAGTCGGTGGACTTGAGCCATGTGGTTGACGATCTGTTCGCGTAAGCCGTGCGCCTCGGGGATAGCCAACCGACAGCACCCCTCCATACCCGTAGCTGTGGGTGGCCAATCGAGGTGGGTTGTGAAGTCAGCGCGAGGCAGGAAGTGTGCCCAGTAAAACTCCCACTCGCCACACGATTCGTCGGTGAAGTAACCGTGCTCGAATCCGGGCTTGAAGAGCACCACCTCGTGGGCACGACAATGGGACTCGCCGTCTGCTCCGATCAACCGCCCCCCGCCGCTCAGGGTGTAGATCAGCAGGTAATCCTCGCTGCCGCGCGATCGGTGGATGCCGTAGTTGGGCCCCTCGTGAAAGTACCCGGTGAGCGGGTAGATGCCGACGGGTGAGATGGAGACGACACGACGGACCATGCAGCAGTATCGTATATCTTTTTGACATAACAATCCATGTATGACCCGTTATTTTGCGATATTATTCACGGGTACAGTTGAATCTTGCATAAAATCAACCACGGAGCCATCGCCCATGAAACCCTTCCACGCCACCCAGAGCCAGGTCGAGCAGTTCCAGAACGACGGCTACATCATGGTCGAAGACCTCTTCACGCCCCGCGAGATGGAGCTCTTGCTCAACATCGGTCGGGCCGACCAGGAAAAAGCCAAACAGGTCCACGCCGCCAAAGACACACAGGGCGGCGAGTCCAAGCTCTGGCTGGACTCCGACACCCAGCGCCAGGACATCTACAACGGCTTTTGCCACAGCCACCGCGTCGTCGACACCATGGCCAAACTCCTGCGCGACGAGGTCTATCTCTACCACTACAAGATGATGGTCAAGGAGCCCAAGCGCGGCGGGGCGTGGGAATGGCACCAGGACTACGGCTACTGGTACAACAACAACTGCCTCTACCCCGACATGGCCTCGTGTTTCATCGCTGTCGACCGCGCTTACAAGGGCAACGGCTGCCTGCAGGTCATCAAGGGTTCGCACAAGCTCGGCCGTGTCCAGCACGGCAAGTACGGCACGCAGACCGGGGCCGACCCCAAGCGCGTTGAGCTCGCGCTCAAGCACCTTGAACTCGTGTACTGCGAGATGAAGCCCGGCACGGCTCTGTTCTTCCATTCCAACGTCCTGCACCGCTCCGACGCCAACACCAGCGACGACCCGCGCTGGACCTTCATCTGCTGCTACAACACCAAGCACAACACCTGCGACGACCTGCCCGGCCACCCCGTCTACCGCCATCTCGACGTCTGGGACGACTCACGCATCGTCGAACTGGGGGAGAAGCAGTGGGCCGAGATGCAGAAGGAGATGGTTGCCAAGTAAGTTGTGACAGCGTTTGCCGAGACGGGTTTGCCACCGCATAATGCCCGCCATGAAAATCGCCATCGCCGCCGACCACGGGGGCTACCCGCTCAAGGAACAGATCGTCAAACAGCTCAAATCGCTGGGCCACGAGGTCAGCGACCTGGGCGCCCACACGCTCGACCCGCTCGACGATTACCCCGACTTTGCCCACGCCGTCGCGGTGGCGGTGCAGCAGAAGAAAGCCGACAAGGGCATTATCCTCTGCGGCTCGGGCGTCGGAGCGTGCGTGGCAGCCAACAAGCACAAGGGTGTCCGCGCCAGCGTCTGCCACGACACCTACTCGGCGGCGCAGGGCGTCGAACACGACGACATGAACGTGCTGTGCCTGGGTTCACGCATAGTCGGCAGCGCACTGGCCACGGAATTGGTCAAGGCCTTCGCCGGTGCAAAATTCACCGCGGAAGAACGCCACGCCCGCAGGCTCGAAAAAGTCCTGGCGTTTGAAAAAGATAATGCGTAAGGTCTCTCCTCAAAGCGGAGGGATGGCCATCCCTCCGCTTTCCGCCCTCCGCTTTCCACCCTCTGCTTACCCGCTTTACCCCACGATCTCCGCGCACGCCTCTTCCACGTCTTCGTACATCGCAAAGACCGTGTCGAGCCTCGTGACCTTGAAGAGAAACTGCACGTTGGGGACGCAGTTGGCTAAAGCGATCCGTCCGCGCACATGTTCGAGGTCCTGCAGAAAAACCACGAGCGGTCCGATGCAAGCGCTGGCAACAAACTGGACCGTCTTCATGTCCAGCACAAAGTAGAGCGCGTTGTCGTAACGCATCTTGTCGTTGAGGCGCTCGATGAGTTCCTGCATCGTCTGGCCGGACAGGTCCTTGCCCGTCAGGCGTGCCACCACGACCTTGTTGGTCTGCTCGATCTCAAAACTCTCTGTGAGCACGGCTGGGTTCCGGGTGAGGCTTTGGGGGGATAAAAATCGCTTCCCGGCGGGTGACACTCGAACACATCGGTGTCCATACGCTTATCGGCCAGCAAACGAACCGCACGGTGCCGTCCAGACAAACTTTATCGCTTTCCCCGTGTCCCCAGCCGTCGCAACCCATACAAGCCGAACAAGCGTTAAACAAAACGCCCCTCAACCACCGTCGCGCTCACAAGCGATCCCTCGGCGGCAACGACGATTCGACTTCCGGGGGTGTGGCTGGCCCATTTCATCATCGCCAGCGCGATCGCAACCTGACCGAGCATCGGCGAGACCGTCGAACTGGTCACCACGCCCACAGCCTTGCCCGTGGATTGGCCCGAAGCGTCTGCCTCGAATACCTGCGCCCCCTCGATAGGCATGCGGTCGTCTTCAAGCCGTAACCCGACCACCACACGCTTGGGGTGCCCGAGGTTCTGCATCCGCGCCACGATCTCCTGACCGAGGTAGCAGCCCTTGGTGAAACTCGCAGCCTCTTTGAGCACACCCTGCCCAGCCTCGTGCGGCAGGGAGTCCGGCCCGAAGTCGACGTGGAAGAGCGCGTGACCATTTTCGATCCGCGCGGTGTTGTAGGCCAACCAGCCGATCCCTCTTCCTTTGACTTTCGCCCCGTGTAAAGCGACTTGCCCGTCCGCCTCGACCTCAGGGGACAACCCCCCCACCGCCTCGGCCAATGACTCTAACACTTGATTAGCTTTCTCGGGCGGGATGAACAGGTGGCACCCCGGCACGCCGCAATCGTCCCGGCGGTACGCGCTGACACCCGCCCCCTGAATCTTCAGCACGTGGTGCGTGCCGGGCATCTCCATCATCGGCGTCGGGTCCGTTTCGCTCACGGTCTTGAGCAATGCAAGCGTCCCAGGCCCTTGTAACGCAATCACAGACCGCTTGCCGCTCCAGTCTTCGACCGTGATGTCCTCGGTAAACAGACGGGCTTCGAGCAGGCCCTTGACGCCCGGCAGGTCGCAGCGGTCCATTTCAAGCCAGGTGTCCACGTCGCCGTGGTGGATGAACAGGTCCGCCAGGATACGCCCCTTGTCGTTGAGCTGGAACGCGCGGCGGGAGTCGCCGCCCTTCATCCCATTGACATCCTGCGTCGTCATGCGGTGCAGAAAATCCTTGACATCCGCCTTGTTCCCGCTGAAGCGCAGCACCGCGCGCTGGGGCAGCACGAGGATGCCCACGCCCTTGCGGATTGCGGCGTATTCCGCTTCGTAGGCCCCGAATGTTGCGACAAGCTGGGCCGCGTCATCCTCGTGGCCAAAGGGCACAAACTCCGCGCCGGCTTTTTCCAATATCTCACGCATGGCGTCACTGTAGTCACTCCCCCGCGTGTTCGCCACGCCCCGCAGCCAAGCGTTATCATGTGCCCCACAGGGGTGGCTCAAAGTTCACAAAGGAGTTTGACCGTGGCCAAGAAGAACATTGCTGACCTCGACCTCAAGAATAAAAAAGTCCTCATCCGCGTGGACTTCAATGTCCCGCTCGACGGCTCAACCATCACCGACGACCGCCGAATCCGCATGGCGCTGCCCACGATCCAGAACGTGCTCGATCGTGGTGGGAGCGTCATCCTCATGAGCCACCTCGGCAGGCCCTCGGGCAAGGGCAACGAACCCGAGTTCAGCCTCAAGCCCTGTGCCGACCGTCTCGGTGAACTGCTGAAAAAAACCGTCACCTTTGCCACCGACACCGTCGGCGACGACGCGAAAGCCAAAGTGAAATCCCTTGCGGCTTCCGGGGGCGGGGGGGTCCTGCTGCTCGAAAACGTGCGGTTCAACAGGGGCGAAAAGAAAGGCGACGACGAAGTCTACGTGGCTGCGCTCGCTGGCTTCGGGGATGTGTACTGCAACGACGCCTTCGGTACATGCCACCGCACCGAAGCCTCGATGTACGCCGTGCCCAAAGCCATGAAAGATCGGGGCAAGCCCGTTGTGGTCGGGTTCCTCGTCGAGAAAGAGATCAAGTACCTCACCGACGCGATTGCCCAACCCAAGCGGCCGTTCGTGGCCATCCTCGGCGGGGCCAAGGTCAGCGACAAGATCGCGGTGATCGACAACCTGCTGGGCAAGGTCGACAAGATCGTCATCGGCGGGGCGATGGCTTACACCTTCTTCCTCGCGCAGGGCAAGAAGGTCGGCGGCAGCAAGGTCGAACCGGACAAGGTGGATGACGCCAAACAGATGCTCGAAGCGGGCATGGGCAAGATCGTCCTGCCCGTGGATACCCACGCCGGCGACAAGTTCGACGCCTCGTGCCACAAGAAAATCTTCGAGGGCGGCAGCATCGACGAGGGCTGGTCGGGCTTCGACATCGGCCCGAAGTCGGTGGCGCTCTTCAAGCAGACGGTGTCGACCGCCAAGACCGTGGTGTGGAACGGCCCGATGGGTGTGTTCGAGATGCCCCCGTTCGACGCGGGCACCAAGGCCATCGCCGAGGCGGTGGTCGCCGCCACCGCGCACGGCGCGACAACGATCATCGGCGGGGGCGACAGCGCCGCGGCCATCGAACAACTGGGTATGGCCGACAAAGTCAGCCACGTCTCCACCGGCGGTGGCGCGTCACTCGAAATGCTCGAGGGCAAGCCGTTCAAGAGCGTGGAAATCCTGGACAACAAATAACCATACAGGTTCTCGCGAAGGCGCGAAGAGCGCGAAGTTGAAGAGAATGAAATGATGGTTCATGCCTTCCTTGGTTTAATCTTTGCGTCCTTCGCGCCTTCGCGAGAAATTTCTTGATGATCGACCTCTCCCAACAACCCGAACGCCCGCTTGTCTGTGCGTCGATCCTCGCGTCGGACTTCGGTCGCGTGGTGGAAGACGCCAGGGACGTGCTGGGCAAGGGCGCGGACCTGTTGCACGTCGACGTGATGGACGGGCACTTCGTGGGCAACCTCACGATGGGCGAGGACATGATCCGCGCCTTGCGTAAGCACCTTCCCGACACGCTGCTCGATGTCCACCTGATGGTCGATCACCCGGCGATGTTTGTCGAGCCGTTCGCCAGGGCGGGGGCCAACGTGTTCACATTCCACGCGGAGGTCTGCGACCCGGTGCGTGCGCGTCACACTTCCGCACCGGCGATGATCGAGTCGATCCATCGGCTGGGCATGAAGGCGGGCATGGCCATCAACCCCTTCACCGCCCCCGAAAGTGTCGAGCCCTACCTGGAACAACTCGACCTGGTGCTGGTGATGAGCGTGCATCCGGGCAAAGGCGGTCAGCGGTTCATGCCCGGGGTGCTGGAGAAGACACGCTGGCTCAAGAGGCAGCTCAAGCCGGCCACCCGGCTGGAGATGGACGGCGGGTTGGATGAGCACACCTGCAAGGACGCGGTGGCGGCAGGGGTGGACATGCTCGTGACCGGGTCGGCGTTGTTCGGTGCCAAGGATCGCTCAGCCGTGATCCTCGCGATGCGGGGGCGATAATCCAACATGCTCAAAGCCGAGGGATGGCGATCCCTCGACTTTGCCGATGGAACAGGGAGCTGGGAATTGACGCACGACGTGGGCGGTCATAGCATGACCCGACCACAGCCCGCTTGGGGATTGGTGTAATGGTAGCACGACTGACTCTGGATCAGTTAGTATAGGTTCGAATCCTATATCCCCAGTTTCACTTCCACCGCAACGTCACAAACCTGAACCGAGCGTTCTCAGAGGATCGGCCCCTCTCCCGAGTCCCCCTCGCCGCGGCGGGATTCGATGTCCTGGATATAGGCCATGGTGCGGTCGAGTTCGCGTTTGAGATGGCGCACGCGCAGCAGGCTTTTGACCCGGGTGAGCAGTTCGAGCTTGTTGACGGGCTTGGTGAGGAAGTCGTCTGTGCCGGATTCGACGCCGCGCTCGATGTCGCCCAGTTCGTTCAATGCGGTGACCATCATGACGGGGATGGATCGCGTCGCGGGGTCTTCCTTGATCTTTCTGCAGACCTCAAACCCGCTCATGCGTGGCATCATCACGTCGAGCAGGACCAGGTCGGGCAAGCCGGTGCCGGCGGTGACAGCCTGTTCGATGATCTTCATCGCCTCGATGCCGTCGGTCGCGGAGAGGGTTTTGCACGAGAGCGTTTCGAGGTAGGCCTGGAGCAGTTCGAGGTTCTGGGCGTTGTCGTCCACAACGAGGATGGTGGATTCGGAGAGGTCGAGGTTGTCGAGATTGGCAGGCGACGGGCTGGCTCCCGCGCTCTCCTGGGCGAGACTTCCGGGGTGACTTCCGGGGTAACTTCCGGGGTGACTTCCGGGGGCGGGGGAGGGGGCTTGGCTTCCGGGGGTGGGGATCAAGTTCATGGGATCGGGTCCATCCGATGGAGGGCGGGACAGTGGAGGGCGGGACAGGGTTGAATGTTAACCGTTACGGGTCGGTCCGTCGATGCGGGGTAATCCGTGTGGATTGAGGGGTCATGCGTGCGAGCTGGTTCGTGCCAGACCCCTTTGGTCCATGATTTTATCGTGAAAATGCTGTCCGATCCCCCAATGATAGGAATCGTTATTAATCTTTGTTATCAATGACTTTGAAGTAATGCTGGCCACGAGTCGCATATTTTCAGGAAAGATGCTAAAATGGTCGTCCGAGAGTAGACGATGTCGACATTCAGGATCATTTTTTTCGACCTGAATGAACCCGCCATTGGGTTTGATCGTCTTAATGTTATTTCGTTTCACGTACTTAAAATTTTACATCGTTTAATGGCCGGAATCTGAACCGTTTCGTGACTTCAATAAAGAAATCGCAGCCAGATAGACTTTAATTTTCATTCTAAACTGGAGTTATAGCCGTGTAAGCCGAACTTGCAGGACAAAAACCGTGAGGAAACGACTCATTCACAATCCAGCCGACTTCGTCACCGTCAGGTCAAGCAGGTCGGCTCTTCCGGGGAGGACCCCCCCACATGACCCGCAACGCAACCCCTACACAGCACCCCTGGCTCGACCGATGGAACCAGCCCAACCTTGAGCAACTTCTCGACGCCCTCAAGGCCCATCACCGCAAGCCTTACACGCAAATCCTTGAACAGCTCGATTCCTACCCCGGCGTGCAGCGATCCGTGATCTGGTATGGCTCAGCCTGGAAGTGGACGATCCACTACGCCTTTGTGGACGCGGATGGACAGGAAATCGAGACGCTCTGCTATATCGTGCCCAACTCCGAGACGCCGCTCATCTGCATCCCCCTGGCAGACGAAGTCATCGAGCAACTGCCCATCAAACGGCTGACCAAGTTCATCCGTGAGGGCATCCGCAGCGCCAAGTTCGCCGTGGCAATCCACTGGGCCACCTGGTCGCCCCTCAATCAGACCGAGACTCACGCCCTGATCGACCTGTGCAAACGCAAGCACAAGTTCATCTCCGCGAACCTCAAGCAGGACACCGCCCTGGCGGCAAAATAATCGGACGACCCGTCTTCTCAAAACCCCAAAGCCGAGGGATCGCCATCCCTCGGCTTTCTTATTTTCAAGGCTTGCATCATTTCAATGCGTGCCGGCCCCCGCCGTGCTTTTGTGCATCTCACCCAGCAGCCCCAGCCGCTCCACGAACTCGATCATCACGCACATGGCCGGTGAATAGCCCTGGGCGGTCGAGAACTCGCCCGTCCACGGGTTCATCTGTTGCATGAAGTCCGGCGCCCGGCAGAGCGCCTCGATCCATTGCGTCATCAGGTGGCGGTGGTCCTCAGCCTGGCCGTAGTGATAGAACCACCGTGACGTACGCAGCGCGGTCAGGGCCTGCGTCGCCCCGCCCCACGAGTTCCTCGGCAGCCTGTGGTCGAACTTCGGGTCGTCGACCGCGATCGACGGCAAGGGGTAAGGCGTCCAGAACGACGCGGGGTTCTTGATGTGCCTCTGATAAATCCGGTCGAACATCACCTGGTCCACGACGTGCTCGCTGAACACGCGCGTGAGCACGTCGCCACGGATACGCAAGAAATTGCCGTCGCAATCGACATCGTAGAAGCACTCGTCCACGGGGTCGAAGCAGTGTTCAATGATGAGGCGCCGGATTGTTTGGGCCTTCTGTCGCCACCGCTCGGCCTCGGAGTGAATCCCCAGGCGCTCGGCCATCTTCGACAGCGCCACGCGCCCGCCGTAGACCGTCGCGGAGAGATCGGGCGCAAGATACGGCAGCTTGCCGACCTTGGGGCAGGTGGCGGCATCACCATCGGGGCACTCCTTGGGCAGCCCCTCGAAGCGCGGGCTGCGGTCGTGGCCGGTGTCGTATTCGCAGAATGCTTCGCACAACCCCGTGCCGCGCGTGTTGCGGTGGCGCACGAGCCAGTCGTCCCATCGTGAACACGCGTCGTAAGCCTTTGCAAGAAACGCCTCATCACCCGTGAGGTCAGCCGTCTCCAGCGCCGTGGCTGCAATGGGCACGACCATCTGAATCTGTGCCTGGCCAAAACGCAGCGCCCAGACCGCATATCGGATGTAGCCGTCTTCACGCTGGTGGTGGAAGAAGACCTCGTGGTTGGCCTTGGCCACGTCGTGCTTGCCCGCGTATTGGCCGTAGACCAGCCCTTCCAGCGGCGCACACTCGAGCCAGACCCCCGCGTAACCGCCGCCCTCGTGCAGCACGGGTTTGTCAAAACCGAACACCGGTTTGGTGTTGTTGGCCAAACCCTCGAGGGCTTCGCGGTATTTCAAACGGACGAGATCAAGGTCCATCACACGCATACCCTCGCGAGATTGATGACATGACTTCCGCTGTGTCTAATAGCAGCTATCCAATTGACCTGATACGAGAACACAGAAAAAACGGGCCGGGGAAGAAACCACAGATTGCGCAGATTTCACAGATTGTGACAGCGTGTTGGTCGCTTCAATCTGCCTTAAATCTGCGGCATCTGTGTAATCTACGGTTTCTGTTTCGCTTCTCACATTGATCTCTGTGCATGGGTGTTTCAGGGGTTAGCCAATCTGATAGGTTTTCTAAATCTTCTCGGCTTGGAAACGCACGACCAAAGGTATGTCCTTCTCCACCTTCGGCGTCTTGGGTAGGAGGATGAAATTGTCGGTGATCACAGGTTGTAAGTCGTCGCCCGCCAGAATCTTCAAGGTGCCCACGTTGATGCGTTCCGGCAAAAACGCAAACACCGGCCCGACCTCGCGGGTCTCGTCCACCGAAACCGTGAGTGTGTATTGGCCGCCTTTGACTTCCAGGTCGAGCTTGCAGGGCCCGTCGTTCTCATCGCGCGGCATGTGGGCACGCCAGGCGGGGTCGCCGTACAGACCGACCGTGTCCACGTCCCAGACCAGGCCGAGGTTGTCTTTGATGACTTTCTGGTCCGTCCCGTCGCCGTTCTTGTAGCCGAGCCCGGCCGCGATCTGGCCGAGCATCCGGGGGTCGCGCTCCATGTCCCAGTCTTCGTTTTCATATCCCAGGCTCTTGGGGAACTCGGTCAGCAGACGGTTCACGACCGTCTGGTTGTTGATGTACCACGACTCGGCCAGGTCGAACCGGCCGCCGCGGTTGAAGAACCACTTGTTCATCCCCCACCCCCCCGCGCCGTACCACGTGCTCACCACGTAACCCGCAAGCTGGTTCACGCCGCCCGTGTGCATCAGCGCCAGCGCGATCGACTCACGCCCGTCGATCCGCCCGAGCAGACAATTGCCCACCGCCATGTGAATCTTCGGGTTGGGCGAGAGGATCATCCAGCCTTTGTCTCGCTGCACACTCAAACCAAAGAGATTGCCGTTGGCACAGCGCAACTGCCCCAAGCCAAAGGGCATCTGCAGGTCACGCTGCGTCGCGTGGCTCGACGTAATCAACAAGTCCGGCTGGACGTTGTGCATCGTGTCGACGAACACCTGCGCCCGGTCGGCCTTGTCGCCCTCGGTGAAGGTGATCTTGTCTCCGACATTCTTCGTCGAGACCTGCCCCGGCTTGCCGTCGCTGATGATGACGCCCCCGTCGAACTGCTTGAGGTCAAAGCCCGTCGTGCCCAATCCCTTGCGGATGACCAGTTCATCGCAGTTGGCTGCGATCCGCAGCGCGTCGTCGGCGTCGTAACCTGTGAGGATCGCCCAGATCGTGTCGGTGTACGGGTCGTCGTCGAGCTTCCGCATCATGCGGTGCAGGTGGACCACCAGCGCACGGTCCACCCCGTCCGGTGTCGCCACGATACAGGTGTAGCGCGGCATGAGTTGGCTCAAGCGCTCCTGCACCTCGTCAACCGACTGGTCATATTCAATCACCTCGGGCGAGTATTTGACCTTGAGCGTATCGACGACCTTTTTCCACTGCGGGTCGGCTGCGGTCTGTTTGGACACGACCACCGCGTAGCCGCCCTCGATGGCCACGGGGTGAACGTCCAGGTTGATTTTGAAATCGGTCTTAGGCGGCGGGGCCAGCTCGATGCGCACACGCCTGGGCTTGGGGGCCTGCTCGGGCTGGGTCGGCTGGTCGGCGTCTGCCAAGACCACACCCGCGCCCGTCAGGCAAACCATGCACGCAAACAACCTCAACTTACGATCCATGCCGACTCTCCTTGTGAGCGGGTTACTACGGCTGACAGCATAGAACGTACGTCGGCAGGATGCCACAGGGCAGGCGCCACGGGACCGGGTGCCCCAGGACGTGACCGCGAAGACCGCCCTGTGCGGGGGACGTGGGGTGAGTGATCGGTAAATGTTCCTGATCGAGACGAACCGGATGAACCACCCAGACGCCGAGATCACCGAGACCGATCCGTTGAGATGTGCATCTCTCGGTGCCCTCGTTGTCTGGGTGGTTTTGATTCTTCATGCTTGATGAGTTTAATCTATTGTTGAACCACGACCCGTCATCCCCCAAGTCATCACATGGCGGCCTTTGCGGCCACGTCCTGTGCCACCCGGCCCACTGGCCAAAGCGTGACCGATCCGCGAATTGGGCGCGGGCGGTTGTCGCATGTGGGAGAATCCACCCGGTCCCCGCAGGCTATTCCAAGCCGGACCGGATGGTGCGACCACTGATGCGGATTCTCTGGGTTCGTGCCAAGGGGCTGGCTTTGGGCTTGTGTTCGTGGGGTTCATACCCCTCGTCGATCTTGTTGCCCTCGGCTATCGCTTTCAAGGCGGCAATCGTGGCCTCTTTCTCAACCGAACTTTCCTGGCGAAGGACTGATGAGCGCATCATGCATACCTTGTGGGCGTTTCACGATTGTTTCGGTGCCGATTGTCAGGTTCGTGATACTTCAATTACCGGTTCGTCATCACCTTGTAACCGACCATGGCGACAAACGCGACGATCCCCGCAATCAGCATCCGGATGAACGGGAGCGGGATGAACAATGCGCCGATGCACAGCGCGAAAGTCACAAAGAACCATAGCACGCCCGATTGATCGTCGGCACTGGCGACTTTGGCCATGACAACGCACGCACCGATTCCCAGAATGATTTCGAGCATGGATGTACCCCGAGAATGCGCGATTCCTCAATCCGACCGATTTCAGCCGACGCCCTCGCCAAGTTACACCGCGACGCGGGGGTTGGCTGTCGGGGCGCGGAGGCGCGTCCGGAGCTGACGGGCGAGGTCGGCAAAGCGCGCGCTCTCGGCAATCTTGCCCTGGCGGGCAAGGTCGAGTTGCTTCCTGCGGTACTCCGCCAGTTCCGTGGCGGTTTGCGTTGGTTTGTGTTGAGGAGTGTTTGGCGTGTGCGTGTTCATGGTGGGTCTCCCGGAGCGGTGGGTGTTTCCCGTAGCCCTCACGAGGCCTGGGGGGAGTGAGTAAGGAGAGAAGGAATTAGGAGTAAGTAGAGTTTCTTTGACTGGTCCGACTGTTTGGTTCTGTCAGGGGTTGTACGTGTTGGTCGCACGGGGGTTCTGTGAGTTCCCTGTGATGCGTGGTCCACAGACAAACGGCTTGAACCGTCGGCTATTGCCGAGGGGTACGCATGACGTGTTATCGAAGCCCCGTTAAATAGACGTGTCTGGCGACGATCCCTGTCAAATTCTTTTCAAGCGTGCGGTCCATGCACGCGTTGCGGTTTTCTCACGACCCTCACACGACACTCACACTGGCCTGACAACGGGTCAATGGGTAGGCTGTGTGGCCCTAGTTTACCACAGCTCCGGGCAAAGAAAAGGATTTGGGGCCTCCTATGCCAAAAATAAGTGCGATCCACGGCGTTCATTTTACAGGCGCGGGGCCCGCTGGAGGCGGTCAATCCTTGGAGGTGTCACGGTTTATCGCACCGCCTTATGACGTGCTCGACGAAGGGCCCAAACAAGCCCTGCTGGCCAGGTGTGACACGAATATCGTGAAGATCGATCTCCCGTTCACGCCGCCTAAGACGGTCGGGCCGAATGAAGTGTATGCCCAGGCTGGGGCGACTTATCGGAATTGGCTGGAAACCGGCGTGCTCAAACGCAACGATCGGCCGGCGGTCTATATCTACCAGCAAAGCTACACGCACGACGGGAAGACGTTTGCCCGACGGGGCGTGATTGCCAACATGGCGGTCACCCCGTTCAGCCCCGGCAGCCACGGACTGGGCGGTGTGTTTGCGCACGAGAAGACTTTTTCCAGCGGCAAAGAAGATCGGCTCAAACTCATGCGGGCGACCAAGGCGCAGTTGTCGCCGATCTTCGGGATTTACTCGGATGAAGCGGACCGCATCGGCCCGATGTTGGCCAAAGTCGCGGACAGTCGCCAACCGAATATGACAGGCGTGACGGATAACGATCACGTCCGCCACGAGGTCTGGGTGGTCGATGATCCCGATGAGATTGCAAAGCTCTGCGACGCCTTGTCGGGATATGACATTTTCATCGCGGACGGCCATCACCGGTATAACACCGCGATCAACTATCAAAAGGAAACGCCGGGCGAGGCGGCCAGGCGGTGCATGTTCGTGTTTGTGGCCATGCAGGACCCGGGCATGATCGTGCTCCCGACTCACCGCGTGGTGCGGAATCTGCGGGGCTTTGACATGGGCAGACTCGAAGCGACTCTGCGCGGGCACAGCGAACTTGCGTTCACCCCGACGCAGCACGGTGCCGATGGCCTGGCCGCGCTGGAAAAGGAATTACCCGGGCATAAGTATCACGCCATGGGCCTTTACGACCCGGCCACGCGGCGTACAGCGATCCTCTCGACCCGCGGCGAAGACCCGTTGTCGGCGCTCTTGCCCGAGAGGGTCAAGGTCTGGAGAACGCTCGGCGTCGCGGTGTTGCACGAACTGGTGATGGAGCGGGTACTCAAGCCGACGTTCACAACCGGTGGGGATGAATTGACGTTCAAATACACCGCGCAACTCCCGGAGTTCCGGTCGATGACCGAGGCTCAGGAAGGGTCATTGGGCGTGATCGTGCAGCCCACACCGTTGGACGCGGTGCGCGGCGTGAGCGAGGCGGGCGAGTTGATGCCGCAGAAGAGCACGTACTTTTTCCCCAAACTGGCTACGGGGCTGGTGATTAACCCACTTGACATTTAAGGCAGATGCATATTTGACGGGATAACAGGATATTGAAGATTGACAGGATCAATCGTTTGTATTCCATTCATATCCTGTAAATCCTGAAAAATCCTGTTATCCCGTCAAAATCGGATCGTACATTGCAACACCGGATCAACGGATTGCCCGAAACTTCAACCCCCAACTTGCCCAGTGACGAAGCGTTGATCGAAGCGTACCGCGACGGTCAGGCGCAGGCGTTCCGCACGCTGGTGGCCCGGTACCACGACGAGCTGTTCCATTACCTTGTGCGTTTCCTGGGCGACCGGGCCGGGGCGGAGGACGTGTTCCAGGAGACGTTCTTACAGGTTCACCTCTCGGTGGAGAGTTTCGACACCGATCGTCGGTTCAAGCCCTGGCTGTTCACCATTGCCTCGAACAAGGCGCGCGACGCGCTGCGTCGGAACAAGCGCAGGCAGGTCACACTCCTGAGCGAGCCGGTGCACGGGTCGGGCGGCCACGGCGACTCTCAGGCGACGGTGCAGATCGTGGACCTGATGGCGGACGGTCAACCGCAACCCCTCGAATCCGTCAGCAACGAAGAGGTTCGGCAGGCGGTTCAGGAGGTTATCCACAGCCTGCCCGATCACCTGCGTGAAATCCTGCTGCTGGCATACTTCCAGCAGTTCCCCTACAAACAGATCGCGGACATGCTCGAAATCCCGCTTGGGACGGTGAAAAGTCGGCTGCACACCGCGGTGGCCACGTTTGCCAGGGCCTGGCAGAATCGGATGGAACCGCCCGGCGGGGATAAACTTGGAGAATAACGCACCCCATCACGAACCCCGTGAAAACCCCTGCGTATGATCAACTGAAGAGCCGAATTAACCCATGAACAGGCAGAGGCGTGACCCCTCCGTATGAGCCACCAGCCGACCCATCCCGAACACGAGCAACCGGAAGACAAACCGGACCAACCGTTACATTCCGGGCAGGGGTCTGTCCCGCATCCATTGCCCGTCGAACCGGCCGCTCTTTGCCCAGCGGACGCCCAAGCGCTCGACCGGGCGCTCGAAGACGACCTGAGCCGACTGCTCCGACAGATCAGCGCGCCGGGTCGATCCGCTTCGGGATCGCAGACAAGCCGCGATGAGCAATCGGATGAAGATGCCCAAAGGCTCGAGTGTGTCCGGTCCTGGCTCAAGCTCATCGCGAGTTGCCCGACCGCCACGCCGACGCCCGGCTTGATCGACCGCACGGTCGACCTTGCGGTCGGCACGCCGCGTGAACCCAGACCGATCTCGATCATCGGTTCGATCGGCCTATCCGGTGGCGGCGGATCGTTCAGGCTCAGCGACATCTGGGCGGCCGCGGCGGTGGTGCTCATCGGCATCTCGCTGCTTTGGCCGACGCTCGACCGGACACGGGCCGAGTCTCGCCGGGTGGCCTGTGCATCGAACCTTGCCGCGATCGGTCAGGGCCTCAACCAATACGCGATCTCGGAAACCTCGGGCAACCGATCCCTGCCGCGCAACCGGACGCAGCCCGGCGCCGCCTGGTGGGAGGTTGGCCGAATGAACTCGCAACCGGCCGGTGCCGATGGCAACGCCGTCGTCCGATCCAACAGCGCCCACGCCTACCTTCTCATCCGACTGCACTACGTCCGACCGGAGAACTTCAACTGCCCCGAGAACGCCAGTGCCCCGCAACGCTACAACCCCGCGTGGCGTGACTGGCCCAACGCCGCAGCCGTGTCTTACAGTTACCAGAATCAATACACGCCCCAGGCGATCCGCATCGACCGCTCACCCAACCTCGCGGTCTTTGCCGACAAAAACCCGCTATTTGTTTTTGATCCCCAGCAAGCCGGCGTCCGCTACCGGGCGACGCTGCCTGAAAACGCCGCCAGCGAGTTCCACCGCAACCGCGGGCAGAACATCCTGCTGATCTCCGGGCAGGTCCGCTGGTCACGCCAACCGATCATCGATCATTCCACCGGGGCCAACCCGACCGCCAGCGATCACGACGCGGACAACATCTGGCTGGCCAACGGGGTGAAGCAATATCAGGGCAACGAAACGCCGCAAACACCCGACGATGCGTTCCTGGTCCCCTGAACACGGGTCATGGCAAAACGATTGGGATATTCCCTGAACAGGTTACTCTGAATACCCTTAGATTGTGCAAAAAGTGATTGACTTTATCGGACGTGCGCGTTACCAAAGTAGATGAAGGTGCGGTGATCGGGCGATCAGGCAGGTCTCACGTTCATGCCCGCAAGACGCACAGAGAATCCAAACCAGAGGGCGGGAGGCGTGGCGCGATCCAAGTGGCGCATGTCACCCGTGGGTTGTGAAGGGCATCGAAGAAAGGACTCGAAGGGGCAAAACATTTTGGAGGCCCAGCGATGACTGTTCAAGACCACACCCTGACCCACCCGGCTCACGAGCACTTCAACCACGCGTGGGACCGCATCCTCTCGCAGGAACCGACCGGGCCGACGCAACGCGCCATCCAGCGCAGGCTCAGCGACCTGACCCACTTCTCCAACACGCTCGTCGAATTGCTCTGCGAGTTCCACGACCGCCCCGCGTCCCACCTCGGGCCGATGATCCGCCGAATCATCGTCGAACAGGAGTTCATCGACGACACCGGCGACAGCATGATCGATCAGGACTTCATGGTCTGCCTCGACCACTACGTGGACATGATCGTCGAAGCACTCGAACAGGTGCGCCAGCGCTGCCGACGCGAGGGACACTGGTCCGACACCCCCATCACCCCGTTGATGTGCGGGTAAAGACCCATCTCAAAGCGGATGGATCGCCATCCCTCCGCTTTATCAAACTCTATACCCATGCCGCCGTTCACATCCCCGCGATCCGCTCCGGATGGGTATACACATTCATCCTTTCACCCCGGACAAACCCCACCAGTGTGATCCCGCTGTCGCGGGCAAACTCGACCGCCAGACTCGACGGCGCGGAGACGGCAGAGACGATCGGGATGCGCGCCGCCAGGGCTTTTTGAACAATCTCGAACGACGCCCGGCCGCTGACCTGGAGGATGGATTCCCTTAAAGGCCACGGGCCGTGGAGCAGGGCGTGGCCGACCACCTTGTCCACCGCGTTGTGCCTGCCCACGTCTTCACGCACGACGACAAGTCGGCCCGTGCGGTCGAACACCCCCGCCGCGTGCAGGCCGCCTGTGCGCTCGAAGGCCGCCTGGGCGTTGCGGAGCTTGTCGGGCAACCCTAACACCATGTCAGGGTCGATGGGCTGAGCCTGCGATTCGTTCAGATTCAGGGCCGGGCAGTGGGCGAGGACCGCTTCGATCGAGGCCTTGCCACACAGCCCGCAGCTCGACGAGGCAAAGACGTGCCGGGTGAGCCTGTCGAAGTCGACCTCGACGCCGGCCGAGAGGAAGACGTTGACGATGTTGCCGTCCGGGGCGCGGACGCAGGGGTCGATGCGAGCGATGTCATCGCGCGACCTCACGATATTTTCGGTGACCAGAAAACCGGCCGCCAGTTCCGCGTCTTCCCCGTCGGTGCGTTCACCTTGACCGGGCGTGCGCATCGTGACGCTCACGGCCCTGCCGCGCACTCGGATTTCAAGCGGTTCCTCCATTGCCAGTTCATCGTTGTCGGGCTGCGCGGGCTGACCGCGTTGATAGCGGACGATCGGGACTCGGTTTGGGTCGTGAAGGATCATGGCTCGTTCCGCATCCTGTTTGCGGTGAAGGTCGGTCCGTGGACGTGCGCCTCCCACCACCGTGCGTCGCCGGCTTTCTTTTCGTAGCCCACCCACAGGTCGTGCCAGTAGGCCAGGAACTGATAGGGTGACACTTTGTTGTAGAAGTTGCGGATCGCTTCGTCGCGGGCCTTGCCCTCGAGTTGGCCGACCACCTCGGGGTGGTTCTGTCGGAAGTGGCGGTAGGTCTCGCTGTCGATGGCGACATGGTCGTAGTGCCCGAGCAGTTGCAGGATGTTGTGCGCCGCATAGGGGCCGATGCCGTGGATGTTGAGCAGGGCCTCGTAGAGTTCGTCGGTGGTGCGGGCCGGGTCCTCGAACCAGGCGGGGTTGATCGAGCCTTCAGCAAAATCTTTTGCCAATCGGACGATTCGCTGGGCGCGGTAGCCAACCTTGCAGCGGGCCTTGAGCGTGGCGGGACGGACACGCGCCAGTTCCTCCGGCGAGGGAAAAGCGTTGGCTTGCCCGATCTGTTCACACAGCAGCACGTTCATCCGCATGGTGTTGGGCCAGGTGACGTTGCAGCCGGTCATGGTCTTGACGATGTCTTCAAAGAGCGTGGGCGACCGGAAGAGCCTGCCGAAGTTGGCTTTCTTTGCGCGGGGGTAGAGCCTCTGAAAGTCCCTGAAAACTTCCGGGGGCTCGTCGAGACGGAGAATGCGTGCGACCTGACGCTTGACCTCAATGCGTTCCTGCGCATCAATCTTGCGATTGCAGGCGACGTTGAGCGTCTTGCCCGATTGCCAGAGCGTGACGGTGACGACATGCGAGTCGGCTCGTCTCGAGCGGGTCCGGGGCGACACGCCCCGGCTCACTAGCGTCAGCGGTCGTTGAAACACGCGCGTGAGCGGGTCCCAACGATTTGGGGCAAGGATGAAATACCCGTAGCTGCACACCGCCCGTGCCAGGTCGAAGCGCGGCGGGAGCGTGATGCGTAGCGTCGGTCCGTCGTGCATGGGGGGGATTGTATCGGCTGGGCGGTCACAAACGCGTGTTCGAGGGCATGGGCACTCAAGTGCCCAAGCCCCGCGTGGGTCTGTTTTTGCGTGCCCCACCCTAATGAGCCAGCACGGGGAAAAGAAACAGCGCGATGTTCTCGCACATCCGGTCGCCCAGGCGTCGGTAGGTGTCGTAGTATTGCGTGGTCTTGGAAAGAATTTCATCCGCCGACGAGCCGGCTTTTGCAATCAGTTCGTCCTTCACCATCGTCTGGAGCGTCGGCAAATCCCATTCGAAGTGGTACTGGTAAGCGTACGTCCGCAGGCCGACCTTGAACGCCTGCGTTCGACAGGCCTTTGAGCCTGACAACGGCGTCCCGCCGGGTGGGAGCTTGGTGACTTCCTGACCGTGCAGGTGGAACTGCATGGTGTCCCATGGGATACCCTGGTGGAGCGTGTCGATCGTGCCCGGGAAGGCGAGCTTGACGTTTTGCCACCCGACCTCGGGCGACTTCATGGCCGCCACCTCGCCGCCCAGCGCCGTGGCAATGAACTGTGCCCCAAGGCACAACCCGACGATGGGCAGCCCCATCTCGTGCGCGGTCTTGATGTAGGCCAGTTCTTTTTCGATCCAGGGGATCGTGGTCCGATCCTCGACGTTCATCGGCCCGCCGAGGCTGACGATGCCGTCCACATTATCGAAGTCGCCCGGGACGCTCTGGCCGTTGTAGAGTTCGACGGTGCGGAGCTTGTGGCCGTTCTCGGTGAGGATGCGCCCGAGTCGGCCGGCGTTTTCACTGCGCGTGTGCTGGAAGACGGTGATCGCCATGGGGGTAACAATATGTAAGGGTGATTAGGCGCCGCCGACGGTCAGCGGCACGGGTTGGGGTCGGACGGTGTGGGTCGGCTGGATGGCGATGTTGAGCGGGATGCGTTTACCATCCGGCCCGCGTGGGGGGAGCTTGTCCTGGTCGACGAGGCGCTGGATGGCCATGATGCCCTCGATGAGCGTCTCGGGCCTCGGGGGACAGCCGGGGACATAGACATCGACGGGGATGAATTGGTCGACGCCTTGCACCACCGCGTAGGTATCGAAGACGCCGCCGGTCGAGGCACACGCGCCCATCGAGATGACCCACTTGGGCTCGGTCATCTGTTGATAGATGCGCTGGAGCACGGGGAGCATCTTCACCGCGACCCGGCCGGCCACGATCATCAGGTCGGACTGACGGGGTGAGAATCGCATGGCTTCTGCGCCGAAGCGGGCAAGGTCGAATCGGCTCGACGCGGTGGCCATGAGTTCGATCCCGCAGCAGGCGGTGGCAAAGGGCATGGGCCAGAGCGACGACCGTCGTGCCCAGTTGACGACCTTCTGGAGCTGCGTCGTGACCATCATGTCCGCGGGGAGCGCTGCTTCGATGCCCATGTGCGTCGGCCTTTCACTTCGTGGGTGGGTCATTGTAGGGCCGGGCGGGGAGGGGGCCAAGTGGCGTGTCCTCGGTGGGTCGGTTTGAATTGATAAACTTCTGGCCAATGCCCAACGTGTCAACCACTCCATCAGCCATACCAGGGTCGGTCAGCGACCGCATGACGAAACTGGAAATCGGTTTGCTCGTGGGTTTGCTCGGGTTGGCGATGGGGTATGGCGTCTGGACACACTCGCGTTCCGTGTATGGGGAGAGCCGAAAGACCGACGCCGGGGTCTACTTCCGCGCCGCGTGGGCGGTGCGCAGCGGGGAGAATCCTTACAAGACCACCGACGACAACGGCTGGCATTACGCCTACCCGCCGCTGCTGGCGATATTGATGACGCCTTTAGCCGACCCGCCGCACGATGAGGCGGCCGCTGCGCGGTACGTGTTGCCTTACGCTATATCCGTCGCGCTGTGGTACGCTTTGACGGTGGCGTTTGTGTGGTGGGGGACGGACAGGCTCGCATCGGCTTTACAAAAGGAATCACCGGTTGAATGGTTGCGGGGGCAGCCGAGGTTTGGTCAGTTCGGGATGTTGCTGCGCCTGGGGGCCATTCTATTTTGCACGCCGGCCATCATGCGCGCGGTGGGGCGTGGGCAGGTCGGGACGCTGTTACTTCTTCTCCTGTGCTGCTGGATCGCCGACACGGTCCGGGGAAAAAGCTTCCGGGGGGGCCTGTGGCTGGCGGGGGCGATCTGCCTCAAAGTGATCCCGGCTTTTCTGTTGATCTACCCGCTCTGGCGGCGCGACGCGAAGATGCTCACAGGTTGTTGCACGGGCCTGGCGGTCGGGCTGGTGGCCATCCCGCTCGTCGTGATGGGGCCGACGCGGACGGTCGAGGCTTACACGTCGCTTGCCAACAATGTCCTCTTGCCGGGGGTGTTCGGGTCGAAGGACGAAGTCATGAGCAAGGAACTTACCGCATTGGGCAGCACGTCGAGCAACTCACCCATGGCGGTGCTCAACAACCTCACAAACTGGGCCACCCCGCGCGGCGAGCGGCCGGCCAATGCCGCAAAGTGGATCAAGCTCACGCACGTGGGCCTGATCGCCGTGATGACTGCCTTGACGCTGGTCGCATTCGGTTGGCATGCGCGTGGAACCACACCCGACCCGCTGGCCACTGCGCTGACGATGGGCATGCTCGTCTACATCATGACCATGGCCAGCCCGGTGTCGCACCCGCACTATTACGCCGTCGGGGTGGTGCTGATCCTGCCGATGATGATGCTTGCGTGGCGGACGCACACGTTTCCCGAGGCCGGCTGGGGTTGGAACGCGCTGTTCTGGTCCAACGTGCTGGTCCACGCCTTGACGGGCTTTGGCATCGTGGTCTTGCGAGACGGCGGGCTGGTGCTCTGGGGGGCCATGCTGCTCTGGACGGTGGCGTGCGTGAATGTCTGGAAACTCCAGCACGGCTCGCATTCATCCACCACACTGAACTCCACCGTCTCTCCAGAGGCCCAGGCGAATGCTTGAATACTTCCGGGGAAAATTCCGGGGGGGGTTATCACACGTTGGGGGACATGGATTACCCAGCCGACATGACCGATCCTGTTGGGGGGATATAGTGATATCCGTGTGCGGATTGTGTGTAGCGGTGTAAGCCGCGCTTTGAATGTGTGGCGATCCAGGTGCCCGATCAACCTGTCAAACCCGTGAGCGATTGGCCGGAGAAGCCCTCCAACAGGGATGCTCTTGTCGTCCTCCACACGCGCGTCGTGACCGACACCGGGGGCGGGCCCGACAAGACGATCATGCTCTCAGCCCCCTTCCTTGCGTACACCCCCTACTGGCTGGCTGCCGCCTACATGCACCCCCCGGAAGAGGAGGGCTTCAAAGCCATCCGCGCACGCTTTGAGAAAGCCAACTCCCCGCTCATCGGCGTCCCCGACCGCGGGCCGCTCGACCGCTCCGTCCTCCGCACGCTCCTATCCATCTGTAAGTATTACAACGTCAAAATCTGGCACGGCCACGACTACAAGTCCAACCTGCTCGGGCTCATGCTCCGGCCGTTCTGGTCCATGAAGCTCGTCACCACCGTGCACGGCTGGGTCAAACAGACCTCGCGCACGCCGCTCTACTACGCCGTCGACCGGTGGAGCCTGCCCTACTACCACCATGTCATCTGCGTCTCGGACGACCTCGTGGAGAAGGTCAAGTCGCTCAACGTCCCCGAAGAGCGCCTGACACTGATCCACAACGCGATCGATGAAAAAACCTTTGCGCGCAGGTTCCCCGCAAGCCAGTCGCCGCTGCGTCAGGAACTCAACACCCCCCCCGGGAGGCTGGTCATCGGAGCCGTGGGGCGACTGAGTGCTGAGAAGGCGTTCAATCTGCTCATCCGAGCCGTTCACTCGCTCGCCGGTGAGGGCCACGACATCGAGTGCTGGATCGCGGGCGATGGCGACGCAAGGGGCGAACTCGAAAAGCTGATCGAAAACCTGGGCATGCGGGGCCGTGTGCGACTGCTGGGTTTCCGCAGCGACACCGTGGCGTTGTACGGGGCGATGGATGTCTTTGCCCTGTCGAGCCTGCGCGAGGGTTTGCCCAATGTCGTGCTCGAAGCCGCGTCGATGGGCGTGCCGATCGTGAGCACGAAAGTGGCCGGCGTGCCCAAGATGCTCACCGACGGCCAATCCGGTGTGCTGTGCGAGGTCGGCGACGCCGAGGCGCTGACTCGAGCCCTTCGCAGTGTCGTGAGCGATGCCGACCTGCGCAGACGCCTGGCCCACGCGGGTCGCAAACTCATCGAAGAACGTTACAGCTTCACGCAGCGCATGGCCAAGGTCCGCGCGATCTACGACAAAGTGTTAGGCTTACCCACCCCCGCCCCCGGTGGTGATACCACGGGCACGCCGGGGGCATTGTCATCCCCCTCCATTCCCTCCACACAGGCCAGCCCCGCATGAGTCTTGCCAAGTCCATCGGAAAGCTCGTCGGCAGGTTGCGTGCCACGCCCCATGTGATCGGGTTACTCGTCGGTATCCCCCTGCTCGGCCAGGACCGTGCGTGGACCGGCGCCACCGAACGGATCGCCAAAATCCCGGGCTTCATCGGGGTCTACACACGGCAGGCTTTCTACAAGTCCACACTCCGACATGTCGGTCAAGACGTGTACTTCGGCTTCATGTCCGTCATCTCCAAGCAAAGCTCATCCGTCGGCGACCGCGCCTACATCGGGCGCTTCTGTTCGCTCGGACTCGTGGAGATCGGCGATGACGTAATGCTCGCCGACCACGTCCAGGTCCTCTCCGGCGGCCACACGCACGGCTCGGAAGCCAAGCCCGGCCAGACGCTGCACGACAACGCGCTGCAGTTCACGAAGGTCACGATCAGCCAAGGCGCTTGGATCGGCGCGGGCGCGATTGTCATGGCCGACGTCGGCGAGGGGGCCATCATCGGGGCCGGGGCCGTGGCGACCAAACCCGTCGCTGCCCACTCCAAAGCCGTCGGCGTGCCTGCCAAGCCCATCTGACCACCCCCCCATTACCTGAGTAAAAAAATAGGGATTACCCGGTTAAACCCGTTGACAAGAACATACGATCTTTTTATTTTTATAAGCAACCGTTTCGTTACGATCGGCCCCTGAACCCCTTTTGCTACGGAGAGCACCCATGCGACACGCCTCAACCGCCCTGCTGGCCATCCTGGTCGGCCTGACCCTCGGCCTCGCTCCCTCGACCGCATCCGCACAACACGCGGGATTCGTCCTCTTTGGTGAGCCCAACGAAGCCGGCCGATCGCTGCCCGCCGAGCGCGTCGCGGTCCACCCCGTCACCTCGCCCTACTACCACGAAGACTCCTTTGTCACCACCGACCTGCGTGCCTGGTACATCTACCACAACTTCCCCAAGGGCACGCTCGGCGGCAGTGCCAACGTCTACGCCCTGCAAATCCGCGTCGCCCTGACCGACACGCTCCAGCTCGTGGCCTACAAAGACGGCTACACCGATTTCAACACCGCCGCGGTCCCCGGCGATGGGTGGAACGACCTGGCGGCCGGCTTGAAGTGGAACTTCCTACAGGACTGGGAAAGCGACCTGCACGCGGCGGTCGGCGTCGGGTACCAGTTCGGCTCGGGTGAAAAGAAAGTCCTCCAGAGCGACGACGAGCTGCGCCTCTGGGCCTCCGTCAACAAAGGCTTTAACCGCCTGCACCTCGGGGCCACGATCAACCTGCTCATCCCTACCGACGGCGAAGACCCCTTCGGCGACAGCACACGGCTCTTCTGGCACCTCCATGCCGACTACTTCGTCTGCCAGTGGTTCTCACCCGTCATCGAGTTTAACGGCTACCACACCATCGACGACGGCAAGAACAAACCCCTGCCCTTCTCGGGACTCGACGTGGCCAGCCTCGGCGGAGGCCAGGGCCAGGACGTCATCACCATCGGCTTTGGTGGGGAAATCCGCCCGTGCGAGCACTTCAGCCTCCGCGCCGCATTCGAGACCCCGCTGCTCAAGAACGACGGCCTGTTCGGCCACCGCGTCACCGTCTCGGCGGTCGTGCCGTTCTGATCGGCTAAACCCACGCGTTTTGCATGACAATCGGCGGCGTCCGATAAGCGGTGGCACGCCCGGAAAACCACTGGGTTGGGCCGCCTCAGGTCGACCGCCCGCTAACCGATAAAATGGGTAGCGATCAGGGTGTCTCGACAACGCGATGGGGTCTTGGATTGGTCCAGGTGCATCAAACCTTCGGCCGACCGACGGCGGCGGCACTGCAGGGGATCGGCAACTACCTCCGTAACAAAACGGAGCAGGGGCATCCCTCCGTCACGCCCGAGCACGACGTGCGCTGGTTATCGGTCCTCCACGAAGCGCTTGCACACCAACCCATCCTCCTGCATACCACTTCCGGTGGCAACGGCGATACCCAGATCACAGGCTACCTCCCGCTCGCACTGGTCAAGAGCGCGTTATTCGGACGCTTCCTAGTCAGCCTGCCCTACCTCAACCGCGCGGGCGTCGTGGCAGACGACGACGAGTCAGCCCAAGCCCTGATCGGCAAGGCCATCGAGATCGCCCACGCAAGCGGGGCCCGGTACCTCGAACTGCGCCACCAGCAGCCCACGCCGCATGAGCAACTGCCCATGTCGCGCGACGAGAAGATGCGCATGGTCCTCACGCTCCCGCCGGACGAAGAGGCGCTATTCAAGGCTGTCGGCCCGAAGGTCCGGAACCTGATCCGCAAGGGCGATAAGTCGGAGCTGACCATGCGGTGGGGAGCGGACGACGTGCTCGACGATTTTTACGGTGTGTTCGCGGTGAACATGCGTGACCTGGGTACGCCCGTCTACCCCCGGAAGCTGTTTGGGAAGATTCTTGAGCACTTTGCGGGCGAAGCGGAATTAGCGGTGGTCTATCAACACGACAAGCCGATCGCCGGGGCGCTGCTGGTCCACGATGCGCCCCCGGAAGTGTCCCACGATGCCACGGCGGTGGAACATGGGACGAGGCCATGTCCGTTCAGCACGCAGGTGCCCTCGGCTTCGAGCCTGCGTGAATACAACAGCACCAACGCCAACATGTGGATGTACCACCGGTTGCTGCTGCGTGCGATGGAGCGTGGGGCCAAAGAGTTTGATTTTGGCCGATCCAGCCTCGACTCGGGGACGTACAAGTTCAAAAAACAGTGGGGAGCCGAGCCCCACCCGACGGTCTGGCAATACCACGTTATCAAGGGCGACATGAACGCGATGCGTCCCGACAACGACAAGAACCAGAGGCGCGTCGAGATGTGGAAGAAGATGCCCGTGTGGGCCACGCGGTTGATCGGGCCGTCGATCGTGCGCGGCATCCCGTAAATCAAAGATTGAAACCCTGTACGCAAGTAAGGCCCCGCTCAAGACAGACCCATGAGCCGATCACCCAACCAACCCGATCACGCCGCGGACATCGCCGCCGCCGAGGCCAAGGTGCGCGAAGTCGAGTCGCACGATGATGTGCGCCAGCGCGCCGGGGGCGGACCGTCGCTTCTTGGGCTGCTCTTGACGCTCGTGCTGCTGGGCGTGGGCTGGTGGCAGACGTTCGTGGCGATGTGGCTGCGGTGGTACCCCGGATGGGACAGCCGATGGGACAAATACAACCACTCCTTCATGCAGCGGTTCAGTGACGGCGACAGCTACTACTCGCACGGCCCGCTCGTTCCGCTCACGTGCCTGCTCATGGCGTTCGTGATTTACCGCAGGCTCGGTTCGCCGTCTTCGCGGTCGCGTTCGTCTTCCGTGGTGGGCTACCTCGTGCTGATCGGCGCGTTGCTGTTGCAACTCATGAGTGTCCTGGCGCGCGTGGATTTCTCGTCGGGCTTTGCATTGGTGGGCGTGATCGGCGGCTTGGTGTTGCTTTGGGGCGGCTGGCCGCTGCTGCGGGCTTATTGGCTGCCGGTGCTCTTTCTAGTCTTCATGGTGCCGCTGCCGATGGAGACGATTGCGAACCTCAACTTCGAGCTCAAAGAACTCGCCAGCCGGGCCGCGGTCTGGCTGACGAACTACGTGTTTGGTATCCCGTCGTTCCTCTCGGGCAGTGTCGTTTCGCTGCCGCCCTACCCCGACGGTTCGGTCAAGACGCTGGTTGTCGAGAACGTGTGCGGCGGGCTGCGGAGCCTGATCTCGCTGATCTGGTTTGCCGCGATGTTTGCGATGATCTGCCGGGCGCGGGGCGGGTGGCGCGTCCTGATGCTGCTGCTGGCGGTGCCGGTGGCGATCGGGTGCAACATCGTCCGCATCACCGCGCTGAACGTCGGCGCCCATCATTGGGGGACCGACGCGGTCGCCGCGGGCTCGACCTACCATGATATGTCCGGGCTGCTGGTCTACGCCCTGGCGCTGGCGACGCTCTTTGGCGTGGAGGGCCTGATCGTCTGGGGAGGCAAGCTCCTCAAGCGGCCGTGGTCCGACAACAAGCTGATGGGTTATCTCGACAACATCCACGGCTCGCCCGGCGCGGTGCCGCGCTTCGGCCGGGTTGTGCCGATCCTCTCGATCGCCTGCGTCGCGGGGCTTTCGTGGATGCTGGCCAAGCCCGAGGTTGCCGACATGCACCGCGGGACCTACGCCTCGCAGGCCGTGCCCAAAGACATCACCATCGACGGCGTCCCTTACGTCGGCGAGGACTTCGAGCTTGACGAGCGTTCACAGGTGATCCTGGAAACCAACGACTACCTCTGCCGAACGTACACCCCGGTCAACAAATCACAGGGCCTGTCGTTCAACCTGCTGATTGTCTATTCACAGGACAACCGCAAGGGCACGCACCCGCCGGAGGTCTGCCTCGAGGGCGGCGGCGCGCGGGTGGTTGAGAAATCGATCCACACCATCACGACGCAGCGCCTGGGCAAGACGAAGCTGCGCGAGCTGGTCACGGAAGAGTCGGGCCAACGGGACTTCCACCTGTATACCTACAAGTGTGCCAACCGGTACACGCCGAGCTTCTGGGTGCAGCAGGCGACGATTTTTCTCGACAGCCTCCTGGGCAACAAACCCTCGGGGGCGCTGATCCGTATGAGCAGGCCCTACACCGACGCCGACGCCGAACGGACCCGCCAGACAATCATCGACGCGGCCACCGTCATCATGCCCATCATCGACGAGCACCTGCCCTGAGACACGACACGTTACACACACCCGGTTCGACACGACCCCAGCGACACGCATGAACACGCAACGCTTGATCCTCATCGTGGCCCTGCTCGCCGTGCTCGGTGCGCTGGCGGTGGTCATGGGCGTGATGGGCGGCGGCGGTGTGGACCAGAAGACGCTCGAACAGTGGACCGCCCAGCTCGACGACCGCGACCCGCAGGTGCGCCTCGACGCCGCCAGGTCGATCCTGGATATCCAGCACAACGACCGCAAGGCGCGGCTGACCGCGGCCACGTCGCTCATAGCGCTGCGTCGCTTCGCCGATGCCCGTGACCAGTTGGACATGCTCGCCGACCGGCGGGGGACGGGGGACACGCAGGTGCTGCGTTTGCTCTGCGAGAGCTACCTCGACGAGGCCCGCCTTTGGTCGGATTCATCCTCGCGTGGGTCGCTGGACCTTCTCGAAGCCGAGGTGGAGGACCACATGGACGAGGCCGAGCCGATGCTTGCGCTGCTCGATCGTCTGCCGGGGCAGGCGTCCGTGGTCAAGCTCCTACGAGCGCGCCAGGCCGACATCCGTGCCACGCTGCTCGTGAATAAACGCCGGTTCAACATCACCGCCCTGGCCGACGCCCACCACGACAATCTCACGGACCAGATCCAGGACTTTGGCGTCTCGAGCGTCGACATCCGTTCGAGGCTTGCGCAGCTCAATCAGCAGATCGGGGAACTCTGCAAGGAAATCGACCCCGCGGTGGACCCCGACCACACCGCGCTCGAACTGCTCTTCCGCGTGAAGATGCGCGAGCGTGACATCGACGGTGCCCGGGCGGTTGCGCGGTCCCTGCTCGAACTGCCGCACGTGGGCCGATCTCTGGTCGGCAAAATTTCCACGCAGTTGTTCGACATGGAACGGGACATCGCGGTGAGTGTGGATGCGCAGGACCTGGATTTGGTCGAGAAATTACTCAATCGGCCGGGCCTCGAAGGGGACGAGAACCTGGTCTATTCGCTTGCCTCGGCTCGGCTGGCCATGGCGCAGGGCCGCGGCGCACAAGCGCTGCAACAATCCGATGCCATCCTCGAAAAATACGTGGACAACCCCGGTGCCGCTTCGATCAAGGCCCAGGCCCTGACCGCCACGGGACAGGCGCGGGAGGCGGTGCTCTTTCTTGTGCCGCTGACAGAACGGCTGCGCGCGGGAGAGTTGTTCTACGACCTGGCCGTGGCCTACCTCGCGCAGGATCGTCGGGAGGACGCGGTCGCGGCGTTCCGCAAGTGCCTTGAGACCTATCAGGACCACCTGCCCGCGCGGATCGCGCTGGCCGAAACCATGCTCGACCTGGGCCAGAACATCGAGGCCCAACCGGAAATCCGCATGGCGGTTGCGATCAACGAACAGCACCCCGGCGTACGCCAGCTCGAGATGCGGGCGTTGCTGATGACGCTCGACGCCCAGGGGACTCACAACCTGTTATCCCGTGTCGCCGACCTGCCGGCCACGCCGACGACGCAGGATGAAGCGGCGATGGTTTCGATGATGGTGCTCGACGACGTGGCGGGGTTGAGCGAACTCTTGAGCGAGCACCCGGATCGCGGCCGTGATGCGTTGCGTTGGGCGGCGCGGGCCTGGGCCAAGCAGCCGGCTAAGACACGCATGCCCTCGGGGTGGATGCTCGCACGGGAGTGGGCCACGCTGGCGCTGTCGGACCCGATGGCGCGCTTCGCGCCGGTCCACCCCATGCCGAAGATCAAACCCGAAAACGAGTCGCCCGCCCAGACGCTGCTCGCTTCGCCTTTTGTCGATTGGCCCCAGAGCCACGCGCTTCGGCTGATCGATGACCTGGCTCAAAGACAACCCATCCCGGACGAACTCTCCACGCTGCGTGACATGCTCGCCGCGTGCATTGCCCCGCCACCCTCGGGCCCGACCCTCGATCCCGCCGGCCTCACGCAGCACCTCGCGCAGCACCCCTGGGACAGCCCGGCTGTGCTGCGGATGCTCAGCCGACCGGAGGTGTTCGATCACCCGGAAGCCTCCGACGCCATCCTCAGAAACATCGAGCCGATCAACCCGGACGTGGCGGCGCTGGCGCGTGGCCGATTGCAGCTTGCACGCCTCGATGCGCCGGGGGCGGTCGAGACGCTCTCGACGCTGCGGTCCCGCGACGTGCTGGGCAAGGAACTCTTGCTGCGTGTGAGCGACCCGATTGCCAGGGCGCGGCTGTCGATGGGGCGGGCGGACCAGGCGGCGGGTGAGTTTTACAACCTCATCATCTCCCTGCCGCACGAAAGGCTGAACCTGCAGCGCATCGCGGTGGACGTGATGATCCACAACGGCGACACCCGTGACGCCGTCTCGTCGCTGGCGGGCCTGCTCACCGATTCCTCGGCAACGGACGACGTGCTCGACGACCTGCTCGACCGCGCAGCGGTGCTGATGTCTGCCGACCGTGTGCTCAACCTGATCGACGCCCGGCTGGAACTCGTGCCCAAGGACGCGGTCTTGAGGCTCTATCGTGCCACGATTCTCATGTCGATGGACCGCAACGACGAGGCGTACCAGGCCGCCACGCTGCTGCTGCGTGATTTCCCGGACTCGCCGCGGGCGTTGTGCGTGGCGATCGACACGGCGGGCAAACTCGGTCGTTATGATGAAGTCAATCGGTGGTGCCGGGCGCTGGCCGATCAGGGACCGGGTGGCCGGATTGCCGCCCAGGACAAGCTGCGGAAATGGACACCCGTGAACAACACGGCCGGGCCGGCGAACGGACCGGTTGCCCGCGAACCCGAGGGGGTCGCGCCATGACACACCCCCGCTTCGAGAATCAACCCGTTGTTGTCAGACGCCCCGCGCGGGTGTGGCTTGCCGTGTGCGCGGTGGTGGGTGTGGTCGCACAAACCCAAGCCGGCGAAGCGACGGACCCGTTTGTCGATATCGCTGCGAAGGTCCGCCCGGGCATCGTGGCGGTGGGCACCTACGACCGACTCGACGCCCCGAGCATCCGCTTCTTCGGCAGCGGGTTTGTGGTGGGCGACGGCCACATGGCGGTGACGAACAAGCACGTGATCGACGCGGTCTCGGTCAAGGAAAAACTCGAAGACCTGCGTGTGTTTTTTGCCGACGAAGCCCCGACGCAGGGCCGACGCGCGACCGTGATCGAGGCCGACGCCCACCACGACGTGGCTTTGCTTGCTTTCGACGGCCTGCCCGGGACGCCGCTGGAACTCAACACCCAGGACGTGCCGAGGCCGGGTCAGGGTGTGGGCGTGATGGGCTACCCGATCGGCACGGCGCTGGGCCTGGCACCGGCGGTCCACCGTGGCGTGGTCTCCGCCCTGGTGCCGGCCGTGCTGCCCATGCCGCGCGGGATCGAGCTGACCCCGGAACTGGCCGAGGCGATCCGTAAACCTTACAACCTGTTACAGCTCGACATGACCGTCTACCCCGGCAACAGCGGCAGCCCGCTCTTTGACGCGCTCGACGGACGGGTGATCGGCATCGTCAACAAAGCGCTGGCCACCCGCACACGCGAGCACATGCTCGATAAACCCAGCGGCATCGCCTATGCCGTGCCCGTCCGGTGGGTCTACGAGATCGTCCAACGCCACGCCCCGCAGAACAACAGCCCGCAAATCGACACGCCGCAAAACACACCACCAAACAGCAGCCCGACGGAGCGTCGGGAGGATTCCGATGATTCAGCCCACAACACCCAGCCCTCAAGGGAGTGACGACAACATGCGCACCAACCAACCCCTCAAAACCCTGGCCGTCCTGACGCTGGCCCTGTGCCTGTGGTCGTGCGGTTCGAACCCCGAACACGAGTTGCAGCGTGCCCGCCTGGCGCTGGACAACAACCGCCCCGAGGCGGCGCTGCAACTGGTGCAGAGCGTGCTCGAAGCCAAGCCCGACGACATCGAGGCGCTGCTGGTCCGGGCCGACGCACAGATGCGCCTGCTCAACTTCGGTGCGAGCAAGAACACGCTCGACAAAGTCCTGCGTCTCCAGGCCGACAACACCGAGGCGCACCGGCTCTACGGGTCGTGGGTCTTTGCCCGCACGTTCAACCTCCTCCGCCAATCGGACCTGAGCACCAACGACAAGCTGCTCAAGGAATACGACGAGACGCTCGCGGTCGGCAAGGACGAGGTCCGCTGGCTTGAGGACCAGGGCAACCGTCAGGCCGAGGCCTCCTACCTGCGCGCAAAACTCGCCCTACAGGACTACGCGCGGTACCAGGCCATCGACACCACGGAGAGAAAAAACCTCTCGAACCTCAACCCCGACGGCACGCCCAATGAAGATCCCGACTCGACCCTGGGCAAACTCAAGAGCACGATGAATGATCTGGGCAAGGTCGCCCGCGCCCAGCTCGAAGACGCCCTGCAGCTCGACCCCAACCTGCTCGACGCGGCGCTGGATTACGCGCGCTTGCTCCGCACGGACAAGGACTGGAAAGCCGCCTGGGCGCTGGCACAGAAAATGTCGCAGGTCAAGGAACTCAACCCCACCCTGGCGGGCGACCTGGTCCTGATGGTCATGCAGGTCCCCGAAGAAATCCAGCCCCAGTCGGCGAGGAAAGAACTCGGCTGGAAGCTTTCCAACCTCGTGCCCGAAGCCGAACGCAAAAGCCCGGCCTGGCGCATCGCCGCGGCGAGGCTCTACCTCCTCGACGACGATAACGACAGCACCCTGGCCCAGCTCGAACCCATCTACCGCGGCGACACGAGCGACATGAACATCCCCTACCTCCTGGCCCAGGCCTACGTCGGGAAAAAGAACTACCCCAAGGCCCGGGACATCTTCGAGAAGATGCTCACCCGCAACGCCAACAGCGCCGAGCTCCAGATGCGCTACGGACAGGTGCTCCTTCAGATGGGCGAAGACAACCTGGCCCGCGAAGCGTTGCGTCGCGCTACCGAGCTCGAACCCGACAACACCGTCGCACGAAGGCTCTTTCTCAACCTCATGGTCCAGTCGAACACCATCGACGCCGTGGGCAAGGACGTCGACCGACTCCTGGAAGAAAAGCCCACCGATCCCTCGGCCCTTCAACTCAAGCTCCAGTTCGAGCAGGCCCGCGGCCAGCGCAGCGAGGTCGACCAGCTCATGGCGCGCATGGAGAAGATCGACCCGCTCAACGCCGACCACCTCCGCGTGATGGTGTCCGGTTACACCTACCTCGAACAGTTCGACCACGTCGAGAGCTGCGCGCGCAAGCTGATCCAGATCAGCCCCGATTCGCTCGACGCCTATCTCTCCCTGGCCAACGCCCTGCTTGCGCAGAACAAGGACGACGAGGTCGAACCGCTGCTCCGCACCGCCAAGGAGAAGTTCGCAAAAGAAACCAGCCTCGACCAGATGCTCGCGCGGGTCTACATCATGCGCCGCCGTTACGACCGCGCCACGGAAATCCTCGACAAGATCATCGAAGCCGAACCCCGCAACATCGACGCCCGCCTGCTCCAGGCCCAGACCCTGGCCTACATGCAGCTGCCCCGTGAGGCGGCCCAGCAGGTCGAGTCCGCGCTCGAAGTCGACCCCAACAACGTCCAGGCCCACGCGCTGGCGTCCAACATCTACCAGGTCCTGGGCAACACCGAAAAAGCCGCGGAGCACCTCTCGCTGATCGACAGCGAAAAAATCTCCGAACGCGACGCCCCCGCGCTCAAGGCCCAACTGCTCATCAAGCGCGGCGACCTCGACCAGGCCGCCACCGTCTGCAACCGCGCCATCGCCGCCGGCCACAGCGACCCCATGCTCCGCCGGCTGCTCGCGGGCATCTACCTCAAGCAGGGCCAGCCCTCTCAGGCCGAGTTCCAACTCCTAGCCATGGTCCGCACCAACCCCGACGTGGCCATGAACTTCGTCATCCTCACCGAGTTCTACATCCGCCAGAAGATGTTCGACAAAGGCCTCGAAGAGTTCGCTCGCCTCCAACTGCTCAACGAACCGCTCGCGCGCCTGTCCCGCGCTTCGCTGCTGAGCACCAACAAGCAGCCCGACCGCGCTTTGGCGGAACTCGAACCGATCCTCAGGCCCATGATCCTCCGGGCCGACCCCTCCTCGCTGGCCATCGCCGAGGCCATGTCACGCATCTACCTGGGCATGGGCCAGCCCGACAAGGCCATCGACACCCTCATGCGGCTCGTCGACGCCGGCGTCAAAAGCCCCGAGGCACAACTGAGCATCATCGACATCCGATCGGCGCGGCAGCCCGTGGACAAGACGGTCGAACAACTCGACTCGCTGCATAAACTGCTCAACCCCGAAGACTCGCGCGTGCGATTCAGCATCCTCGAACGCTACGCCCGGCTCAACCGCGTCGACAGGATGCTCTCCCTGCTGGACCAGTGGATCGACATCCGGCCCAACTCCTGGCGTCTGTGGCAGATCAAGGGCCAGACGCTTCGCTCCGCGGGCCGGTTGGATGAGTCGGCCAAAGTCCTGGGCAAAGCCATCGAGATGTCCCCGGAGAACTCGGCGCTCTACGTCGACCTGGCGCTGACCCAGCAACAGGCCGGCCAATTCCCCGCCGCCGAAGCGACGCTTGATAAGTGTGCCAAGATCGACGGCGGCGCCCGCATCGTTGCGCTGGCGTCGAAGGGCCAGATGTTCGTGGACCTGGGCCTGTTCAAGAAAGCGACCGAGGTCTACGACGAACTCGAATCCGCCGGCCGGTCCGCCGACCCGAGGATCAACCTCTCGATGGGCCAGGCCCTGTACGAGATGAAACGCTACGACGAGGCCAAGCGCCGACTCGAAGAGATCGCGGACTATTCAAGCAACTACCCCGATGCGCAGGTGCTCATGGCCCGCATCGAGAGCACGCAGGGCAAGACCGAAGAGGCTCGCTCGCGCATGGAAGCCCTGGCCAAGAACGAACAGTTTGCCGCCATAGCCAGCCGTGAACTGCTCAAGCTCGACGCCAAGTCGAACCAGACGCGGGACCTGATGGCCTGGGCCGACCGCATGCTCAGTGTCGAAAACCTCCCCGACGCCGAACGCGAGGCCTGGCTCCGCACGCGCGTCTGGATCGCTGCGCAAGGGGGCAACTGGGACGAGGTCCGTGACACGCTCGAACGGCTCGTCGAGATCAAGCCCGACGACCCCGGCCTGGCCGCGGCCCGTATCTCGGTCATCCTCATGCAGTCCAAGTACGAAGCGGCCCGGCTGGCGCTCTCGCGTTCGGCGGCGCTGCAGCAGGCACCGCTGGGCAAACTCCTGAGCGTCGCGATCGACGGCAAGGTCCCCGCCGACGCGAAGTTCAACGCGCTGGACCGTTTCATGTCCTCCCTGGCTGTGGGCGACACCGATTCCGCCAACTCCGCCATCGAGGAACTGCCCCCGTTCAGGACCATGTTCAAAGACGACCTGCGTCAGCTCATGGGCCGATCCGACCTGACCTCCCCCGCCATGATGAACGCCTTCAGGAACCTCATCGTGGCCACCGCGGCCCTCCGCGCCGGGTTGCCCAACCTCTGTGAAAACATCTGCGGCGCGCTGGTCCTCCAGTCGCCCGGCCTGACGCCGGCTTACAGTCTGTTAGCCGACTCGCTCATGGCGCAGGACCGGGACATCGACCAGGTCAAAACCCTGGTGCTCAAGAACCTGCCCAACACGAGCGTGGCGCTCTACGCCAGCGCTAACTCGCTCTACCGACAGGGCAACTACACCGACGCAATTGCCAAACTCAAAACGCTGCTCGAACGTGAGCCGACCAACATCCACGCCACGTACGAACTGACCACATATCAGCAGAAAGCCGGCCAGATCGACGACGCCATCCTGGGCCTGGAAAAAATCTGGAACGGCAAGACCGTCTACCGCATCCCCGCGGGCAACGACCTGGCTTACCTCATCGCGGAACACAAACCCGATCGGCTGACGGAAGCCGGCGTCATCGCACGCCAATGCCTCGACGCCCAGCCACAGAACTCGCCCCTGCTCGACACCGTGGCGTGGATCGAACACAAACAGGGCAAGGACAAGGAGGCCCTTGCCCATATTGCCCAGATTTCCAAAACGCTTTCGTCTTTACCTGAAATTCATTTTCATCAGGCTGAGATTTATGCAGCCCTGGGGAATGAAAATTGGGCTAAGTACCACTACGAAGCGGCGGCTTCCGGGCCCGATGGAGTGCCCGAAGTCATGGCTGCACGGTCGAAATTGACCGGTTAAAACGTCTTGTCAAAATGGGCAGGATCAGGGTAAGTTCCGGGGGTTATCCACAGGCAAAATTCTCGCTTTTCATCGGAAAACCCACTTGCATATTTCCCAAGGCGCGGTAGACTCTCCTCAACGTTCGGGGATCGCTCAGGCCACGGAGGGATCAAGTCCCGCTTGAGCGAATGAACCAGAAAATCCCGCCCCGGGAAAAAATTGTGAGGGTCGTCGCCTGAAACGTCCGGAGGCGATGGCTGGGGAGCAAGACCGGACGACAGGCGAGAAACTTTTTCAAGGAGCGTTTCGATGAAAGCAACTACTGTGATCAAGGCATTGGTTTGTGCTCTGCCCCTGGGCCTCGCGGTTCAGTCGGCATCGGCACTCGAGTTCGACTTCTCGAACAACGGCACCGTCCCCGGGACCATCACCAAGGTGCTCGAGTTCGACTGGGGTGTGGGTAACGTCCTGGCCGAGGACGCCCTCGTGGTTCCCGGTGGCCCGGTCAAGCCCGCCGGCAGCACCTTCTTCACCTACTTCCAGGCACGTCTCAACGGCTTCCAGGTGGCCCCCGGTTCCAACGTGAACCCTGGCGGCGGCGCCTCGGGCGGTGTCTACCTGCCCATCGGCCAAGAGATCACCATCGTGGCCGGCTTCAAGGAAGAGGTCACCTTCGTCTCCGGCGACTTCACACAGTCGAGCTTCAAGGTCGTTGACGACGCCATGAACTTCGTCAAGATCTACTACGACTCCACCGGCGACTCCAACGCCTCCACCGGCGCGGGCTTCGGTGACGGCCTCATGATCTTCAGCGGTAAGCCGGTCTCCGGCCTCTCCGGTGTCGACGTGAACGACCCCGACACCAACAAGGGTGCCCTGAACATCACCGCCCTGATCGACTACGTCGACACGGCCTTCTTCCCCACCCTGCCCGCTGACCTCCTGTCCCTCCGCCTCATCAACCCCGGCACCGTTCAGGACCTCAACAGCCTGCCCGACGGCGTCGACTTCGACACCAAGGTTGGCACCACCGAGTTCAACGCCGGCACGACCGACTTCGGCTTCCGCTCGGACATCAACAGCAAGATCGAAACCGTGATCCCCGAGCCGATCACCGCCGGCCTGAGCCTCATGGGCCTCTCCGCCCTCGGCCTCGCCGCCGCCCGCCGCCGCCGCTAATCCAACCGGATAAGCCAAGCCTCGGCTGACAACTCAATAACCCCTCAAAACCCCCCGCCAACACGGGGGGTTTTGCTTTGCGCTCACGCCACGGAATTCGACGGGATAACAGGATGGCCGGATGAACAGGATCAGAACCGATCCCATCAATTCCGAGAATACACCCCGAACACAAACATGTGCAGAGGTCTTGGACCGATCCTGTTGATCTTTGTCAATCCTGTGATCCCGTCAACGCTTCATGCTGCGCCCGCGAGGCGGCCGGTCATCGTCGGGATCGCATCGGCCATCTCGTGCTCGGCGTTTTCGAGGACGTGGACCATGTGGGCAAAGAACCGTGCGCTCTGGGCGCCGGCCATCACACGGCGGTCGAAGTTGAGCATCAGGTGCGTGGTCGTGCGGACCTCGACGCGACCGCCCACCGCGACCGCGCGGGGCTTGACCATGCCGAAGCTCACGCCGATCGGCCAGGGCCACGTGGTGGCGACCTGGTCCACGCCATATTTAGCCGGTGAACTGATGACCGCCGCCGCGCCGCGGTATTTCACCCACGCCGACGGGAAGTAGAGCGGGAAGCGGATCAGGTGCGCAGCGATCCACGGCGGGAGTTTCGTGACCACCGTACGGAAGCTGCGCCACTGTTCGTTGCTCTGGATATCACACACCGCCATTGCACGCAGCCACTTCGAGATGTCGTCGAGCGATCGGTTATCGACGCTGCGCATCACGTCTACAAACGCGCAGGCCTCCGCGCCGGGTTCTTCGCGTTCGCCGGCCACGGCCACGTCGATGTTGTCGAAACGTTGCAGCGTCTTTGGCGCCCAGGGCTTCCACCACCGGTGGACCACTCGCCGATTGGCGTAGGGATATTTCTGCAGCGCCAGCGCCACGGCCTTGGCCATAAACGCGGTGTAGGTTGGACGCGACTGCCCGCAACGTGCTCGGATGGATTCGACCTGAGAGAGGTCGACCTCGGTCACAAACGTCACCGTCACGCCGGGCCTAAGCTCGTGCTCGGCCATCCTGCGGTTGGCCTCGAAAAAGCGGTTGCGTTTTTCGATGTGGTAGGTCATCGGTTTCTCCCCCACCTGTCCCCCCGATCACGCTTTCGAGAATCCCCGCCAGTCGAGCCGGGGCGTCGTACCGGGCCAGCACTTTGGCCAGCCCCTGTGCTCTCTGCCGATACCCGGCGTCCTTTAACATGTCATCGACCATTTCATGCAGCCTGTGAACCTTGAGCGTGCCCGCACGCAGGCTTTGGCCGGCCCCGGTGGCGCGGATATTGGCCATATTCAGGTGCTGGTCCATGTTCGAGCAGACGCCCAGGACGGGCACCCCCGCCGACAGGGCCTGATAGGCCCCGGGGCTTCCGCCGTTGTTGACCGCCAGTGACGCCGCCGAACAGACGCGGTCGCCGGGCAGGTAGTCCCAAAGGTGGACGTGGTCCCCGGTGGCGTGGACCGGCTTACCCGCCTTGGCGGCGATGAGGCGGACGCCCATGCCCCGCGTGGCCTCGATGAGCTTGTCCAGCGCGTCGCCCCGGCCGGAGCTGCCCAGCGTGGCGTAGATGATCGGTTCGGGTGACGCTTGCTTGAGCAATCCCTCTAACACTTTGTCACACTCGGCGTCCGCCGACGGGCTCCACGGCACCGGGCCGAGGTAGTGGTGGTTGGGAGGGAGGTCGTGTGTGGGCGCGATCTCGGGCACGTCGCCGTAGAGCACGTGGTCGCCGTCGGTATAGACCCGACGGAGGTCTTGGCCGAGGGTCGGCAACCCGTGTTCCGCCCGAACGGTGTTGAGCGGTTTAGCGTGCAATGCAAAGGCGAACGGACGGATGGCCCGGAAGATCGCCTGTGCCGCGGGCGTGCCGATGACGTGCTCCATCGGGTGGTCGGGGATCACGTAACGCTGCCGGGCGTAGGGGCTCCAGTAGGCGTTGATGAAATTGAGGTAAGGCACGCCGGCCATGCGGGCGCTGACGGAGAGCGATAGCCGCAGGTCGCCCACGACCGCGTCGGGCCTGACGTGCTCGATCACGCGCAGGTCGTCTTGGATGTATGCCCGCAGGGTGCCGGCGTCGTAGAGCGGGTTGCCGCGCGTGAGGGATTCGATGAATTGTTGGCTGGGGATCGAGTCGATGGCGTGTTCGCTCAACGGGATCGGGCCGAGCGCGTTCTGGAAGCGCGGCGACCAGGCGAAGTGGACCTCGAAGCGTTCGGGGTCGAGGCTGCGCGCGAGTGTGAGCGGACGCGCCACGTGGGCAAGCGTGACCGCCTCGGCAAAAAACAGGATGCGTAATCGCCTGGTCATCGCACGGATTCTAAGGGGAATTCGGGCGGGTTATTCGCCGGGGGTCGGTTCGTGTTTCACCCGCAACCGCTCCAAAGGGAGCCTGAGCGATCGGCTGGTGGCCGGCGTCCCAAAGCCGACCCGTCCCATGAAGACACACCGGTCCACCGCGTCCTGCCCGATGAGCCGGTTGAGTTTCTTCCGCACGTCGCCGGCCCGGCGCAGCGCCCGGGCGTCCTTGGTGAAGGGCAGGTTTTCCACGGCGTAACGCGAGAAGATCAACGGCGTCATCTCGGGCTGCAGGTGGAGGTTGAGGCTGGTGGTGGTGAGCCAGAAACGTTGCAAAGCGCGGCCGGCGAGGACCTGGTCGTCGATCCCCTCGGGCGGCGATTTGGCCAACAGGAAGAAGTGCGCCGCGCAATTCACCCCGGGCCTGTAGTCCAGCGCGATGCGCGGCAGGAACGTGCCCATCATGAAACGGTTCATGAAACGCACCTTGCCCCAACTCGTCATGGCGGACTTCATCATGGCAAGCATGAACGGGCTCAGGCCCACCGCTTGATCGGGGATGCGGTCGTCGCTGAAGGTCTTGCCCCACTCGATGACGTGCTTGTGGACCCGGTAGGCCTCTTCGATGGTCAGGCGGATGTGGGCGCTGTGGAAGAGCAGGCGAGCGACCTTGCGGCGCTGAGCGGGGGATTCGAGGAAGCGCACCTCGAAGTTCTGACCGACGGCCTGGGTCATGCGGTTGCGCTCGGTGTTTTCGAGCGGTGTGGCGGTGAGGGGCCTGCGTTGCGTGCAGCGCAGCGGGATGAAGGCCGCAAGCGGGTCGGGCTTGACGGCGGGCTCGGGCGTGAGGCTGACATCGAATGTCGGTTCATTCACGGGCTTGTCGAGCCTGCGGACCGCGCCCGTGCCCAGACCCTGCGTGGATGCGGCGATCTTGATGGTTTCGAGCAGTGCGCCGAGCGAGATTTGACTGGCACGACCGTCGAGGTCGTAGACGCAGTGGTCGCGTGTGTCGTGGCCGTGGACAACGACGTGCTGGTCGCTCTTGACCTCGAATCGCCAGGGCTGGGTGTTGTCGCCGCTGGGTGCCCAGCGTGCGAGGTCGAGGACCCGGTCCATGACCGAGGTGTATTTCGTTTCCGGTCGGCGTGTTTCGGGCTGCTCCAACTTACCCGCAAAGATACGTTTGGCCACGCGGATGGAGAGCCACTGGAGCGGGTTGCGGTTGCCAAAGGGTCGGTAGGTGATGACGGTACGGTTCTCGAAGGCGTCGAAGTGGACGCCGCGCGGGGCCGCGACGACCTTGCCGCGTTTGAGAAGGATCTTGGTCGCCCGGGTGGCGGCGACACCGGCGCACATCATGCACGCCATCGGGGTCGAGGGGCCTTTATGGTTGACAAGGTCGACCGCGGTGGGGTCGACGAGGTAGGCGCTGTGCAGCCGGGCGGGCGCGAGGCCGACGAGGAATCGCACGAGCTGCTCGGTGGTGCTCTTGCCCTCCATGCGGAAGTATTGCTCGAAGGTCATTTGGCCCGGCAGGAACGTCAGCGCGGCACAGCCCATGCCCAGCGGCGCAGCGGTGATGGCGGGGATACGCAGCTGTGCGCAGCGGGCAAAGACCTTGCGACGGATGTCGATGGCAAAGAAGTCCAGACCGTCGACGAAGAGGTCGACACCCTCGAGGAAACGGTCGAGGTTCTGCTCGGTGACGCCCGTGGGGAATCGCTTGATTTTCAGGTCCGGGTTGATGTCCAGGGCCATGTCGGCCATGACATCGACCTTGGGCTTGCCGACGGTGCTGTGCGATGCGCCGACCTGTCGGTTGAAGTTGACGATGTCGAAGGCGTCGAAGTCGGCGATGTGGAACTGGCCGATGCCCAGCCGTGTGAGTGTGAGCAGGTGCGCCCCGCCGACGCCGCCCATGCCGGCGATGGCGATGCGCTTGGTGGCCAGCACGCGCTGCTCGGCCGCGGTGACCCACCCGATGTTGCGGGCAAAGGCCTCGTCGTAGTGGGGCTTATCGGGGTGTGTGTATGATCGAGCCGCGTCGCTGTCCGTCGGCGAAAGGGTTTCGTCGGCGTGCTCAGGTGCTGACGGGGTGAGGGTCTGTTCGGATGAGCGTGGCATGGCGTGTCATCGGGTGATGGACAATCAGGCGGTGTGCTTTGAACTGACCGTATCGAAGGGGGGCAGGTATTTTTTCTTGTGGAGGTAGCGGGCCAGGGCCGAGCCTTTGAGAGCGTGTGGCGAGAAGTCGAATCGGTGTTCGAAGAACTCGCGTTCGATGGGGTTGTTCTTGATGTAGGCCAGGCCCCGCGGGAGCTTGGCGGGCTTGATGACCTCGGCGACCTTGATGTGGAGGAGGACGACGGCGGCGCCGTTGACGGTGTCGTAGCTGCGTTCCGGGCCGACCTGCTCGAAGGACATGAAGCGTTCGTAAAACGGGGCGTGGTGGGGGTGGACGCCGATGATCGCGTCGGTGTTGAGGTAGGTCGAGTAGTAGAACGCCATGCGGATCAGGTCGCGCACCGCGCCGAAGGACCGGATCATCTCACGTCGCCGGTCCGCGAGGAGGCCGACCTCGATCAGGGCGCGATCGCGTTTTCGCAGGGCGTCGATCTCGTCGGCGTAGACACACTCGAGCGGCAGTCCGCGCTGCGAGTCGACCATGACGGTGAGGGTGCTGACCAGCCGATCCTGCACGCGTCCGGTCATCACCGCGGTGTCGGGGCTGACGGCGTGGGGGACGGTGTGCAGCTCTTCGTCATTGGGGTCGATGATCTCGATATCGCGGTAGCTGTGGTAGACCAGCCGCCAGGCTTCTTCGATCTGGTGGATGGAGTTGGCAATGCACAGGTCCATCTTGCCGATGGACTGCGATTCTTCCTCCCGCGCAGGGGATGCCTCTTGCGCAAGTCGGGGGCTGGTTACTTGCTCGGATCGATCTCCCATGTTCTCCTCGCCACGGGCACATCCTGTCGGTGCCCAAGGGTCACAGCGTTGCATGATCGGCTGACCGTGTAGGGGTCATCCTGCATATCTCAAGAGTCGGCTGAATCGGGGTTAGGAAAAACAGGTAAGGCGGGTAAGTCAGCGGGGTCCGTGCGTGATAGAACGTTCATGCCGGTTGTGCCGAGTTTCCGGGGCAGCGGCGGTCCGATTATAGGACATTCCCTTTGGGATTCAATAGTTATTTTCGGGCGGGTCCGGGTCTATGGCCAGAGGCGTTGGACCTGCCACGGGGCTTGACCGGGTTGGAGTGGTGCCACACGGGTGTATCGCAGGCGGTCGTGCAGGCGGTTTGGCCGACCCTGCCAGAATTCGATGGCGGATGGGACGACGCGGTAGCCGCCCCAGTTCTCGGGCATGGGCACGTCGGCGTGGGCGTAGCGGGCTTCGAGGTCAGCCAGTGTTTTTTCCAGCTCGGATCGGCTGGCGGCCGGCTTGCTCTGGCACGAAGCCAAGGCCCCGAGCTGACTGCCTCGCGGACGGGATCGGAAGTAGTGTTGGGATTCTTCGGTGCTGGTCTTGTGCGCCACGCCCTCGATGCGCACCTGACGTTCGAGATTGGCCCAGTGGAAGACCAGCGCGACGCGCGCGTCGTGGGTGATGTCGCCTGCTTTGGCCGAGTCGTAGTTGGTGAAGAAGGTGAAGCCCGAATCGTCGAAGCCCTTGAGCAGGACGATGCGTGCGGTGGGTTGGCCGTCGGGTGAAACGGTGGCCAGCGTCATGGCGTTGGGCTCGTACCACGGGCCGACGTTGGCCGAGCGCGCCTGCTCGAACCACTTGGCAAACTGACGGATCGCATCCGCGTCGGCTTCGGATTCGAGTAGCGCCCCGTGGTCGTATTCCTTACGCATGTCGTGGATCGCCATGCACGAATGTTAGTCGCTCGGGGTTAAGCGTCCAAGCGGGCGTGTGCCATGGGCTTGAGGGGGGTCTTCTTGTTATGCTCAACCCGCTCTTGGGTTCATTTGCCGATGACGGTGATGCCACCATGCCCTTAGCAGTCCATAACTTCCGATCAACCACTTCGCACCTGATTCTTGCGTTGCTGGGGGCGGTGATGTTGCTGCTGGCATTTCCCGAGCCGGGCTGGGGGTGGCTTGCGCACGTGGCGCTGGTGCCGTGGGCTGTGCTGGCGATCCGTTCGTCGAGTTGGAAGACGCTGGCGTGGACGCTCTATGTCGTGAATCTGGTGTGGTGGTTGCTGCGGCTGAGCTGGCTGGTCAACATCACCGCGGGGGGCTATGTGGCGTTGTGTGCTTACATGGCGCTCTACCTGCCCTTGGCGATGTTGTTGTTCCGTCACCTCGACAAAACCTATCGGGGGTTGTCCGTGCTGCTTCTTCCGGGTGCGTGGGTGACGCTGGAGTTTATCCGTGGCCGGGTGTTGGCGGGCGGGTTCGGGTGGTTTGCGCTGGGGCACACGCAGGTGTCTTACACCGTGGGCACGTCGCCGGGCTACCTGGCCCAGACCGCGTCGCTGGGGGGTGAGTGGTTCGTGAGTTTTCTTGTGGCGATGACGGCGGGACTGGTCGTGGACCTTACGGTGCGACCGGTGCGCAGGGTGTCGATGAGCACGGGCAGGCCCTCGCACCGGTTCAGCCGACGGGTCTTGATCTCGCTGTTTGTCTACAGCATGGCCTATGTCGCTTCGATCATCTATGCGCTGGATCGATTGCACCCGCTCAAGCCTGCCAACCCGATGCCCGTCGTGGCGGTTGTGCAGTCCAACGTCCCGCAGAGCAACAAACAAAACCCCACACGCGAGTCGATCCTGCAGACGTGGAACACACTCGTCAGCCTCACGCAACAGGCCGCGGCCCACGACCCCAGGCCCGACCTGATCGTCTGGCCTGAAACAATGGTCCCCGCGCCGCTCAACGACGTGGCGCTCACGCAATACGCCGGCACCGGGCTTGTTCAGTTCGACGAAATGCTGCACAGTTACGCGGACGACCTGCGCGTGAACCTGCTCGTCGGGGCACCGTCGGAAGAGGACTTCGTCACGATCTCCAACGGCGACATCGTCCCCAACCGCAGCTACAACTCCGCGTTCCTCTACCACGCCGACGGCTCGAAAGACCCGGTGCGTTACGACAAAATCCACCGCGTGCCCTTTGGCGAATACATCCCCTGGGTCGAGGGTTTCCCAAACCTGAAGATGTGGATGATCCGCAACCTTTCGCCTTACGAGTTCGACTTCACGATCCAGGCCGGCGCTAAACCCGTGGTCTTCTCATTCCAGGGCACGCAATACCCCGACGCACCCGTGTGGCGTGTGGCGACGCCCATCTGCTTCGAGGACGCTGTCTCACGCACCTGTCGCGGGCTTGCCTACGACGGGCACGGCTACAAGCGTGTGGACATGCTGGCCAACCTCACCAACGACGGCTGGTATCCCCGCACCCACCAGAACCCCCAGCACCTGCAGATCGCCGTGATGCGGTGCATCGAACTGGGTCTGCCCATGGTGCGTAGTGTGAACACCGGCATCAGCGGCTTCATCGACCCGCGCGGCCGAATCCAGAAACTCGTCAATGTCGCCGGCCAAACGCAGGGCGTCGAGGGCTACGCGGTGAACCCCATCACCCTCGACCCAACCCCCACCGCTTACGGTCGCATCGGTGCCTGGCCCGTCACGTTCATCATGACCCTCACCCTCCTGACCACCCTCTGGGGAATCCTCGTCCGCCTCAAGTCCGCCCAACTTGAATCACCGCCCCCTTCAGTAGACGATAAAACCCGCAAGACACCCCCCGATGCCTAAGCCACACACAAAATCACTCGCCCTTTCTCATCGGCGTTCATCTGCGTTCATCTGCGGCTACTTCCTCCTCTGCCTCGTGAGCGCAGCCCACGCCCAGACCACCCCCGTCGTCCAGAGCCGATCGATGCTGCTCGAACCGGTCAAGGGCAAAGCCATCGACCAGGTGATAGCCTCTGCCCAGAGCACGGACGATTTCCTGCGTGCCAACGCGATGGAGGCGGCGCAGTGGCTGCCCCAGCGGGTCACGCCGATCGTGCAGGCTGCGCTCGACGACGCCTCGCCCGTGGTGCGTTTTGCCGCGCTGGCGACGATAGGTCGGCTTGAACTGCGTGACATGAAAGACCGCGTCGTGAAGGAACGCGACGACGCGCTGGCCAAGGTGAGCGCGCTGCGAGAACAATCCCAAAGCGCCAAGCTCAGCGACGATGAGCGCCAGGCCGTCGAGCAGCAACTCAGCCAGATGCGTTCGGTCTACGCCGCGGCGATCTTCGCAGCCAAACGCTGCGGTGCCGCGATCGACATCACGCCACTGGCCAACCTCATGGCACAGCCCGACCCGTCGCTGCGCAGCAACGTGGCCCTGCTCGTGGGCATGATTAACGACCCCTCCGCCGTGCCCATGCTCAAGGAACTGGCACGCCTGCCCATGCCGCGTGCCAACACCGTGCAGTCGGCGCTCACACGTGTGCAGGTGGCCGAGGCTCTGGTCAACCTCGGCGACGAAGATTCGCTCGACGCCGTCCGCGCCGGGGCTTACTCCTCGCTCGACGAGGTCCGCGTGATGAGCATCCTGATCCTCGGTCGGTTAAGCGATCGGCAGATGGAGAAGGGGCTGGTCGTGATCCTCGACAAGCCCCCGATTGAAATCCAACTCGCCGCCGCGACGAGCCTCATGCGCCTCGGGCGTGACGACGGGCTGAAGATCATGCTCGAGGGGTCGCGTTCTCCCATCGAAGCGATCCGCGCCCAGGCCGCGGCGGGGCTGGGGTATTTTGAAAGCCCCCAGGCTGCCAAGAGGCTTGTCGAGATGCTCGACGACGGCTCGGAGCAGGTCCGCCTCTCGGCTGCGGCGGGGGTTCTGACCGCATTAGGACCGGAGAAAAAGGTCGCACGGCCCAAGTGACACCCAACCCCCCACCCGGGGTATGGGCGGGTAAATGGTTTTTCCGGGTAGATCATGGTTGACAAGCCAAGCCCAATTCGATATTTGTGTTGATGTTTGGGGAGTTGTCGGTGTGCTGTTCGCGTTGACCGCCGGGCTTGTGAGTGAAAGGTGGTCAGGGTCGCTTGTCCTGGTGGGTCCGTGACAATCCCCGTAACCCCATCGGAATGCGATTCACCCCGTGCGTGGTTTGGCCCGGTGACCTGAGTTTTCAAACCTGCCAAGGAGGCTGTCTTGAGCGCATTAACCAAAGTCTTCGTGGTGCTCGTGTGTGTGATGTCCATCCTGCTTGTGGCGCTGGTGGTGCCCTTTGTGGCCAACCAGCAGAACTACAAGGAAATGTACAACACCGAACTCTCCCGCAGGAAGGTCGCTGAAACGGCGACCGCCGTGGCCACGCAGCAGGTCCAGTCCCTGCAGCAGGTCGAATCGGCGCGCAACGCCGAGCTGCGTGCCCAGGTAACCGCACTCAACAACCAGATCACCACGCTCACCGCCGACCTCACCTCGACGCAGGCGCAGCTCAAGGACGCGCAGGCCACCGTCACCGCCGCCAAGGCCGACGTCGCCCGCCTTGCCGCCGCCAACCAGCAGATCGCCAAGGTCCACGAGGCCACCACTGATGAACTCAAGAAACGCCGTGATGACGACGTCGACCAGAAGTCGCGCATCGTCGAGCAGGTCGAACGCATCAACGAACTGACCAGCCAGACCGAGCTCCTCCAGCGGGCAGTCCGCAGGCTGCAGGAAGAGAACGTGACGCTGACCGAGAAACTCGCCAACGTTCAGGCTGAGTTGCAGAAGGTCCCCGCGGAATACCGCAACGCCTCGGCGACCGGCGACCAGGCGATCACGCCCGCCGTGCCGTTGTTCGGCCAGGTCACAGGCGTCCAGGACATGGGCGGCCAGACCTTTGTCAAGATCAACATCGGTTCGAGCGACGGCGTGGCCAAGAACATGCGATTCCTCATCCACCGCGGCGACCAGTACCTCGGCGACATGGTCGTGACGCTCGTCGATGAACGGGCCGCGGCCGGACTCATCAAGCTCACACCCAAGGGCGCCGTCCCCATCGCCGCCGGCGACCAGGTCCAGACCGGCAGCCAACTCTAACCCCCGGAACCCCCGGAACCCCCGGGACCCCCGGGACAGCCACCACCGCGTCGCCAAGCCTTGAGTTTGTTCAGCACACCCCACGCACGACCACGAGCCAAACCATGAGCCAACTCCGCTCCACCGCCCCCGGTCAGGTCCGCGTGCCCGCACGCAGCAACATCTACACCGTCCTGACGCTCATCGCCATCGTTGCACTGGGCATCGCCTGCTTCTTCGTCGCCCAGAAGAGCATGAACCTCACCGGCGAGGGCAACCCCTTCTTCCTCGTGCAGACCAACTGATAGACCGCACCCCTGCCCCGAGTCGCACCATGCCCTGAGATCGGTTGACCGTTCTCCCGCTCCTGCGTTGCAGCGATTGCACACAATAGACCGATAACCTTTCCCATCCCCCTGCCGTGAGCAGGCTTTATCGCTTTGCGTTAACATGACGACCGTGCCGCCCGTCGGCGGCGATTGACCAGGGAACACCGCCTTGATCTTCGACAGTCTCCTGAGCTGGTTCAGCGTCGACATGGGCATTGACCTGGGCACGTGCAACACCCTCGTGTGCGTGCGCGGCGAGGGCATCGTCCTTAATGAACCCTCCGTCGTCGCTGTCAAAAAGAACACCAACCAGGTCATCCGCCTCCACGACGGGTACGCCGTCGGCTGGGTCGCCAAAGAAATGCTCGGCAAGACCCCCGGAAGTATCACAGCGATACGCCCTCTGAAAGACGGTGTCATCTCCGACTTCGAGATCACCGAGGCGATGCTCTCCTACTTCATCCGCAAGGTGCAGGGCAAGCACACCGTGGTCGGCCCGCGCGTCGTGATCGCCGTGCCCTCGGGCATCACCGCCGTCGAGAAACGCGCGGTGCTCGACTCGGCTGAACGCGCCGGGGCAAGACGGGTGTATCTCGTCGAAGAACCGATGGCGGCCGGCATCGGGGCCAACCTGCCCGTGGTGGAAGCGACCGCGTCGATGATCGTCGACATCGGCGGCGGCACGACCGAGGTCGCCATCATCTCCCTGGCGGACATCGCCCAGTGCGAATCCGTCCGCGTGGCAGGCGACGATATGGACGAGGCCATCATCAACCACATGAAGAAGGCCTACAACCTGATGGTCGGCGAGCAGACCGCTGAACGCATCAAGATCGAGATCGGCTCCGCGTGCGCAACCGGTCAGGAGGGCGACGACAAGACCATGGAAGTGCGCGGCCGCGACATGATCTCGGGCCTGCCCCGGAAGACCGTCATCACCGCACAAGAGATCCGCGAAGCCCTGCAGGAACCCATCGGCGCCATCATCGAAACCGTCACCCGAACACTCGAACGCACCGAACCCGAACTCGCGGCCGACCTCGTGGACAACGGCATCACCCTCGCGGGCGGCGGGGCGTTGTTGCGCGGGCTGGACATGATGATCTCCCGTGCCACCGGCCTGGACGTGCGCGTGGCCGACGACCCGCTCACCTGCGTCGCACGAGGCACCGCCACCTACCTCGAACACCTCGAAGAGTGGCGAAGCACCATGGAAAGCGACCTCGACGATGGTTGATACCTCCCGCTCATTCTTTTGCCATTGACCGTGATCAACACCGTGGCCACCGGATGACACATCAAGCCGTGGATGTTATCCACGGTTCTTCGCGCAGCATTCTGACCCACCCCGCCCATGAAACGCCCCTGGCTCAACCCCAAACGCACGCTTGTCTTCGCTGTGGGGGTGCTCTGCGTCACCAGCCTCCTGCCGGCCAACCTCTCGCAGTCCATCGCCCGCATCCCCCGCACGATCGTCTACTTCCCCGTCACGCCCGTGGCCGACCTGCTCCATCGCGTCGCCTCACCGATCTTCAAATCCGCCGACCTGCGCATCGACACCGGCGGGCAGCAACAACTCGAACGCAACTACACCGACAACCTGGCCTACTCACGCAAACTCGAGGCCCAACTCGAAGCCGCCGCACAGGAAATCCTACGCCTGCGACAGGTCCGAGAGTTCCAGTCATTAAGCAAGCTCTCCTTCGTCCCCGCCAACGTGATCTCCGGCCCGGACCTGCTCTCGCCGCGTTTGACCATCAACAAAGGCGCCCGCCACGGGCTGCGCGAAAACCTCGTCGTGGTCTACGGCTCGACGCTCGTCGGCCGCATCAGCACCGTCGAGACCAACACCGCGACGGTCGCCCTCATCACCTCGCCGCGCACGAGGCTCGATGCCCGCGTCGTCCCGCCGACGCCGGGCCAGGCCCCCGTCGAGATGAATACCCAACTGGCCATCAGCCACGACCGCTCCGCCTTTACTTCGATCATCGACGCCACCGCCAACGTCGCGCAGGTCGGCGACCTGGCACACCTGCACGACGGTCTGTGGCCCCCCGAGGCGCAGGGCCTGATCGTCGGGAAGGTCACAGCCGTCAGCAAGAACCCCGACAACCCCACGCTCGAAGACCGCATCGTCGTCCAGCCCCTTTACGCCCTGCCCTACCTGACCCGCGTCGACGTGCTCGTCCCCGCCGGGGAGGTTCACTGATGATGAACTCTTTATCAATCCCGACAGGCGACCTGTTGCTCTTTCGGGTGCCACTGGCGGCTTGCCCGCCAGTGTTTCTCGCCCTCTTTACCGCACTGGCGGACAAGCCGCCAGTGGCACCCCGATACACACCCGCGTCGAACCCTAACACAATGTAAGTCATGCGCTGGCCCATCTTCGCCATCTTCGCCTACTTTGCCCTGACCCTCGAGGTCGGCCTGCGCGCGGCGATGAACAACCCCTTGGGCCTGTCGGTCGGCACGCCGAGCCTGCTCATGGTCCTGATGGTCTACATCGCCCTCGCGGCGCCGTCGTCCACCGCGATGGGGTCGGCGATCGTGCTGGGGCTGCTGGCGGACCTGACCCACGTCTACCCCATGCGCGACCGCCTGGCCGACGCCACGATCCTCGGCCCGCACGCGGTCGGTTTTGCCCTGGGCGCGTTTGCAGCCGTCTACATCAAGCCCGTCGTCATGCGCCAGAGCCTCTGGGCGCTGCCGATGGTCGTGTTCGTCGCCGGCCTGATGGCGCAACTCGTGATCGTCCTGCTGCTCACGCTGCGCGGCGTCGGCGTCCTGCACTCCACACCACTGGACGACTGGCACGTCTTCGACCAGCTCTACACCCGCTTCCTCTCGCTGCTCTACACCTGTGTCTTGGCCATCCCATTGGGCAAGGTGCTCCTGCAGACCGATGCGCTGTGGGGATTCAGCCTCCCGCACCGATCACGGAGAGGCGCGTGAGTGAAGACGACGAACAACCGCAGGCGGATCAAGAACTCCCCGACGAGCCGTTCGACGGAGAGTGGTCGCCCACGCCCGGGCCGATCGGCAAAGCGGTGGCGTGGTTCCTTCTGGTTGTCGCGCTCTTGAGCGTCGCGGCGCTGGTGGGATTGATGGTGCTGGTCGTGTTGAATTGAGAACCGACAACCCGCCCCGTCACGCGCCGGCGTAGCCGTTGGGGTGGTTCTTGAACCATCGCCACGCGGTCTCGACGGTGCGCTCGATGTCGGTGTGGCGGGCGCTCCAGCCCAGTTCGTTTTTGATCTTGGAAGCGTCGGCGTAGAGCATCGGCGGGTCGCCTGCGCGGCGCGGACCCATCTCGACTTTGAAGTCCACGCCCGTGACTTTCTTCGCCGCGTCGATGAGTTGTTTGACGGAGAGACCCTTGCCGATGCCCAGGTTGTAGAACCGTTGCTCGCCGGGCTTGAGCGCTTTCATCACTTCGACGTGCGCGTCGACGAGGTCTTCGACGTGGATGTAGTCGCGGATGCACGTGCCGTCGGGCGTGGCGTAGTCGTCGCCGAAGACCGTGACCTTGGGGACCTTGCCCAGCGCGGCGTTGAGCATGACGGGGATGATGTGCGTCTCGGGCTCGTGGTCCTCGCCGATCGACCCGTCCGAGGCGCTGCCGGCCACGTTGAAGTAACGCAGCGCGGCAAAGGCGAAGCCCTTGTTGGCCGCGGCGTAGTCGATGAGCATGCGCTCGGTCATGAGCTTGGAGTGGCCGTAGGGGTTGATCGGGGATTGCGGGGTCGATTCGGTGATGGGCATCCTGTCGGGTTGGCCGTAGGTCGCACAGGTCGAGCTGAAGACGAGCTTGCGCACGCCGGCCGCGTCCATGGCCTGGAGCAGGCTCAGCGACCCGGCGCTGTTGTTGTGGAAATACTTGAGCGGTTCGGTGACGCTCTCGCCCACGTACGCCAGCGCGGCAAAGTGCATCACGCACTCGATCTTGTGGTGCGTCAGCGCGTTGGTCAGCGCCTCGGTCTGGCGTACGTCGAGCTCTTCAAAAGGGACGTGTTTGGGGATGGCCTCACGGTGGCCCCGGTGCAGGTTGTCCAGCACCACCACGTCGTGCCCGCAGGCAAGCAGGTGCCTCACCGCGTGCGAACCGATGTACCCCGCGCCGCCCGTGACCATCACCTTCATGTCGTGTCTCCTGTGTTCGGGACAGACAGGATAACAGGATCAATTGAGCGGTGAGTGGTGACTGGCGACGCGTCAGTCGCCGTGGTATCCGAGTGCGACGAGAACGCACGGACCGCCCGATATCACGTCGACGCCGGCTTGGATCGCGGTGCGGATGGCCTCTTCGTCTTCAGCCCCGGGTTGCATCCAGATGCGCCCGATGCCTTTGACGACAGCCTGCTCGACGACCTTGCGCGTGACGGGCGGCGGCGTGACGATGGACAGTCCGTCGGGCACGATCGGCAGCGACGCGACATCGGGGTAAGCGGCAAGGCCCTCAATGTCCGCGGCGGTGGGGTTGATGGGGTAGGCGTCGAGGTTGTTCTGCATGTAGGCGCGCAGCACCCGGTTGCCGTATTTGCTGCGGTCGCGCGAGGCGCCCGCGACGGCGAAGGTCTTACCGGCGAGGAAGGCCTTGATCTGTTGGTGGATATCCATAGCCTGAGTGTATCACCCAGACCGCCGGGGAATCATGAGGGCGTGCATCTACGGTCAGGTCAGGTCAGGTCATGTCAGGCGGCGCGGCGGCGCACGGCCAGCAGTGACCCAACGCACAGGAGTGCCAGGCTCGCGGGTTCGGGGACGACGGCTTCGATGAAGACGTTGTCCAGTCGGGCAAACTCAGAGGCAACCGATCCCTCGGTCTGCAGCAGGGCAAAGAGTTTTTTGCCAACGCCGTTGGTGTCACCGAAGCTCACGAGGCTGGCCGACTCGGTTTCCCACGTGGCCGTGCTGACCACGTCGCCCGAGTTGAGGGTGATCGAGTCGAGGATCGCCCCGCCGATGAGGTCGGTGTCGGTGTAGTAGAGGACCATTTCAACGTGGTCGGTGGTGTCCCACGAGCCCGCGTCGCGCCACATGTATGACATGTTGTACTGGTCGCTGGCGGTAATCACGTAGCCGGTGTTGATCCCGTAGACACGATTGATGACCATGGTAATGTTGGCTGTGGTGCCCACACCCGAGGGGTTGTCCGCCCTGGTTTCGGGATTGATCGAGCCCGGCAGCACCTGCCAGGGTGAGGCCACGGACGCGGTCGTTCCTGTTGCCGTGCCGAAGTCGCCCGCTTTAACGGTCAGGTCGTGCCCGCCGCCGGGGGTGCCGTCGTCGTAGTCCACCAGGATGGCCGCGTGGGCTGCTGAGCCGACACAAACCGCGAGGATTGCGACCGTGAGTGTTGTGAGTTTTGATTTGGACATAGTCAGAAGTCCTCCTTGTGAATGGGATTCCAGTGAATCGAAATTTACCAATCAGAATCTGTGTTTGTTAAACGCTTGAAGACGGTTGGACACCCAAACTCTCCAGCATCCGGGCAGATCAATTTTGTTTACGATCCTCTTTGGTGATTGAAATGGCGTTAATACCTACGCGACCAGCCCTTGCCATGACCATCAAGCTAAAAACATGTTCTCATGAAACCCTTTTACTTGGTGCTGTATAATACACTCGAAATCGATAGTCTACGAGCCTTTTTTGGCATACATTCTGCCGATTTCTGACGCCCATGATGTCAATCTGGGGGGTGTCGATGGGATGAACCTTTCGTATCCACGACCATCTGGGCGCCGACCGCTTTGAGGTGAGCCTGGAGCTTGGCCCGCATCTGTTCGACGCGCTCGGGGTATTTTTCCGCAAGATCGTTTTTCTCGCCCGGGTCTTCGTCGAGGTTGTAAAGTTCGTCGCGGTCGGACGGCGAGTAGAAATCGATGAGTTTCCACGGTCCTTCACGGACAACCCCTTGGGGGGGGATTTCCTTGAATGTCCGTGAGAGCGCGGGGTGGTGCCAGAAGAGGCAGTCGCGCTTGAGCGGTTCGTTTTTCATCAACACCGGCAGGAGGCTCACGCCATCGATGGGCGCTTTGACATCCCTCAGACTGCCGCCGGTCAGCTCGACGAACGTGGGGAAGAAGTCGATGCCGCTGACGGGCTGATCGTGGTCCCGTCGTTCCTTGAGGCCGTCGGGGATGCGCATCATCAGGGGCATGTGGATACCGCCCTCGTAGAACTCCTTCTTGCCGCCGCGGTACGGGGCGTTCGAGCCGTCCCACGTGTTCGCGCCGTTGTCGGAGAAGAAGACGATGATGGTGTTGTCAAACTGGCCCGTTTTTTTCAGCGCGGCAACCAGTTGGCCAAAGCTCTTGTCGACCTGCTCGACGGCGGCGAGGTAGGTCGCGTTGAGCTTGCCCTTGTCTTTGGGTCGGCCCTCATCGACGTAACGCAGGACATCGCCCGGGGGCGCGACGACCGGTGCGTGGACGTTGTAGTGCTGGAACATCATGAAGAAGGGCTTCTCGCGTTTGCTGGCAATGAACTTGACCGCTTCGGTGGTCAGGCGTTCGGTGATGAACTCACCGGGCGGGCCCTTGAGGTCTTTGATGTTGGGGTAGGGGCTGAACCAGGCCTCGGGCTTGCCGGGGCCTGCCCCTTTGGCAAAACCGATGGTGTGGTCAAAGCCAAACTTCGCGGGTGCGGCGGGGTTGTCGCCCACGTGCCACTTGCCGATCTGGATCGTTTCGTAGCCCGAGCTTTTAAGGTATTGCGCAAGAGTGTACGCGTCGTCGGGGAGGCTCTTGCGTTGTTCGGGCATCTGGAGGCCCTTGTATTCTTCGGGCTTTTCGCCGCCGATCCACGTGGTGATGTGCAGTCGTGCGGGGTACTCGCCGGTGAGGATCGCGGCGCGTGTCGGTGAGCACTGCGGGGCCGGCGCGTAGGCGTTGTTGAAGACGTGGCTCTGCTTAGCGAAGGCGTCGAGGTTGGGCGTTTTTGCAAACTCAGAGCCGGTGCAGCCCAGGTCGCCGTAGCCCAGGTCGTCGGCGAGGACGAAGACGATATTGGGTCGGGCTGCCTGCGCGGTGCAGACGAACTTTGAAAAAAGCAGCAATGAAACAAGCTGCATCAGGCCGGCTAAGACATAGAGGGATCGCTTCATGAAGGGGTCTTCCTGATGTCGCATCATTGAGCGTTTAACACGGGCCGGTCGGAGACACGACGGCGGGGTCAAGACATATTCCTGTTCAAATCACGGCGCATCCGGCCGCAGGTTGCGGTAGAGCACGCCGCCGTTCATCTTGTGCGAACCCGCGTGGCCGTCGGTGTAGAGTCCGTTGCCCGTTGAGCCGAAGGTGTGGCGGAAGCGAAGGTTGTATTGATCGTTGTTTGCGGATGAGCTGGTGAAATCCGTATTGGGTGGCGCGGGGATCGGGTCGTCGTTGTCGGTTGCGCCTGCGGTGTAGTAGTTGTGGTAAAGGGGGCCGGCTTGCGTTTCATACACAGACTGATTGGTGAACGCACGATTCAGGGTCGAGATGGAGTTGCCATAAGCCACATCGGTCACGGGCTTCTTGAAGTTCTGCGGGGCATCGAACATCGAGATGATCTCCGAGGTGCGTTTGAGCGCATCGATGCGCATCATTTTCACCCGCTTCCACACGGCTGGGTCGACAACGCGGTCGTAATCCGTATAGATCAGAGGCATCGTGCCGTAGTGACGGTAGCCGACGTTCTGTGAAGCGGAGGGGCACAGGAAGGCTTTGCCCGTCTGCAACAGTCCCGCGTTGCCGTCGGGCCCCCCGAAGAGGTCGCGCGGCTGGTCTCCCGTGGTGATGGCGCTGAGTGTCACGCCGAAGTCGAGCCAGGGTTCGGGACTGCCGGGATTGCTCACGGAGTGCGGGAAGAATCCCATGTGTTCATTTTGGTACAGCGCGGTGGCGACGCCGGCCTGACGCAGATTAGACAGGCACACCGAACTGCGGGCGCTCTCTCGCCCCAGCCCCAGCGCGGGGATCAGGATGGAAACCAGGACCGCAACAATACTGATGACGACCAGGAGTTCGACCAACGTAAACGCGCCACGATGTGACAACGGCGTTTTAATGTTTATATCTCCAGAGTCAGCTTAGCCGGACGAGTGATCTGATTGAGCATCTCGAGATGAATCCGACACATCATTCAGCTTAATCCTACAGGCGAGCGACAGATAGACAACGTTGAAAACGGCTTGAATAGCGTCGAATTATGACGTTTGTGGCGATTTTGAGGATTTACCCCAAGCCTCCGGAGCGTCACGGTTCCAGTTGGTTCAATCGGGGCTCAACCGCTTGCGATAGGCTGAGGGGGTCTGTCCGGTGATTGAGACGAAGACCTTGGCCATACGGTCAGCCGAGGTGAAGCCCGATTCCCAGGCTACGGCTTCCATTTTCATCGGTGGTTCAGCGGCAAGCAGGCGTTTGGCGTGTTCGATGCGTCGGCGTTTGATCTCCTGGCTGATGGTTCGGCCGACGTGCTTGAGGAACGCGTCGTGGAGCCGACGCCCGGACATGGCAATGGCCTCGGCCACGTCACCGGCGGTGAGCGGTTCCTTGTAGTGGTTCCAGATCAGACGCAGTGCCTCAGCGACCTTCGGGTGGTTGATGGCCAGGATGTCGGTGCTCACCCGTGTCACAACGTGCCTCGGCGCGATCTGGGTCTCCTCCGGCACCGTCTGGCCATCGAGCAGCGTGTCGAGCAGTCGGGCCGCTTCATAACCCTGCCTCTGCTGGTCGTCGTCGATGCTTGAGAGGGGTACGGGTGCAAACTCACAGCGCAACTGGTCGTCGTCGACACCCAACACCGCGACCTGCTCGGGCACCTTCAAGCCGGCGGAGGCACAACCCTCGATGACCTCGATCGCGCGGTCGTCATACTCTGCAAAGACTGCCAGGGGTTTGGGCAGCTCCACCATCCGCTGCGTAAGCCAACGGTCATACGCGGCCTTGTCGACCGAGTGCTGTTGACTCAACATCGAATAGCCGTCGATGATGTTCAGGCTATGGCCGCCGCGCTCGACGTGCTTCTTGAAACCCTCCAGACGCAACATCTCGCCCGGCCCGGCGGTCCGACGGTAATAGGCAAAGTTCCGGTAGCCGCGCGTGAAGAAGTGCTCATACGCCAGCCGACCGATCTCAGCGTTGTCGGGGTGGACCCGTGGGATGCCGGGTGCCGCGACAGGCCCGATGCTGACCGTCGGGACCCCCCAGGACTTGACGGTGTCGTCGAGGTTCTGGTCCATACCCAGCACACAGATGACCCCGTTGCCCTGCCAGTGCTCGGGGAGCTTGGCCACGCGATCCATCTCGATGTTCAACCGCCATTTTTTCTCCCGGGCATAGGCCGCGACGCCCTGATGCAGATTCCTGGCGTACCAGCCCAACGCCAGCAAAACCTGCCGCCGGGGGCTGTTGTCGGTCAGGAAAGAGGGGTGAGTCGCAGCCAATGACTGGATCCAAAAAGAACACATTAACCTGGAAACGTAAATGAAAACGGCGAAAGATCGACTGATTATTGGCAAAAGTTACCGTGTATTTTCGACGTGTTCAATAGGATTTTGATTAAAATGTCATAAATCGGAGCGATATTGTCGAAATTCAACGTATTAATCAGACAACGACCGCAGATAATGTACCCTAGCCCAAATTGTTCGAGCATTCAGGAGTGACGGGATGAGCACAGCGACGCCCTCGGCAACCTTCCGGGAACCCCAGAAATTCGACAGCGCCCCTTTTGCGGCGCCGGTCCAGTTCCAACGCTACGCGGGCAACCCCATCCTTGAGCCGAACCCCGCCAATGATTGGGAGAACAAGGTCACGACCAACCCCGCCGCCTGGCTTGAAGCCGACGGGACGGTCCGCATGCTCTATCGCGCAGCGGGTCACGATGACCAGCACAAAATCTACTTCGGGCTGGCAGAAAGTTCGGACGGCTTGAACTTCAAACGCGTCTCCGACAAGCCGATCTTCGGCCCGAGCGAAAACGGCTTCGACGCCGGCTGCGTCGAAGACCCGCGTGTGGTCAAGATCGGTGACTTCTATTTCATCACCTACGCCGTCCGCGCCCAGCCGCCCGGGCTTTACTGGCTCGGCCCAAGGGCGCCGTGGAAACGCGACCCCCTCTCACCAGAAACGCCCATTGCCCTGCGTGAAAATTACACGGTGACCGGACTGGCCATGACTCGAGACTTCAAGACCTGGTTCAGGGCAGGCCCCCTGACCGACCGCACCGTCGACGACCGCGATGTCATGCTCTTCCCCGAAACCATCAGCGGGCAGTGGTACATGGTCCACCGACCCATGCAATGGACAGGCCCGAGCTTCGGCACCGATCACCCCGCGATCTGGATCAGCAAAGGCAAGGACATGTTCGACATGGGCCACAGCCGACTGCTTGCCAAAGCCCAGTTCCCCTGGGAGTGCAAGGTCGGCGGAAACACGCCCCCCATGAAAACCGACGATGGCTGGCTCATGCTCTACCACGGCGTCGGCCCAGACAAACATTACAGGCTCGGCGCGATCGTGATGGACCTGAACGACCCCACGATCGTCCGCTACCGCAGCAAGGGTTGGCTGCTCGAACCGGCCGCGGACTACGAAGTCGAGGGCTACTACAAGGGCGTCGTGTTCCCCTGCGGTAAACTGCTCAAAGACGGCAAGCTCTATACCTACTACGGCGGCGGCGACAGGGTCGTGGGCGTGGCTACGTGTGACTTCAAAGAACTGATGGCCTATCTCAGAAGCTGCCCCGTCAACGCTTCGTAGCGAGGCTTGACAACACCCGCGGTACCCGGAGAACAGCCGGTTGAGGCAACCATTCACCCCGAGCCCGCTGTGGGCGTGTCGCACGGCGAGGTTGGCCGTTGTGCTCTGCGTGTTTCTTGCCGCTGCGTGTCGTGCGGAATCAGAACAGGTCAAACCCGCGTCGGATTACCGTGTGGCGGTGCTCCGCGATGACCTCCCGGGGTTTAACCTTGATCGGGCGATCCGGGCTGCACAGGTTCTCAAAGACGCCGGCTACGACGCCGATTTTCTGACCGCAAGCGAACTGGCTGACCCCGCATCGTTCAACGCCCGTCGCTTTGGCCTGTTGATTATCGCGGACAACACGGTCTTCCCTGCCGAGGCCATCGACAATCTCTTCCAATACCTGAATGACAGCGGGGACGTGGCGCTGTGCGGGGGCAGGGCGTTTGAACAACTGGTCATGCGTCGCGGGGACAAGTGGAAAGACTTCAACGCGATCCGCAGCGAGCTGGCCGAGGGAAGCGGGCTTGTTCCCTTGTCGACCTTCGAGCATATGAATGTCCGCGAGTGGAACCGATCCTCGGACAACCCCGAAGCCCCGAGCGAAATCACAGCCTCGCAATTCCGCAAGAGCAACGCCGTCCAACTCGACCTCAAATCCCTTCGGAGCTACGACACCTTTCAAGCGGACGTCCATCAACCCATCCCCGCGGGTCACAACGTGCTTGTCTTGTGGGCCAAGGCCTCATCCCCCGACACCAAGCGAGCAGCCTTTGAGCTTCAAACCCGTTCGGGTGCCCGGTGGATTGCGCGGGTCGACCTGTCGGTGGATTGGCAGCCAACCGTCCTCAAGACCAGCGACTTCATCTATCACGAGGGCGGTGACAAAAACATCAAACCCCTCCGGCTCAGCGACGCTGTCAAACTCTCCTTCGGGTTGGCCAGGCAGTACGGTGTATTCAAAGGCCCTGACCATTCACTGACGTTGGCTGTCCTCGGGACGACCGAACTGGCCATCGCATCGGGCGAAAGGCTCAAGGGCCTGGGTCTCTACATCGATTACCCGCCGTTCCAGTACCACGATGCCCCGCAAGCCAACACGCCGACATCCGCCAACAACTGGCTGGAAAAACCCCTGCTCTTTGAGGGCCCACTCACCGGCACCGCGGCGATCTGCGTGCCCAAGGCCGGCTCCTCTCAAGCCTATTCTCTCGTCGTCACCAAAAACCCACAGGGCCGGGACGTGACCGCCGCCGGTGTGTGGGTTCACTACCACGGACCCTACGCCGGCTCGCAGTGGTTCATCGTGGGTTGTCAGAGCGACGCGTTTTATCAGCAACCGTCGTGGGACGAACTGCTCGTGCAAGTGGTGGCACACCTGCGCGACGAGACCTGGCTCCGCGACGCCCAAACCAACAACCCCTTTGCCGACGCCCAGCGCATGCGCAACACCCTGGGCGTCACACACGCCGGCGCGCTCTACCACTTCACCGACGAGGACGTGCTCAACGAAGGCGCCGCGGCGCTCGAACAACTCGGCACACGCACGGTCAAGCTCTGGATACCCGACCCCGAGAAGCTCTACCGCTTTAACTGCAACTGGCCCAAAGACCTCAACTCGATGACCGATGTCCTCCAAACCGCCCCGTGGAAAGAAGTGCTCTCACGGCCTTTCGAGACCTACTACCTCGAAGCCTTTGCCATGCCGCGCAGGTTCAATCTCCTCGACGATGGCTTGAGCGAAGAAGAAAAATCCTGGATCACGGGTGAGTTCGAGAACGTCACGCGCTACCTCCTTACAACCTACAAAAACACGGGGAAAACCTTCGTCCTCCAGAACTGGGAGGGCGACTGGGCGCTGCGCACCGCCATGGACCGCAACCAGGACCCCTCGCCCCAGCGCATCCAGGCCATGATCGACTGGCTCAACGCAAGACAGGACGGCGTCGACCGCGCACGAAAAGCCGTCGGCGAGCAAGGCGTACGGGTCCTGCACGCCGCCGAAGCCAACCTCGTCCTCCAGCAGATGCGCGACAACAAGCCCGGCGTCATCCGCGATGTCCTCCCCCACACCCACGTCGACCTCGCAACCTACTCATGCTACGACACGCGCGGAAACCCCAAGGCTTTCCGCGCCGCTCTCGAATACATCGCCATGAACCTGCCCCCCACCACACGCACCGACCTGCCCAACCGTGTCGTCATCGGTGAATTCGGCGTACCCGAAACCAAAATGGGCACAGACGCCGTCAAAAAATTACTGCCCGAGCAGGTCGAGATCGCCACCGCCTTCGGCTGCCCGCAAATCCTCTATTGGGCGCTCTACTGCAACGAACCACGCGGCGACAACCCCCTGCCCATCAAACGCAACGACCAGGCCAACGGCTACTGGCTCATCAAACCCGACGGCTCACACGCCTGGGCATGGGACTACTTCCACAACCTGATGAACCCAACCCCAACCATCCCCGCTGCGCATAAAATGCCCCCCGAAGGACTCGAACCTTCGACCCGCTGATTAAGAGTCAGCTGCTCTACCAACTGAGCTAGGAGGGCCCGAACGGATGCGAACCGCGTACCACGGCTGCGACACCACGTTGGCCGGATGTGACCAGTAACACATTCTAAACCCGCACACTCCGGTGTCAAACCTTTGCCCGGACTTGCACAGGACAACCAAGAAACATGGGTCACACCGTAATGACGCGCAGCGTCCGCCTCGCGGTCGTCACGTTGACCGGGGTGTAGCCGGCCGGGTCGCCGTCGAGTTGGATCGGCGCGGTGTGACGGGGGTCGTCGCAGGTGATCGTTAATCGCTCGCAGCGCCCGTGGTGGATGCCCGCACGTTTGTGGTGCAGGTTTCGCCAGACCAGCCACAGGTAACGCAGCGAGTGCAGCCGACCGGCGTGGGTGAAGATCACGTAATCCAACTGCCCGTCATCGTCGCGCGCGTCGGACGCAAAGGGCAACCCCAGAGCATACTGCGGGAGATTGAAAACCATCGCCGCTACTCCGTGAAGCTTCACGCTGCCCGTGTCGACCGTGAGCTGCGGGTAGGGATACCGCCTCAGTGAATTGATGATCGGCTTGGCGTAACTCAAATGATTGACCTTGCGTTGTGCCACACTGGCCAGGGACTGTCGCGTCGTCTGCGTGTTGCCGACAGCGTTCCCATTGCGCTTGGCGTTGCGCCACGCGGCAACACGGTGCACCACGTCGGCATCCAAACCCACCGTCAACATGCACGTGAAGTAGCGATCATTGGCACGCCCTAAATCGATCGGCTGGGCCTGGCCATTGGTGATCGCTGCCACCAGCGCCTCTGCCCGGCGCGTGTAGCCGTAGTGACGCGCAAAAAGATTCTCATTCCCCAGCGGAAAAACCGCCACCGGCACGCTCCGTTGGATGTTCACCACGTCACCGATCGTCCCGTCACCGCCCGCGATCACGATACATCGGCACCACTCACGCAGGTTCGGCTGAGCCAGCAACACCCTCCGGTCCTCAGGCGTCCACGTCACACGCGCCGCAAGACCAAGCTGCTCCAACGACGAAACCAGCTCCGCAACGCGCGGCCGATTCGACCGCGGACCGGAATAGGGATTGGCCACGATCGCCACCCACGGGCGCTTCGGCGTCGTGTGGATGTCCTCGTATGACGAGACCTCTTCCGCGTGGGCCTGCTCAGGGACTGCGGAGTGTGTATAGGTGGACGGAATCATCAGGCGTGCTCAAAAGTCTGTGCGATCCGGGTCGGTTACAATGTATCAGGACAACACACCTTTCGTGTGTCCCGATCACGGCCCCATTCCATCCAGACGGAGCTTCGCATGACCACGCAACCCACGAGAAAAGACCTCCTCCAGAACACTATCCAACACGTCGATATCAAGAAACACGACGTCCGTGCCATCGTGAACGCCATGTCCAAGATGGCTTTTTCCGCACGCGACCTCGCACGGGCCGCTGATATCTACGACCGCATGCTCAAGGACACCGACTGTGGCGTCGTGCTGTGTCTGGCCGGCTCGCTCATCAGCGCGGGACTCAAACAAATCTTCGTCGACCTCGTGCGTAACAAGATGGTCGACGCCATCGTCTCGACCGGGGCCAACATCGTCGACCAGGACTTCTTCGAGGGCCTGGGCTACAAGCACTACATCGCCGACGAACGCCTCAAGGCCGGCCTCGACGACTCGCTCCTCCGCGACCTGCACATCGACCGCATCTACGACACGCTCATCGACGAAGACGAACTCCGCGCCTGCGACGACACGACCAAGATCATCGCCGACGCCCTCGAGCCCGGGGCCTACTCGTCCCGCCAGTTCATCCGTGAGATGGGCGCGTATCTGGCCAAGCACGGCAAGACGAAAGACTCGATCGTCCTTGCGGCCTACGAGTGCGACGTGCCGATCTTCTGCCCCGCTTTCTCCGACTGCTCCGCGGGCTTCGGCTTCGTCGCCCACCAGCACGAACGCCTCGCCGCCGGCCGACCCATGACCACGCTCGACTCAGCCAAGGATTTCTACGAACTGACGCAGCTCAAGATCAAGAACCCGACCACCGGCCTGTTCATGATCGGCGGTGGCGTGCCCAAGAACTTTGCCCAGGACATCGTCGTCGCCGCCGACATCCTCGGCCACGACGCCCCCATGCACAAATACGCCGTCCAGATCACCGTCGCCGACGTCCGCGACGGCGCGCTGTCCGGATCTACACTCAAAGAGGCTTCAAGCTGGGGCAAAGTCGATACCGCCTGGGAACAGATGGTCTACAGCGAAGCGACCATCGCGCTGCCGTTGATTGCGGGTTACGCTTACCACCAGCGCGGCTGGGAAAAACGCGAAGGCAAGAAGTGGGCAAAGTTGTTGGAAGAAACGCCGGTGGTGACGGCGTGAGGACCGCGATCTCAAAAGCGGTATCCGACACCGTTTCTTCGTTCGACACCGTTTCTTCGTTTTGAGGATTGAAGCCCATGGCAAAACATCCACTTGCCGAGGTTTTCGGCTACCCGACCGACAACCACAGCCCCGAAGCACAGCGATGCCGCGACAATGCGCTTTGTCCATTCGGCAACAAGGTGCCCAACTGCACCAAGGACAAGGCTAATGACCCGCTCGGGGTGTGCAGCATTCTCGACGGTCAGGACGTGGTCATCACATGCCCCATCCGGTTTCGGGAGAAGTGGATCATTGCTGAAGATGCAGCAGCATTCTTCTTCTCCAAGGGCACGAAATGGACAACCCTGACCGAAGTGCGATTGAAGGATAAGCACGGAGGATCGGCGGGCAATATTGACGTAGTACTTTGCTCCTACGACGGCCGCGGCAAAGTCACTAATTTTGGGGCGCTCGAAGTGCAGGCAGTCTACATCTCTGGCAACGTACGAAACCCGTTTGAACACTACATGGAAGACCCAAAGGCGCGAGCCAAGATGGATTGGAGCACCCGCCCCAACTATCCGAACCCGGACTATCTGTCCTCGTCACGCAAGCGACTGGCTCCGCAGTTGATTTTCAAAGGCGGTATCTTCCAAGCGTGGAAGAAGAAAACTGCGGTTGCCCTCAACCGTGGTTTCTTCGAGACCCTCCCATCACTCCAAGAGGTCGAGCCTGCCAAGGCGGATATTGCGTGGTTCGTGTACGACCTAGTGACTGACCAAGAGAAGAATGTGTACTCGCTGCAAAGATGGAAGGCTGTGTACACGAAGTTCAACGAAAGTCTTGAGAAGATCACGCGATCAGAACCTGGCGACATTGCCGATTTCGTGGAAGTTCTACAAGACAAAGTTGACCAAAAGCTAGACAACCAGAACCCGCCTGACACGGAGGTGATCAGTGCGCCATTCTGATCCTGGATATCAAATGACGATGTGGAAGATTCCGCCCTCGGAGCAAGTGATCAACGTCGCTTCCATACCACAGCGCAGCCCGTTCCGTTATCCAGGCGGGAAGACATGGCTAATTCCTCGCATCCGCCAATGGATTCGCAGCCTAGAACACAGACCAACGCTGCTTGTAGAACCTTTCACCGGGGGGGGCATTGTGGGATTGACTGCGGCCTTTGAAGAGTTGGCTGAGCATGTTGTATTGGTGGAGTTAGACAAGCAGGTTGCAGCAGTTTGGCAAACAATCATGGGGGGCGATGCAGAATGGCTTGCAGAGCGTATTCTGACTTTCGATATGACACTTGAGAACGCGCGTAATGCACTCCGGGTGGATACAGGCGGTACACGCGAGGAAGCGTTCCGCACGATCCTGAAGAATCGAACTTTTCATGGCGGGATTCTTGCCCCAGGTGCCACATTCATCAAGCACGGTGAAAATGGCAAGGGTGTGAAGTCCCGTTGGTATGCAGAGACGCTTGCGACTCGGATCAGGGCCATCGGGCAAATACGTGATCGGTTTACTTTCGTGTGCGGTGATGGCATCGAAGTGATGCTTGAGCACGCGAGAAAGAAGCGGGCCGTGTTTTTCATCGATCCGCCTTACACCGCGGGAGGCTCGAATGGGAAACGTGCAGGCACACGTCTCTATACACATCATGAACTTGACCATGAACGGCTGTTCGCAACAGCAGAACGGGTTGCCGGCGATGTTCTCTTGACCTACGACGACACACCCGTTGTGCGAGAGCTTGCGGCACGGCATTCGTTCCAGGTCGAATGCGTGGCTATGAAGAACACACATCACGCGAAGATGACGGAATTGGTCATTGGGCGATCTTTAGGCTGGCTGGAATAGCCATTGTTGGCGTAGCCGCCGGGTGCCACTGGCGGCTTGTCCGCCAGTGCTTGAGACGTACGGTTGTCATACGCACACTTTCAGGCACGCGGACCGGCGATACCATCGCCGGCTTTATGGAAAACTTCGTCGTATAAATCCGGCGGGTGGCACTGGCGATGCGTGCCACTGGCGGCTTGTCCGCCAGTGCTTAAGTCGCACAGATGAAGTAGGTGTGTTTCCAAGACAAGGACCCGCGATGCCATCGCGGGCTTTATGGAATGGGAAGGGTGCCACATGGCGTGGCCGTGAAGGCCGTCGTGTGCGGATCTTGAAGAGACCCACAAATCACAACGGGTCCATCGGAGGCCCGAACGCGTGGTCGCCCTCGTACCACCGGGCGCTGGACCCCATCCGATCCACCGGCGGTTTCACCAACCCGCGTCGGACGGGGTTGGTGTGGGTGTCGTGCGTCGTGCGGGTTCGTGTTTGCACACATAAAGCCCGCGATGGTATCGCGGGGGTTTGGGACGGGGTGGTTATACAATGCGGGGGACCCGCGATGCCAAGACAGGGGACCCGCGATACCCCTGGAAGTCGTGGGCTTTTTGAAATCTGCGGTTTCGGGATATATGGGCGGTGAATCCCCTGGCGACCTACGTGGATATGCCCTGTGCGAGGGGGCAAAGCAACCCGGTATCACAATGGGCGATCGGGTGTCGTGATGCGAGATTAGCCGGTGCTCCTCGACGCAAGTGTGCTTCGCTCAACGGAGAGCACGCCGATTATTGTGATCAAATGCTCTTGCATTCCTATTAAGGATACATTATTATCTAATTACCTTTATATGGAGCATGGTCATGGGTAGAAGTTGCGGGCAGCGTGCCGTGTGGGCGGTGTTGGCATCGATCGTATTGGCAGGTTTGTGTGGCACGACGGCATACGGCGCCGTCGTGAGCTTCTTTGAGGCATCGCAAGGCGGGTCTGTGACGGTCGCCGCCACGAGCGACACGTTGACCAGCGGGGGCTACCAGTTCACCTATACCCGCGACTATCTTTTCACCGGGGGCACGGGGCAGATCATCGGCCGACCGGTTGTCGTCAACTGGCCGACCGGGTTACACGCGCAGTATGTCACGACCGGGCCGAACCCAGCCAAAGCGTCGGTGACCATTCGCCGGGTCGACGGTCAGGTGTTCGATATCCTATCGTTCAAGGCTGAACTTCTGGCCAATGCCGGCGCGGGTCGTGCGTTTGAGGTGGTGCCCAAGCTCAACGGTGAAGAGCCGTTGAACGATCCCATCCAGTTCGACTGTTCGGGTTCGACTTATAACGTGTTTACCTACAGCCACACGCCCAACTACCTGGGCCAGACAACCCTTCCCCTGAGCGGTTACGACACGTATACGATCAACCTGACGCTGGATTACGCCCTTCTGAACATCACCGTCCAGGGTGCGGAGATTGCCCCCGAGCCGGCGTCTTGCACGGTGCTGCTGGTCTTGCTGGCCGCGTCTCTCACGGGCCGTGGACGGCGGGTGGCGCTGTCGAAGTACGCCACTGGCGGCTTGTCCGCCAGTGCTTAAGACGCACAGATGAAGTAGGTGTGTTTCCAAGACAAAGACCCGCGATGCCCCCCGGAAGTCGCGGGCTTTATGGAATGGGATGGGTGCCACATGGCGTGGCCGCGAAGGCCGTCGTGTGCGGATCTTGAAGAGACCCACAAATCACAACGGGTCCATCGGAGGCCCGAACGCGTGGTCGCTCTCTTACCACCGGGCGCTGGACCCCATCCGATCCACCGGCGTTTTCACCAACCCGTGTCGGACGGGGTTGGCGTGGGTGTCGTGCGTCGTGCCTCGTGCGGGCAAGAGATGGTCAAACATTTCCGCGGTTCTTGCTCTTGTGGACCCCATCCGCATCACTGATCCTTGACGCTCTGATTGAAGTCGAGCACTTTCTCACGGCTGCCTTTTCTGATTGTCACGATCCCGCTGTTGTAGTCGCTTTGCAGGAATGGGCTGTCGAAGACTTTCCCGGGTGCGAAATTGACCGGCTTGCCGTTGAGGGTTTGCGTTTGCTTGTGGCTGGTGTCGAAGGTCAGTGTGTCGCCGTAGATGGTGGTGTAATTCAACACCGGACCATCGAAGCCCACCGTGCAGGCCTTGACTTTGGCCTTGAACTTTTCGAAGTTTTCAATTTCACGTTTTGCCATGACCTCGACAATGACGGGTGCGTAGGCTTCTTTGAGGATCATCTCTAGACCGTTGCGGATCGGTCTTGCGGTCTCGTTGTCGCCCTGCATCCACCTGAACCCGCCCCGGGTCACACGGATCGCCGCGTAGGCACCCGCGGCTTCGACGAACACGATGCCATCTTCCTCAACAGGTTTGCCCAACCCCTCCCTGGATAACCAGACGATCATGTCATCGCACCGAGAGTTCTTGAGCATCTGTGTGACGAGCGTGCCCCTGCTCTGCACAGACCCGAAAGCGTTCATGGAAACACGCAGGTCATTGGGCTTGGGGATCGGCACGATCCGACCGTCGCCCTCGCCAGCAAAGATGACGCCCTGCCAACGGCTTTGTGCGCTGATGTCGACATACTTGCCGTCGGCCATCGCCATCGGTGTGCCGAGGATAAAAGCCGGGTCACAGTAGGCATACCGGATGATGCCCCCGCCATCGGTATTCAACCGGTCTGGGACTTTTGTCAACGCGGTTTTTTGCGGCTGGCCCGTGACGCCCAAACCTTGCGCCCTCTCGACGACTTCGTAGGTGCCTCGACCGTCGACATCCCCGGCGTGGCCCAGCTTAACCGGGGTGCGGTTTTTTCGCTGTATACTCCGTCGACACCTCCGTCATATCACAGGGCACCCATGAGCATCAGGCAATCAATCGCTGCCTTGCTGATCGGGTTGCTGGGCAGCGTGTTGATCTGGGTAGTAGCGCCGTACAACAACTTTATCCTTGCCAACGCGTTTATCTCAGATGACTTCATACCGGTCGCCGCGGTGGGATTGATCCTGCTGCTGGTGCTCGGTATCAATCCGCTGCTGCACTTTGTCGTTCCCCGCCTGCGATTGACCTTCCCGCAGCTGGCGCTCATCTTTGGCATCCTGCTGGTGGCCAGCATTACACCGAGTCAGGGTGGGCTGCGACATTTCCTTTATCCCGTCGGTGCAACGCCGCTCTACGTGAGCCAGGACCAGGGTTTGTCACGGGCCTACAAAACTCTGGACCCGCCGGCCGCATTATTCCCCGAACGGCTGGGGTATGGGAACTCGGTGCCGGCGTCGGAATCATTCGTGGACGAGTTGCCTGCGGGCGAGTCGATCCCGTGGGGCAAGTGGGTGGCACCCACGATCGCATGGGCGGGGTTCTTTGTCCCCTACTGGCTGATGCTCACCGCCATGGCGGTCATTGTGCTGCCCTATTGGCGAGACACGGAGCGGCAGCCATTCCCCTTGCTCGAAGCGCAGCGGGCGCTGATCGAGGACACGCAGAGTGGCGCGCTGCCGCCGGCGATGACCAGGCCGTTGTTCTGGTTGGGCTTTGGCACGGTGTTTTTCCTGCACCTGTTGCGTGGGCTGAGCCAGTACTACCCGACGGGTGTGCCGGCGATCCCACTGGATTTTAAGATGTGGCAATTTTTCACGGAACCCCCGTTCAGGAACCTGCCACAGTACGTCAAGACGTTTCAGATCCACTTCCTGTTTCTGGGGATCGCGTACTTCATGCCCAACCGTGTGGGGCTGTCGATTTGGTTTTTCCAGATCGTCTATGCGGTGTTCATCATGTACGGGGTCTCCTACACGCCGATGTTTCACGCGGGCGTGGTGACGGACCATCGGCTGGGCGCGTGGGTGGCGATCCCGCTGTGCATCGTGTGGTTCGGCAGGGCCCACTGGTGGGGCGTGCTCAAGTCGGTGTTCACACCGGCTGTCGATGACGAGCAACTGCGTCGCAAGGTCGCGGGCACCGCGCTGCTTGCGGGGGCAATGGGGGTGTGGTGCTGGCTGCTGTGGGTGGGTGTGCCGTGGTGGTGGGCGATGGGGCTGATCGTGGCGATGTTTCTCTTTGCGCTGGGCATGACGCGGATCGTCGCCGAGACGGGTGTGCCGTTGATGGCGCCAAGCTCGCAATACGTCGGGACGCTGGTGAACCTGTTGCCGTTGACCTGGCGGACGGCTGCGGGGGTCTATTTCAGCGGGATCGTGGGCATCGTCGTCGGCCACCTCAACCGGGTGTGCGCGATGACGATGGTCTGCCATGCGATAGGGCTGGACCGTCACGCCAAGCCTCGCACGCACCTGCGGCTGGCGGGGTTGTTCTTCGGCTTGATCCTGTTGGGCTGCGTCGTCGGCGGGTTCGTCCAACTCACATACACCTACCACTACTCCGAAACACTCAACCATGAGATGTCCGCGATGGGGCGCTGGGGCGATGGGTATTTCCGCTGGATGGCGGAGGGTCCGCTGAGGCAGTTTCTCGACGGGCAGAGCGGGACGCAACCGTACAACCAGGTGGGCCACATCGCGTTCGGTGCGGCGCTGGCGGTGTTCCTGCTGGTGATGTGTCAGCGCAGCGCGCGTTGGCCGATCCACCCGGTGCCGCTGCTGTTTGTGGGCAATTGGTACGCGCACCGCATCTGGTTCAGCGTGCTGCTGGGCTGGGCGTTGAAAATGACCATCCTGCAGTTGGGCGGTGCGCGCGGTTACAAAGTCGGGCGTGACCTGTTCCTGGGGATCATGATCGGCGAGGTGGCGTCGGTGATGTTGTGGGCGGTGGTGGCAGCGCTAGTCGCCGCGGCAGGCGGTGAGTATCAGGTCGTGGCGATCCTGCCGTTCTAGCCCCTCGGGTCGTGTTTGATTGGATGTCGGTAACGATCTCTTCGACAGTGACGGTTTCCATAAGCCATGATTTGGGGAGCGACATGGGCATGCTCCGTGTTGGCGGGATCGGGGATTGGAATTATTCAATTCACCTTGTACCGGGCAGGCCACGCTCAGGATAGGTCAAGCCGTTGCTCCTGAAGCTGCCCGCCGTTCAACGTTACGTTTTCGCCGTCCTCGATCGCTCCGTCGCAGGAGAGGATGCCGATCGCCGCCTTACAGCCCCTAGCGTCGTTTGGCATGGCCTCGTGATGTGTCGCTGACACGCTCCACCGTGGCCTTGCCAGTTCATTCATACGCTCGAACCGTTCAGGGCTGTTTCCCGTTGCAGTGCGGTCTCCATGCTCAACACACATTGGATGATCACGTTGTCAGAGGGGCGTCAGAATGAAATCCCTCACGGCAACCTTGGCGGGGCCGCGGAGTGTCAGCGTGTTCTTTCCCTTGACAAGCTCGACCACCACCGGCTGCGTGGCCTGCCACATGCCCAGCGTGTAGGGCAGCGGCATCTCGACTTCTTTGCCACCGTTTGCCTGAACGTAAAGCGACTGGTCCCAGTCCGGTGTCACGACCCTGGCTGTGAGTTGATACTTACCTCCCTTGGGTGCGTCGAACGTGTATTCAAACGTATCGCTTTCCTGGGCATAGCGGGAGTAGTGCAGTTGCATACCCCCGAGGTTGCTGGGCATGAAGGTGATCGCTTCTCGGAATGAGCCCTTGAAGAGGTTCTTCGTGCTGTGGGTCGGCTTGCTGCACGCGGCGGCGGGGATGGTGATGACGCCCGAGCGGTCCACGGTGGCCATGCGTTCCGCTTCGGGTATCGCGACCTGTGGCGCAGCTGTCGCGGCCTGGCGGGCATTGGGCGAGCTGACCCCGTTGAGCCCGTCGATCACGCGCTGTTGTTCGATCAGCGACACGCCGTACCAGAAGCCCGGGTCGTCCGTGGCACAGCTACCGTAGACCGGCTTTTCGCCCGCCAGGTCTCCGATCCACTGCGCACGCTTGACCTTCATGAATCCCCTCGGGTCCTCACGGGCCCGCGTGATCTGGAGGAAGTTCAAGTCACGGCCGAGGCTTCCGATGCGTGGCCCCTTGTCCGAGAAGGGATCGCGTCCGCCCCAGTGACCGCCGAGGTAGGTCTGCCAACCGCCGGGCTCCCAGCACGCCAGCGTGGCGTGGCCGGGCTCGGGTCGCGCGACGGTGGGGACGCCGAATGACCGAAGGATGAACCGCCCGAAGAACGCGCGTCGGCCGCAGATTCCACCGTTTGCAAGAATATTCTGCATGAACTGCAACTCGGGCTTGTCGTATTTCACGTCGCCGCTGCCGTACTGGACCTCGGCATCCACGACGTTCACGTAACGCCCCGTGTCGCCGTCGTGCGTGGTCATGTCGGGCCGATAGTTGCGCAGCATCTGCCGACCCCAGACATAGATCGCGTCGGGGCAGCCACCGTCAACCACCATCCTGAGATTCCAGACGCTCTGGTCCTTGAAGGTCGGATCAAGCTCGCCGTCGAGATACCATTTTTCATAGCTCAGATACCTCTTGACGGGATCGATGAACACGGGATCACCGGTCGCGGCGACGGGGTTGTTCTGGGTCATCGGCACCGCGTGTTCGAGGGCGACGGCCAGCGCCAGCCGCTGGAAGACGCCCTCGTTCGCCCTGGGGCTGGCCTTCTGGATAGCGGTGTAGATCGCCATCGCCTCGGCGTATTTACCCCAGTATGCGCCGTCCGCTATGAGCATCTGCATCATCAGCGGGGTGTCAGACAACAGCTGATCGACAAGCTTTTCCCGCTCGGGCCCCCGCTGGGCGAACTGGGCCAGGTAGCGCGGCGATTCTTCCGTGAGGATGAGAAGCGTTACCAGTTGCGTATCCAGTTTCCCGCCGGCCAGGTGAGGCTCGAGGCTCATCGTGTCCAGCAGCCTGCGCGTCTGATCTCGGGCACGATCGAGCGCTTTAACCGCCGCATCGTAATCCATGATCGCCTGGGGCAGCTCCGCCTTAGCCTGCTGGGTTTCCGTCTGCGCTTTTTCGATCTGGCCCGGCAGAGCGTCCGCCTCTTTCTTCCTCAGGTCCAACCTCTTTTGTGCGGATTCCACGGCTTTGGCTTTGCCCGCATCATCATCCGGCAGCGCCAACGCCCTCTGTAACTGCCCCTCAAAGTCAGCAACCATCTGCGGGGCGTACTTGAGCTGCTCCTGGAGAAACCGCACGACACCTTCTTTCCCACGCAGCTTGTCCAACGCTTTCGCCTTGGTCCAGACCTCCTGCGCAGGGACCGCCTCGGCTTTGAGCGCAGCCAGAAGCGCAGCCTTGTCCCGCGCATCGATCGTCGGCAGCGCTGCTTCGATCTCCGCTTTGATCGCGCTGCGCTTCTGCTCATACTTCGCTTCCAGATTCCTGCCGGTGTCGGTCAGTTCGGTCAAAACTTCATCGGCTCGGCCACGGGTCTGCCGGGGTTTGGGGTCGGCTGCAGACGCCACGCCGGTCAGACACATCAGCCCACAGAGCAAAATAGCGGATACAAGATTGGACTTCATGGGATATCTCTTTCTATAGAAACAGGGGAATCACAAAAACATCAATTAGACAGTGTTTCGGACTTCGCTTACTCGGAAGTCTGTTCTGTAGGTTGTTCGACCAGCGCTTTGATCCGTTCGAGGATTTCCACGCCGCGCCTGGCCTCCTCGGTGCGGCGGTATTCGAGGCGCTCTTCCGCCTCGGCCTTACGGGCTCGGCCATCGGCGATGCTTTGCGCGGGGTCTTCGCTTTCTGGATAGTCCCAGTTGTCCGTGCGGAAACTGGGGAACGGCCGGTCGGGATGCCCCATGTTTTTGAGATTGCCCATAGGGGAGCGTGCCCATGCGTAACGCACGGCGACGGGTTCCTTCACGAGCGGGCTCCAGACCCGGATGACGTTGGGCACATGTGACGGGTGTCCCTTGTCGGCGGCGTAGCGGGCGTACGCCATGTAGAACTTGCCATCCGCCCCGGCAATCGAAAAGCCCCGCGGGACGCTGGAACGTGCGTCGGAGATGATGCTTGAATCAAAGGTGAGAACGAACGCATCACCAATGGGTTGGGCGGAGAGCAACTTCGTTTCGCGCCATCCCACATTGACTTCGGGATAGAGTTTCGCCAGCGCCCAACGGGCCGCCCGCTCGCCGTGCTCTTGCTTCTTACCTGGGTGCAAACCGGGAACCTTGGCATCATAGGCGGGCAGGAACATCAGGTTCTTCTGGTTTGCCACATCGCCCAGCCCCAACCGTTGGGCTTCACGGATGTAGGGTGCGGGATCGTTGGATTCGCCCTCGAAGTTGTCCTCGTTCTGCGTATTGCCCCCGGCACAGAACCCGATGATGCCAAAGGCCAGGTCGGGGTCGTTGAAGTCTTCCCGGATTCCTTCGATCATCAGTCGGGTGAGCACGCGGTAACGCCTGGGTCGGCAATTATCCGTAGTCGCATTGTTGTAGCCCTGGTGAAAGAGGACGCCCTTGATGGGGTATCCCTTGAACACGCCGAACATGCCGTTGTAAACACTGGCCATGTCGCTGGGGCTCTTGCCGGGGATGTTCCACGAGGTCAGGTTCTCGGCATCGATCGGCTTCTTGGGCCACTGCGACTCGGGATTGCCCTTGGATTTGGCGCGATTCACCTGGCGCTGCCAGACTTCGAGCGCCGCGGCATGGGGATCGAACTCCGCCATTTTCAGCCGAATGTAGTCGGCGTATCGCTTGGTCAGGGGGTCTTCATCGAACTTGCAGATCGGCACCATGCTTTCGATCGACGCGCCGCCCCTGGCATTCTTGACCAGGCCGATGGGGATTTGCAGGCTGCGTTGAAGGCGTGAACCGAAGACATAACCGATGGCTGAGAACTCGCGGGCTGTCTCGGGCGTCGTCACCAGCCAACCCCCGCCTTCGATCGTTTCGGGCCGAATGTCGTCCTGCGGGGTGCTCTGTTCGTTGCCCGTGATCGAGAACATGCGGAGCATAGGCAGGTGCGCCTGCGCCGCTTCCATGTCGGATCGCAGTTCTTTGCTCAGCCCGATGGCCATGTTGCTCTGGCCGTACATCACCCACACGTCGCCGATGAGGATGTCTTCCAACTCGAGCTTGTCGCCGGCAACGGTCACGACGAGCTTGATCGGCTCGGTGCATGCCGGGCGCGCGGGGAACGTGACCTCCCACCGGCCAAGTCCCGCGTAGTCTTTCCCGTGTTCGAACACCTCGACGGGTGCCGCAGCCTGGACCCGGGACTCCGCCATCGCATCGCCGAGTTGCACGTCGACCGTCTGGCCCGGCGTCGCCCATCCCCAGACCTTGATCGGCTTGTCACGCTGAAGCACCATGTGGCTGGTGAAGATGTTGTGAAGCTTCAACGTCCCGGCGTCGGCGACCGCCGAACCGACAGTCACCATGGCGAAAACAAGCAACAGAATCCTGGCACGATGCATCGTTGAACTCCTGAAAAATGCAGTCTCTCACGGATATTCGAGTCGGGGATGATGTTCCGGATCGCCACATCTCATTGCGGCTCTGTGGCGCGAAACGGGTGTGCCGCTGCGTCTGAGCGCTTTGCGGTTCAATGCTCTCAGTAGAGAAACTCTTCGGGGATCATTCCCACATTGCTGTCGTTGCCGTACTTCGAAGACCATCTGTCCATCTGGGGCTTGAGGTGAACACTGCCGTCAGTCAGGCCGTAGTTCGCAGACATGGGAAGGTAACTGGCCCAGCCCCTGTAATTACTCCAGATCTTGACGACAGCGGACGTGCCGGGATGATTGCCCCAGTTGGGACCATCGGTGCCCCGGTTCCACCGCATGAGGTCGCTCATCAGCACATTGGTCATCTTGTTCGCAATGGTGCCGCCGCTGGTGCGCCAGCCTTGATCCAACCGCCCCATCGGCTCGGGGCCTTTGCGGTTGAACCAGAGCATGTAAGGAACGTATCTGAGGAAACTGCTGTATGCATAGGGAAACGTGCTGGCATAGTTGGTTTCATGGTCGGCATAAATCGGCTCGACGAGGGGACACATGTAGACGCTCTTCATCGCCCGTTTGCTGCCGTAGTAATCCACAAGCAGCGGGTAGATGTCGTGCCAGCAAACGGTGCCAGATGTTCTGACCGCGATCTCGTCCGGGTTGTTACGGAGCAGGTCTTCCCCACAGCCGACTGAATGGTTTGCCACTGGGTACACGCCCTTGTTGTCAGCGGCATAAGTGGTCAAGCCCGATCCCGCCTGCTTCAGGTTACTGCCGCAGATAATCAGCCTGGCCTGGTAACGTGCGCCCTGTAGCGACGGCAAAAGCACAGCGATTAAAAGGGTGATAATCGCAACGACTACCAACAGTTCGACGAGCGTAAAACCATGTGGCTTGGAGTTTGTCTGCGTCATGGTCGGGTGGCTCTCACGATCCTTGCCTAGAGACCTCTTCGCAGGTGAACAAACAACGGCTGTGCAAACCCGAGGATGGCACAGCCGTTGAGGAGGATCGGGTTACATAGAAAAGCGGGGTTCTAACTCGCTGATCCCTCGTCGGCGTCGAACCGACATCCACAAGCCGCCCAGTCCCAATAGCGCCAGCGTCGCCGGCTCGGGGATGGCGGTAGCCGTCACGGAGAGATTGTCGATGTACATGTACTTGTTGCCGCTGGTCACAGAAGACGCGATGCGCAAGTCCGATCCATTCTCGAACGTCAAAGGGCCTGGGAGAAATGTGTGGCTGTATGTGTGAGCGGTGTACGCGGTAGGGGTGGAGCTTACGCCGTTCAAGGGAGCGAGGTTGCTCGTATCCACGGTCCCGCTGTCATTGTTGCCGGCCCTATTGGAGTTGTACGCGAATGTTTCGAGAGTTTGCCAAGCGGCCGCGTCGTTTGCCCGATACTGAAGCTGAAATGAGCTGCCGAACATGCTGCTGCCAAAGGTGAAATCGAAAGCGACAGTGAAATCGGTTGCGCCAAGCGTGGCAAGCCCGAGATTGTCAATCCGGAAACTTCCGCTGGTACGAGCGACCCCGATGGTCTTGGGGGTTGCGTTGTAAACCGTGTTCGCGGTGGTGTAGCTCGAGAGTGTATTGGTCGAAAAATCATCCGAGACAATGATTGCGGCGTGCGCCGAGCCGGCAATCATCACTGCCGCGATTACGGTGACGAGGATGCTGAGCGGAGTAGCGTTGCGATTCATGTTGAGAACCTCCTATGTTGTGGGTGACTGTGAAATGTTCTCGATCGATTCTCTGAACAGTTGTGTCATCTTCATTCGCTTGAGCATGTCGAAGCCTCCCTTTGATATGCCCTAGCCATGCTCGCGGGGCTAACCGAATGTTGCCGGGGTGAACGTCACCCCGGCATGGAAGATCAAGACCACATGCAAACTGGGGATCGGCTTGTCGTTTTAGAGTCTCCGTGAAGTGTTTTATCACGTGTGTCGGCAAACAACGCTGTTCGGAGATGCCGGTCTTGACCATAACCGCTGACAGGATTACCATACACCAAGTCGTATTAAATTTGGCGCCAATCTTTATTAAGAAAACGACAATATTTGGAGCGTTGCATGCCCGAGACCCGATGGGTTGCCGTGGCGTTGATGGTCGATCAGCCCTACCCGATCAACCAGGAGACCTACGCGGGGGTGCTGCGTTTTGCCGAGGAACACCCGCACTGGAGAATCGTGGTCGACGAACAACCGTGGGAGCATTCCGGGACAGAGCCAGCTCATTTCGACGGGGTGATCGCGCGGGGCTACGGCAAGTCGCACTTCAAGCTCGAACAGATCGGCATCCCGATGGTCAACACGCGGTTCGCACACGATCGGCCAACGACCTCGGGAGTGTTTATCGATGCGCAGCAGTGCGGCGAGCTGGCGGCCGACCACCTGATCGACCGCGGCTTCCAACGCCTGGCGTTCTTGGTGGACCCTGACTTCCTCCAGGCCGTTGCCGTGTGCAAAGCCTTTGTCCAGCAGGCCGAGGAACGCGGCCGAACCTGTACGCCCGGCTACATCGATCGGGGAACGAAAAATCTCAGCGGGTACTGGCTCGCAGCCAAGAACGGTATCCGACCGCTGCTGGCAAGACTCAAGGCCCCGGTGGGGGTCCTGTGCGCCAATGCCTGGATGGCGAGACTTACGGTGACACTGGCCGACGAGCTGGGCTGGCACGTGCCGCAGGACGTGGCGATCATCAGCATGGAGAACCTGACCACGATCCTCGAACATCGACCACAGATCACCAGCATCGACATGAGCTACGAGCAGATCGGCTACGAAGCGGCGGCCATGCTCGACCGCATGATGGACGGAACGCAGACCCAGCCGCAACAGATTTATGTTCCACCCGAGCAGATCATCACCCGTGCCTCGACGGACTACTTCGCGGTGGAGGATGAAGTGGTCGCGGCGACACTGCGTTACATCTCCGAGCACCTCGATCAGAAACTGACACTCGATCGGCTGGCGGAACTCGTCATCGTCTCGCCGCGGTCGCTGCAGCGCCGGTTCGAGTCGGCGCTGAACCGTCCGATCAGCGACGAGATCCGGCGTCTGCGCCTGGAGGCCGCCAAGCGGTTGCTGCGCGACCACGAGATGCAGGTCGGCCAGATCGCCAGGCAGGTGGGTTTCAATACCTCGGTGACGATCTACAACGTCTTCCAGCGTGAACTGGGCATGAGCCCAAGCGAGTACCGTCAAAAGTACAGCTGAAGGGCCTGCTGGTCTGCACGATCACGGGTGTATTTGGACGGCATCGGGCGCGCGGGAGCCATGACGTTTTTCAGCCAATCGGGTGTCGAGACACCGAGATGGCTCGTCAGCCCCCGATTATTTTTCCGCGAGGATTCGAGGGTGTAATGCGCCTGAATGACAGCCGGCTTCTTGATTTGCTCCTCACGGTATCCCGGCGGAACTGCCTGCGCAGGACGCATGATCCCCGCCAAGGTGGATATCGCGCCGGACGTGATGAAACCGGCACACGACTCACTGTTGTTCAACCGCGCCAACCCCATGAGCCCGATCCGCTGGGGAGTCCGCAAAGCCACCGGCGCAAACGTCATCGGTCAATGCCACGGCGTGAGTGATATGGTCAGGCAGATCGCTTCTCGACACGGGACAACGCTCGATCAGTTGAATGACACCGTTGTCAGCCTCAACCACCTGATGTGGTTTACCGAGGTCGGGGATGACGACCAAGACAGCAAAGCCATGGAGTGAATCTGCTTTCCGTCCCCTATCCGCCGAACCCCGGACAAGCGCGGACATATACGGTCAATTGACGGAATTTCCGTCGCAACTCAAGAGAGGCGAACCCAAATTCTCGCGTAAATTCGCGGTATTTGGCGGCCCTCCGTAACGCGGATAAGATGCACGCTCACACCGGCCGGTGTGGCGGAACTGGCAGACGCGACGGATTCAAAATCCGTTTCCTGGCAACAGGAGTGTGGGTTCGATTCCCTCCACCGGCATCACGAGAAAACCCCGAGTATCCTCGGGGTTTTTTGATGTGATGAGCCTAAGCGCCTGTCAGAGTGACCGGTGTCTTCCCCCCCTTCTTCAGAGGAAGGGGAGTTGATTGAAGTCGGTGGTTCTCGGATACGCGTGTAAAGCAAAGGTGTGCCACCGAGGGCTTGCCCGCCAGTGGCACACCGTTTCTTCTCACACGCTTTCTTATACAACGGAACTGGCTGATCGTCCGTGGGCGATCACCGAAAACCCTCCGGCGCGGTCATCTTCAACCCGGCCATCAGTTCATCGGGTGTCAAGCTCGGCGGGAGGCGGTAGGTCTGGGGTTGCACGATCTTGCGTTGCTGCGGGGTCAGGCGTTCGAGCAGGGCCTTGGACGGGAGATACCCGTGACGCGAGTTGCCCCACGACGGGCCGAAGCGGTAGATCACGACCTTGCGTAATCCGGGGTTCGTGCGTTTGGCCCCGCCGTGGCGGATGGCGTCGACGAACATCAGCACGTCGCCACGCTTGAGGTGGACCTCGACGGTCGGCTCGGGTGAGGTGGGTTTGTCGATCTGGTCCGAGGGTGTGCTCTGTGGATTCTTCCGGGGGTAAGGCAAGTTTGATTTGTGCGAGCCGGGGACGACGAGCGTCGCGCCGTCGCCCGGGCCGATGTCGGTCAGCGGGATGAAGACGTTGACCTGCCCGCAGTGGAACTCGTGGTTGTGGTAGCGGAACTGTGTGCGTTTGGTCCGCTTGAACCCGCCCGAGTGCATCCCGATGAACCCGCCCGGGCCGCGGATCAGGCCGAAGCACTCGTCGATGTAGATCGGCCCGTGGTGCGAGTCGAAGTCGTCTTGGTTGCCGATGAACGCCTTGAGGTGCTCGAAGTAAGCGGGATGGTCGATGAGCTTCTCGAAGGCCGGTCCGGCTTCGTAGATCTGTTGCAGGCTGACGCCACGCTCTTCAGGGAGGTTTTCACGGTGGACGTGGCCGAACCACTTGTTGGGGTTGATCGGCGGGATCGCGTCGAGTTGCCTTTCCAGTTCGGCTACTTCATCCAGACCCAGCGCCCCGCGCAGGATCACGTAGCCGTTGAGGTCGAATTGATAGAGGTCCAGGTCGCTAAGCATGTGGGTTGATTTCATAGTCATTCGAGAGATTGATACAAGATTCCGCGTCAAGCATAAAGTAAAGCTTCCGGGATCGGAACGTCTCCCAGGTGCGGGTGATGTCTGACTCCGACAGCCTGTAATACGGCTGGAAGATCTGGCCCTTGCCCAGCGCGTCGATCCTGGCGTTGAGTGCGGTGTGGTCGTCGTCGTAATGACCTTCACCGGGCATCCACTGGACCATGTCGAGCTTGTCGATCGAACAGAGACTATCAAGGTGTTGCACCGCGCCCGGGCCGTCGAGGTGGTAGAGGCTTGCGTCGGTGCTGTCGATCTCGCGGGCCAGGTGGGGCAACTCGAACTCATTGAACATCGCTGGGCTGACCATGCACGACACGTCGCACTGCGGCACGTCGATGATCCCCGTGGAATACATCCCGAACCGATTCAGGCTGCCCCATCGGGGGATGTCGAGCAGGTCCGACATCGCCTTGCGGACCTCGCACACCGCGGTGTCGATCTGGCCCAGCGCGCGGTGGACGAGTTCCGGGGCAATGGCCAGGTCCAACAGGAGATTCTGCGTGCCGTAGAGCGCGGTCAGACAGTCCAGCCCGCCCTGCAGGTGGGTGCCGGTGATGATGATCTTGCCGTCGCACCGGGCACGGAACTTTTCGACACACTCGACCGTCCGCCGCCACCACCGACCGTCACGCTGGAATCGGATATCCGCGTCATCGAGCGTAGTGAGGCAAGGTTCGACCCAGTTGGTGCCGCCGGCCTGGTTGCGGTGGATCTCAGCCCCGAGCAGGGCTGCGAAGTGGTCCGGCGCGAGCGTGACCATGAGATACGGGACCGCGTCACCCAGAAAGTCGTGCGTCGAGGCCCAGGCGAGCGCCTGTTCGATGATCGGGTCGAGGTCGCCGAACGCACAGTCATACGGCCGGGGTTTGCTGACCGGTGCGATCCCGGTCTTGGGCGCGACCGCGTGCAACATCGGTCGCGGGCTCTGTCCACGCCAGAAAGCCGACCAGCATTCCCGGACATGATCGAAATCGCGTTTGTACTCAAGTTCCATAGGCTTTACTTGTGCCCCTTATCAAGCATACAAACACTTACGAACGTTCACGTCTGAGTCCCGCAATCTTATTGACCCTTGAGTTGTCAGCAAAAAGAGCCGCGACCGTGAGGGAGATGTCCCGACGTTTCGTGGATGGCTCGTTTGCTGTATCGTCGTGGCTCCTGGTGCGTGATCCAGCCATCGGGAACACGATCACGATGGGTCCACGCCGGTCGGTCCGGTGGGCCCCGGGGGATTCCGGGGGGGGGACCAATCTTGTTGAGTTTACCGGCCCCAACCTGTCGGGATTGAAATAAGTCGAGGCCTTGTGCGTATAGTCTATGGTTGAAAAGGGTCTTTCCCGCATTGCACGGGTCGATATGCTCAAAACCGCCGCTTTGAAATCCTGCTGGGTCATCCTGTTGATCGCGGTGTGCGCGTTGGGCTATCTCGTGTGGTCACGCATCGGCAAGGCCCAGAGCGGGCCGGGGCGATCCAGCACGGGACCGGCACCCGTCGAGGTCGAGCCGATGGTCGTCGGCCAGATCGAACTCAAACGCACCTTCAGCGGCACGCTCGAGTCCCCCGCTTCTTTTCTTGTCGCACCGAAGGTGAGCGGTCGCATCGAGCAACTCTTCGTTGACCTGTCCGACAGCGTCCAACGCGGGCAGGTGGTGGCGGAGCTGGACAACGATGAATACGAACAGGCCCAGGCCCAGGCCGAGGCGGAGCTGGCTGTCGCTAAAGCCAACCTGGGCGAGGCCGGGAACCAGTTGACGCTTGCGCAGCGTGAGCGCGACCGAGTGAAGACCTTGCAGGACCGGGGCGTGGCGTCGGAATCGCAGTTCGACGCGGCCCAGGCCGACGCTTTAGCCAAGGGTGCTGCGCTCGAGGTCGCCCGGGCTCAGGTGACCCGTGCCGAGGCCACCCTCCAGACCGCACGCATCCGGTTGAGCTACACCCGCATCACCGCGAACTGGACCGGCGGCGACACCACACGCACCGTCGCCCAACGCCTGCTGGAGGAGGGAGACACGGTCGCGGCCGGTGCGCCGTTGATGACCATCGTCCAGCTCGACCCGCTGCAGGCGGTGATCTTCGTGACTGAAAAAGACTACGCCAGCCTCGTGATCGGCCAGGAGGTCACCCTTGCCACCGACGCGTACCCCGGACGGTCATTCGAGGGCACGGTCGCGCGGGTCTCGCCCGTTTTCGAGGAAGACTCGAGGCAGGCCCGGATCGAGATCACCGTGGCCAACCCCGAGCATCTGCTCAAGCCCGGCATGTTCGTGCGGGCACGGGTCGTCCTCGACACCGCACAGAACGCCGTGATCGTGCCCTTTGCCGCCCTGACTCAGCGCGACAACCAGACCGGCTTGTTTGTCCTCGATGACCGTGACAGTCACGTGCGATGGGTCCCTGTCCAGCCGGGCATCCACGACGGCGAGCGCGTGCAGGTGATCGGCCAGAACCTGACCGGACGCGTGGTCACGCTCGGGCAACAACTCATCCGTGACGGGTCGGAGGTCCACGCCCTGTCCACCGAGCAGGCACCCGCCAACGACCTCACGCCATGACCCTCCCACGATTCAGCGTCAATCGACCGGTCTTCACCACGATGGTGACGCTTATTGTGATCGTGGTGGGTTCGGTGGCGCTCTCTCGCCTGCGGATCGACCTGTTGCCCGACATCGAACTGCCCACCCTCACCGTGAGGACCGAGTACGAGGGCGCCAGCCCCGAGGTGATGGAGCGACTCGTCACGCAGATTGTTGAAGAGGTCATCGGCACCGTGCCGGGCATCGAGGAGATGACTTCCATCTCCTCCGAGGGACGAAGCGACGTGCGCGTGACCTTCACGTGGGGCACCAGCATCGATGTTGCGGCGCAGGATGTTCAGAACAGGCTCGACGACGAAGTCAGCGAGCTGCCCGACGGCGTGGTCCGACCGCGGGTGAGCAAGTTCGACATCGCCAGTTTCCCCGTGGTCATCATCGGCATCGCCAGCGACCTGGACCCCGTGGAGCTGACCGATCTGATCGATAAACAAGTGCGCTACCGCTTCGCGCAGGTGCCCGGCGTGGCACAGGCCGACCTCTTCGGTGGGTTCGTGCGCGAGGTCCGCGTCGAACTCGACCTGCCCCGGCTCGTCGCGCTCAATCTTCCACTCGACGACATCACCCGCGCCCTGCGTGACGCCAACCTCGACCTGCCCACCGGGTCGATCGAGGAGGGCCGATATGAGGTCACGCTCCGCGCGCCGGCCCAGTTCAAATCACTCGATGAAATCCGCCAGACCGTGGTGGCTGTGCGCGGGGGGGCGCCCGTCACGCTCGGGCAGGTCTCTCAGGTCAAAGACACCTACGAGAAACTCGACCGCATCGTCCGCGTCAACGGCACGCGCGGCCTACGCATCGGCATCCGTAAACAGGCCGACGCCAACACCGTCGAGGTCGCCCGCGCCATCCTCGACGAGATCGAACGCGTCAACCACGACTACCCCCAGATTCATGTCGTCCCCGTCATCAACCAGGGCAACTTCATCGAACGCTCGATCCAGAACGTGGCCAACTCCGTGCTCTACGGCGGGCTGCTGGCGATCCTCGTGCTGCTGTTTTTCCTCCGTAATTTCCGCAGCACAATCGTCATCGCCCTCTCGATCCCCATTTCCATCATTGCCACCTTCGCGCTGATCTTCTTCGGCGGCTTCACGCTCAACCTCATGACCCTCGGCGGGCTGGCGCTGGGCGTGGGCATGATGGTCGACAACTCGATCGTCGTGCTCGAAAACATCTTCCGAAGGCGCAGCGAGGAACACGAAAACGCCGTCGAATCCGCGGTCCACGGCACGACCGAGGTCGGGGCCGCCATCGTCGCCAGCACGCTCACCACGCTCGTCATCTTCCTGCCGCTGGTCTTCGTGCGCGGCGTCACGGGCATCCTGTTCAAAGAGCTGGCCTACGTCATCGTCTTCTCGCTGCTCTGTTCGCTGGTGGTGGCGCTGTCGCTCGTGCCGATGCTTGCGTCCAAGCTCCTGAGCAAGCCGCCCCGCTCGCGCGACCCCGGCGGCGGGACGCTCAACCGTGTGACCATCGCCGCCGACCGTGTCTTTGACAATCTCGATACGGCTTACCGTAACCTGCTGCGCCACGCGCTGCACCATCGGCCCACGGTCGTCGCCCTGGCGGTGGTCATGCTCGCCTGCTCGCTCGTGCTCACGCCGATGATCGGCACCGAGTTCCTACCGCCCAGCGACGAGGGCGAGGTCCGCGTCACGGGCGAGATGGAGGTCGGCACCCGGCTGGACCTGCTCGATGAACAAACCAGGAAGATGGAATCCATTGTGCTCGACGTAATCGGTGACGACCTCGTGGCGTGGACGACCAACGTCGGCTCGTCTTACCAATCGGCCAACTCGGCGCAGGGCGAGATGCGCATCACCCTCAAGCCCGCTGCGCAGCGCTCGCGGTCCAACACGCAGGTCGCCGCTGACATCCGTAAAAAGTTGGATGGCCAAGTCGCGGGCATGACCGTCCGCACTCGGGCGCCGCAGGGCCAGTTCATCCTCGAACGCATCCTCGGCGGCGACGAGGGCCTGAGCATCGAGGTGCGCGGCTACGACATCGATACGCTCAACCTGCTCGCGGGACGTGTCATGGAAGCGATCAAGGACGTGCCCGGTATCACCGACATCGACTCGGACCGTGAGCCGGGCGTGCCGCAGCAGGTGGTGCGTGTCGACCGTGACAAGGCCGCGGCGCTGGGGCTGTCCGTGCGACAGGTGACCGAAGCGCTGGAGACGGCGGTGGCGGGGACGCGGGCGGGGGATTACCAGGTCCAGGGCAACTCGTACCGCATCCTCGTGCAGCTGCGCGACGCGGAGAAATTGTCCATCGATCAGGTACTCGACCTGACCCTGACCACGCCGACGGGCAAGCACGTGGCGCTTCGCAACATCGTCGACACCGAGCGCGGCCGCGGACCGATCCTCATCAACCGAAAGAACCAGCAGCGCCTCGTCACCGTGACCGCCAACGTCTCGGGGCGGGACACCGGCTCGGTCGCGGCGGACGCTCTGCGGGAAATCGACGGCATCCCAAGACCGGTCGGGTACGACCTGCGCGTGGCCGGCAACTACGAGGAACAGAAGAGCGCGTTCAACGAACTCATCGTCAGCCTTGCCCTCGCGCTGGTGCTTGTTTACATGGTGATGGCCTGCCAGTATGAATCGCTCATCGACCCGCTGATCGTCATGTTCAGCGTGCCCCTGGCGGCGATCGGCGTGCTCGTCACGCTCTTTGTCACGCACACCACGCTCAACGTGCAGTCGTACATCGGGTGCATCATGCTCGGGGGCATCGTCGTCAACAACGCGATCCTGCTCGTGGACCAGGCGGGGCAACTGCGCCGCGCGGGGATGGAGACGTTCGAGGCCGCGGCGGAGGCGGGCAGGAGAAGACTCCGGCCGATCCTGATGACCACACTGACCACGATCCTCGGGCTGGTGCCGTTGGCGCTGGGTATCGGCGAGGGGGCGGACGCACAGGCCCCGCTTGCACGCGCCGTCGTAGGTGGGCTGACCGCTTCCACGCTTATCACCCTCGTGCTCATCCCCGTGATCTACACGCTCTTCCACGCACGGGGCAAGGCCAACGCAAAGGGGGAGGTATGAGGCTAACGACATCTATCACGGTGAATCGTTACAAGCACGCAAGAAATATCGGGAGCGGGGGAGCAACCGCAGATTGCGCAGATTTCGCAGATCAAACCAGATTGGGGTTCGGGAGTCATTGCCCTGAATCTGTGTCATCTGCGAAATCTGCGGTTCCTGTATCCACGCGCAGGATTATTTCTTTGTCTCCGTGGTTAACGGGGCTCTGTCTTCTTGTCATCCTGACATGTGGCTGCACACCCGTTGACCGGTGGCGGGCGTTTGACGTGGACGTGGAAAAGTCACAACACGTCGAACCCGAAGCGCAAGTCAAAACCGAACCCAACGAAATCTCAAAAGAATCCCCCGCCATCGTGGTCGAGGACGGCAAGGTCGAACTCACCGTCGAACAGGCGGTCTTCAGTGCGATCACGCACAACCGTGAGATCGCGGTCTCCCGGCACCAGCCCGTCATCACCGGGGCCTTCGAGATGATCGAACGCGGACGTTTCGACCCCGAACTCTTCGGCGAGGCCTCGTTCTCACGCGAGCGCGGCACGGAGGTGGCTCGCTCCACCGGCACGAGTTTTTCCGTCACCGCGGACGAGGGCAACGTCTCGGCAGGCGTCCGACAGGAACTGCCCACGGGCACCGGATACGAACTGGGCGTCTCGCAACGCAGGACCATCTCCTCTCGATCGCCCGAACTGCAACAGGCCCGAGTCGGGTTGACCGTCACTCAACAACTGTTGCGCGGGTTCGGGCCGGCGGTCAACCTGGCGTCGGTCAGGCAGGCCCGGCTGGACACGCTGGCCTCCCAATACGAATTGCGCGGGGTGACGCAGGCCCTCGTCGCCGAGGCCGAGATCGCCTACTGGGAATACGCGCTGGCGCTTCGACGAAACGAGATTTTTGAGGAATCGCTCAAGGTCGCGCGGTCACAACTCGACGAGGTCAGGCAGCGCATCGAGGTCGGGGTGCTGCCCGAGGCCGAGTCCGCCGCCGCCGAGTCCGAGGTCGCGCTGCGCAAGCAGGACCTGATCGACGCGATGAGCGACGCACAGGCCAAACGGCTCAAGCTGCTGCGTATCCTCAACCCCGCCGGCCGGGACGATCTGGATATCCAGGTTGTCATCCAAACACCGCTCGTGTCGGACCAGAGCGATCCCCCAACGGAGAGCCTCGACGACCGCACCGCACTTGCCCTGCGCAGCCGACCCGACCTCAATGAGTCACGCCTGCGCCTTGAACAGGACCGCCTCGAAACCGTGGTCACCCGCAACGGCCTGCTGCCGAGGCTCGAGCTCTTTGCCGAGCTTGGCAAGTCGGGCTACGGCTCGACATTCTCCGGGTCGTTCAGGGACATGGACAGCAACGACTACGACGCGCTAGTGGGCGTGCGCTTGAGTCAGTACCTGGGCAACCGCGCCGCCAAAGGCCGGGACCTTGCTGCGCGCACGACCCGTGCCCAGTCCGCCGCGGCGGTGGCGAACCTCGAACAACTTGTGCGTTACGAACTGCGTGTGGCGCTCAACGAGCTGGACCGTGCTAAACAACAGGTCGCCGCGTCGGCCCAGACCCGGCGCCTTCAGGAGTTGACCAGTCAGGCAGAGCGGGAGCGTTTCGATGTGGGCACGCGCACAGCCCTGGACGTGGCCCTGGCGCAGCGCGACCTGATTGCCAGCCGGGTGCGCGAGGCCGAGGCGGCTGTTGCCTACCGTGTGGCCCTTGTGAATCTTTACCTGGCAGAGGGGACGCTTCTCGAAAGGCGCGGCATCACCGTCGGGCCGGGGCGGTGACCGGTCAGAGCGAGCGACTCCCTATGCAAAAAACTCTTCGGGCTTTTTGCCCGTCGAGACCTTGGTAAAGCCATAGAACGACGGGTTGTACGCGCCGACGGGGTCGACGCTGCGTGTGGGGTCGATGGATTGTTCCATGCCCATGCACCAGTAGATGCCGTTGACGAGCAGTCGGCGGAGGTTCTGGTCTTTGAGGTCGATGGCGGCACCCATGGTCGAGCAGAAAACGCGGCCGGTGCCCTTCTGGGGGTTAGGCTCGCGTATCCAGGCCACGGGCAGCGGGGGCATCCCTGGCTTGTTGGTGTCGCTCGGGTCCATGCCGGTGAGCACGTGACCATCGACGAGGACCCGCACGTCGCTCGGAGGGTGGACTTCATAAACATCGGTCGGGCACCAGATCGGGCCGACGCCTTTGAGGATGGGGTGGTTGGTGCTTGAGCTGTTGGGGATGCCGCGCGTCGCTTCGTGGGCGTGGTGGCCGTAGTGAGCGACCCACTTTTCACCGAGCACCTGTCGCCCGAATCCGCCGTCGTAGGTTTTGTTTTCGCAGTCGTATTTCGCGTACGGGCTGTTGGGGTTGCGCTGATACTGGAAGGCGTGGGTCGATGTGCGCAGGCCCATGACGGGCTTGCCGGAGAAGACGTAGTCCACGAAATATTTCATGTCGGCGTCGGGCAGCTCACGGAAACGGATGAGCATGACGAGCATGTCGGCTGTGGCCAGGTGGTGCATGCCGGGGATGTTCGTCTGTGCGTTGGGGCTGACGTGGCCGGTCTTGGGGTCGATGGCAAAAAGCACCGTGCATTTGAAGCCGTGGTGTTTGGCCATGACCTGCGCGAGCATGGGCAGCGCCTCTTCGGAGCGGTACTCTTCGTCGCCGGACATGAAGACGATGTGTTTGCCCTTGCCCGGGCCTTGGCCGCCTTCGAGTTGAACCCACTGTTTACCTTCGGTCATGATCGGGTCCCCTTTGTTTGAAATAAATCTGGATTGATTGTGTTACGGGTGGAGGATCACCTTCCCGCACCGGCCGGTGAGTTGAAGTTTCCAGGCGTCCTCGATCTTGTCGAGCGGGTAATGGTGCGTGATGAGTGTGTCGAGTTTGTCACCGACGCGGCTGATCATGTTCATCATGTCGGGTGCGTCGGCCAGGTTCCAGTGCCAGATGCCGTGGAGCGTCAGCCCGGTGCGGATCATGCCGTCGCTGATGGGCAGCGGGTAGTCTCCGCCCTCGCCGACGATGGCGATGTGCCCTCGCCGGCGTGTGGCCTTCATCACGATATCCATATAGAGGTGAAAGCCGGTGGTCTCGATGGATTTCGATGCGCCCTCGCCGCCGGTCATTTCGAGAATCTTCGCGGGGGTCTTGGGGTCCTGCGGATCGAGCACAGCCTCGGCGCCGAGTTTCAAAGCCAGCTCGGTACGGTAAGCGTTGCGACCCAGTGAGATCACCCTTGCGCCGCGATAGTTCGCGGCAATGACCGCACCCAAACCCACCGGCCCGGTGCCTGCGATGAGCACCGTGTCGTGCCCGTTGACCGCCATTTTCTGCGTGGAATTAAACGCAGGCCCAAGCCCGCAGCACGCCATAGCCGCGTGATCGTACGACATCCCCTCGGGGATCGGCAGGAGCAACCAATCCTGCTTGAGACAATACTCCGCATAGGCCGCGGCCCCCGCTTCACAACCGCAGACCTTCAGCGGGTCGGGCGGGTGTTGACAATGGATATACTCCCCCGACAGACAGAACCGGCACTTGCCGCACCAGAAGCCGGGCATCACGACGACACGGTCGCCGACCTTCACCTTGCCCGGTTGCGCGACTTCGACCACTTCACCTGCCGCCTCGTGACCCAGACAATCCGGTGACTCGGCCCCACGCTCGAACTCCGCGCGAGTGCAGCCGTCGCGGTAGTCGGTGTATTCGGTACACAGCGGCGCCGTGTGGATTTTGACCACGACGTAGTCTTCTTTGGCGGTGGGCCTGCGTTTGTCGACGATACGGCAGGACTTCTTACCCGTGATGGCGATGGTCTTCATGGCGTCACTCTTCCCAGGGGTGGAGCACGATCTTCCCGCACTGGCCCGCGACCTGAAGCTTGAAGGCTTCTTCAATGCCCGAGAGCGGGAAGGTGTGGGTAATCATCTTGTTGATGCGGTCAGCTGAACCGGCGATGGTCGCAAGCATGCGCTCGGAATCCCGGAGGTGGTTCCAGTGCCAGCAACCGAACAGCCGCAGCCCCTTGCCGACGAGCGGCGCGATGTCGAGCGTCCCGCCCTGACCGATGAACGCGACCCCGCCCCGGGCGCGTGTCACACGGGTCATAAACTTGCCCACACCCTCGACGCGCGTGCATTGGACCGAGGCATGGACCCCCACACCGCCGGGCGTCACGTCCCTGACCTTCTGATCGACATCGGGGTCCGTAGGATCGAAGGCGTAAGAGGCGCCGATTTCCAAGACAAGGTTGCGACGGTAATCGCTGACATCGACGCCGATCACCTTCGCGCCGCGATGGAGCGCGACAATCACCGCCCCCATCCCGACCGGCCCAAGCCCCGCCACGAGCACCGTGTCGCCGGCCGTCACCTCCATCGACTGCATCGCATTAAAAGATGGCCCGAACCCACAGCACGCCATGGCCGCGTGGTCGTCGGGGATGCTCCTGGGGTATTTCATCAAGAGCCAGTCTTGCTGGATCACGTACTGCGCCGCGGTGTCCCGGCCGGTCTGGGACGAGCAGACCTCCAGGGCCTTGCGTGGCGATCGGCAGTAGATGTGTTCACCCGATCGGCAGAGTTCGCACAGGCCGCAGGAGTTCTGGGGCATCACCACCACGCGGTCCCCCACCGCGACGTGACGCACCTTCGGGCCAACCTCGACAACCTCGCCGCCCGCTTCGTGCCCGAAGCAACCCCGGCGTTCCCGGTCCCTGAACTGGAACTCGGTACACAACGGCGACGAGAGAACCTTCACCTTCGCATAGTTGTCCGCGATGACCGGGTCGGGCGCGTCGGCGACGCCGGCTTCACGGCCACCACCCATCTCTGCGATCTTCATGATGTACCCCTCAAGGGTTGGGGGCCATTGTAATGCCGACAGGCGTCACAGACACCTCGGACACAACCACGTGTGTTGGCACACTGTCGGGTTGGAGTCGGGGTGTCGTCGTTCGTCTGTGTGGACTACTTGTGCTTGGCCTTCATCGCCACACCCTTGCGTGCGCTCTGGTCAGCCAGGTCGAGGATATGGATCGGCCGACGTGCCCACTCGGGGGTGATGATGAGTTTCTCGCCCTTGGTCAGGTGGTCGGCGATGTTCTGGTAAAGCCGGTAGCCCTCGGCCTTGGGGTTCTTGGCTTTGGAGGTGATCGTTTCGCCGTCAACGACCTTGTGGATCGTGCGCGTTCCGAACTGGATCACGTAGGACCCGAGCGTGCCGGTGACTTCGAGCTGCCCGGGGACCAGGTTTGCGTCGATGTTCGTGATCCGCAGCGTCGACCACTGGCCGGACTTGTAACGCACCACCGCGTAGCCCTCGTCTTCGTTGGCGTCGGTGCCCCACTTGGTCTGCGGGCCCCAGAATCCTTTGTGTGCGTAGCCGGAGACCTCGACGATCTCGGAGTCGATGAGTTGCAGGGTGTATTCCAGCAGGTGCACGCCCCAGTCGTAGAGGATCCCGCCGGAGACGGTCTTGCTGGTGCGCCACCAGTCGCCGGGCTTGGAGTAACCGCCCATGCGGGCCTCGACGCGGACGACCTCGCCGATCGCCTTCTGTTCCACGACCTCCTTGACCGCCTGCATGATCCATCCGTCCCAGTGTCGGTTGTGGTAGGTCGAGAGCACGACGCCGTTCTTCTTCGCGGCGGCGATCATCTTGTCGCACTCAGCGGTGGTGATGGCCAAAGGCTTCTCGCACACGACGTGCCGACCGGCGTGAAGGCACTGCAGCGCGAGCTTGGCGTGGGTGTTGTGCGGGGTGATGATCGTGATGAGGTTGACGTCCGACTTCTTGAGCATGTCCGCGACCTTGGTGTAGGTCTGGATGCCGGGGAAATCGGTCGAGGCCACGGCGAGGCGCGACTCGTCGATCTCAGTCACCGCCACGGGCGTCATGCCCGCCTGCTTCATCTGCTCAAGGTGCTGCTTGCCCATGTTGAACGCGCCGCCGTAACCGATGACGCCAACCTTGATCTCGTCCGCTGTCTTGTACCGTTTGCTCTTGGCCATGTGGGGTGCTCGATGTGAAAAAACACTTGTTAATTACGGGTCAGGCGCCCGCGTGAAAGGGAGAAAGTATCAATACCAGCCACGATTGCAAGGGAGGGTAGACCCGTGAAGAAAGATGTTTCACGCCAGGCCCGTCGGTCGGGAGACATCCGATTGAACGGGCACCGCAGCCGACGCCACCGCGACGCCCACGACCGCGATGCCCCACTCGTTTGCCGCTTCGATGAGTTGGGGCTTGTCCACCATGATGGTTCGGTCCGCTTCGATTGCCAGGCAGCTGCCCCCCGCCGCGCGCAGCTTCTCGAGCGTCGTCATCCCGATCACCGGCACGTCCAGCCGCATGTCCTGGATCGGCTTGGCGACCTTCACCAGCACCCACTTGCCTGATTTGCACAGCGGCCCCGTGCGCTCGATCAGCGCGTCGGTCCCCTCGATCGCCTCGACCGCGATGATCTCTCGGTCCTTGACCGAGACCGCCTGGCCGATGTCAAGCTCACCCATGCGCGCGATGATGGGCAACGCGAACTCGATGTCCTTGAGCTGACCGGGGCTGGGCTTGACCTTCGTCATCACGCCCAGGTCTGCAACGTGTTCGGGGATGTAGCGTGTCGAGTCGATGAGCGTGATCCCGCATTTGGCCAGTTCGTCCGCCACCGCGCGAAGGAGCGTGTCGGACCGCCGGTCGTGACGCAGGACACGATACCAGAGGTTGGCGGCGCGCCAATCGGGCATCTGACGGAACGCCACAAACGGGTCGTACATCTTCGTCTTGCGGACACGCCCGATCAACACCGCCTCACGCACGCCCCACTTCTTGAGGAGCCTGATCCACCGCCCGATGCGGATGATGCCCGACGTGTCAAAAAAATCGCACAGCCCGGGCAGATCAGCCGAGTATTGCCCGATCAACCCGACACACGCCGAACGGCGGCCGGCCGCCTTGATCCCCCGCGCACAGAGGATCGGCAGCCGCCCCTCGCCGGCAATCAGCCCGATCGGGGCGCTGTCTGACATGGAGCTCTCCGCAGCTTCACCAGCCATGAAAACATGATAACCCGTTCAAGGCTCAACGATCCTCACAACCGTTCCACGCTCACGACGGCGTTGTAGTCCGGCACGCCGCCGGCTTTGTCCACCAGGCCACGCGGGATGATGACGTTGCCCTCGGGCCAGTGGACCTGCAGGTTGCGCGGCGCGATGGCCGCAAGGTGTACCCGCACCTCGTAACGCCCAAGTTCATTCACCAGCGCCACCCTGTCGCCGGCTTTGAGGTGCAGGCGGGCCGCGTCGTCGGTGTTCATCAGGACCGCGTCGCGCGGGGCACCGTTGATCGGGTCGACCTCGGCATAAATGAGCGTGTTGAACTGCTTGCCCCGGCGCGTCGCGCAGTGGAACTTGCCTTTGGGCAGCGTGTTGTCCGGCAAGGGGACCGGCTTGAAATGCGCCTTGCCGTCGGGCGTGTCGAACTTCCAACCGGCACACAGGTGTGGACCACCGTATTGCACCGCGTCGCCTGTCTTCTTGAGGTGCTGGATACCGTCGTACATCGGGACGATGCGCGCGATCTCCTCTCGGATGGCCTGACCGGTTTCGCAGCCGAGTGTTTTTGCCCGCTCGGGGTCCACCGCTTTGGCAATGTCGAGATAAATTTTCCACTCCGCGCGGGCTTCGCCGACCTGTCGGGGGATCTCGGGGCTGAACATGATGCGGCGCTCGGTGGAGGTCTGCGTCCCGCCGTCGTCCTGCTCGTAACGCGTCTTGGCGGGCAACAGGATCACCTCCCCATCATCTCGTGTTGGCTCAATCAACATCTGATCCGTGAGGATGATGTCGGCATGCACCCGCAGGGGGAGTCTGGCCATCGCTTTGGCAACATATTCAGGGTCGGGCAGTGTGCGGAGGAAGTTGCCACCCGAGCAATAGAGCAGGTCCAGCTCGCCGCGCTGGCCGGCTTCGACCATGTTGGTGGCAATGATGCCCGGTGCCGCCGGGACGGTGAAGCCGTATTGTTCCGAGAGGGTGCGTGCGTTTTCTTCGTTGACGGTTTTGCCCCCCGGGAAAGCGGTGGCATAGGCGCCCATCTCCGCGCCGCCCTGCACGCCCGAGTGACCGCGGATCGGCATCAGGCCACACTTCTCGCGCCCGACGAAACCCTTGGTCAGGCCGAGGTTCATGACCATCTGCACACCGTCGCCGCCGAACGTGTGCTGCGTGATGCCCATGCTCCAGACGAGCACGGCCGTCTTCGCATCGCGGATGAGCGTGGCAAACTCCTCGATGCTCTGGCGCTTGAGTCCCGATTGCGCTTCGAGTTCGTCCCACGTGCAGGCACAAGCCGCGTCGCGCAGCGCCTCGAAGCCTGAGGTGTGCTGTTCGACGAACTGGGGGTCGTACCACATGTTCTCGAAGAGGATGCGCAGCACGCCGTAGAGGAATGCGATGTCGCCGCCCTTGGAGACGGGGAACCAGTAGTCGGCCAGCTTGGTGCCGAACACGGCGGAGTCCCACTCGGAGGGGACCCAGTAGCGCGTCATGGCCGGTTCGAGGTAGGGGTTGACGAGGGCGATCTTGGTGCCGAGCTTCTTGGCTTTGTGGAGGTACTTGGTGGTGACGGGCTGGTCGTTGGCGGGGTTGGCCCCGAAGAAGACGACCAGATCGCTGCCCATGAAGTCCTTGTAGCTGCAGGTGGTCGCGGCGGCACCGATGGCGGACTTGATCGCGGCGGTCGAGGGGGAGTGGCAGAGCCGGGCGGCGTTGTCGATGTTGTTGGTGCCCAGGAAACGCGCGAGCTTCTGCGCGGTGTAGTAGACCTCGTTGGTGATGCCACGCGAGGTCTGGAAGAAGGCCAGGCGGTCGGGCGTGGAACGTTGAATGCGTGAGGCGATGCGCAAGAGCGCGTCGTCCCAAGTGATGCGGGTAAAGCCCTTGTCGCCTTTCCTGCGGAGGTAAGGGTAGGCCAGTCGGCCCATCTCGCGCAGGTCTTGGTTGTTTTTGCCCCGGAGTGTGTTGACATCCGCTAAAACATCCGGGGCAAAGGCGGGCATGGTGTTCAGGCGCATGAGGTTCAATCGAGTCATGCACAGGTGCGTGCCGTTGATCGTCCAGTCGTGCAGGCCCGCGACGCCCAGAGCGCACCCGTCACACACGCCCTTGGTCAGCACGTCCCAGCCGTAGCCGAGGTTGTCGCGGTTCTTCCAGATGACCTTGAGCATGTCCCGGAAGTGCTTGGGCTTGCGGTGGCCCAGGCCCATCGGCGAGAGCACCTTGAGTCGCGTGGCCAGTGAATCGTCGAGTCGGTGTTTCACGGGTGCTCTTCAAGAGGGATTAATCTGGCGGAACTTTCGACTCATGCGTGCGGTGACAGACGGGTCGTTCAGAGTTTACACGAGGCGGTAGTCGAGGAGGACATCGTCCTCGATGCGTGTGACGCGGTGAAGTCTGAACGGCTTTGTGCCTGCAGCGACACCCGGGGGCCTCACCGCAACGGGCGATAAACCATGCCCCAGGATTTTCGGCGCGACGAAGACCCTCGCCTGCTGGATCAAGTCTTGCTTAAAGAGGTAGCCCAGGAGCTTGCCCCCGCCCTCGATGAGCACGTTTGTGGCGTGATGGGTTTGCGTGAGGTGGCGCATCAACGTTGACAGATCGAGCTCAGAACGATCCACGGACAAGCCCGGCAGCGCGATCACCTCCACACCCATCGCTCGCATCTGGGCGATCCGTGGCTGCATCGCAACCGATCCCATTGTCATTTCGCTCACCGCCACCGTCAGCGGCGCCACCCCCTCACGGCATGTCATCACCAGCTTCGAGCTCACCGGGGTGCGCAAAGCCGGGTCGACCACCACCCGCCGGGCGATGCGCTTGGCTTTGACCCCTCGCGCGGTCAGAAGCGGGTCGTCCTTGAGCACTGTGCCGATGCCCACCATCACCGCATCGACACGCGACCGCAGCGCATGGACCCGCCTGCGCGAAGCCTCGTTGCTGATCCACTTCGACTCGCCATCGGGCAGCGCGATGAACCCATCGAGGCTCTGCGCCCACTTCGCAATGCCCCACGGCTGACCTGTCTTGATGCGATGGACATAAGGCCCGTTCAACTCCGCCGCGTCGTGCTCGCACAACCCGACTTCGACCGCGATGCCCGCTTCACGCAACTTGGCCACGCCCCGACCGGCGGCGCCCTCGAAGGGATCGAGCATCGCAGCGTAAACAGACCCCACTCCCGATTCCATGAGAGCATCGGTACACGGCGGGGTCTTCCCGTGGTGCGAGCACGGTTCGAGCGTCACATAGACCGTCGCGCCGCGCACGTTGTGCCCGTGCTTGCGTGCGTCCTTGAGCGCATCGACCTCCGCGTGGTCGCCGCCAAAACGCCTGTGGTACCCCCTGCCCAGTGCCCGACCGTCACGCACGATCACACACCCGACCATCGGGTTGGGCTCAACCCAACCCACGCCCCGCGCCGCAAGACGCAAGGCCCGATTCATCCAGCGATCGTGAGATTCCACACGGGCTATCCTTTTGTTTACGGGGATGTCTGGGGGTGTTTCACTATATACTGGTTGTGGTCACGTTGGGAACACAACACCCAACCCGAAATCACCTCTCCAGACAAAGGGGAACACCATGAAATGGCTCGTCCGTATCGTCCTGGCCCTGGTCCTGCTGATCCTGGTCGTCGGCATTGTGGCTTACATCTACGTCGACCACATTGCCAAGGTCGGCATTGAGAAGGGCGCAACCTACGCGCTGGGCGTCGACACGACCGTCGGCAACGTGAAGATCGGTTTGACCTCAGGCCAATTCGCGGTGAACAAGCTCAACATCGACAACCCCGCGGGCTTCGACGCCGGCGACCACTTCCTCAACCTCGACAAAGCCGAGCTCAACCTCCCACTCTCCTCGCTGACCAAAGAAAAAATTGTGATCCCCAGCCTCGAACTTTCGGGCATCGACATGGTGCTGGAAAAGAAAGGCGACAGCGCCAACTACAAAGTCCTGATGGACAACCTCAAGAAACTCGAAACAGGCGAGAAACCCGCCAAGCCCGATCCCAACAAGAAAAGCAAACAGTTCGTCGTCGAAAACATCGTCATTAAAGACGTGAACGTCCACGCCTACCTCGTCCAGATCGGCTCAGCCAAGCCCCGGCCCGTCGACGTGCACATCGACGAAATCCTCGTCAAATACGACTCGGAAAAAGGCGCGGACATCAACGAACTGTCGAGCCTCATCATGCAGACGATCCTGACCTCCGTGCTGCAAAACGCCGGCAACCTCCTGCCGGGGGCGATCGCGGACGGGCTGGGCGAAGGGCTCAAGGGCCTCACCGGCCTGGCGGACATCGGCATCGAAGTCACCGGGCAGGCCGCGGAGCTTGTCGGGAACGTGGTGGGCGAGGTCGGCAAGACCGTGGGCGACGTGGCCAAGAACCTGGGCGACTCCACCGGCGAAGTCGGCAAAGCCCTCGACGGGGTGGGCAAGGGCGTCGGTGACGTCGGCAAGGGCATCACCGAGGGCCTGGGCGGATTGCTCGGCGGTAATAAAAACGAAAACAAGAACGAGTCGGGTGAGAAGTAACTCTGAACCGGGTATCACAATGTGTTAGACCTCGCAGCCCCGCATGAAGATGCGGGGTTTTTTGTGCGCAGGGACCGGGGCACGCGGTGGCTGGGCGTTCGTTACGCGGCGGATGCGCTCTTGCCAAGCGTGACCAGCGACTGGGCGATCTGCTCGGGGGTGAGCGACGCGGCGACCAGGCCGTTCTCCGTCACGGCCTTGGGCATGCCGTACACGACGCAGGTCTCCTCGCTCTGGGCCAGGATGGTGCCCTTGGCCTGGAGCAGGTCGCGCGACCCGCGGAGGCCGTCGTCGCCGATGCCGGTGAGCACGATGCCCAGCGTGCGTGACGCGGTGGACGTTGCCGCCGAGGAAAAGAGCGCATCGACGCTGGGCTTGTAGACCGCGTGGGTCGGCTCGTTGTTGACGCGAAGGACATATTTGGCCAGTCCGATCTTGGTGATGTGCGTGTGCTTGCCGCCGGGGCAGATGTGGATCGTGCGTGGCTGGAGGGGCATGTTGTCTTCAACGTGGACGACGGGCATCGGGCACTCGCGCCCGAGGCGTTCGGTCATCGACCTCGTGAAAATCTCGGGCATGTGCTGCGCGACGACCACCGGCGCGCTCATGCTCGCGGGCAACGGGCAGAGGATCGTCTCGAGTACCGGCGGGCCGCCCGTGCTCGAACCGATGCAGACGACATCGAACTGACCGCTGCGGAAGATCGGTGGCTGGTCGAAGCGCGTGGCGGTAGGTTTGACAGCCTTGGTGAAGCGACGGTTCCCCGCGCCGCCGAGCTGGCGGGCTTTCTGGACCAGTTCGTCCTGGATGTTCGTCACGGAGAGCGAGACCTGGCTCATGTCCTTGGCCAGAAAGTCAGCCGCCCCGAGCTTGAGCGCGGTGAGCGCAGCGTGCGAGCCCTCGGTGGTGAGCGAGCTGAGCATCATCACCTGTGTCGGGCACTTGCGCATGATGTGCCGAAGCGCCGTCAGGCCGTCCATCTCCGGCATCTCGATGTCGAGGGTGACCAGGTCGGGCTTGAGTTTCTCGACCAGTTCGACGCCCTCGCGCCCGTTGCGCGCCGACGCCACGACCTCGATATCGCCGTCGGACTCGAGCATCTGCTTGACCGCGCGCCGCATAAACGCTGAATCATCGACCACAACCACTCGCATATCGTCACCTCGTCGGGTTTATCGGTTGAACCTATTCACCCCGCCATGCGGACCTCGGAGACCTTGGCCAGCAGGCTGGGGTTGGACTGGTCTTTCTGGTACACGATCTCGCCGTTCTCCCGCTTGACCTGCAGCGGCCCGCGAACGTCTTCAATGATCTTGAACGCCTTGTCGAAAATTTCGATGACGACGCCCTGATGCAGTTGCTTGCCGACCCTCAGGTCGATCGTTCTCTTTTCATGGATGCGTACGCGCAGAGCTTCGAGGACCTCGTAGCCGTCGTTGATGCGCTTGTTGAGCGAGGAGAGCTCGAACATGATCTCGGTGAGGCGTTCCTTGTCCTGCGTGGCAATCTGGTTCTTGCGGGAGGTGTTGATGATCTGCAGCCGCTGCGCGTCGAGATTGTCGCGTCGCACGGTGAGTTCACCCAGAACCCCCGAGAGTGAATCGGCGACGGATTCGAGCTTGGGCACTTTCCCGAGGACCAGCCTTGTGGGCACGTTGCCGGGCGACCCGAGTGTGCCGACTTCGACAACGCCATCGACCTGGGTATCGCCGCCGATGAGCGAACCGTGCGGGGCCTTCATGTCGTGCCCGACGACGAGGTGACAGTTGATGACCTCGCGTTCGACGATGAGGTCGGTATCGACACGGGCTTCGATGTTGTTGATGTAGCGCGCGGTCATGGAACCCCCGACGGAGGCGTGGCCGCGTTCACGGCCGGCAAACCCGCCCGAGGCCACGAGGTCGCCCCCGCACTCGACCGTGGCCGCCTCGATCAAGCCGTGGACCTCGACCTTGCCCGTCGCCTTGACGACAAAGCAGTCTCGCACGCCCTTGTTGATGACCACGTCGCCGTTGAACTCGATGTTGCCCGTGGAGAAGTCGACGTTGCGGTCGACCTCGATCATTCGTCGGATGGCAAAGCGATCCCCGTCACGCCAGAGCACGCCCTCTTCCTGTGCGATGAGCTGCGCCTTGGAATCGCGGAGGATGGACTCGTCGTGTGCGTACCGGACCTGCTTGCCGGGCTTGGCCTTGATGACCCTGCCCAGCACGTCGCGGCCGTCGGTCCCGGTGGTCGCCTGATGCAGCTTGCCCAGGACCTGGCCGGGCTTGACGAAGATGTATGCGCAGCGGTCGTAGTGGGACACGGAGGCGACTTCGTGCCCCTGCTTCTCGACCGGCTTGTCGCAGCGGGCCTCAACGCTCCACTCGATCCAGCCGTCTTCGCCGTCGACAGGCAACGTGTGCCAGGCGATGGGCGTGCGGGTTTCCTTGTCATCGGGCAGGGGTGTGCTTAACAACGCTTCGAGCGCATCGACCGTGGCCTGCGTCACGTCCACGCCGGCCTGCCGGATGACGCCCTGGCAGAACGCGGGCGTAATCATCGCGCGGGGGAACCCGGGTGGGATCACCAGTTCAGCCACGGATTGGTCGCTGGCCACCACGACTCTGACAGATGCCTCGTGTTGGACCGCCGGAGCCTTGCTCATGGGTGGAACGTGTCCACCCCCCCTGACCCGAGTCCCGTCGGTATGCCTACTCCAAACTCACGCCGCCGCGACGCGCGCCAGCGTTTCCTTGATCCTTTCGCCCAGCCCGTCGGGTGTGAAGGGCTTGACAACATAATTGTTCACGCCGGCCTTGATGGCCTCGACCACCCGGCTCTTTTCAGCCTCGGTCGTGACCATGATGATCGGCGCCTTGGACCCCTTGGCGCGGAACTGCTTCACGAAAGTCAGGCCGTCCATGTTCGGCATGTTCCAGTCCACCAAAAGCAGGTCGGGTGTGAACGCGCCGACTTTCGACAGCGCATCAAGCCCGTCACAGGCCTCCTGGACCTCGGTGTACCCGAGCTGCGTAAGGATGCCCTTCTGGATGTTTCGCATCGTCTTGGAATCGTCAACGAGTAAGATCTTCATAGTTCAATCACTCCTCGATCCTTGTCCGTTTCATTTTGAGTTAAGGGCATCAGGCTTTGACGGCGGCCGCGGCGCTCTGGCCGGCACCGGCCGGGGCTGTGGTTTGACGGACGGAGACTTCGACCGCGAAGTCGCCGACCTCCGAGGTGCAGGGGATGTGGATCGAAACCACGTCCTTGCGGTTGAAGACGACGTGGTCGTTGCCGATGACCACCGAGGGGCAGGAGATGCTGACGCTCTTGCCCTTGAACTGCGCCTTGGCGCCGCCGGAGATCATGTTGACCAGTTCACCGACCGCGTCGGCAAAGTCGTCGTGGGCGTGGTCCATGTCGGTGCCGGTGAACAGGCTCACGACGCGTTCGGCCACGGCGGTGGGGAAGCTCAGCACGACGCTGCCCTCGACGTCGCCCGACATCCCGATGATGCCGGAGATGTCATACGCAGGCGAGCCGGCCTTCTTGAGTTCCGGATTGCCGACCTCGACCTGCGTCTGAAGCATCGTGCCGAAGACGTTCTGAACGCTCTTGATGAAGGGGACAATGTATGTGGCTTCCACGATATTCACTCCGGGGTTACTAGTAATAAGATCGACCTGTTACGCCGCCGCCTTTTCCTGGCCCGTGCCCGCGGTTCGGATGAGTTGAACCACGTCGAGGATCAGGCTCACGTCGCCGTCCTCTCGGATGGTCGCGCCGCTGAACGGCCCGCCGGTGGTGTATTCGTCATCCAAAGGCTTGATGACGACTTCCTGTTGCCCGATGAGCTTGTCCACGAGCAGCCCGACGCGCTGTTGACCGACGCCGACCACCACCGCGAAACGGTTGCCGTTCTCGGGTCCGATCTCGCCCAGGCGTGACCGCATGTCCAGCAGCGGGAGCACCGCGTCGCGCAGCCGCATGACGGGCTGGCCGCTGACGGAATGCACCGACGCGGCCTCGGGCCGAACGATCTCGATAATCGACTGGAGAGGAACCGCGTAGAGGTGCATCCCGACGCCCACGACCATCGCGGGCATGATGGCAACGGTGAGCGGGATGAGGATCTCGATGGTCGTGCCCTCGCCCTTGACGGACGAGACGTTCACGACGCCGTTGAGCTTGGCAATGTTGGTGCGGACCACGTCCATGCCGACGCCGCGCCCGGAGAGGTCGCTGACCTTCTCCGCCGTGGAGAAGCCGGCTGCGAAGATAAAGCGGAAGACCTCGTCGTCGCTGAGGGTGGCCAGTTCGTCCTGGGTGGTCAGGCCCTTCTCGATGGCTTTCCGGCCGAGCACATCACGGTCCAGGCCCTTGCCGTCGTCGTAGACCTCGACGCGCACATGTGAGCCTTGATGCTCGGCGGAGAGGCGGATGGTGCCGGTCTCGCTCTTGCCCGCGGCGATGCGTTTCTGGGGCGACTCGACGCCGTGGTCTGCGGAGTTGCGCAGGATGTGAACGAGCGGGTCGGCCAGCAGTTCGAGCACGCTCTTGTCGACCTCGGTGTCTTTGCCGACGAGTTCGAGGTTGAGCTTCTTCTCGGTCATGCGTGCCATGTCACGGATGACGCGCGGGTACCGGTCGAAGAGCTTGGCCAAAGGCTGCATGCGTGTGCGCATGACGCCGACCTGGAGGTTGCCCGTGAGCCGATCAAGCTCGCCGGCGGCCTGGGCCATGTCCTCGAGTGTTTCATGCGGCAGGTGCAGGTCACGCATCTTGCGCGTCATGCCGAGGAACCGGTTCTTGGTCAGCACGAGTTGTCCGACAAGGTTGAGCAGAGATTCGAGGCGCCCGACCTCGACGCGGATGGTTTGTTCCGCCACGGTGGTGCCGGCTTTGGCGGATGAAGCGCCCGGGTTTTTGGCGTTATTGTCGTTGCCGTCGCCGGCGTCACCCGGATCGGTGGAACCCGATGCCCCGGCCGCGTCGGATGTGTCTTGTTTAACTTGAGGTTGATTATTCGAAGGAGCCGTCGGCTGAGCCGCGACCACACCGTCCAGAGCAAGCACACCTTCGACGCACTGGCTGTGCTTACCCGCCACGGCGTCGTCGAGTTTTTGACCCTGTGCCAGGCTGTTGAGCCGATCGATGAGCGTCTGGGTAGGCCATGAGAGCACGAGACCTTTATCGAGGGCCTCGGCCTGTTGTCTTGCCAGTTCGCGTACCGCCGCCATGCGGACGAGCATGTCGTCGAGTAGCACGTCGGGGGTGTCGGCGAGTTTCGCAGCCGCCCCACCAAAGGCGGCTATGAGTTGCGTCAGGTCGGGCAGTTCGAAGAAGTCCGCCGTCTTGCCCATCGAGTCGGCCAGTTCGACCATGTGTTCCGCGGCGTCGGTGCGGGTGCCGGCCGATCGCGCCTGTTCGAGGCACTGGTCGATCTGGGCACCGGCGTCGTTGAGGTCGGCCACCATGAACTCGACAAGGTCCTGCTTCTGCGCGGGGAGCTTGAGCGGTCGGGCGTTGGACTGGATCGGTTCGGGCTCGGTCGATTGAGCGCCCTGGACCTGCGGTTGCGAGTCGGCGGTTGTGGACTGACCGCCGTCATCGGCGCTCTGGGATTCGCCGGTCGTGATTGCGCGCAGGGCCTTGAGCAGGTCGTCGGGGCATTGCTCGACGGGCTCGTTGTTGTTGAGGCTGTCGATCTGGCCCCGCAACACGTCGACGCTGCGCAGGAGCGAATCCATCACGCGCTGCGTCACCGCGACCTCGCCCTTGCGCAAGCGGTTGAGCGCGTCCTCAGCGGCGTGGGCGAATCGGATCACCTCTTCCAGGCCCAGGAAACTCGCGGCACCCTTGACGGTGTGCAGCGCACGGAAGACGGAGTTGAGCATCTCCTGCTGTTTTGCGGTGTCCTTTTCCTGTTCGAGTCGGACGAGGTCCGCGTCGAGTTGTTCGATCAACTCGCCGGCCTCGGTGAGGAAGTCCTGCATCAGACTGGGGTCGACATCGCCTGCCATAGCGTCTCTCGTTCTGGGGTTAGGCGGCCTTCTTCACGTATGCAAAAGCCTGGGGTACGGGGACCGGCTCGAAGGGGACGTTGACGTTGCGCAGCGACTCGCTGTGCCCGATAAAGAGCGTGCCGTCGTCCACGAGTTGGCTGTGGAACAGCCGGGCGCAGTGCAGCTTCATGGGGTCATCGAAATAGATCAGGACGTTACGACAGAAGATCACGTCGAAGCTGCCGAAGCGCCTGGCCGCGATCGAGTCCTTGAAGTTCAGAAGCTCGAAGTTAACCATGCTCTGGATTGTCGGGTCGAGCTGGTACGAGCCGTTCTCTTCCTTGAAATAACGCTTGAGCACGAGCGGGTTGATGCTGCGCATCGAGTAGGAGGCGTACCGGCCGGCCTGGGCGATCTCGAGGACTTTTTCGCTGATATCGGTGCCGAGGATGTCGATGTGCCAGTCACCGAGGCGCACACCCAGCGAGCGGTGGAGCTGGATAGCCAGCGTGTAAGGCTCTTCCCCGGTCGAGCAGGCTGCGGACCAGATGCGCAGCTTCTTGGTGGTTCGGCGGGATTCGAGCAGCTTGGGCAGGACCTGCTTCTCGAACACGTCGAGCTGCGGCTCGTTGCGGAAGAAGCTCGTCTCGTTGATGGTGATGCGGTTGAACATCTCCTGGAACTCATCGGACTGATAAGGCCCGGTCGTCAGGAAGAGCAGGTACTGGTCGAAATCATCGAACTCGAGTTCCTCGACGCGGCGCGACAGTCGGCTTTCGAGGACGTACTTCTTGGTGTCCTGGAAGTGGATGCCCGAGCGTTCGTAGACGATCTTGCGGAGCCTGTCGAACTGGGCGTCGGTCATCCTGATGGCGGTCGGGGGCATGCGTCGTCTCCGGGTTCTTGAACAGAGGGTCTCAACCAATGGGGCCGATCACTTGGCGGTCTTGACCGCCTGGTCGACCTTCTGCAGGTCGGCGCCGGAGAAGAGGCGTTCGAGGTTGAGGAGGATGAGCAGTCGGTCGTCGAGCTTTCCGACGCCCTCGACGTAATCGCTCTCGACGCCGGCCACCATCGAGGGCGGGGGCTCGACGATCTCGGACCCGATGCGGAGCACCTCGTTGACGCGGTCGACGGTGAAGCCGATCACGCGCGAGGCGACCTCGACGACGATGATGCGGTTGTCGTTGTCGTTGCCTGCGTCGCCGGCCTTCATGCCGAAGCGCTTGCGCAGGTCCATGACGGGGATGATCTTGCCGCGCAGGTTGATGACGCCCTCGATGAAGGGCGGGCTCTGGGGCACACGGGTGATCTGCATCATCCGGTTGATTTCCTGGACGCTGAGGATGGGGATGGCAAACTCCTCGTTGCCGACGACGAAGCTAACAAGTTGTAAGAGTTCGCCATCGGTCTGGCGGACGGTGTCGCGCTGCGTGGCGTTTTCGGTGGCGGCCTGAGCGCTGGGGGCGGTGGCGGTGGCGGATGTGGACATGGCTTTCTCCATAGGGTCGCGCGGGGGCGACGGGAAGAGGGCGTCATCGGATGTGCGGTTGCCTCCACAACGGATGACGAACGCAGAACGTAGGGTTCCGACATTCCTAGATTTCTGAATCGGAAGGGCGGGCGTCGGGCTTTAGGCGTGAAGATGTGTTTGGGGCAATTCCCGATGCGCAGGCGATATCGGACGTGTGCAAGACGGATCAAGGGGGCGAGGGTGGGCTTGATCGACGGCGGAGCGACGTGCGTCTGCATCACGGTCGGGCAAGCCGACGGGGCACGTACACAATCCATCACAATCCCGACAACGTTCAGACCGCCAGCAGCAGGTCCGCGTTGCGAGTCGTCTTCCCCGCGAGGTCGGCGATGGTGACGTGGTTGAGGTCCTCTCGGATGTGCGCCGCCGCGTGGTCGCAGGCCGACTGAAGCACCGTGACCATGCGATCGACCTGTGGCCCGGTCGAGATACGGATATCGCTCACGATCGGGCCGTCGATCGCCTCGACCACGTGCAGGAGTGAGACCCGATCGGGGTCGCCCGAGAAACGGTACCCCCCACTCCTGCCGAGCTGGCTCTGGAGCAATCCCCTTCGAGCGAGCGTCTGGAGAATCTTCAGGGCGCTGTCCGTCGGGGCGTCGAGGAACTCAGCGACGTTGCGTGCCTGGATGAACCCCTCATCTTTTCTGCTGGAGAGGTACGCCAGCGCCAAGGCCGCCTGGGTGGATGCTTTTGTCAGTTTCATTGCCGGTACTCCTTTGGACCTACAAACGCACACAAATAGCCGGGACGAAATGGTCCAAGCTATGCTTTTGAGGACTGCCGTAGTCCGCAACGGATTTCATAGAACCTGTGAACATCATCGCGCACAATCCCATGAGACGACAACGCATCGCGGGCAACAGGCCCAATGCGTTTGGGTCACACAGCGAGCTTCGCGTGATGGGATAACAGCTCGCGCGAAGCACGTGTGCTCAGCCCTCTTGGTCCCGTCGCTATCGACAGGACGGCTGAAATTTCAGGCCCTGGGGGCCCAGCGTGCGCTTCACGTTGGACTCATGGACCCACCCCTGACATGGGATGTATCGACCCAGGAAAAGGAAAACTGTATACGGAAATACCCTTAATCCGGTATATTTGGCGGATTATGGACTGCCTTGGGTCAAAATAGCTTTCATGGCCCGATAATCTGACTTATTTGTTGGCCAGACAGAACGCAACCAGCTCATCGACATGGGCCGTAGCCAAACACTCGGTCGTATCCGCCGAGCCGTAGTAGACCTTCACCATGCCGTCGTCTTCGAGAACCATCCCGCCGGGGAAGATGACGTGGTTGCGGAAGCCGTCCGTCTCCGGCGTCGCCCCTTCACCGGTCTCGTAAGGCGCTTCGGGCGTGAGCAACGGCTCCCCGGCCACCGCGATCACTTTGGAAGGGTCGTGTAAATCGAGCAACGCAAGACCCGCATGGTAGCGCTTGGCCCACTTCTTTTCCCAACCGTTCTTGCCGCGTGAATCATCCCGGTCCACCGCGTGCAGCGTCGTGAGCCAGCCGTGCTTGGTTTTGATCGGCGGAGCACCCGGGCCGATCTTGTCGTTGGCATACACCAGGTCCTCGACGCCGACGATGCAACGCGATTGCCCCCAATGCACGAGGTCCGGCGATCGGCTGATCCACGTGTCGAAGCGATCCTTGCCGTGACTGTAAACCGGCATCGGCCGATCGAGGCGCACGTAATCCCCACCGACCTTGTCGGGGAACAGCACCATGTTGCGGTTGTCCGGCTCGGTGAGCGTGATGGCCTCGAAATGTTCAAAGTCCTCCGTCACCGCGATCCCCCCGCACAGCCCGTGGAGCGTATCAACCGCAAAACACATGTAGACCCGACCGTCGAGCACTGTGAGCCTTGGATCATAGACACGCTTGATCTCTTTGTGTGCGTCACGGAACGGGATCAACGGCTGCAACATCGCGCGGGCTTTGTCCACGTCCATGCAGGGTTTGGCTTCGACTTTCCACTTCACCCCGTCGTTTGAAAACGCCAGCCCCAGATTCGTCCCGTCAAACTTCGTGTCACCCCATCGACCAAAGTCGTTGCGGAAGACACAGGCGTATCGCCCCTCAAATTTGCACACCCCCGCGTTGAAGATCAACGTCGCGGGGTAAGGCACATCGCGAGCGGTGAGTATCGGATTGGCTGGGTGACGCTTGAGCGGGGATTTCATGGGGGGTGGGATCATAGCAGATCGTGTTGGCGCGATATATTACATATTAAAAACAATAGATGTAATGGTTTGCGCTCCCCGAGGCATCCCTTCGACGATCTGTGATCGATAAAAAAAATATAAACCCATGAGAAAAAACCCTTGACATGAAAAGGCGTCATATGTATGTTGGTTTTAGGTTTGTCGGAAGCAGTGGTGCATATCTTCCCGCTTCTGTCAGATTGCATTGAGACTGAAAGCGACAGCTACAGAGCATTCGGACGTCTCGATTCGTATCGGTGAACCTGTGGTTTCTATTTCATTTCTTTCATTGGAGGCAAAAGTGATCAAATCAACTCTCACTTTCACATTGACGCTGTTATTGACAGCCGCATTCTCCCAAGCTGCGACAACGTACACATGGACCGGCGGGAACGGCAGCACGCCTTGGTATGACGCGAATAACTGGGATGCGAATGGTGTGCCCAATTACAGCACCACGTTGGGCACCAACACATACAACGACCTGATCATCTTCGATTCCGCGACCGTGTCCTACATGCCCACCGACGTGATCACGCTCAGCAACAAGTGGAGCGGCGGCGTCTGGCAGATCCCCCAACTCTACGTAAAGAATGGCACCATCAACCTGAGTGGCAACTCTGCCTCAAAACAGATTTGGGCCTGGGGCGATGACGCGACCACCACCACACTAACCGTCGGTGACGGCACCGGAGCAGCCGCGGTGGTCAACGCGCAGTTCGCCGACTGGTCCCGCGACAAACGTGGCAGCGGTACTGTATTTAAGTTCCTCATCAACTCCGACGGCACGCTCAACAACGACCGGAACGTCGCCACGTGGGGTGAGTCGAGTATCCCCGTACAAGTCACCATCAACGGGGGCACGGTCGACATCTCGGGCACGATCAACGCCGGCTTTACGAATCTATCAACGAGCTACGTCAGCTTCACCGACGTGGGCAGCACGTTCACAGCCAACTTGGGCGGTCAACTTCCCGACCTGACCACGATCCAGGGCCAACTCGGGAACAGCTTCCGTCTCGGTGGCGCGCTGGCATCCAATCCGAACGCCTCGCTTGTGGCCACGGACAACCTTGACGGCAGCTTCACTGTCAGCGTGGCCATCCCCGAGCCGGCGTCGTTGGCGGTGCTGGCATGGGGTGGCCTGATGGTCATGTTCCCCGCTCGCCGTCGCGCCTGAGTCCCAAAACAGCCGACCGCACAAGACATTCAACACTCCCCGGCTGTGCATCACTCAACGGTGCGCAGCCGTTTTCATTTTCACCCCTCCCGTCGCAGCCCGCGCTCCTGACGGAACCTTCCGGGGGTCATGCCGGTCAGGCGTTTGAAGACAATGCAGAAGTGATCCTGTCGGTCAAACCCGCAGTCGCGGGCGATCTCGTGCAACGGGGCATCGGAAATGGTGAGCAGGGACTTGGCACGTTCGATGCGTGCCTGACTGATCGCGGCATGAGGCGTCAGGCCGACCGCACGTTTCAGACGGGTCTCAAGGTTTCGGCGGCTGATGTATAAATGATCGAGGACATCTTCGACCGTGATCGCCTCATCACAATGCTCGCGGATGAAATGCAAAGCATCGACAACCACTTGATCGTCATACAACTCGATTTCCGTGCTCTTACGGGTCACCACGCCGACCGGTGGAACCCACTGCGGCGGTGGGGCAGACTTCCGTGCCATCAACCGGCCCAACAGTTGCGCGGCCTGGTAGCCGATCTGGCGTCCATGTGTTTGTACGCTGGACATCGGCAAAGACGAGAGCACCATCGCCCATCGGTCGTTGTCCACTCCCAGCACCGCCACGTCATGAGGCACGCGCAAACCCAGTGCTCCCGCCGCGGCGATGACTTGGTAGCCTAGATGGTCCACTGCCGTCATGACCGCGATGGGCTTGGGCACCTGTCGAAGCCAATTGCTGATGGTTTGCTGACAGTCGTGTGATTGATGGGACAGGCCGTCACAGACGAGGCACGTTCGTCCGGCCTTTTGCTCGATCCAGGTGCGAAAGCCCGCAAGCCGTCGCTGCGAAAACCACGCATTACCGTACCCCACAAAACCAAGGTTTGAAAAGCCACGTTCGAGCAGGTGGGCGGCTCCCATCCGTCCGATCGCCTCGTCATCGCTGCCGACCCGTGGCAGTGGCAAGTCGGCGATCAGATTGGATATGTTCACCGCTGGCACGTCGTCGCGTTTGACGGTTTCCGCCCAGTCGAGATCGAAAAACGCCCCGATTACCCCATCGATCGAGGTCAGGTCGACCTGATCGAACGGCATGAACGGCTGGCCGTCCACCCCGATCAACTGCCAATTCCGGGCGTGCTCGACGTATTCGATCACACCCCGAATGATCGCGTAGAGGTGATCGGTCCGGTACTGTCCGAACACGGCGACGCGGAATGGGCGTGAACGCCTAGCCATAACGGGATTGTATCAGGATTGCGCAAAACATAAAAATCTTTGCGCTAGACGCCATTGACTTGTTCTTTCCATGTGTTTTAATTGCACGTGTTCGCAGTGACAAGCCCTTTGGCGACTTCCGCTGTGAGTTGAGTGATGCCTTCACCGACACCCATATGGAGCATTGAAAGATGACCACGACTCGCAAAAGCATCCTCGGTTTGGCCATGGCGATCTGCATGTTGACCCTCCCGGCTGCGGTGAACGCCAATATCATCTTCTCAGACAGCTTCGAATCTCCGGTCACCTCGAATCCGGCCACGCTGGACGCGCCGGCGAACTGGGATTACACCACGGGCAGGCCCGACCTTAATGGAATCTTCAACCAGACGGCCAGCACGCCGTATGGCGACCAGTTTCTCCGGGTCTTTTCCAACGGCGGCGGCTGGAATATGGTGACCACCGCCTCCATGCTCAACCACACCATCGCCCTGGGTGAAGCGTATACGCTCACACTTAACTACGGCACGATCGTCACCAACCGATCGGGCAATTTCCTGGTGCAGCTTCTGGCAATCGACGGCAGCAACAATCAAAGCGTCCTCGCCTCTGACTTCAGGAGTTGGACAACCTCCAACCTTCCGAGTTCAACTGCAAGCGATTTGTTCACCCTAAGCCACACCGCAGCCGACCATGCCGGGGAGCGTCTGGCCATCCACATCACCCAATACGCAGCAGCCACCGCGCACGCCATCATCGACAATATCCAACTCGACGCCGACGCCACGCTCGTCCCCGAACCGGCGTCCCTCGCCCTGCTCGGACTCGGCGGGTTGTTGATGATCAAGCGAAGTCGCGCCTGACGTTCAGCGGCTGAATCCGACCCTGCTCCATCGGCTGCGAAACGGACCCCTGTTCGCCGCCGTTAACCCATCACCCTTAACCCCCAAGCCCCTGATCCGAGCCCGACTGGAATCATATTTCCCATCAGATTCTCCAACTCACATCCGAAAAACCCCATGCGTAGAGCGTTCACCTTAATCGAGCTACTTGTGGTGATCACGATCATCGCATTACTCGTGGCGATCCTGCTGCCGGCGCTGGGGACAGCGAGGGAAAAGGCCAGGCAGGTCGCCTGTATGAGCAACACCCGGCAATTCGGCTTGGCGACCTCGACCTATCTCGTGGACAACTTCAACCGTATGCCGCGCGGCGCGGAGGGTTCGGACTACGCCAGTGAGTTCGGGGGATACAGCCGGGGGATCCCTTTCATCCTGTTGGCGACCTACCTCAACCTGCCACCGGTCTACCCGGCTTTCTCCAGCGGCCTGCGCGACACCTACTACCGGTCGAGCAACATTTTTCGTTGCCCCTCAAGGCCGTTTGATAAGAACGCGCTCGTGGACTACAGCGTCAACGCGCTGCACTTCAATCTCTACTACACAAAAAACAAATATTATGAGGGTGGCTACACCGCCGGCGCCGGACCCCATGAGTTTGCCTGGCCGGTTGACTACGTGAGCAATCTGAGCAAAACCCTACTCTTTGCCGAGAACAACAGGGCCGACTTCCAATACAACGCTTCGCTCCAGTTCTTCGCTCCCAATCAACTGCCTTGGAGCAACGGTACGCTCAACACCGGATTTCTGCGCATGATGGGTTACTACGACGATACGCACAAGGGGATGATGAGTTTCACCGCCTTCGACGGCTCATCGCATCTGGTCAACCTGAAGGATCACACCGAGTGGCCCGCCAACAACGCCCGGTTGACCGGCAAGTGGTGAACAGGTGTGCCCCTGAAACACGGATCGTGATGAGCGCTTCCCGGCTGTGTGTTAACGCTTGACCAGCGCGATCGCTTTTTCCGCAAATCGCTTGCCGAGTTCCTTGTACCCCTCGGCGGTGTAGTGCAGGCCATTGGTCTTGCCGTTGAGGTCGTCGGTGTCCACCCACGTGAAGCGGTCGCTTGAATCGGCTACATCGACCTGGGCTTTGCGCACCATGGTCCAATCGGGGTAGTTCTTGTTGGCCATGTCGAAGTCACTGATCCGGGGCGGGATTGCCACAGGCACTACTGACGTCGACGACCTGGACCCCGATGGCACCAACGCGGTCTTTGCCGCGGCGACCGGAGAATCCATCGTGTTCAGCCTCGATACGTCGGTCAATACCCTTGGCTACAACATCGCTAACATCGCGACTTTCTCCTATTGGGGCGACAGCCGCGCCATGCAGGAGTACACGGTTTCTGTAAGCGTTGTGGGTGATGCGGGCTTTACCACGTTACACGCTTTAACCGGCGAATTGGGTGCCAGTGGCAAAGTCAATCAAGTCACGCTGACCGACAACGCCGGGTACCTGGCTACCGGTGTGGATGCGATCCGTTTTGTTTTTGCGGACATCGGTTCCTTGAACTGGGTCGCCTACCGCGAGATCGATGTCGTCGGCAGCGCCGTCCCCATCCCCTAGCCGATGTCACTCATGCTGCTGAGCCTCGGTGGTCTGCTCGTGACCGTGCGCCGGCGGGGATAAGCTCCTCGCGATCCACGCCTATGTGAATTATTAATTCCTCCGCGGCTATGCATGGTCAACCTGTGCATAGCCGTTTTCGTTTCAACCCTCCCGTCGCAGCCCGCGCTCCTGACGGAACCTTCCGGGGGTCAGGCCGGTCAATCTTTTGAAGACGAGGCTGAAGCGCTCCTGCCTGTGAAACCCGCACGCCTCGGAGATCTGGGCCATCGTGGCCGGGGTGTTGAGCAGCATCGGCTTGGACTTCTCGACCTGTGCCCGGAAGATCGCGGACTGTGGGGTTTGACCGATTGCTTTTTTCATCCGCGTCTCGAGGCTGCGACGCGAGACGCCCAGTACGTCGAGCAGGCCATCGACCGTGAGCGTTTGGCCGCAGCGCTCGCGGATGACACGCAGCGCCTCGATCACCAACGGGTCCGCCGACATCACGATATCCGTGCTCCGCCGGGTCACCACGCCGATCGGCGGGACCCACACCGGCGGCGGCGCGGGGTCGCCTTTCATCAGGTGGTCAAGCATCTGCGCTGCCTTGTAGCCGATCTGCCTCGCATCAAGGGCAACACTGGACATCGGTACCGCGCTCGTCGTCGAGGCCCACCGGTCGTTGTCGACGCCCAGGACCGCCACGTCCTCCGGCACGCGCAGGCCGACTTTGACTACCGTGTTGATGAGACGCCGACCATACGAATCGTTGACCGCCATGAGGGCAATCGGACGTGGGTTCTCGTCAAGCCACCGCTTGATCATCGACTCTGACTGCTCCTCCGAATTGCTCGCCAGTTCCAACACCCGGCACGTTTGACCGGCCCGTTCCTGAATCAAACGCTGAAAACCCTCCCGTCGGCGATGGGAATACCAGGCATTGGGGTCCGAGACAAAGCCGAAGTGGGGATAGCCTTTTCCCAACAGGTACTCAGCCCCCATTCGGCCGATTGCCTCGTCGTCATTGCCCACCCGCGGCAGGGGCAACTCGGCAATACGCGTGGAGGTGTTCACCGCAGCCACGCCGGCCCGGGCGATGGCCTCTGCCATCTCAGGCCATAACAAACCAATGACGCCATCGATCTCGGTGAGGTCGATTTCGTCGAAGGGCAGGAAAGGCCGGTGACCCGCGCTGGCAAGTTGCCAGTGGCCGAACTGGTCCGAATAGTCGATCGCCCCGTGGACGATTTCGTCCTCGAAACCCGCGGGATAACCCACAGCCAGGGCGACCAGGAACCGCCTGTAAGGAATGGACATGGGTACATTTTATCAATTTTGCGCTAATAAAACAAACTATGCGCTTAGAAGCATTGACTCGGTGCTGAATCGTAGTAATACCAATCCCGTAAAAAACTCGTGCGCGTTAGGCGCTTGTTAGGTTGCGCTCCCGCGTGGGGTCTGGGATAGTGGGCTCTTTTGGAAAGGAGTCCACCATCGACATCTCACTTCACAGCCCCGACGACGCGGCCGAA
>WGMF01000019.1 GCA_016125215.1 Phycisphaera sp.
TACATGAGCCTCTCCTGACATTGAGGAAAGGCTCCATGATGGGATCGAATTGAAGTCGATGCAGGTCATGATTCGTTGCAGATCGCGCGGTTGATTGAAGTTAGAATGATTCTTGCATCAAACGTTGGGACAGTAGTGATCATTCATCAATCATCAATGGCTTTTGCCTCCGACATCATCCTTCAGACATCAGACATACCTTCAGGCACGCGTCCGTGCGTCGCGGTGATGGTGGAGCGGATTCCGCCGCGGCCTTTCCAGTGGGTTTCGATAACGAGCCAGCGGGGTTTCATGGCTTTGGCCAGGTCGTCGCGGATGCGGTTGGTGACGGCTTCGTAGAAGATGCCCTCGTTGCGGAAGCTCTGGAAATAAAGTTTGAGGCTTTTGAGTTCGACGCACTTCGAGGCGGGGGAGAAACGCACGACGACGGAGCCGAAGTCGGGGTGGCCGGTCTTGGGGCAGACGCTGGTGAACTCGTCCGAGACGTGTTCGATGGTGTAGGCGTGTCGGGGTTCGGGATTGGGGAAGCATTCGAGGAGTTTTGCGTCGGGCATGTCGGTCATGTTACTTTGGATGGCAATGAGTGAACAACCCCCCAACGAGCCGATCACCGCGGAACAGGTGAAGCACGTGGCCAAGCTTGCCCGGTTGGCATTATCACCCGATCAGGTCGAACACCACGCCAGGAAACTGGCCAACGTGCTGGGCTACGCCGAGAAGATCGGCCAACTCAACGTCGAGGGCGTCGAGCCGATGGCCCATGCCATGGACCTGTCGAATGTGATGCGTGAGGACAAGGTGAACGAGGGGTTGAGCGTGGACAAGGTGCTCGCCAACGCCCCGGACAAGGAGCCGCCGTTCTTCAAGGTGGTCAAGGTGCTCGGCGAGGGCGCGGGGGCGTGATACCGCTGGGATGATCCGAATGCCACACGGCCATCTCACCCTCTGAGATCATCAATCATCATTCATCAATCATCAATGGTCTGCTCCACCGGCCACTGCACCTCCGACACGCGCAGGAAACTCGGCACGAACGGGCTGTTGTAACCCAGCACGCGCGGCGGGCCGACGACTTTGAACTGGTCAGGGTGGGCTTCAAAGTAGGCACGCAGTTGCTCGCTGGCCTTGAGGTACGGCGAGCGACCGTACCCGCCCCGGATGGCCACGCTCAAGACGGTCTGCGCGGGGAAGTCTTTCACCACCACCGCCCCGTTGGATCGTTCATCTTCGCCTGTTTGCCCCTGCGCGGTCGAGCGATACATGAACGCCATCGCATTGGGCTTTTTGGGGTTGCCTTCTGTTTGATTCACGTCATCGAGGGGGAAGAGCATCTCGACCGGCGCGGTCATGGCGATCTTTTCACGTTTGATGTGTTTGAAGAGCGCATTGAACATCGTGCCCTGGTCGGCTGAGCGGAGCGCCTCGGCGTCCGCCACGGCTGCGCGGTAGGCGGGGTACTTCTTGACGATCACCTGACCGACCGGTCCGACGGGCGGGAAGCCCTCGGGTAGCGGCGCTTCGTTGAACATGAAGGGTTTGTCGGGCATGTCATCCTCGGGTGGTTGCGTGGAGGCGGATGATCCCTCGGTGCCATCGAGTTGCGACGTGCCGACAGAGTGGTCTGTGCTTGATTTCTTGCACTGAGCCGTGGTACAGCCGTTTGCCAATGCCACCGCAAGCGGTCCCGCAAGACAGACGATGAGGGTATGGATATTCATGCCCTGATCGTAGCGCAGCCCCCGGAAGCAAGTCCAGTGTCCGCGCACTTCCTGGGCAGCGTCTATCCCTGCACCGCCGGCTCGTAGCGGAACACCAGGTCGTACATTTCCCCGCCCATCGCCTCGGCGACACCGGCGTCCTTGACCATCGCAACCTTGATGGCGTCGCAGGAAAACTTCGCGTCGAGGTTGCTCTCCACCGCCCGGCCCATGCCCTCGAGCACGACCAGGTCCACGCCACGCGCCACCACGCGCTCAGCCAATTCCGGTGAGACCTCCGCAAGGTCAATCAGTGGAGAACCGTTGCCGCTGGGCACCAGTTCGAGCGCGCCCGACGCCAGGGCTTGAGCGATCACCTCATCGTATTGTGCGACCTGTTGCACGATCGGTCCGAGTTCAACGTGCGTGATGTCGTTGAGCGCGGGCGTGGTATTCGAGGTGAGGACCACACCCGTTCCCCGGCGGAGCAGTTCTCGTGCCAGAGGGATCATGCCCAGCACCACGTCCGTACCGGCGTTGTCGACAAAGAGCACGGCACACTTGTGGGGGGGGCCTTGTTCGAGCCGATTGACCCAGGCGTCGAGGTCGTCGATGAGCCAGGGGCGTGGGGAAAGTTCATTGAGGATCGTCTGGAAATCCACACGACCCGTGAGAAAGAGCGCCACCGTTTCCATCGCACCGAGGTCGAAGATATTCCCCGCAAAGATGCCCCGCACGACCCGGCTGCTCCGCTGGGCGTCGGGCGTGGCGTCGATCTCTTCGAGCACCTGTGGCAGCATCGCCAAAGCCCTGCGGTTTTCGCTGGCCTTGACCGAGAGATAGGGGTCGTCGATGTAACACGCACGCAGGCAGCGCTCGCGTGCCAGGCAGATCTTGTGGATGTCCAGCCGACCAAAGACGCCCGGGTCGGTGCCGACGAGGTCGAGGTAGCCCATGAACTGTTCGCGTGCCGCCTCGGCCCGGCTGCGCATCTGGATCGGTTCCAGCCCCCGTGCCTCGGCGTCCTGCACCGCGTGCGTGGTCAGAGACTTGAACTGCTTGCGGAACAGCCCCAGCCAGTAGTAAAGCTGCGGACGGTTCTGGGTCAGGTCCCACCGGCAGGCGACATAAGAAGCGCTGTCGGCCAGGAGTGGAAACGCAACACGGTCATCGGTCATGTTTGGGCCTGTGGGTTCGAGGGCAAGTGCAAGACCTCGGCTAAAAAGCCGATCGCCCGGACAATGACGCACGATGATATCAACCGTTGATGTGTGCGGCGCTATCGCACGATGAGGATCACGAGCATGACCAGCGCCACCGCCCAACCCGCCACCGCAACCCAGAACATCGGCTGCTCAAAGAGGGGCACACCCTCGTGATCGGCGGGCATCGTCTGCGTGTCACCCGCCGCTGCGGTGGGCTTCTCGAGGGCTTCGAGTGAACCGATGTCGAATTTTCTTCTTGCCTGCAAAGGCGGTTCGCCGCGTGCGACCGCTTCGAGGTCCGTGAGCAGGTCGCTCGTCGTGGCGTATCGGCTGGCGGGGTCCTTGGCCATGCAGACTTCGATGATCTCACCGATGCCCGAGGAGAGGCTGGGGTTGATGTGGTCGGGCGGGGTGAGTGCGTTCTTGAGGTGCTTGTGCATCACCGCTGAGGGGTTGGGCCCGTCGAAGGGCACCTGCCCGGTGACCATGTGGTAGAACGTCGCACCCAAACCGTAAATATCACATCGGAAGTCGATGTTGATGTCACCGCGGATCTGCTCGGGGGCAATGTAATACGGCGTGCCGTAGGCCTTGCCCTGCTCGGCCTCGGCGGCCTCGCGGTCGCTCACCGCACGGGCCAGGCCCATGTCCGCAAGCTTGGCCGAACCGTCCTTCGTGAGCATGATGTTCTTGGGCTTGACATCGCGGTGGATGAAGCCGGCTTTGTGCGCGTGTTCGAGCGCGCGGGCGATCTGGATGATGATCTCCAGCGCGCTGTCTTCGCTGTATTTGCCGTCCTTCTGCAGGTCGTCGAAGACGGTTCGGCCCTCGACGTATTCCATGACGAAGTAGTGGTACTCGCCCGACTGACCCACGTCGTAGGCCCCGACGATGTTGGGGTGGTTGAGTTTGGCAGCTGCGCGTCCCTCGGCGTAGAAGCGCTCGACGAAGTCTTTGTTGTTGCTGAAGCGCTGCGGGAGGACCTTGATGGCCACGGTGCGGTCGAGTGAGATCTGTTTGGCTTTGAAGACCGTCGCCATTGCACCCGCGCCGAGCTTGGCCAGGATCTGGAAGCCGGGGAGTTGCTGTGTGGGCTTTTGTTCTTCGACCAAGGGCTTGAGCCGGGTGATCTGACGCTGCGTCACGATCCCGGAGGACACGAGCAGGTCCGCGAGCGAGCGCTGCTTGGCGTCTTCGTCGTCAGCGGTGAGTTCACGCTGGAGGTTGACGCAGTCCTGAACGTCCTGCGCGGTGGCCAGGCCCTGCTCGACCACGAGCCGGCCGAGCATCGAGTCGAACTCGGTGGATTTATTCGTGGGTGTTTCCATCGAAGCGTGATGCCCAGAGGGGTCGGGGTGAGCAAGTGGTGTTTCGGGACGTGCTCCTCACGGAGTGGTGATCGTCCCGGGCACCTAACGAACCGACAGGAGTATGAAAAATTACGCACCACGCCCGTCACTGTCAACCGCTGCGGGTTTTCTATGCCCCACACTTCATGTCATAAGGCTTTGATCGGTGTCCGATCTCTGCGGGTGGGTTGTCAGAAAAGAGGGCTTTGGCTACGCATTGGCGTCGGATCGGGGTTTGAGCCTAGAATGGAATGCTTTACACTCGGATGTTTGAAGCCGACCTCAATCTGACCCAACCGCCGTGGAGCGACCCCCGCCACCCATGCTTCTCGTGACCCACACAGACAAAGCGATCGCGCAAAAGCTTGACGCCGACCTGGCCGAGGTCGAGCGGTTGTTCCGGGCTGAACTCGACAGCGACGTGCCCTGCGTCAACGAGCTTGTCGCACATGTCGAGCGTTACAGGGGCAAGATGCTTCGGCCTATGCTCGTGATGGTCTGCGGGATGGCGACCGGGGAACTGACACAGAGTCACCGTGTCATCGCGGCGGTGGTCGAGATGGTCCACATGGCCACGCTTGTCCACGACGACGTACTCGACGAAGCGAAGGTCCGACGCAAGGGTGCCACCATCAACGCGCTGCGGGGCAATGAGTCGGCGGTGATGCTCGGGGATTACCTGATCTCCCACGCTTACCACCTGTGCTCTTCGCTCAATCTCCCGGGAGTGAGTCGGGCTATTGCACAGGCGACCAACACCGTCTGCGAGGGCGAGCTGCTCCAACTGGCCAACCGCAACAACCTCGACCTCGACGAGGCGACCTACTTCGACATCATCCGACGCAAGACCGCCAGCCTCTGCGGGGTGTGTTGCCGACTGGGTGTCTCGCTGCACGTCGGCGACGATGATGGGGGCGAGGTCGCCGACATCCCGGACGAGCGGGCCGGGGCCTTGTTTAATTACGGCGAGAAAGTCGGCACGGCTTTCCAGATCGTCGACGACCTGCTCGACATCACCGGCTCGGAAGACACCGTAGGCAAGACGCTCGGCCGCGACATCGAAAAGGGTAAGCTCACGCTCCCCCTGATCCGCCACCTGCAAAAAGCCAACCCCGAACTCCGCACCGCCCTGCGGGGTGAACTGGCGTTGCGTGGTTCGACGAACGGCCAATCGATCCGTCGCGTGAGGGAACTCATCGCCCAGAGCGGCGCGGTCGAAAGCGCCCAGCAGCGTGCTGCGCAGCTCATCGAGCAAGCCAAGCACGCGCTCGAACTCCTGCACGAGTCCCCAGCCAGAAAACTCCTCGCCGACATGGCCGACGCGGTCCTGACCCGGCGGTTCTGAATCGGGTCAACCCGACCATTTCGAAAAATCGGACACGGCAAAAATTTTATAAATATCTATTAATCCAATTTTTACGGTGGATTATCGGGCCTGTCCTTCTTGACCGCAATAGGGTCTATCCGTACAATACTCTGTTCCTCGGTGACGGGTCTTTGTTCGTGATCGAGGTAGGACAGTCCGTTCGATTTTTTACAGCGACGGATATGCGGCGGGTGGTTCACCGCTGCGAGAGTCCTGGGTCACAGGTTATGGGCAACCAGCGTCCACGCGTGTTAGTCCTCGGTGGCCACTTCGCGGGCCAGCCCCAGATTGTCGAGTCGCTCCGCGCCCACTGCGAGATCGACCAGTTCACATCCATGGACGAGGCGATGACCGCCCTGCGAAGGCAGGAGTACCAGGCGGTCTTTGCCGACGTGGGCGACTTCCTCCCCCTCGAGCGCGGCCTGGTCGGGCAGCAATCGACACTCGTGCTCGACACGATTGGCGAGGGTGTCTGCGTTGTCGACGCCGACGGTCGCTGTACGTGGTCCAACAAACGCATGAGCGCGTTCAACCCGCTCGTGCTGCAGAAGGTCAAGCAGGTCTGCTGCCAGGCGCTGACGCTCTTCACCAAGCACACCGGCGCTCTGACCGAGCACACGTTGCTGCGCAGCAAGAAATATACTTTCAGTGCCGAGGACGACCGCTACTTCGAGATGATTACCAGCCCGGTGATCGACGCGGGGGGCCAGGTGCGTCAGGTCGTCGCGGTGGTGTGGGACGCCACGAGCGGCAGGCGGTTGCAACAGAAGATCGACGCCATCGACGCGGCCGGTCGGGAACTCACTCGCCTCGAATCCGAGGCCGTGGCCAAGCTCGTGCCCGGGGATCGGCTCAAACTTCTGCAGGACAAGATCATCCGCTGCTCGAAGGACCTGATGCACTTTGACCACTTCGCCATCCGCCTGCTCGACAAGCGGAGCAACAAGCTGGAGATGGTGATTGCCGAAGGCATGCCGGAGGAAGCCAAGGAAATCGACCTTTACGCCGAACCGGAGGGCAACGGGATTTCGGGTTACGTCGCCGCGACGGGGCGGTCCTACATCTGCCACGACGTCGAGAAAGACCCGCGTTACGTGCTGGGCATGCAGCACTGTAAGAGCTCGCTTACCGTACCGTTGTTCCTCCACGACGGGGTCATCGGCGTATTCAACATCGAGTCCGACACCGTGGGCGCGTTCGACGAGGACGACCGCCAGTTCGCTGAGATCTTCGGGCGGTATGTCGCGCTGGCACTGAACATCCTCGAACTGCTCGTCGTCGAGCGTTACACCACGACGGGCCAGCTCACCGACAACGTCGTGCAGGAGATTGCCCAGCCGCTCAACGACATCGTCACCGAGGCCCAGTCGTTGATGGAGGAATACATCGGCGACGACATGATGCGCCAGCGCCTCAACACGATTTTGGCCAATATCGAGACCATCCGCGGCGCGATCACGGACGTGGCCGCGGGCCCCAAGACGATCCTCGGCTCCAAGAGCGTCCAGGCCGGCGACGCCGACCCTCTGCTCAACCGCAAGCGCATCCTCATCGCCGACGACGAAGTCAACATCCGCAAGACCATCGCGGAGATCCTCGGGAAATTCGGCTGCGAATGCACCGTCTGCAAGGACGGATACGAGGCCATCTACCAGCTCGAACAGAAAAAGTTCGACCTCGTCGTCTCGGATATTAAGATGCCGCACCGCAACGGGTACGAGATCTTCGCCGCGGCCAGACGCGAGGCGGACCACCTGCCCGTGATCCTCATGACCGGCTTCGGCTACGACCCGCACCACTCGATCGTCCGTGCGTCGCAGGAGGGGCTGTCGAGTGTGCTCTTCAAGCCCTTCAAGGTGGACCAGTTGCTCACCGAGGTCCGCAAGGCGCTGGGCGGTGAAAAAGAAAAGTCGCCTGTCCCCGCCAAAGCGTGATACTGTTTCCATCCCATGCCCAACCCCGCGAACAAAATGATGTCCGCCCGCGCGATCGCCACAATTGCGCTCGTGAGGGCTGTGGAACGCTTCCCCGACCTCGACCCGATTTCTCCGGATACCTCGAGTCTTGACCCGCGTGACGCCCGGCTGGCCCACGCGATCGCGCACACCGTGGCCCAACGGTGGATCACACTTGAGTTTCTGCTTGACCGCCACCTGCGTCAGCCGATGGGGCAGCTTGAGCCGAAGCTGCGGGCGTTGTTCCTGGCGGCCGGGGCGCAGGTGTTGTTCATGGACCGCTTGCCGATCCACGCGGTGGTGGACGAGTCGGTGGAGTTGGCCAAGCGATTGGTGCGGCCCGGCGCGGGGGCGATGGTCAATGCCGTGCTCAGGAAACTGGCGGGTGACGTGCAACAGATCGTTCGAGGCGCAGCCTATTCCCCCGCAACGGACAGGCTGCCCATCGACGATGGCTATGTGCATCTAGCTTCACCGGTCCTCCCGGGGCTGGAAGATGGGATCGGTCATCTCTCCATTGCCTGTGGCGTGCCCGCCCGTTTGCTGCAAGACCTTAGACTCGGTGATCCTAAGATCGGTGAGCCCCCGCGACCGGCGGAAACTAACAACATGTTAGCATTCGCCCTCCACGCGGTGCGGACCCCTCTGGTGATTGTGACGGGGGTGGACCAACCCGGTGATGAGATGGTGCCCCACGGGCAACCGGATTTTTATCTCTGGCAATCCTCGCACGAGGCGTTACTGGGTTTACTTCACAAACCCGGGCAGTCGGTCCGTGTGCAGGACCCGACATCCGCGCTGGCGGTCGAGGCCACACGCAGCCTGCAACCCCACACGGTCGTGGACTACTGCGCGGGCAGGGGCACCAAGACCCGGCAGCTTGGCCACCTCCACCCAAGCGCTGCGCTCTACGCCTGCGACACCGACCCCCGGAAGTTGAGCGAGCTCGAACGCTCGGCGATGCGGGGCGGTCGCGTCAACATCTCAACATGCGATGAATTGCACGGACGGCTCAAACCCGGTTCGGTCGACCTCCTGGTGCTCGACGTGCCCTGCACCAACACCGGCGTGCTCGGTCGCCGGCCCGAAGCGCGGTACCGCTACAGCCCGCAGAGCGTGGAGTCCCTCGTGCGGTTGCAGCGTCAGATCGTTGGAAGGGCACTGCCGCTGCTTTCGCCGACGGGGCTCGTGCTCTACTCGACGTGCAGCCTCGACGAACGGGAGAACCATGAGCAGGCCCGTGACATTGCCAAAGCGCATGGCTTACAGATCACCGAAGAACGGTTCACCCTCCCGGGCGGCGCGGGGGCGACGTACCACGACGGGGGGTATTTCGCGTTGATTGGGAGAGCGTGAGGGAAAGGGCGAGGTTGACATGGGCACTCAAGTGCCCATGCCCGGGGCGTGGTATGAGAAGGGGGGCAATCAGTCGAGCGTCTGGAGCAGGTCGTTCATCTCCTGGGCCGCGTGCTGGGCGTCGGGGTCCTGGACGGCCCGGGCCTTGGTGATGGCGTCGGTGAGCACCTTGCGCGCGGTGGCGTCGTCGCCCAATTCCGTGTGCAATTTGGCAAGCTGGTAGTAGGCGTAGAAGTAGTTGGGGTCGATGGCCAACGTCTTGTTGAGCCAGTCGAGCGCGGGTTGACGCTTGTGGACCTTGGCGTGTTCGAGCGCAATGCCGTAGGTCACAAATGGGTCGGCCGGGTCGAGCGCGTGGAGCTTTTCGAGTTGTTCGAGGCGGGTGCTCATCAGTGGCCCGGGTCGAAGACCGCTCGCTTGTTGTGCAGATTGCGGTTGAAGTAAATGAAGTAAGCGATCAGCCCCAGCGTGACCACGGACGAGCCGACGAGCATGACGAGGTTGATCGATTCACCCGTTTCCCGCCACTGCTGGAACGACCAGTATGAGAAAAAGGCGTCGAAGAGGATCGACGCGGTGATGAGCACACGGTGGAAGTTGTAGAGGGCCACGGGACGCTCCGGGGTGTGTGGGGTGTGGGATTATAGCCCGGGAGAGGGGGAACGATCCATTGATGGTTGATGAATGAGGATTGATGATCTCAGAGGCGTCGTGCGATCCGGGCTGCTTTGACCCGTCACTTGTCACCCACTATTTCCCCTCCAGCCACGCGCGTACCTGCAGGACCGCCTGCGGGCTGTAGGTGGCAATCAGGCAAGGGGTGTTCTCTGTGCCCGCCCATCCCCACGCGGGGCTTTTGAAGAGTTGGCGGAGCGGGGAGTCGAGCCAGTAGATTTGGGATTGCGGGTCGAAGGCAACACCCAAGTCGCTTGTGGGCGTGAGCGGGATCGGGTTGAGGATAAAGGGGGCCAGGAGTGAATGGAATCGCTCCTTCTGGCTGGGGCCGATTGCGTTTGCGTCTGATTTGAATGGTGCAAACATCGTCATCGCGCCCGGGATCGGCAGCCACGGCCTGGGCCAGTCGGAGGCGAGCAGGTAGCGCGGGTACCCCCGGAAGTATCCGATCAACTGCTCTTGGGTCATCCCGATCTGTTGCAGGTATTGGCGCAGGTCTTCGTCGAACGCCCCACGGTACTCGGGTTCTTCAGCCAACCTCGCCAGCGCCAGCGTACGATCAGCCGTGAGCGACCAGTCGATCGGCGCAGCCAGGTGCAGCGTCCCCGGCGGCAAGGGCATCCCCACGTCTTCGGGCCAATGGTCGAGCGAGAGCTGCTCACAGTTGATTAGACCCCCCTGGAGGGTCGTCATGTCAAAGACCAGAAACGTCCCGGCCAGCCGCCCGTGCAGCATCACGCTGTCCGCCTGGCCCAGCGCGATGAGGTTGAGCATCGGGGTAGTTCGGCCGGAGTTGAAGATCGTCGGGATGGCGGCCCGCAGCGCGGCGAAGTCGGCGTAAAACTCGACGAGCGGTCGCTGACGGTCGTACGCCGCCACCCCACGTGCGTCGCGCGCGCATTCACGGTGCATCTGGATCGGCGTGTCCGCATCCTGGCCCTGCCCGGCAAGCCCGAAGTAATGTGCAAGCGAGTCCTTCCCGATGCCCAGGTAAAAGCGGTCCTTGTCGCTGGTCCACTCGATCGCCAGCCACCCCGGCCAACCGTCCCGGTAAACAAACCTGGCCGCCTCTTCCAACGGGGCGTGCAAGGGCAGTTCGATCACCGACTGCTCACGCTTTTCGGGTTCACCGTAATGGCTCAACACCGCGCGGAGCACCTGACGAAGCTCCGCTGTTTTGGAACCCGTCTCAATCACCAGCACCGCGTGGAGCCGATCGATATCGACCTGACGCGGGATGTAACGCTGGCCCTTGAGGTCGATGAGCGAAAACGAAAACGGACACGAGGCCAATACGGTGGCCAGCATGACACCGTCCGCCGGCGCTCGGCCGTCGGGCGGCACGACACCGGTGGATTGCAGCGCCTTGAGCAGGTTCCCAAGCCATGCCAGGTCGGAGGCATTGGGAGGCGGGTTGAAACGAAAGTAGGCCAGCGTCCCGGGCACGACGGGCGGTGGCGCGTTGTCCGCCAGCGAGGTCTGCGTCATCAAAAGCACGCAAATGACCACGGCCACCCACCGCCTTGACCGGGTGATCCGTGAACAATCAAGCCGTTGTGATTGGGGCACCTTCATCAAGGCCGATTCTGGTGGGACGAACCGTTTTGCAAAACGACTCTGTCTGTACGCTGGTAAAGGGTTAGTGTTCTGTTACAATTGGATCGTCTTTGGGCGGGCGTGTGTTTTATCATATCGGGCGTCACACGATTATGAAGATCGGCGTCATCAGCGATACGCATGACAGGCTCCCGACACTCCGTCGGGCCATTGCCCTGTTTCGGCGTCAGGGCGTCGGCGCGATTTTTCACGCCGGTGATTTTGTGGCACCTTTTACCGCCAAACTCATTGCCCCATCCGAACTCGACATCCCCCTGCACTGCTGCTTCGGCAACAACGATGGCGAACGCGCGGGCCTCAAAACCATCCTCCCCCAGGTTGTTGATGGACCGGTCAAGCTCACGCTCGACGGACGCAGGATCGTGATGCACCACTTCATCGATTGGCTCAAGCCCGCCGACTACGCCGACGCCGACCTCGTCATCACCGGCCACACCCACAGTGTCGTCAATGAAACCGTCGGCAAGCGCCTGATGCTCAACCCCGGCGAATGCTGCGGCTGGGTCAATGACCGCTGCACCGTGGCCGTGGTCGACCTGGCCACACTTAAAGCCGACATCGTTGAAGTTCACGAGTAACCCCGGGCCCGTTACGCTGGGTTTTTTTACCGCGGGGACCCGCTCTTTTGCTGATTACGGTAGGCCTCAAGCCCGTCGGGGGCTGGGAAGGCCCGGTCGAAGTCGAAGCCGGCCTGTTTCATCTCCGGTTCGAGCTTTGAGCGGACCCGGTCGTAGACTTCGAGTTTCATTTCGTTGGGCGCGTTGGCCCAGGCACGCACACGCTCGATGGGTTCGGAGTAGGGCTCGGTCAGGAATCGCGCAAAGGTGCTGGAGACGATCTGGTCGAACTTGCCCAGCGACTTGCGCTGCTCCACCGCGTTGGGGTTGACCGAGGATCCGCCCTCGTATCGGTCGTACGCCTGCTTGGCCAGTTTTATGGAATAGGTGAAAAGGTCCATGCGGTTGGTGGCCAGGCCCTGGACGAACGAGCGCAACAGGAACGAGTCGATGAACTGCAGCGTCACGTCTCGGTTGTCGAAGTTCTCGCCGAGGTCTTTCATCACCAGGTCGTAGATCGGCTGCGTGTAACGGCCCGACAGCACGTTACTGGGTTTGTTGCCGTAGAGCCTGCGGGCCTTGGCGTAGAGATTTTCCGCCTCTTCCACGTCGCCGTAGAGGTAACTCTGCTGCATCGCCCAGAGGAGGAAGTTCTCGTGGCCCGAGTCGTAGACGCCCGTGCTCACGCCTGCCGTGGGATTCTTTTTGTAGGTCTCCCTGGCCTCGTCCATGGCCTTGTCGTAGGCCTTGATGAATCGCGGGTCGGGGGCCATGTTCAGGTATCCGCCGACTTGCTCGGGGTAGGGCGAGTAGGTCAGGTAGCCTGTGTAGGTCAGCTCCTGGAACGACTGGATCCCGTTGCGTGCGGTGTTGATGAGGTCGAGGTTCTGGCGTGACCGGACGCCCTCGGAGATATCGACGCCAAGCTCCGACCAGTAGGCCCCGTGCGACGCGGGGTGACGCCAGTCCAGCGGGCCGTAGAGTTCCATGAGGTGGAGCATGTAATCCGGCCGCATGTGGTAGTGTTCGACGATGACCTTTTTACGCAGGTAATTCAGCAGGTCGGGCAGGCCCTCACCGACACCGGTTCGCGTGAGGATGTCCGTGAGTTTTTTCGGGTATTGCGCTTCGATGGGGTTGACGGTCGCGCCGGTGAGCGTGTCGCCTGACAGGTTGTTATACATGAACACCCGGCCGACCTGCCGCAGGAGCGTTTCATCGATCTCGAAGCCCGCGTCGCCCAGCGCGGCCACGAGCCTGCCCGCTGATCCCGATTGCTCGATCAACTCACGGACCGAGTCGGGGGCCTGCGCGACCTTGCGGAACCGTTCGACGGCGACCCCGGTGCTCACGCCGATCGTCGGCGTGCCCAGGACCTCCTGCCACTCGCGTGCCATCATCCGCTTGTAGTACCAGTGCATGTCGTCGGAGTACTGCCCGATCTTGTGGAAGAAAATCCACGACAGTTCCCGGTAAAGGTTGACCGAACGCGGGTTGTAGGGGATGCCCTTGTCACGCAGGATCTCGATGCCCTGACGCACCCAGTACCATCGCTCCTGCGGGGTCTGCGTCTGGACCGAGATGTTGTAGGCCATGTTCCAGGCGTGGTACCGCCAGACCTCGGCGAAGCGTGGCTGGAGGTCGGTGATGAACTGCGCGAGCTGGTTGGTCTCGAAAAACTTGCCTTTTTGCTTGAGTTCCTCGATCCGGTACCACATCACGTCGATGACCAGGCCACGGAACGCACCGGTGCCTGCCGCGAGCATGACCATCATCGGCGAGGGTTGCCCGCCGAGTTCAGGCGATGCGTCGAGCTGCAGCTCGTCGCGCAGGGTCTGGAGCGTGGCCGGCCCGGTGCGGGTCGGTTTGGCGTCGGGGTTGAGCGGGTCCACCCCGGAGGTCGGCCCCTTGTGCGGCAGGCCCGAGACGAAGCCCGCCGCGGTGATGAACACGAGCGTCAGGGCAATCGCACAGAGCTGGATGACACGGTCACGGTTCATACCCAAACCCATCCCCGCGGTTCAAACGGTGATCTTGGCCAGCTCGCGTCCCCGGAAGACGAGGTAGGCCACGAGCACGCACGCCCCGCCGGAGATCAGCCCGACGTGCAGCGCAGCGCTATATAACAATTTGTAAGGTATCAGTAGGCCGTCCGCGATCAGCGGGGCCGGGCTGTAGGCCGAGAACGAGGGGATGACCCAGACAAAGGCCCTGCCGATCATCCCGATAATCATCTTCGTGGCGTCCCAGACCTTGCCGTCCGCAAGGAACGAGCCGAAGCGCGTGACGATCGCGGTCAGATAATCCCACCACGCGAGGTTTTCAGACGGGGACGAGCCGTAGTAACTGAGCGACTCGCTCAGAAACGCGCTGGCCGCCGAGGGGAAATAGACCGTCAGACTCACGAGGCAGGCCACGGGGAAGCCCAGGAATGTGCCGGCCATGAGCGCGAGCGTGGCCAGGAAACTCAGCCTGATCCAGAGCATCGCCATCCCCCGCGCGAGGTTGGCCCCGAAGGTGTCGACCGTGTAATACAGGCCCAGTCCGTCGCCGGGGGAGAAGGTGATGGTCCCGGGGAAGGTTGCCATCGGGTCGACGGGGTTGATGTTCTGCATCTCGACTAGGAGGTTGCCGTCTTTGTCGAGGACATCCGTCGGGATCGGCAGGACGTGGACGTTGTTGTCCGCCAGGGGCGGGACGGGGTAGGGCACACCGTTGACGCGCATAGCCATCCTCACCATCCGGTCGGGCGGGGCTGTGGCGTACTTGGGTTTGAACTGCAGTTGAAGCGTGTCGCCGAAGTTCTTGGCGCGTGACAGGTCTGTGAAGAGGTAGCCACGGCTGTCGCCGGGGCCCATCGCGTGCCACTGCGCCCGGACCTGGTTGGCAATCTCCTGCGCCTTGTCCGGCGGCAACGGTTCGCCCTCTTTCCCGTAGACATCGGGCTGCTCCCGCCGCAGCTTGGCAAGCTTCTCATTGAAGAGCTGGTTGAGGTCGTAATCTTTGGTGGGTTTGGGTTCGATCCGGTCACGGGCCGAGAGGACCTGGTTGTCCACCGCCGACCGGTCGATCGGGCCCATGTCCTTGCCGCGCTGGAGCACCTTGGCAAAGGTGTAAATCCCACCGCCCGACACCGCGACGAGCAACAGGTTGATGAGCACCACTCCGAGCCACTTGCCGATCAGGTATTGGAACCGCCCGACGGGCTTGGTCATCGTCAGGAAGATCACCTTCTGTTTGATCTCCGAGGTGATTGTCCAGCAGCCGAGGAAGACCGTCAGCAGCGAGAGGAAAAAACTCACGAGCGAGAGCGACCATTGGAGGAAAAACTGGATGCGGTAGCTCAGGAGTTGCTGCCTGTCGAGCGTCAGGGGCAGGATCGGCACCATCACCGCCAGCAGCACCACGAAAGCCACGACGATGCGCATCCGCACCGCCTCGTCGATCACCGTACGCGCCACGCCGAACACGGGCACCGCCGGCCATAGCGCCAGCCTGATGAGCCACAGGCCGACGATAAACGTCGCGCCCATGCCCAGCGTGCCCAGCACCGCAATGGCCAGTTGTTTGTAGTCGGTGAAGAAATAGACCAGCGTCAGGCCGGCCGCGAGGCGAAGGACAAATGCGCCGGCGAGCACACGGACTAGCGTGAACTCCCAGAGCATCCGCAGCCCGATGCCCAGCACGCCCGCCGCCACGACCGAGGTCAGCGCATCCGTCCACACCGCGGCCGACTCGTTGCCCGCGAACCACAACGCCACAGCGACCCCCGCGCCCACAAGGTTGACGCCCAAGAACAGAAGCAGCCAGCGCGTGTAGGGTTTGTTGAACATGACGGTGAATCGAATCGGGTCCAACCGAGAGACGTTTCAAGAACGGGCCTGACTACTTGTTCTTTTTCTCATCCTCTTCGTAGGGCTTGACCTTCTTGAGGGCGTCGAGGAAACCATCAAAGGGACGTTCCTCGTCCGTTTCGTCATTCTGATCATCAGTCGTTTTGGGTGGAGCAGCCTCGTGGTCCGGGTCTTCCTCCGTTTGTGCCCAGCCCTCAGCCACGTCGTCCGCGACAGGCAATTCTTCGAGGCTCATTGAGTCGATGTGTTCCTCGTGATGTTCGGGGGTGCCCTGTGGCGGCGTATCCTTGGCGTTCGGGTTGTCACCGGCCCACGCGGGTTTGCCCCGACGCTGTGCCCAGCCCCAGTTCTCTGAGATGGTGGACTCCGCTTCGGAGTGCGGGTCGGTGGGCGGGGATGCGGGAGAAGGCGCGACCGGTGCCGGCGGTTGTGGCGAGTTCGGCTGAACCAGACCGTTGAGCACGTCGAGTTGTTCCCGGGGCGGGGGTGCGGCGGGTGGCGCGTTGCCAGTTTGTGAACCGGTGGGTTGTGCGGTTGTGGGGTTCACCAGGCCCTTGAGCACGTCTTCGTGCGGCGAGATTGTGGTGGAGTTTGTGGAGATCGGCTTGCCTGAGGGTGCGGGCATCGCCGACGGGGTGGGCGTGGCGGGGCCAGCCGCCGTGGTGTTGGCAATGGAGGGTGATGGGGGTTTGACCAGTTCATCCAGGACGCGCTGTGTCTGTGCGGACTCGGGCAGGTGCGAGCCACGCAGTTCCTCTTCACCCAACAGGAACCCCGCGACCGCGCCGCCGGAGCGTGCGCCACTCGTCGCGGCCCCCTGGGTCTGGGCCTGGTGGACGATGTCGAGGAAGAGGTTTTCGAGGCGCTGACGGGGCCGTTCGACCTTCTCGATGTGCCGACCGTGTTTGGTGAGAATCGCTTCGACTTCGTCGAGGGTCTGTTGGTCGAGGTCCTGCGTGAGCAGGTTGGTCTGGCCCTGTTTCTGGAGCAGTTCATCGACCGTGCCGTCGGCGCGGACCTTGCCGCCGAACATGATCGCCACGCGGTCGCAGACCTCTTCGACATCGCCGAGCAGGTGCGAACAGAGCAGGACGGTCTTGCCCCGTTGCGCGAGTTTGAGGATCAGGTCCTTGATCTGGCGTGTGCCGATGGGGTCGAGGCCTGACGTCGGCTCGTCGAGGATGAGCAGGTGGGGGTCGTTGATGAGCGCCTGCGCCAGACCGATGCGGCGCTGCATGCCCTTGGAATACTCGCGGATGGGCCTGCGCTGCACCGCGGTCAGGCCGACCATGTCCAGGAGCATGTCGATGCGTCGTTTGCGTTGCTCCGCGTTGAGCTTGAATAGCCTGCCGTAGTAATCCAGTGTTTCACGGGCGTTGAGGAAAGGGTAGAGGTAGCTCTCTTCGGGGAGGTAGCCGATCTGCGTCTTGGTCTTCACGTCGCCCGGCGGCTTGCCCAGCACAGCGATTCGGCCGCTGCTGGGGTGGAGCAGGCCGAGGATCATCTTGATCGTGGTGCTCTTGCCCGAGCCGTTGGGCCCGAGCAGGCCGAACACCTCGCCCCGTCGGATTTCCAGGTCGATCTGGTCCACCGCGCGGACACGGTTGCGCAGCCAGAAATCCTTGAAGAGCTTGCTCAGAGCCGAGCACTTGATGACGACACCGTCAGGCACGCCCTTGTCCGTGGCGGGGGTCCGTGTCGTCAGGCTGTCGAGTGTGGTGCTGGCGGTCATCGTAGGATTCTATTTCACGCGGGGGTCGCTGGGATTGGGGGCAAGAGGTTTCTCGACAAGCTCGCCAAGAGCGCCAAGTCATCTGGGCAGGGTGAGAGACATTTTCAACATTGAATTCATTGCGATTGTCCCAGAGAGATTCATGCCTCGATCCCGATCCGTTCCCGAACTTTAGAACACCTATCAAAATGAATCTTGACGGTTACATAAGGCACATCGGCAGCGGGGAAGTCACCGCAGATTGCGCAGATTTCACAGATCGATACAGATTGAAGATCGGGGATACCCGCCTTGAATCTGTGCCATCTGCGAAATCTGCGGTTTCTGTATCGACGCTCACGATATTTCCATGCTTGGCGTCGTGGATCATTCTGTTGGGGGTTCTTAATCTTGCCCGTGATTCTTTTGCGCTCATAGTCTTTTCTCTCTTGGCGTCCTTGGCGGGCTTGGCGAGAAATCCCTTCTTAATTGCTCCCGGCGTTCTTGAGGCGTGCGTCCTGTTCGGATTTGAGCTTGTCGGAGAGCAGCTTACGGGCGATGGTCGGGTCGCGGTTGAGTTCGAGGTAGACCTGTCCCGAGGCGGGGACCCAGAACGTCTCCTTGGCGGCGCTGAGCACCGCGGAGCGCGCCTGGGCAAGGTAGACCTCCTCGAGGACCTGGCGGTTGTCTTTCCATTGGTCACGCAGGCGCGAGAAAGCGTCGGCCTCGGACTTGATACGCTGCACGACGTTCGACTTGTAGCTCTGGGCGTCGTACATCAACTGCGCCACCTGGCCACCGATCGAGACCGCCTGGCCCGAGTCGGGGTCGGTGACGGTGAGGGTGTCGAGTGTCTTGTCGATACGGGTGGTCAGGGCCTGGGCTTGTTCCTTGTTGCCGGAGGCAAAGGCGCGTTCGTAACCGTGGACGAGTTTCCACAACGCTTCGTACCCCTGGCCCGCGGTTTCGAGGAGCATCTCTTCACGTTTGCGGTAGGCGTCGGTCACGAGTTGGCCCCGGCGGGTGTCGGCGTTGATGACCGCCTCAAACGCCGGCTGAACCGACTGCGGGAACCGTGGCTCGCGTGCCTTGAGCAGGGAAACCTCGATGCCCGCTCCGATCTCGCGCAGCGTGTTGTTGGCGCTGACACGGGCTTCGTCGGCTCGGATATTGCCTTTGCTGGCTTCGTCGGCAAGAACGCCGGCCACTGACCGGATGATCGACTCGATCACCACGGAGCGAACAAGCTGCCGGGCCGCCTCATCCGAGCCGACGTTGCGGGCAAAGGCCACCGGGTCGGTCACCTGATACGTCAGGTCCCACTGCGCGTGGATGATGTTGGCGTCGCCGGTGATGAGTGAGCCGTCTTTCTCGGGGTTGAGCGGCTGGTCCTGCCCGCCCTCGCCGGGCTTGGTGGAATACCAGAAGGCGTCGTCGATGGCCATGTCCTGCGGCGCGACAGGGATGCGGACAACCTTCATCAATGGGAAGGGCAGCGAGAGGTAAGGCCCGCCGGGTTCGAGCACCTGCTTGCCCTCCTGGCCCACGATCTGCCCGAAGAACACACGGATGGCGCGCTGCTGTTGGCTGACGTTGAAGACGCCGCTGAACAGATAGATCACGAACAACGCGAGCATGACGAACTTGAGCAACGTGAAACAGACCCGCAGCGCATCGGAGAGCGCCGCCTGGGCCGGGTCGAGCACGGGCGGGTTGGCCCCGTGATCGTGCTCATGGCCATGATCGTGATCATGCCCGTGGTCGTGGTGGTGCTCGAATGGGTTGGTGCTTTTGGCCATGGCTTGGGGCTATTCGTGGCTTACGATACAGAAACCGCAGATTTCACAGATGACGCATATTGAGAACAGATTCACCGCAGAGAACGCAGAGTACGCTGAGTAGACATCAAGCGGTATCTGATTGATAAGTTGTTCATCACTGTTTTCTCCGCGACCACCGCGATCTCTGCGGTGATGATTTCAGTTCCAATCTGCGCGATCTGCGGAATCTGCGGTAAGGATCGGATAACGCTCCGATTGTTATTTGTTGCCCGCTGTGCCCGCGGGTGGGGCGGTGACGAAGAGGTTGAACTCGGACAATTGGTTCACGTCGATGACGAAGGTCGTGTTCTTGGCCAGGATGTCCTTGAGCGCGTTGAGGCGCTGGATGAAGACCGCGAACTGTTCGCCGTCCTGGAACGTGCGGTAATACTCGGCCGCTTCGAGGTCGCCCTGGGTCTCGATCTCTTTGGCACGGCGGTTGGCGGCGGTGAGGATGCGTTTCTTCATCGATTCGGCTTCGGAGGTGATACGTGTGGCCTCGCTCCGGCCGGCCTGCTCGATCCGGGCGGCCCGGGTCTCGCGGTCCTTCTTCATGCGGTTGAAGACCTCGGTCGTCGTCGACTCGGGCAAGACGAACCGTCGGACCCCGACGTGCTCGATGGTGATGCCGTAGCGCTGCTGGTCGATCTGGTCCTGGATCACTTTTCTCGCGTCTTCCTCGATGGCGGCGATCTTGAGCTTGTTTTCGTCGGTGTTGACCAGTTCGTCGAAGCGGTACTTGCTCACGACCATGCGCAGGCCCTGCATGAGGCTCTTGAGCCGTTTCTCCGCAGCCCCGACGGTGCGGGCGTTGGAGTAGAACGCCAGAGGGTCGGAGACCTTCCAGATCATGTGCAGCCGCATGTTGACGGAGTAGGCGTCGTTGGTCTGGAACTGTTCGAGGTTGTCTTCGAGGACCTGCAGCCGGGTGTCGTAGTGTTCGACGCGGTCAATGGGCCAGGGCCACTTGAAATAAAGCCCCGGTTCGAGGATCACACTTGAGGGCGTGGCCTTGCCGAACCGCGCGCGGACCGCGACCTGGTTGAAGTAGACCTGGTAGGTGAACATGTAGATGCCCAGCACGAGCACGAGCACCACCGCGATGAACAGAACAAAGGCGTTTTTCATTGGTCTTGCCTCTTGATGAAGTCCAGGCCCGACTCGACGTCCTTGAGGTCGATGCGGATGGTTGCGGGCACCTTGGCCCGGGGATCGATGACAAATTTGCGTGCGTCGGCCATGCCCTCGCTGAGCACCCGGTAGTAACGCCTGGCCTTGTAGTATTCCGGGGCGTAGCGGTAGCTCTTGAGTTCAGCCTTGAATCGTGAGGCCTCGCTCGAAGCCTGCACGGATGTGTCCCATCGGTACGAGATCGCGTCGTACACAATCTGGGCCGACTCCCCGCCGGCCTGGGCGATGAGCGATTCGATCTTCGTTTCCTGTTCCTTGATCGCGCCGGTGTCCTGACCGCTGCGCAGAGTTTCATAGACCTTATCCGCATCGACGATCCGTGTGGCCATCTCCTCCGAGCCGGCCACCGAGGAGAGCGTCTCCGCGCGCTTGCGATGCGCTTCGTCCACGAGGCTGGCGCTGGTCTGCAGCGCGCCGATGACTTTCAGGAATGACTCAGCCACCTGCTGGTCCTGTGGGGGGTGCGCACCGAGCAGGTTCACATAGACGATCTCGATCCCCAGCGCGTCAGCGTCCACCGCCGACTGGATTTTTCCCCGCAGCACGTCCCCGGCTGTGAGGCGGCCGTTGCCCAGAAGCTCGTCGATATCTTTCGTCACGAGGTAATGATTCACCTGCACCTCGGAGAGCGCGAGCAGTTGTTTGTCCGGATCGGCTGAACTCATCAGGTATCGTGCCAAATCCTTGATGCGGTATTGCACGACGACCTTGACGCCAAGCAGAAACGCGCCAGGGGCGTGCTGGGCCTGGTTGGGGTTGACCAGCGGGCTGGGTGTGTCGGTGGGTGTGGGGGTAGGCTGGTCAAGGTTGGCAGAGACCTGCTGGACCTGTGTATCGGGCGGGGCGGGGACGGTGAAGAAGTCTTCCATGCCCTGGCCGTGCGGGTTGGTCCAGAGCATGGCGACGTTTTCATCGACGTGACCTTTGGCTGTGCCGAACTCGATCTCCTGGATCTGGTTGACCGGGCGTGACATGACGCCACCGATGGGCCAGGGCCACTTGAGGTGCAGGCCCGGCGGGTAGGCGACCTGATTCATGGCTTTGTTGTAGGGCACGATGATGCCCAGTCGCGTGACAATGGCCTGGTCCTGCGGGGGCACGATGACGATGGAACTGATGAGCACCAGCACGACAAGACCGATGATCGTCAACGGCGTGATGGAGCGGCTGAGCAACTGGTAGAACCACGAGCGGGAGACCTCGAACCCGAACTGGTAGTTGATCGCTTCGTTGACGGTCTTGGCCAGCGATTCGGGGCTGGTGAGCAATCCGAGCAGTCTGGAATCAAACGCCGGTCGAACGATCTCGCCGGGCCTTCGTGGGCGGTAGACCGAGAGCAATAGCGTGAAGAGGACCTCCGCGCCGAGAAGCGTCATGAAGCCTGGGATGACGAGTGAGAGGTAGGCCAGCGCATACGGGTGGCCCCACTCGATCTTGGGCGACAGCGCCGCGATTGCCAGGAGCAGCGTCACCAGCGCGTTGCCCATGAGGTAGCCCGCACCGCCGCGCAGTTGTTGTAGCGCGTGGATGCGTGTCATGCCCGAGAGGTAGCGTGCCACGACAAACGCGGCAAAGGCGATGCCCAGGCAGAGGAACATCATCCCGATCGGGCTGGCGGTCGGGCCGAGCACGAGCTTGGAGAGTTGCTCAGGCGAAATGGCCTCGGTGGTTCGGATCACACCGGCGGGCGATTCGGGGTCGGAGCTTTTGAGCTGCGTGGCGACCTCGACGACCGTGATCTTCCTGAGGTTGATCGTAAACAGACTCAGGCCTACGGCGAGGAGGTACACACTCAGCGCGGCGCTGACGATGCCCAGGCCCCATTTTTCGATCCTGCGGACACGGTTGCGAGCGACCTGCAGGTCGGCCGCGTGTTCATCGAAGATGGTCGCGGCCTGGGTGTCGCGGCCGGAGAGCTGCTCGAATTCCAGCGACTCGGCGCGCTCGATGCGCTTCTGATAAAAGAGCATGAGCAGGACCAGCCAGACGGGCAGCCCGCCGAAGACATACCAGGCCGCGGCCTGCATCGGCAGGCTCCTGGCCCACAGCCCGGTGAGCAGGATGGCTATCGAAAGCGCAAGCTGCACCCCGAGGCCGACCAGGGCCGCCCATGCGCCGCGCCGATATGTCGTCTGATCCTCAGCCATCGCTTTGACGTATCCTTGATTGAGGCACCGATTGAGACTCCGCCGCGTCCGAGTCGGGCAAAAAGATTAGCATACCGTTTCCTTCACAGGTACCCGCGGCGCAACACCATGCTCCAACCCCTCTGGGCCATCACACGCAACACGCTCACCGAGAGCATCCGTCAGCCGGTCTACGTCGTGCTGCTGCTCGTGGGCATCCTGGCGTACGTGCTGTTGCCCTCGCTGGCCGCCAACACGCTCGACGACGACAACAAGCTCATGATCGACATGGGCCTGAGCACGCTGCTGCTGATTGGTTTGTTCCTTGCTGCGTTCACCGCGACGGGCGTGGTCAGCGCCGAGGTCGACAACAAGACCGTGCTCTCGACGCTGAGCAAGCCCGTGAGTCGGCCGCTGTTTATCCTGGGCAAATTCCTGGGCGTCTTCGGGGCGATTGTGCTGGCGTGCTGGGGCCTGGGCGCGGTCTTCATGCTGATCGTGCGACACAAGGTGATGATGACCGCCGGCGATAAGTTCGATCAGCCGGTGATCTTTCTGGGTGTCTCGGCCGGTCTGCTCGCGCTGGTCGGGTCGATCCTCGTGAACTACCTCTACCGCTGGGTGTTTACCTCGACGTTTGCCTTTGCGTTCGTGGCGTTCGAGACGGTGGCGCTCTTGCTCGTGCTGGTCATCGATAAACAGTGGCAGTTCCAGTCGCCGTTGTTTGAGTTCGGCAAGGACGGAGCGTTCATCGGGGGGCAGGTGCTTATCGCGCTGCTCATGGTGGTCGAAGCGCTGGCGGTCCTGACGGCAGTGGCCATCGCGGCTTCGACGCGGCTGGGGCAGGTGATGACGCTGATCGTCTGCCTGGGTGTCTTCGTGCTGGGCCTGTGGAGCCAGGGCTTTTTTGCGCCGCACGTGCGGGAGAACCCCGCTGCCGCGGCTTTGTTTTATGCGATCCCCAACCTCCACTACACCTGGACCGCCGACGCCATCACGCAGGGCCTGCCGCTGACCGGTGAGTACGTGCTCATGGTCAGCGCCTACAGCACACTGATGGTGCTGGCCATACTCAGCCTGGCAGTCGCACTCTTCCAGACGCGCGAAGTGGGGTGAAGATTTTCGGGGTTCAAGACACATCATAAGGCAGCGGTCTCAAGGCATGGTCCGCAGATGACGCAGATTTCGCAGATTCAGAGCCGGTTCAACACAGAGGACACATAGGGCACAGAGGGGGGAATGGATAATGGATGATGTCAGATAAATCCATTGATGATTGATGAATGATCACTACTGTCCCAACATTACTCGAACAGCGACAACTGGTTAGCGAATGGGTCGGTCTTGGTATTTTCGTTTTGTCTCGAAAACGCCTGTAAAAGCGGGGTTTTTTCGAAAAGCGAGA
>WGMF01000037.1 GCA_016125215.1 Phycisphaera sp.
CTTAGAGCAAACCTATTCCGTTTGTAGCGTGTACCCACAGTGTCGGTAGCAGTGTGCGGCGTCGTTGGAGGTCACTTGATCGAGCACGGATTGCATTGCTTCCCACAAGGCCTGTCGGGTGCGGCAGGCCAACGACCGCAGCAGGTGCTTGATCTTTGCGAAGACCATCTCGATGGGATTGAGGTCCGGCGAGTAAGGCGGCAGGAAGAGCAGGCGGGCCCCCACCGCCTCGATCCGCTCACGGGTCCGTGTCCGCTTGTGACTCGATAGGTTGTCCATCACCACCACGTCGCCGGGCCGAAGCTCGGGCACGAGCACCTGCCCGACGAAGGCCTCGAACACGTCGGCGTTGACCGCCCCGTCAACCACGGTCGAACACCGCATCCCCTCGATGCCCAACGCCGCGATCAGCGTCGTGGTCTGCCAGTGCCCGTGCGGCACGGCCTCGACCAGCCGCTGGCCACATGGCGCCCGGCCCCGCATGCGGGTCATGTTGGTCTTGCTCCAGGTCTCGTCGACGAAGATCAGCCGGCGGGCTTCATGGCGGGGCTGCTCTTGCTTCCAGTTCACGCGTCGCTCGGCGACGTCGGGCCGATCCTGTTCGGCCGCACGGATCGTCTTTTTTTAAAAGTCAGCCCCGCGCGACGCAACGCCATGTCCACCGCCGACCGGCTGCAGGCCACGCCCAACTTCGCGTGAAGTTCCCTGGCTGTGGCGTCGGGCTTTTGGGCCACGAGTTGCCGCAGGCGGTCCAGGTCGATCTTGACCACGGTGGCCCCGCCGCGAGGCCGGGGCGTGGTCTCGTGGTGTTCCCGCCGACGCTGCATGACGCGTCGCACCCACGAAGCGCTGACGCCAAAGAGGTCGGCCACCGCCTTGGTCTTCATGCCCCGATCGCGTGCGGCAATGATCCGATCACGAAGGTCTTGTGAGTACGCTGCGCCCATCCGTTGGCTCCTTGAACACTCGACCGTGAGTGTGAGCACAACGTACACGCAAGCCGCCCAGGGCGCAATACCTAACAAGCGCCGAACGCGCTACGGATGGGTTGGGAATGCTCTAGAGGGTCAAGTCAGCCGCCGCCTTGTACGAGCCGGGCAAAGGGCCCCACTTGCAAGCCCCGATCGGTCGCACCTGGCCGCCGACGGTTTGACGCCCCGCGACGACTCACGGGGCACGGTGCCCGAACACCGGACTTGTTCATTATTCGTCGCGCCCGACACAAGTCAATGATTTTTTATCGGGCTTTTGTGTGCCGTCAAGGGATCACGGACAAACCGACGGCTTCGGGGATTCTGTCTCACTTCCGGGGGTTTGGCCGATAAAACACGGTGTTGTTCAGGGATAGCGATGCAAGTACGGCGGTTGGCGCGGGCTGACCTGCCTTGGGGAACACGACCCGCATGACCGTAACCGCCGCGATGAATTTGTTGGAGCAGGCCCTGGAGGCCTACTCAGCCCATCGACTCGACACGGCCCGTGAGCGGTGTCAAAAGTTCCTCAAGGATCAGCCTCGACACGCGCAGGCGTGGCACCTGTTGGCGGTGATCGAACTGGCCCACGGCGACCCGGACGCTGCGCTGCGTGCGGCGAACAAGGCCGCCGGGTTGGGCCCGCGACACGCCGAGTTTTTTCATACGCTCGGCCTGGTTCACAAAGCCCTCGGTCAGAGCGACGCGGCGATCGGGGCTTATCGCAAGGCCATTGAACTCAACCCCGAGCTGGCCCCGTCGCTCAACAACCTGGGCAACCTCCTGCGGGAGTCGGGCGGCCACGGGGAGGCGGTCGTCCTGTTGCGACGGGCGGTGGCGTTGTGCCCCTCGCTCACCGAGGCACACAACAACCTGGCCTCGTCATTGCGTCAACTGGGTCAACACGAACAGGCGCTGCACCACTACCGTGAAGCCTTGCGCGCGGACCCCGACAACCCAGTGGCAAGGGAGAACCTTGCGGGGGCTTTTGCCGAGCTGGCCCAGCGGCACCTCGACCGCGGCGCGGCGGCCAAAGCGCTCGAGGCCGCGGCGGAGGCGCTGCGTGTTGCGCCGGATCACGTGCCCGCCCTGATCGCGGTGGGCAATGCGCTCGTGCGTGTGGGTCGACCGACCGAAGCGGTCAGGGTGTTTGAGCGTGGCATCGAACTCGACGCGCGGCACGCCGGTGTGCACGTGGGCATGGGCAACGCGCTGCACGCGCTGGGCAGGATCGAGGAAGCTGCGCAGAGTGTGACCCGTGCGCTGGAGATCGATCCCACGCTCACCATTGCCCACAACAACCTGGGCAACCTTCACGCGGCGCGGGGAGACATGAGCCAGGCCGAGGCGTGTTATCGCAGGGCGCTGGAACTCGACAGCCATTTTTGCGATGCGCTCAACAACCTCGCGGGTGTGCTCGTCGAACTCGACCGCCGATCGGACGCCATCGGTGTGTATCGGAGGCTGCTCGAACTCAACCCGCACCAGCCCGATGCGCACAGCAACCTCATCTTCAATCTCGACCTGGACCCGGACACGACCGCCGATCAACAATTGCGGGAGAAACTGCGGTGGGATGAGGTTCATGCCCAACCGCTGTCACGTTTACACAAGCCCTTCGACAACAATCGGAACCCGGACCGGCCTCTGCGCGTGGGGTATGTCTCGGCGGACTTCCGCAAGCACTCGGCCGCGGCCGCGTTCGGGCCGGTGGTGCTGAATCACAACCGTGAGAACATCCAGACTTTTCTCTACTCCAACGCCGCGACGCGCGACAGGATGACCGAGCGCTTCGAGTCGGCGGGCGTCTTCCGCAAGATCGTCGGGCACGACGACGCGCGGGTGAGTGAACTCATCCGCGGCGACGGGATCGACATCCTCGTCGATCTGTCGGGGCACTCGGCGTTCAACCGTCTGACGCTCTTTGCGCTCAAGCCCGCGCCGGTCCAGGTGACGGCGTGGGGTCTGGCGGTGGGCACCGGGCTTAGCGCGATGGATTACCTTTTCACCGACGCAAGCATGGTCCCCGAGGGCGAAGAACACCTGGTCCGGGAGACGCCGTGGCGCTTGCCCTGCGTGCTGGCGTTCGAGCCGCCGTGCGACGCGCCCGAACCCCGGGCGAAACCCGACGGTGACGCGGTCGTGTTCGGCTGCATGAACCGCTTCTCCAAGGTCACGACGCCGATGCTCCGGTTGTGGGCTTCGCTGCTCCGCCGCGTGCCGAAGAGCCGACTGCTGCTCAAGGCGGTCTCGCTCAACGACGAGGTAAGCCGGCGGCGCGTCACGGGCGTGATGCGTGAGGAGGGCGTCGATCCCGCGCGCATCGAATTGCTCGGCGGGACCACGCACGTCGAACACCTGGCCACGTTCAACCGCATCGACGTGCTGCTCGACCCGTTCCCGCAGACGGGCGGCGTGAGCCTGCTCGAGGGGCTGTGGATGGGCACACCCAGCGTGACGCTGCGCGGCGGGACACTGCCCTCCCGTGCGGGGTCGGCGTTGCTCGCGCAGGCGGGCTTGCCACACTGTGTCGCCCACAACACGGACGGATATGTCCAGATCGCCGCGACGCTGGCAAACGACCGTCACACACTGGCGAACCTTAAAACGCAACTGCGCGACCGGCTGCTCAACGCCCCCGTCTGTGACCGCGTGGGCTATGTCAACGCGGTGGAGTCGGCCTACCGCCAGATGTGGCGCAAGTGGCTAGATGGCTCATAAAAAGCAGCCGAGTATGGACGCGGCTACCGATCCCATGACACGCTTTGACGCGGACCTCAAGATGACCACCGACACGACACCCCCGATGTCCGCAGACCGCATCGACCTGGTCGCCATCGACCTGGACGACACGCTGTTGCGCAGCGACGGCTCGGTGAGCCAGGCCAACGCCCAGGCCATCGGCAAAGCGGTGGCGCAGGGTGTGAAGGTCGTGCTTGCCACAGCCCGGCCCCCGCGCGGGTGTCGTAAGGTGATGGCGCAGCTTAAGCTCGACACGCTTGTCATCAACCACAACGGGGCGCTGGTCTACGACTTCGTCCGCGACAAGCCCGTTCGGCACTACTACCTCCACGGCCAGCTCGTGCGTCAGGTGATCGAACTGGCCTACCGCATCGACCCGAAGCTCTCCGTCGGTGTCGAGATCATGGACCAGCTCTTCGTGGCCAAAGGGGCCAACCCCCTGGTGAGCGAGCCGTCCATGGCCACGGCCCAGCAGGGAGTCGGGGCGCTGGATCAAGTCCTCGACCGCGATATCACCAAGGTCGTGGTGCTGGGGTCTTCGGACAGCCTGGGCGAGCTTCACATGGAACTGCGACGCGCGGGCAAGGGCACGGTCTCGACCGCCTTCACGCACAACCGCCTGCTCTCGGTCGTCCACGCCCAGGCCAACAAGGGCAACGCGCTGACGATGGTGGCGGAGCGTTACAAAATCTCAAAGCCCAACATCATGGCGGTCGGCGACGCGCCCAACGACCTGGACATGTACCACCACGCGGGCCTGAACGTCGCGGTCGGCAATGCGTGGGACGATGTCAAACGCCACGCTCACTTCACCGTCGCCGCGTGCAACCTGGACGGTGTGGCGGAAGCGATCAACCGTTTCGTGCTTGTGCGTTGATTGAAGAACCGTCGATCAGGCCGCGGCTTTGTGCTCCACACACCACCGCATCGCGTGGCCGAGTTTCCGCTGGGCGCTCATGCCGTGGACCATCGACCGCACCAGACCGTCGACGTTTTGCATGGTGGCCTCGAAGACGCCACCGGTGGACTCTTCGAGCAATTGGCCGGTCCGTTCGCCCAGCGCCTGCAATTCTTCGAGCGTGGCCTGTCCCCGGCGCATCCGAACGCGGATACCCACGAGTTCTTCGAGAAGGGCGTCGAGTTGCGGCTGGTTCATCGCGCGGCCTCCATTTCACGGTTGACCCCGGTGGGCTTTGCTTGCATCGGCAGACGGCGGGGTGGTCAAGAGCAAAGCCGGCGGATTTTCTTCCGCATTCGCCGGGGATCAGCCGATAACCCATTCATGGAGTGGCACGTGGTCAACGTCGTCTGGGGCGAGCGACACACAAAGTTGTGGCTGGACGTGGCGGTGCCCGCGCTGCTCGCCGACGGCAACCTGCCCGCGCTGGCACACGGTGGACATGTGACCTATCGCCTTTACACCCGCGCGCAGGAGCTGGCGGTGATCCGCTCGCACCCGACTTACAGATTGTTACAGTCTTGCTTCGAGGTCCATGAGTTCGTCAACGACCGACTCGATTACTCGGGCGACAAGTACAAGGTGATGAACCTCTGCCACTGCCACGCGCTGCTCGAAGCGGCGCGCGAGGACGCGGCCCTGGTGTTCTCCTGCCCCGACGCGGTGTGGTCGGACGGGTCGCTGGCCTACGCTGCGCGTTCGATTGAGAAGGGCCACCGCGCGGTGATGACCGCGGGGGTACGGGTCGACATGCGCTGTGCGCTGGAGTCACTGCTCCCCGAGACGGAAGGCGGCGTCCTGCGGGCCTCGCCCGAGCAACTGGCCGGGTTGGCCTCGCGGAGCCCACACCCCTTGACCGCGGCGATGACCGTCGGTTCACCGGAGGTCTGCGCTATGGCGACCCACCTCTACTGGCCCCACCCGGCGGGCGGGTTTCTTGTCCGTGCGATGCACACTCACCCCCTGGCGGTCTGGCCCAGCGTCAAAAACAGACTCCCGGGGGCCACGGTGGACTCGGGCTTCGTCTCCGCGGTCTGCCCCGAATCGGCCACGTGGGACTTCGTGGACGACTCTAACAACGTGTTAGGCGTCGAGCTCAGCCCGTCGGACGAGGGCGTGATGAAGACGTGGGTCTTCCCGCCCCGCCGTGCGGTGGAGCTTGGGCTCTGGGGCCTGACGGACGGGGACTTTTCCCAAACCGACCTGCCCCCGCAGGCCGTGGTGATGGCCGCATTTCTGAGGCAGCACCCCGACCCCTTTGCGCGGGTCGCGCTCGAAAGAGCGTTATGTGTCCATCTTATTCAGGGCGACTCGGGCTGGGGTCGGTTGACCGCTACGAGCCTGGGTGTGGCCCGACAGGTCGTGGCGTGGGCCTCTGAGCGAGCACCTCTTCCACGCGTGCCCAAAGTTGCGTGAAGTTGACCCGGCTGATGAGCGACTGGTCGTCGGGGTTTTTTCGGTAGCCCCTGCGGTCTTCGGGGCGGACGCCCTCGGGTTCGACGACCGCGTCGGGCCTGCGGTACGGGCCGACTTTCGCCGGGTCCGTCGGGCCAAAGACACTGACGATCCTGCGGTCAAAACCGACCGCCACGTGCAGCGGCGCCGAGTCGTTGCACAACAATATCTCGCATCGGCCAACCAGCGCCATCATCTGCCCCACGCTCGTCATCGGCACGATCACACGCTTCTCCAGGCCCGCGTCGCGAAGCCCCGCAAGAAGCGGTTCGACCTGGGCCTGCTCACCCGGGCTGGCGATGACCACCAGCTTGCGACCGGCGAGGCCCGAATCTAACAGGCGCTTAGATGCCCGGGTGTAGCCCTCGATCGGCCAGCACTTGCACCGCCACCTCGCCGTCGGCGCGACGCACGCAAAAGGCTCGTCCACCAGCGTCCGCGACCACGCCAGGTCCCGGTCACTGACATACAGACGCATGTCGTGTGAAAGTTCAAGCCCCATGCCCCAGAGCACCGCAAGCATCCGGTCCACGGCGTGCAGCGACGGGTCGACATCGATCTTCCGGTTGTAGCCCAGCCAGCCCAGTTCCCGCGCGTTGCGCTCGCCCACGCGCAGCGGCGCACCGGATAGCCTCGTGAACAGCCCCGATCGAAAAAGCCCCTGCAGATCGACCACCAGGTCGTACCGTGCCCCGCGCAGCGACCTGACCCACTCGCGTGCCAACCGGAGGTTCTGGCTTGGGCCCAGCAGGTTGCCCAGCACTTCACGTGAATAGGCCACCACACCCGCCAGGTCGGGGTGGGACGCCACCGCGTCGGTGAAGAGGTCCCGCACAAGCCAGTCGATCCGTGCCCCGGGGAATGCCCGTTTGAGCGTGACCAGGGTCGGCACCGTGCGACACACGTCCCCCAGCGCACTGGGCCTGACCAGCAGGATCCTGTGTATGGGTCGGCCCCAAAGCTCGTCCATAAGGACACTATATCTCACGTTTAACAGTGTGTTTGCCCGCCCAGGGTCGCAACAACGACCTTCCCTGTCGGTGCCCGATTTTCCTCACAGTTTTCTCACGATTGCAAAACCCGCACACACACTGTTAAATCATGCTTCGTGACAGCGACCTACACCATGACGAGCAACCGCAACGAACCCGAGAAGCTCAGCCGGCCGCGGTTGCTTGTGGTCGAAGACGAGCAGGACCTGCTCGACCTGTTGCGCTACAACCTCGAACGCGATGGATATGAAGTGGTCACCGCGGTCAACGGCGAGCGTGCCCTCAAGCTGGCCCGGGCTGAGCACTTCGACCTGATCCTGCTCGACCTCATGCTCCCCGGCACCGACGGGCTGAGCGTCTGTCGGTCGCTCAAGAACGACGGCGAGACGCGCAACACGCCGGTCGTCATGCTCACCGCCAAGGGTGAAGAGGCCGACATCGTCCTGGGCCTGGAACTCGGTGCGGACGATTACATCACCAAGCCCTTCTCGCCGCGCGTGCTGATCGCCCGCATCAAGGCGGTCCTCCGCAGGCCCAACACCACGCTGGACGATGATTCCGAATCCGGTGCCCAGACGTTGCACTACGAGGGCCTGACCGTCCACCGCGACCGCCACCAGGTGCTCATCGCCGACGAAGAGGTCCAGCTCACCGCCACCGAGTTTCGACTCCTTTGCCTGTTGCTCTCCAAGCCCGGGCGGGTCTTCACTCGCCAACAGATCATCGAAGCGATCCACGGACGCCTCGCCGCCGTCACCGACCGCAGCGTCGACGTGCAGGTCGTCGCCCTGCGTCGCAAGCTCCTGGACAAGGGCGACATGATCCAGACCGTGCGCGGCGTGGGCTACCGCCTCAAAGATTAAACACCTCTATCACATTGACCACCCCATGCGCACGGAAAAATCCGGGTGCGGGGAGCAACCGCAGATTGCGCAGATTTCACAGATCAATGCAGATTGGGATCAGAAAAATCTGTCTTGAATCTGCGTCATCTGCGTAATCTGCGGTTTCTGTCTCGGTGCATTGTTTACTCGGATCGCTGTGGTTCAAGTCGTTGACTGCCTTCACGACTGACCCGCTTGTTCTTCGTAGCAAGCCCCCGTCCGCGCTTGACCGTAAAATGTCAGCCGTATGGTCCTGGCGTTCTCCATCCAGACCGCCCTGCTGCTGGGCAGCCTCGCTGCGCTGTGCACAGCGCTGGTGATGATCCTGCGGACCAACAGGGCTGTCGACCGCCTGCGTGAGGCTTCCGAACAATTGGCCAAGGGCGACCTGGCCACGCGCGTCGACCCCAGCGGCCCACGCCGCGTGGGCACCGTCGCCGAGGCGCTCAACCGCATGTCGCTCGAACTCGACATGCGCATCCAGACCGCCATCAGCCAGCGCAACGAACTCGAAGCCGTGCTCGCCTCGATGACCGAGGGCGTCGTCGCCATCGACATGGACGAGCACATCATCAAGATCAACACAGCCGGCGCTGCGTTGCTCGACGCCGACCCGGTCCGCTCGCTGGGCCGCAGCATCCAGGAAGTCGTGCGCAACACCGCGCTGCAGCGCTTCGTCGCACGCACCCTCGTGAGTGACGAACCGATCCAGACCGAGCTGTCCCTCCGCCTGCACCCCGGCAGCCTGACCAACGCCGAGGAACGCCAGCTCCAGGTCCACGGCACGAACCTCAACGACGCCCAGGGCCATCGGCTCGGCGCCCTCGTGGTGCTGTCCGACATCACCCGCCTCCGTCGGCTCGAATCCGTCCGCCGCGACTTCGTCGCCAACGTCTCGCACGAACTCAAGACCCCCGTCACCGCCATCAAGGGCGCGATCGAAACGATCCTCGACGGATCGGACCACGACCCCGATGAGGTCCGCAGGTTCATGGGCATCATCGCCCGCCAGAGCGACCGCATGCAGGCCATCATCGAAGACCTGCTCACCCTGGCCCGCCTCGAACGCGACACCGTCCAGCAATCCGTCGAGGTCGTCCCCACACGCCTGGCGCGCCTGCTCACCGCCACCGCCGAGACGTGCCAGGTCCAGGCCGAGGGGAAGAAGATCCGTATCCACGTCGACTGTCCGCCGGACCTGACCGTCCCGATCAACGCGGCGCTGCTCGAACACGCCATCGTCAACCTGCTGGATAACGCCGTGAAATACAGCCCGGTAGGCTCGAACATCCACGCCAATGTCGAGGTGGGCACCGACGAGATGGCCATAGCGATCCGGGACGAGGGCTGCGGCATCGAGCCCGAACACCTGCCGCGCATCTTCGAGCGTTTCTACCGCACCGACCGCGCCCGCAGCCGAGCGCTCGGCGGCACGGGCCTGGGTCTGGCCATCGTCAAACACGTCGCCCAGATGCACCGCGGCCGCGTCAGCGTCGAATCCGCCCCCGGCAAGGGCAGCACCTTCCGAATCCACCTGCCCACGGCAAGAGCGATTGTGAAGTCGGCCTAACCATGCAAAGCCCGGACTCTCCGAGTCCGGGATCGTGTTGTAAGAATCGCAGGACGGGTTATGTTTTCGTAGGGTTGGCCAAGTCTTCGCGGTCACCACCCGAAACGACCTGTCCCGCATGCCCCGAAAAACCTTGCCACGAAACGGTGGGCCGCGCAGACTTGGCCCACCCTACGGCGTCAAGCCTAACCTACTTGCTGTCGTGAGCGTCAAAACACGATTGCCGTGCTGTTCTTCGCTAAAATAACACCGAGCACGGCGCATGCCGGTGCTGATTCAGGAAACAGATGAGTCATGACATTGGGCAACATGTTCAAAATGTTCGTTGTGGTTTGGGTGCTGTTTTCTGCCGCAGCGGTGTGGGCACAGGCGACGGACATCGAGACCATACGCGCGCGGTATGTGGCGTCCCTGATCAAGACCCAGAAGACGGACCAGATCAACAGCTATCTCCGTGGGCTTCGCGAAGACGGGAGCTGGCCGGACATCGATTACAAGGACAAAGATCACGCGAATTGGGACCTGTACAAGCATGTCCGACGTCTTCTTTCCATGGCCCAGGCCTATCGCCAGCCGGATGGCGAACTTCGTGGCAACGCGGAACTTCGGGCCGCGATCGTGCGTGGGCTGGAGCACTGGGTGGCGAAGGGATACACCAATGGCAATTGGTTTTCCAACGTGATCGCGGTACCCAGGCCCGTGGCCGAAACGCTGCTCCTGATGGGGGACGACCTGCCGAAAGACCTCGTTGAGGAGACGACCCGGAAAGTCGTCAGCAAGGCGAAGGGGGGCGGCTTGACCGGTCAGAACACGGTCTGGGTCGCAGAGATTACGTTCGTGCGCGGCCTTTATGAAGGCGATCAGGGCACGCTCATGCGGGCGAGGAAAGCGATTCTGGGTCAGGTCCGGGTGACGACCCGGGAGGGCGTGCAGCCGGATTGGAGTTACCACCTGCACGGGCCGCAGCAACAGTGGGGCAGCTACGGCGGGGCGTTCGCCAGCAGCGTGATCGAATGGTGTGAACTCATGCGTGGCACGTCGTTGGCGATCGACGGGGAGGAGTTGGAGTTTCTGCGTAATTACCTGCTCGAGGGTCCGACCTGGATCACCTGGCGGGGCCGACTCGATTTAAGCGGCTGCGGGCGTAGGCTTGACGAGGACTGCCAACTGGGCAAGGGGCACGCCGTCTTGCGGAGATTGCGCCAGATGTGCGAAATCGATGAGGCCCACCGCGCCACCTACGAAGCGCGTCTGGCCGATAACGAGGCGGACAGTGCGAATACGCTCGTGGGCAATAAACATTTCTGGCGGTCGGACATGACCGTGCATCGGCAACCCGATTGGTATGCCTCGGTCAAGATGAGTTCCAATCGCGTTCGCGGCACCGAGTCCATCAACGGCGTGAACCTGCAGGGCCTGCATCTGGGCGATGGCGCTTTGTACGTCCACCGCACCGGCGACGAATACAGGAATATCCTTCCAGTCTGGGACTGGCACCGCCTGCCAGGGACGACGTGCGACCAGTCCATCAAGAACCTCATTCCCAGCAAGAATAATGATCGACCACCGGTTGATTTTGTCGGTGGGGTGAGCGACGGTGCGACCGGCGTGGCGGCGTTCGATTTTCGTCGGGACGCGTTGAGCGCGCGCAAAGCATGGTTCTTTGAGTCAGACCGGATCGTCTGCCTCGGCACCGACATCACGGCAACCGACGGCGGCCCCATCCTCACCTCCGTCCAGCAGTCGCTACTGCAGGGGCCGGTCGTCGGTCCCGATGGTGAGATACCTCCCGGCACGCGCGAGATCAAGGCGGGTGCCTGGGTGCTTCACGCGGGGATCGGTTATCAGATACTCGACGCAGCAAAGCCGGTCCTGCAGATTTCGCAGCAGAGCGGCGCGTGGCAGAATCTGACCCAGGAAGTTCGGAACGACAAGCCATTAACCATGGACGTATTCAGCCTATGGCTGGATCACGGCGTAAAGCCAGCGGGGCAGACGTACGCATACGTGATGTTCCCGGCCGCAACGGCGGCGGACATGCCGCGGATGTGCAGTGAGTCTGGTGTGTCGATTCTCAGCAACACCCCCGACCTTCAGGCGATCAGCATCGGGGATGGCGATCAGGTGCGTGCCGTGTTCTACCGCCCAGGCGTTCTGGACATCGGCAACGGCCGGACGCTAGAGACCGACGCGCCCTGTCTCGTGACGCTGGACCGCAAGAAACTGTTTGTGGCCGAACCGACGCACAAGCTGAAGGCCTTGCAAATCACGATCAACGGGCGAGCCGTTCCTGTCACCCTGCCGACCGAAGGCGATGCCGGCCGCAGCGTGCACGGTAACATGGAGATGGCGTTTTTCACGACGGTGCATCCATGAAGCAGAGTTTCGCGAGTTGTATTTTGATCATCCTCACAGGCATTCGCATGGCGGGACCAACATGGGGTGCCGAACTTTTTCGAGTCGGTACCGGCGAAAAGTATCAAACCATTTCGTCGGCACTCTTGGAAATGCAACCCGGTGATACCTGCATCATCCAACCAGGGGTTTATCGTGAAAGGATCCAGATCACCCAAGACAATATAACCCTGCGTGGTGAGGGTCGCGTCGTTGTCACAGGGTGTGACGAAGCAGGCGAGGGGACGCCCGTTAAGGTAAACGGTGCGGATGCCCTTGAGTTTAGTGTGCAGGGCCCGGTCTACGATGCGTTCTGCGGCAACACCTACATGATGCCGGCGCGCTACCCGAACAAGACCTCGTCCATGACCAGCAACCTCGACTGGGCGGAAACGGTCATCGGCCCGGACGGAAACATCGCCTTCACCGGACCGGCCGGGGAAGACCTGCCGCGGGTCTGCGACGGGTATTACGTTGGACTCCACGGTCGGGCGCCGAGCAGCAACGGCACACTCTCAAGCTGGTATTCCATTTCCGCCCCCATCATCGGCGTCACGGACAGCGGCCTCGTCCGTGTCGACCAGGACAAGGCGTCCAGTGGCTTTCTGGGCATGTTCGGCCAAGGCCACGGCCTGGGCTACATCATCGGTGCCAAGGCCGTCTGCGACGCACCTGGAGAATGGTACTCCGATGGGCACAAAGTCGTTCTGATTCCTCCGAAGCAAGGCGATGGCGAATACGAACTGCGAACGCGCCTCTACGGGTTGGTGGTCACCGGCAACGGTGTGCGCGTGGAGAATCTCCGATTCAAGGCGGCCGCGGCACGAATCGAGGGGAACAACGCTTATCTCGGCGGTTGCCTCTTTGAATACATCTCGCCCTTCCAGCATACGCCGAACGAAGACCCCAGGTACAAGCGGGGACAGAGCATGATCTGTGGCTGGGGAACCCCGGACAACGGCACGGCGGGTGTGTTCGTGACGGGCGATGGCTTCGTGGCGGAGAACTGTCGATTCGCGAGGAGTTGGTGGTGTGGCATGATGCTCAGAGGAAACAAGGCGCGGATCGAGAACTGCTTGTACGAGGACGTGAACTGGATCGCCAAGCGCTGTGCCGGCCTTTTCGCATGGGGTGACGACAACGTGGTGCGGTACTGTACCTTCAGGAACCTGGGCGGCGGCGGCATCGAAGGCGGCAACGCGGGCTGGGTAGAACAATACGCCAGGCAGAATGTCTGGGAGTACAACTATATTGAAGACATCTGCAAGCTGATCGTGGATCAGGGCTTCTTCTACGTCAACCATCAGTCAGGAGACAACCCGAAGGCCAATTCGATCTGGCGTTACAACGTCGGCAAGGACGGCAACGGGCCCGAGAAAGGAAAGTGGGCCAACAGCGTCGGCGGCTATTACGTCGACAACAACTCGTCCGGCTATCGCATTCACAACAACATCGCCATCGACGTGAAGCAGGCCCTTAAATACAACGACTTTCGCGACGGCGCCCAGGCCGGCAAGGACGTCTGGCTCTACAACAATACCCTCTACAAGTGTCCCGCGATCGGCATCGGCTGCAACGGCGAGCCCGATGCGCAAGTGCATCTGATCAACAACATCTCGCTTCCCCAAGGCCGCCTTCGCTTCTCCGCACGCGGGCGCCAGGACCTGTGGCTGAACAATGCCGACTCCCTGACAGACGAGGCGCTCAAGGACCCGGCCAAAATGGATTTCACACCCGTGGATGAGAAACTGAAGACCGGTGGGATTCCCGTGCTGGGACAGGAGATCCCCTACATGGGCGCCGTGGATCCGGCCAAAGGTATGTGGCGCTATGGTGCCGATGAATCAAAGTTGCCCGAGCTTGACAGATGAACGTGAATTGCGGTCACGCCAAGCATGTAGCGTGGGCCTTTTGTAGGGTGGTGCCGAGTCATCGAGGCCCACCATTGACATTTACGACCGGCAATTGCTCTGGAATTATACTGTGATCGTGGGTCGCGAAGACTTGACCCGCCCTACTTTTTCATCACGCGATATCCGATGTCCCGGCGGAAGAACGCGCCTTCGAAGTGAATCTTGTCGCACGCGGCGTTGGCGCGTTGTTGGGCTTCGGCCAGGTCTTCACCCATCGCGCAGACGTTGAGCACTCGGCCGCCGGAGGTGACGACCTGGCCCTCTTTGTTCAGCGTGGTGCCGGCGTGGAAGACTTTGACGTTGGGGTCTTGTTCCGCGGCTTCGATGCCGGTGATGATTTTGCCTTTTTCGTACTGGCCGGGGTAGCCGCCGCTGGCCATGACGACGCAGCAGCAGCAGCGTTTGTCCCAGGTGAGGGAGACTTCGTCGAGCGAGCCGGCGGACGTGGCAAGCATGATCTCCATGAGGTCGCCTTGCAATCGCATCATGAGCGGTTGGCACTCGGGGTCGCCGAAGCGCGTGTTGAACTCGAGGACCTTCGGGCCGCCGGCGGTGAGCATCAGGCCCGCATAAAGCACGCCCTTGAACTCCACGCCTTCGCGTTTCATCGCATCGACCATCGGCACGAGGATGTCGCGCTCGACGATCGCCATGATCTTGTTGTCCATCAGCGGTGTCGGACAATAGGCGCCCATGCCGCCGGTGTTCGGGCCGGTGTCGCCCTCGTGTGCTTGTTTGTGGTCCTGCGCGGGGTCTAACACATAGATATTCTTCCCGTCCACGAGCGCGAGCACGGAGAGCTCCTGACCGACGAGCCGTTCTTCGATCACCGCGGTCGCGCCCGCATCGCCGAACGCCTTGTCGATCATGACTTGTTTGACCGCGTCCTCGGCTTGCTCGGGGTTGTCACAGACGATGACGCCTTTGCCTTTGGCAAGGCCGGCCGCTTTGACGACAACGGGGGTCTCGTGGGCGTGGACGTAGGAGAGGGCTGCGTCGGGGTCGGTGAAGATGCGCGCCTCGGCGGTGGGGACGTTGGCGGCACGCATGAGTTGTTTGGAATAGGCTTTGTCGGCTTCGAGTCGGGCACCGGCGGCGACCGGGCCGAAGACTGCGCGGTCGGGCCGGGCGAGGCGGTCGGCCAGGCCCTGCGAGAGCGGGTCTTCGGGGCCGATGACGACGAGGCCGACGTTGTTGTGGCGGCAGAAATAATCGATGGCGTCGGCGTTCTTGGTGTTGACGGGTTCGATGGCCAGGTCGATGTTCTTACCGACTTTGGCGGTGCCTGCGTTGCCGGGGGCAAAGAAGATCTGCGCGCAGAGCCTGGAGCGTTTGAGTTTCCAGCCCAGCGCGTGCTCTCGCCCGCCCGAGCCGATGACGAGGACGTTGGTCGGGGTGGTGACGGGAGAGATGGGTTTGTTCTTGGTTCGTTTGCTCATGGCGTGGCCATGTTAGAGGCCGGGGAGAATGATGCAAAACGGCAAAGGACTGGCGCCCGTCTATCGGGCAATAGTCACAAATAGGTTTCCAGTCTCTGAGCGACCTGTTCGCAGGCGGGCAGGTGCGAGTCGCCGAAGCGGTGGGTGTGGTGCATGAGGGTGTGCATCCAGTAGATGAGGCAGCGCCGCTCGAAGCCGGGGCGCGGCGGGTGGCGTTTTTCGTAGGTGTTGAAGAAGGTTTCGTCGACGGTCTCGAAGAGTCGCAGGTGGGCCAGTTCATACTCGGCGTCGTAGAAGTAAGCGCCGCATCCGAGGAAGGCGGTGATCGCCGGTTCGTCGGGGTCGTGGTCGTCGATGAAGATGTTCTGGGGCAGGAGTTCACCGTGCACGAGTGTGGGCTTGCTGTTGCTGGGGATGAGCGTGTCGAGGTGGCGGATGACGTTGGCCATCACCGCGCGCGTGCGTGTGGAGAGCTTTTCACGCACGGCGTGGAAGACCATCTCGAAGTTGGGGCCAAACTTGTCGAGCCAGCGGTCGTATCGGGCCGGCTCCAGGGCGTGGCCGAACTGTTCGCGGTGGATGTCGTGGAGGTTGGCCAGGTGTCGGGCCAGGTCGATCTGGACGAGCTTCCAACCTGCGGGGGTGAGGCGCTTTTTGTCGAGCGCGCGGCCGGGGGCTTTCTCCATGAGTAACACCGTTCCACGGAATGCGGGTGAACCGTAGATGAATGCGTGAGGCTGCGGCACGGGGAGCAGGGAGTTTTTCGAGAACCACGAGAGCGTGGCAAACTCGCGACGCAGGGTTGGCTCTTCCTGTTGAAGGTGAATTTTGGCAATGATCTCGCCCGGCTGGGCGGTGACGGTCCACAGCGCAACGCTGCGAAAGGTGGCGCGGGAGAGTTCCTTGATGGCGGTCACACCGATGCGCGGGTCGAGGTAGTCGTATACCAGCCGCGTGGCGGTGGCGGTGTCGATCTCGACTCTGTCAGGTTGCTGGACGGCCATGGGCGATGCGGGAAATGAAGGGGGTCTGGGGTATCCTATCCTGCGTTGAACCGCGTGGGTACCCGGGAAGATTTGCGATGACGACGACAAGCACAGACACCAGACCCACGGACGGCGACCTTGGCCCGGTGGCTAAGCGCGATTGGGTGGCGCTGTCGCTTGTGCGCGGACTGGGTCCACGGTTGACGGCGCGGTGTCTCGAGTTGATGGGATCGCCACGGCGTGTGCTCGAAGCGTCGTCGGCGGAGCTTGCGCGCGTGGAGGGCATCGGCCCGGCGCGAGCCGACGCGATGCGCCGCGACATCCAGAAAAACGCCGGCGAAGGCGCGATCGACCGGGAACTCGACCTGATCGCCGAGATGGGGGTTGAGTTGATCGCGTTGGATGATTCAAGATACCCCCGGCTGCTCCGGTTGATCCCCGACCCGCCCCCCGTGCTTTATGTGCGAGGAACGATCGAAGAGCAGGACGCGGTGTCTGTGGGCGTCGTCGGCTCACGTCGTTGCTCGCACTACGGGCGTGAGCAGGCGGACCGTTTTGCCTCGGTGCTCGCGCAGTCGGGTTTGTGCATCGTGTCCGGTGGGGCCATGGGCATCGACACCGCGGCGCACGTCGCGGCGCTGCGTGCGGGCGGCCGAACAATCGCGGTGATCGGTTCGGGCCACGCCAAGCCCTACCCCCCCTCTAACAAGGCGCTGTATGACCGCCTGGCTGAATCGGGCCAAGGCGCGGTGGTCAGCGAACTACCCATGACCGCGCCGCCCCTGGCAGAGAACTTCCCCGCGCGCAACCGCATTATCTCCGGCTTGTCGCTGGGCGTGCTTGTCATCGAAGCCGCGGTGCGCTCCGGGGCGCTCATCACGGCGCGCCTGGCTTCTGAAGACCACAACCGTGAGGTCATGGCGATCCCCGGCCGTATCGATACGCCTCACGCGCTGGGGAGCCTGAAAATCCTGCGCGAGGGCTGGGCTGGCATGGTCATCCAACCCGGCGACGTGCTCGATGCGCTGGGCGAAGCCGGCCAACTGCTCAAGGCCCAGATGCCCGGTGAGAACCCAAGCCCCAAAGCCACGCTTTTCGATCAGAACCTGGGCCAGACGCAGAAACGCCTGCTCGAACTTCTCGAAGAACCCCGCACACTCGACCAGCTTGCCCTGGCCTCGGGCTTGACCGTGGCGCAGGTCCAGAGCGACCTCACGATCCTGCAGGTGCGCAGCCTGGTGGCCAAACAAGGCACCGCCTGGTCGCGTAGACTTTCGGGTAAATCATGACGCTCAAAATCATCCAACTCGACTCGGCTGCCGCTCTGCTCGATCAGCCGATCTACCGCGAGCTGCGTGCCTCGGCCACACTTTCAGATGAAGCCAGCGACACCGTGTCTCGGATCATCGAAGACGTGCGCGGACACGGCGACGACGCGGTTGTGAAATACATGCGTCAGTGGACCGACCCGGCCTTCGACGCCTCACGCATCGCTGTGCCCCCGGGAGAGTTGGACAAAGCCCTTGATGCCACGCCCAAGGCTATCCGTGATGCGCTTGAGCTTGCGATTGAAAACGTCGCGGCCTACCAGCGGCACATCAAGCCCGCCGACCCTGAACCCGTGACCCTTGCCGGGGCGGAGCTTGGGCTTCGCTTCACACCGATGGCCAGCGTGGGCCTCGCGGTGCCGGGGGGCAAGGCGTCGTATCCGTCGAGCGTCGTCATGCTTGCCGTGCCCGCGATTGAAGCGGGTGTGCCCCCGGAAGCCTTGAGCATTGTCAGCCCTCCCCCAACAAGGCGCGAGGGTGAAGAGGCGGGGGATATCTCACCGTTGGTCCTGGCGGCCTGCAGGCTTGTGGGTGTGAAAAAGGTCTACCGCATCGGCGGGGCACAGGCGATCGCTGCGCTGGCGCTGGGCACACAGCGCGTTGAAGCTGTTGATTTCATCGCCGGCCCGGGCAACCTCTACACGCAACTGGCCAAGCAGCAGCTCATCGGCCGCGTGGGCATCGACGGGTTCTACGGCCCGAGCGAGATCGTGACGATCGCGGACGACACCGCCGACCCCCGGAAGGTTGCCTCGGACCTGATCGCTCAAGCCGAGCACGACCCAGGGCGTTGCCTGCTGATTTCGTGGTCGCGCGATGTCATTGATAAGATCAATTCTGAACTATCTAATCAGGTATCAAGACGTGGCCGCCGCGCCGCCATCGAACAGTCGTTCGATAAGTGGAGCGCGGCCTTTGTCGTGCCCTACGAGACGGCGGCCATCGCGGTGTGCGACCTGTTCGCGGCCGAGCACGTGAGCCTGGCCGTGGCCGACCCGGTGGCACTGTTCAAGAAACTCAAGCACGGCGGGGAGTTTTTCCTCGGTGACACGACCCCGGTGGCCGCGGGGGATTACTACGCCGGCCCTTCGCACTGCCTGCCCACCGCCACGACCGCGCGCTTTGCCAGCGGCGTGAGTGTCTACACCTTCCTCAAACGCTCGGGCACCGTGCGCTACCCCGGCAAGACGATGCCCCCGGAAGCGGTCCAGGCGATCACGACACTCGCCCAAGCCGAGGGCCTCGACGGCCACGCGCACTCAGCCAAGCTGCGAGGGGAGTAGCCGCAGATGAACGCAGATGAACGCAGATAGAACCCATTCAAGACCCGAAAGCCATAGTTCATGCTCACGCACGTTGATTACTATTTTTGTTTCATCAATGCTTATTGCCTTGATCTGCGTACATCTGCGTTCATCTGCGGCTAATTCCCCATGCCCGATCTTGCCCAACGCGACCTTGACGTGCTCTGGCACCCGTGCAGTCAGATGCGGGACTACCGAGCCTTCCCACCCTTACATGTGGTAAGTGCGGAGGGCGTGCGCATCAGGCTCGCCGATGGGCGTGAGTTGATCGATGCGATCTCGAGCTGGTGGTGCAAGACGCTGGGCCACCGACACCCCAGGCTCATCGCGGCGCTGCGCGAACAAACGGGTAAGTTCGAGCACGTGATCCTTGCCAACACGACCAACGAGCCGATCGTCCGGCTGTGCCAACGACTCATCGAGATGGCGAACGGGTCCGGTACCTCCCACTCACCCCTCACCCGGCACCCAGCACATTTCACAAAATGCTTCTTCGCTGACAACGGATCGACCGGCGTCGAGGTGGCGCTCAAGATGGCGCTGCAGGCCCAGACCCAGCGCGGCCGCCCCCGGAGGACGAAGTTTGCCTCTCTAATCAATGGTTATCACGGCGAGACCGCCGGAGCGATGTCCGTCAGCGACTGCGACCTCTACACGTCCCCCTTCGGCCCGATGATGTTCGGATGCACGAAGCTGCGCGGGCTGCCATACCGCACGGGCCCAGACGACCCGCGCTGGCTTGATGCCTCCGACGAGTGGCCCACGATCGAAGCGCAGCTCGACGCGGTGAGAGACGAACTCGCTGCGATCATCTACGAGCCGGTGCTGCAGGGCGCGGGCAACATGAGGCTCTACAGCCCCGACCTGCTCGTGCGGTTGCGCAGGTGGGCGGATGCTCACGGTGTGTACCTCATCGCCGACGAGATCGCCGCGGGGTACGGGCGGTTAGGCACGATGTTGGCGTCGCAGTTGGCATTGAATTCATTTCAACCACACGGGGGACCGGCGATGATTCCGGGGGCATCGCCGGCTTTATGTGAGAATTTTCCACGTCCCGATTTTGTTGTGTTGTCCAAAGGCCTGACCGGCGGGTTCCTCCCCATGTCCGTCGTGCTCACCACGCAGGAGGTCTACGACCTGTTCGACGCGGACTACCTCGAAGGCAGGGCATTTCTGCACTCAAACACCTACGCAGGCCACGCGCTGGGGGTTGCCCTGGCGCACGCGGTGCTCGACGTGTTCGAGCAGGACGACATCCTCAGCCACGTCGCACGCATCGGCCCAACGCTCCTCGAAGGTCTTCGTTCCCTTGCCCCCTCCCGGCCCTACCTCCACAACTACCGGGGCTGCGGCATGATGGCGGCGGTCGACCTCCGCCAACCCGACGGCTCACCCTTGCCACGTGAAAACCGCACCGGCTACCGTGTCTATCAGGTAGCCGTCAAACGCGGTGCCCTGCTCCGGCCCCTCGGCGACACGATGTATCTCTTCCCTCCGCTCGTCACGCAGCCCCCGGATGTCGACGCCATGATCGCCATTCTGGCTGACAGCCTCGACGCGGTGATGTGAACGATCAAGCGTCATCACATCGCACATGTTCGGCGCAGTTGTTGCGCGACGACCCAAAAACTAAACCCCCCCACGCCGCTACACCGATGGACAAACGTGGTGGGTGTTTAAGCCATCGTAAGTCCATCGTAATCGGTCGAAGGATTCGGCCGACCCGTCCCCTCACGCGAACATGGAGGTTCGTCGCATGTCCACCGCCCGTATCAATCTATTCTGGCTGGTCCTGTTCACACTAACGCTGCCCATCGCGGTGGTCGTCTCCACACGTTTGGCCGGCCGTAGCTTCGAGCGCGTCAAGCTCGGCCAGCAATCGGTGAGGGTCAAGGGTTATGCCGAGAAGAAGATCGTCTCCGACCGCGCGTCGTGGTCGGCTGGAGTCGTCCAGCGTGACGCCGACCGCACCACCGCCTACCAGGCCCTCGAACGCGACACCCAGACCGTCCTGGCCTACCTCAAACAGCACGGCTTTGCGGACGAGGCTGTGACGCTCGGCCCGGTCTCCATCGAGCAGGTCTACGCCCGTGACGCCAAGGGCAATCGCACCAACACCATCGAACGCTACGAGGTCAGCCGATCGCTCTCGATCACCTCGACCGATGTCAACCGCATCACCGAGACCGCGCGCGAGTCGGGCGTCCTCGTCGGCGAGGGTATCGAGCTTAACGCCTCATCGCCCAGCTACCTCTACACCCAGCTCGACGACATGAAACTCACCATGCTCAGCGAAGCCACCGCCAACGCCAGGGATCGTGCCAAGCTCCTCGTCGAAAGTGCGGGCAACACGCTCGGCTCACTCGTCGAGGCCAGCCAGGGCGTCTTCCAGATCACCCCCGAGTTCTCCAGCGAGGTCTCCGGCTACGGCGAAAACGACACCTCGTCACTCAACAAAGTCATCAAAGCCGTCGTCACCACCGAATACCTCATCGCCCACTGACCCCCCAGCCCCCGACCCCCCGGAAGTTGTGCCCCGGAAGATGTCCCCCGGATGTCTCTTTCCTCATAAAGCTGGCGACCCCCGGAAGTATCGCCGGTCCCCCCCGCATTCCCTGTTCCTGCGGCCTGCCAAAACGACACGCCCGACGCCCCATCCAAGCACGTCAAGGCAGACGGTGGACGTGGATCACCCAACCCCCGCCCACGCCCGAAGAACACCAAGTTAAACACCAACAGTAGTTTACGGCCACAACCCAGCATGCCAGCTACCGGGGAAAACGGCACTGGCTTTGCCTCTAACCCTGTAGAGGATTCTCTACCCCTATGGTCAATGTGCGCCAACATTTCGACGCCTTCAACCCCGACCGTGGTGATGCGATCCCCCGACCGAGGCTCAACGTCCTGCTCACCGAGGACCGCCCGCGCGAGCAGTGGCATTGGTCCCGCCAACTCGTCGAACTGCTCAAGCCCATGGGCGTCGCGGGTTACGTCGTCCACACCGGCCGCGAGGCCCTGGACCTGGCAGAAAAACTCGAACTCCACGCCGCGGTCATCGACCTGGGCACCCCGCTCGACCCCGTCCACACCCCGCCCGGCCAGTCCCGCCTGATGAACCGCACAACCACGCAACCCACCGGCGAACTTTGGCTCCTCGAACTGCTCCGCCGACTGCCTGCCAAGCCGCCCGTTGTCGTCATCCAGAGCCGATCGTTCACGCAGGCCCAGGTCGACCGCGTCCTCTCCGAGGCCCTCCGCCTCGGCGCGTTCTCCGTCCTCAACAAACCCATCGCACTCGAACAAATCCTCAGCGTCTTCCAACGCCTCCTCGACCGCCGATACCGCGGCACCTGGCCCCCCCGGAACCCCCGGAACCCCCGGAGCTTTCCCCCCGACGAAACACCACCTTCTAATCAATAACCACTCGCCACTCGTCACCAATCACCAGTCACTATTCACCAGTCACTACAAGGAGACTCACTCATGGCCACCGCCACCGCATCGCAAGTCAAGGTCCGACCCCTCGGCGACAAGATCCTCGTTAAGCGCGTCGAAGCCGAAACGAAAACCAAGTCTGGCATCTTCCTCCCCGAGTCCGCCAAGGAGAAACCGCAGGAGGCCCAGGTCATCGCCGTCGGCGACGGCAAGCTCCTCGACGACGGCAAGCGCGCCCCGTTCCAGGTCAAGAAGGGCGACCGCATCCTCATCACCAAGTGGGGCGGCACCGAATTCAAACTCGAAGACACCGAATACCTCATCATGTCCGAGGACGACGTCCTCGCCGTCCTCGAAAAATAACCCCCGGATGCCCGCGCTTCATAAAGCCGGCGACCCCCGGAAGCATCGCCGGTCCCCCGGTCCCCCGGTCCCCCTCCCGTTAACCCACATTCACCTTTGCTCAAACAATCGGAGTTAATCAAATGGCTGCCAAGCTCATCAAGTTCGAAAACGAGGCCCGTGAGGCCATCCGTCGCGGCGTGGCCAAGCTCGCCCGCGCCGTCAAAGTCACCCTCGGCCCGTCCGGCCGCGTCGTCATCCTCGAAAAATCCTTCGGCTCACCCACCGTCACCAAGGACGGCGTGACCGTCGCCAAGGAAATCGAGATCGAGGACCAGCTCGAAAACATCGGCGCCCAGATGGTCAAGGAAGTCGCCTCCAAGTCCTCCAAGGACGCGGGCGACGGCACCACCACCGCCACCATCTACGCCGAGGCCGTCTTCACCGAGGGCCTCAAGAACATCACCGCCGGCGGCAACGCCAACGCCATCAAGCGTGGCATCGACGCCGCCGTCGAAGCCGTCACCGGTGAACTCAAGAAGATGTCCAAGAAGATCTCCTCCTCACAGGAAATCGCACAGGTCGGCACCTGCGCCGCCAACCAGGACAAGACCATCGGCGACATCATCGCCCAGGCCATGGACAAGGTCGGCAAAGACGGCGTCATCACCGTCGAAGAGGGCAAATCCCTCGACACCCACGTCGAACTCGTCGAGGGCATGCAGTTCGACAAGGGCTACCTTTCCCCCCACTTCGTCACCGACGCCGCCAAGATGGAAGCCGTCCTCGAAGACGCCTACGTCCTGATCCACGAAAAGAAAATCTCCAGCGCCAAGGACCTCGTCCCCATCCTCGGCAAGATCGCCGAGTCGGGCCGTGCGCTGCTCATCGTCGCTGAAGACATCGAAGGCGAAGCTCTGGCGACCCTCGTGGTCAACAAGCTGCGCGGCGTCCTCAAGGTCGTGGCCGTCAAGGCCCCCGGCTTCGGCGACCGGCGCAAGGCCATGCTCGAAGACATTGCCACCCTCACCGGCGGCCGTGCGATCATGGAAGAGCTCGGCATCGACCTCGAAAAACTCGAACTCGTCGACCTCGGCCGCGCCAAGAAGATCGTCGTGGACAAGGAAAACACGACCGTCATCGAAGGGGCCGGCAAGACCAGCGACATCAAGGGCCGCATCGAGGCGATCAAGAACGAGATCGACCGCACCACCAGCGACTACGACCGCGAGAAGCTCCAGGAGCGCCTCGCCAAGCTCGCCGGCGGCGTGGCACAGATCAACGTCGGCGCCGCGACCGAGTCCGAGATGAAGGAAAAGAAAGCCCGCGTCGAAGACGCCATGCACGCCTGCCGTGCAGCCGTCGAGGAAGGCATCCTCCCCGGTGGTGGCGTGGCCGTGCTTCGTGCCCGTAAGGCGATTGCGAAGCTCGACCTCAAGGGCGACGAAAAGGTCGGCTCGGAGATCGTCTTCCGCGCTCTGTCAGCCCCCGTCAAGCAGATCGCCCAGAACTGCGGCCTCGACGGCTCCGTCGTCGCCCAGAACGTCGAACAGGGCCCCGCGAAGGACATCAACTACGGCTACAACGCCCTGACCCACGAATACGGCGACATGGTCAAGATGGGCGTGATCGTCCCGACCAAGGTCGAACGCATCGCCCTCCAGAACGCCTCGTCCATCGCCGGCCTCCTGCTCACCACCGACGCGGTGGTCACCGAGATCAAGGAGAAAAAGTCGGGCGGCGGCGGCCACGACCACGGCGGGATGGATGATATGGATTATTGAAAAACCCCGGCCAAGGATGGCCGTCCACTCCGGGGTGACAAGTCATTACGATTGCCACACGCAACGGGACGGCGAAAGCCGTCCCGTTGTATTGAGGAAGTCTGTATGAACAAGACAAGCCCAATTAGGCGGAGCGTGAAATATGTCGCTTGGGCTTTGACAACCTTTGTCTTTCCTACAATCGCAATATATTTTGCTTGGCCCTCGAAAGCACCAAAGCTAGAAGTACATGTCCATTCAACAATCCCTGAGTTTTTACGACTAAATTTCTGGAATCTTCCAATCAAGACGTATTGGATCGATCAGAATAACCTTGATCTCGCGCCCAAAGAAGTTTCGCTCGTTCAAGTAACAATTGTTTCACTTCGCAATACCGGTAGCTCTCCATTCAAGTGGACGAAGGTTGTCGATGATAAAATTAAGATCAGTATCAACGGGAGTAAAGGCGAAATATTGTCTGTAAAGAGAGCTCCATGGCACGATGGTGAATTTAATCGAACTACCCGCTTAGAAACACACAAACTCAATGGTTACTTCACTGTAACCACTGATTTTCTAAATGCCAACGAGAGTCTCGATTTTCTGGTTATACATACTTTTGATAAACTCGATGTCAATGCGAGCGGTCGAATTGAGGGGCAGCACAACATTAAAGTTGTTCGAGAAACATCGAACAATACCCAATTGCAGGGCATAGTGGGGATTCAGTATTTTACACTATATGCTTATTGTGCTGGCTTATTCTCGGTGGTGTGCGCGAGATACTATTTCGTCATGAAAAAGTCGTTTATAAAATCCCTACTACCCTCAATACATGTAGTAAGTATGCCTTTTAGTATCATGCTTACGTTGACTCCTCGGATCACTTCGATATTGTCTGCGTGCAACGCGCTGAACATCTATTTAGCTGGAATCGTGTTCTTGGGCCTATTAATCGGCGTGCAAATACTCTGGCTGCGTGTATTTTGCGATGTGCGCGAATTGCGCGCGCTGTTTGCATTGACTAAAACTGAGTTTAATGAATTGTTCGCTGGAAGAAGTCTTGTGGTTGGGTTTTTTTCTCTTGAAGATGACAATTACGATAAATTATCCAAATTTAGGAAGCTGTTTATTAGTGATCGTAAATTTGTTTATAAAAAAAGTATTCTCAATAAATCTGACTCTGAGCAAGAGAAGCCGGCGGCGGGTGGCACTGGCGGCTTGTCCACCGGTGAAAATGCACACGAATGAAAGCAAGTAGGACGGGCCTTTCGTAGGGTGGTGCCGAGTCTTCGAGGCCCACCATTTTGTGATCTTTAACCCGTTGTGAAATGACATGCCGTTGTGGTGGGCCGCGCGGACTTGGCCCACCCTACGCCGGGTTCCGGGCGGCTTGTTCACCGGTGTCTGTGACGAATGACGGGCGGGTCCGATGATTGATCCGGGGACCGGCGATGACATCGCCGGCTTTATGTGTGGCCTGTCCACACGTGCGTTGGATGGTCGGCCTTTTCAGTGGCGCGCGGGTCGGCGGTGGCACACGTTCACGGTGGTCGTCTGCGTGATCTGTGAAATCCGCGTTGGGTCGGGGGTGGTCGCCGATCGTGCGGGGTTTGGGGGGAGGTTGATGTGACCCACGGTCGGAGACCGTGGGCGTTCGGGGGATGGGGTGCGTGTTGCAAACGGGGCGGTGGAGCGCGTGCACCCCCGGTTGCACGCGGCTTGATTTACCGTTCGCCGAATTCACCAAACCCGTGGAGCGTCGACACCCCCGGAAAAGTCGGCGGCTTAGCATTGAATGCGGGCCGGTGGCATATTGCCACGTGATGACTTGGTAGGGACGAGCGTCTGTCCGGGGTTCCGGGTGTGGGGGGGGGGTTGGTTGCGGAATTGAGCCCGGGCTACTGCTAAAGTCCTAATGTATTTTTATTTTGATCCACCCCATGGCTTGCCTGCTTGCACTTCGGTTTAGGCAAGACAGTGAAACTGGAAAGCGGTCGAACGGGGGTGCTTGCAGTGGGTGACACTGGCTGGCAAGCCGCCCGTGGCACACCGATAGTTCTCACACGCATACTGAACGGGTGTTGATCGGTTTCGTGGTGATTTTATTTTCCCCACGCTTTGGGGAAGAGGTACCCGCCTGCCCCGACGCCGGCGCCGTTGGCCCAATTCATGTCGTTGAGCATGTTGTTGGACATCACATCGAAGCGTTTCACGCTGCCGTCGGTCCTGGCGAAGTTGATGCCGGCGTTGCCGTCGATGTTGCCGTAGTAAAGAGGCTTGTAGGTTTGGGGGAGCCCTGTGACCATGGACCCGCCACGGACATGGCAGGTCTGCAGGGAGCTGTATGACGAGTCGTGAACCCGCCGACAGATGTCGGAGGCCAGGATGTCGTACTCCTGTCCGCTGGTGCCGGTGTAGGCCCCGAAGATGTTGGTGTCGTCGGGGCCGCGCAGGGTGTCCTCCGGGTTTTTGGGGACGGCATTGCCGTTGACGTCGTTGACTGTTCCATTCTTCAAGCCGCCGAGCTGGTTGGCATACACGGCGTAATACGCCAAGGCTCCCGAATGCGTCGGCGTCGCTTCGGTGGGCGTGCTCCCGGGATAGACCAGGATACCTTGCGGGCACCGCCAGACACGGTTGCGCCATGAGCAGTAGTCGCCGTTGTCGTGTTCGCCGCCCATGTATTGGGAGAGCATCGAGAGGTTGTTGCGTGTGTTCCAGGCCTTGGGAAACAACGGGTATTCGGCTGGGTACACCATCTTGTTGTCAACGCTGTAGGCTGTCAGCGATATGGCAATCTGCCGGAGGTTGCTCTGGCAGACCGCGAACCGGGCTGTGTATCGGGCTTCACTGACAGCGGGCAGCAGCACCGCGACCAGCAGCATGACGAGGGTGACCACCACCAGGAGCTCGACCAAGGTGAAGCCACGTGGGGGTCGTGGCGTTGTGGGCATGAAAGCATCCCTTCGGTGTCGTGTGCGTGCTCGTACCTTCAAACATCGGCCGCGTGGCATTGCCGGGTAAACAGCCGTCGGAGGGAGGCCTCTCGAACTGATAGGACATTTGATTCCAGACGGGCCCGGGTCCATGCGCTTGGGGGTGAGGGGTTTACCTGCGACGTTTGACGATCATCAACCCGCCGAGGCCGATCAGCGCCAGCGTCGTCGGCTCGGGCACGGGGTACGGGGTGATCGTGAAGCTTGTCATGCCGCCGCCATTGACGCCCGTGACGCTCAGGGAAATCTTCGTATCCGCAGCCACATGGGCAACAGTTGCACTTGTAAAGTCGATCACGCCATCATCGTTGCCACCCAGCGTGTCGGCGTGTGCGTTGAACGAAAACGATCCGGTCTCGCCGTCGAACGACCAGCCGGGACCCGTTTGATCATCCGCATTAGGGACCGCGGGGGTGGTGACCCATGCGCTCGATGTGAGCTTGAATGGCGTGTTGTTCAGATTGGTGGCGAAGGTAAAGCCGTCGAATGAGACTTCCTGGTCCAAGCTGAACTCCCACAACGAGGTGTTGCCCCACTTTTCGTTGCTCGTGCCCATCGTGCCGTTGGCGATCTTGAGCTGGGTTGGGGTGCCTTGATCCACCTTGATGTTTGTGAGGTCGATCGTGCCGCCGCCATCGGCTGGACTCAGGGTCAAGGTTGTGGTCGTGCCCGCGGTATCGCCATCGAGAGCGCCGCCATTGGCACCGGTCGATGAGACGTCAAAAATAGTCGCCGCGTTGGCCGATCCTGTGGCCAGCGCCGTGCAGACGGTGAGTGCGGTAAGCAGTGATTTTGTCGGGAACATGTTTCGAACCTCCTTTGATTGAACCAAGTCTGATTCCACTGGCAGGAAAATGATCGTAAGTATCTTGCCATAAAAAATGTAAAAATGCTTTGCGCCTGGTGTCAAAATACTTAACAGCGAGTATCATTTCCGTGTGAAAACCAAGGGACATCACCCGAAGAAGTCGGACCGGCAGGTTCGCATCGCGGTCTTGATGGATCGCAGTGCCGCGATCATCGAGCCGATGCTGCCGGGTGTCCGACGGCTTTCGGAGAACGACGGTCGTGTGGTCTTTACCGTGCTGTCTGACAGCAGTCTGCGTCATGAGAAAGTGATCGGTGAGTTCGACGGTCTGATCGGGGACGTGAGCCACGAAGACCCGATCGTCCGGTGGATCATCGAGCGTCAATTCCCCGCGGTCTCGATCCGTGGCCGGGGTGTGGCCATGCCCGAGTATGGGATGGACCAGGAGGCCGCGGTCCGGATGGTGGTCGACCATTTTCTTGAACGCCAGATCGGGCGTTTCGGTTTCTTCGCGCTGCGGGGTGAACGCCGCTTGGTGTTGAGGCGAGCCGAGGCTTACCGAGAAGTCCTGAACCGGATGGGCCATGAATCCGAGTTGTTCGGCATCGACCTTCGGGCCCCGGGCGATACGGAAGGTGAACTGCCGGGGTTTGAAGAACTCGTGAATTGGATAGGTGATCGTCAGCGGGGCTACGGGCTGTTGTGTGCCAACTATCTCAGTGGCTCGCTGGCGATTTCCGCTGCCCATGCGGCGGGCATGCGTGTCCCGGAAGATATTGCGGTTGCCGCCATCGGGGGGAATGAGACGCTCTGTCGCTTCTGCAACCCGCCGTTGTCGAGCGTCCACTTCGACTCGGAACGAATGGGACGCGAAGCGGCACAACGCTGCCTTGCGATGATCCGCAAGCAGACCCCTTTCGAGGCAGGCACGACCATGATCCCCCCCAAGGCCCTGAGCGTCAGGGGGTCGAGCGATGTCTACGCCATCGAGGACACTGACATCCGACGATCACTCGTGTTCATCCGTGAGAATCTCGACCGGAAGGTTCGGCTTGAAGACCTTGCGGAACACGCGATGGTCTCCCGCAGCACGATCGACCGGAAGTTCAGGGAACTGCTGCACATGACCCCGGGCCAGATGATCCGCAGGACACGCCTGCAACGGGCGGTGCAGTTGATCCGTGAAACGCGGCTGCCGTTTGTCGAAGTCGCGGTGTCGTGCGGTTTCAGCGGGGTGTCCCAGCTCAGCCGGGACCTGAAAAAATACACGGGCAAGACCCCGTCCCAGACCCGAGCCGGTGCGTGACCAGACACCCTGTTGGCTCTGACGCTTTATTGGCTCAGAGCCTTATGGCGTCGGTGGGCACAGAGCACGCAGCCGAGGGCCAGCAGGACGATCGAGGTGGGTTCGGGGATGGGCACGCCCTGGCTCAGGAGGTACGCGGCGTTGCTGGCGGTCATGATAGGGGCCCAGACCGAGATGTCGCCGTATTCGGAGTAGGCACCGAAGCTGTTGTAACCGCCGCTGAGGACGCCGACGATCTGGTTGCCCTGGCCGAAGTCGACGACGAGCGGTCCGCCCGAGTCGCCCGCGGCGGTGGTGCCTTCGAGTGCCAGGGGTGTGGCTGAGCCGTAGGTGTTGGTGTTGAGTGCGGGGCTGTCGAAGTCGGAACGGATGGTCGATCCGGCCACGTCGAGGGTGTTGGTCGCGGCACGGCGGAGGCCGTCGAGGTTGTTTTCAAAGGGTGGCGTGCCGGTGCCGTTGAGGCCGTAGCCCACCATGGTGCCGACCTTGTTGAGCGGGTTCTTGGTGGACAGGCCGATCGGCGAGATGCTCAGGAAGGGCGAGGAGAACGTGAGGATGGCCAGGTCGTAGCTGGATGAGCCGTTGGAGCTGCCGTAGTTCGGGGCAATCGAGATCGAGGCGATCGATGTGATCGAATATGAGGGGCTGTTGACGTTGGTGCCGAAGCGGATGCTGTAGTTGTTGAGCGTCTTGTCGACGATGCCGTCATGGTTGGAGTCCACCACGTGTGCGGCGGTCAGAAACTGCGTTGAGGAGACGAGGGTTCCCGACCCGATGGTGCCGTTGGTGTAGATGCGTCCCACAGCGGTGAACGGGGCAGCCAGGTCGAAGTAATCCTGCGCGGGGACGTCGCCACGGATGGAGATCGCCGACGCCGACCCGCTCCAAAGCGTTGACAGGGTCAGTCCCACCAGAACAACCCGGGTCGCCCGGTGGATCGCTTGTTTACGAGTCATGGCATTTCTCCTTTGCCCTGAAAAGATTGAACAGTGGAGCGTGACCCGTGTTGAATCATCTCCAGGCGGCAGGGGTATTCAGATGTAGGGTATACCCTACCAACCGCGCATTACGAAACAAAAAATAGCACCGCGATTTGGTTTCGTCAATACCCAATCATTTGGGATTAAGATCGATTCGGGGTGCCTGGATCGTTGTTCACCCGTATGACGCGCCTTGTCTGGATGGCCAAGCCACCGTGTCGCGGTATCTCCGGGGTGTGCATGGCCATCGCTTTATCCTGAAGTGGATATCCGCTACCATGCCCGTTCCTCAATCATGTCAATCAGGAAAGGTTGTTATGTCTCAGGCCAGCCCCAACAAAGTCCGTCTTGCGATCGTCGGTTGCGGGAACATGGGTTCGTCGCACGTCGAGAACATCACCAAGAACATCGAAACCGCCACCATCGCCGCGGTCTGCGACACCAACCCCGAGAAGCTTCAACAGGCGGTTGAGAAGTCCAACGGCTCAGCCAAACCGTTCTCGAATCACCACGACCTGCTCAAGTCCGACGCCTGCGAGGCGGTGATCGTCGCCACGCCGCACTACGGCCACACGACGATCGGCATCGACGCCTTCAAGGCCGGCAAGCACGTGCTGGTCGAAAAACCCATCTCCGTACACAAGGCCGACTGCGAACGGCTGATTGCCGCCCACACCGACAAGAAGCTCGTCTTTGCCGCGATGTTCAACCAGCGGACCGACCCGCACTACAAGACACTCAAGAAGATGCTCGACGCAGGCGAACTGGGCGAACTGGTCCGCGTGAGCTGGATCATCACCAACTGGTTCCGTACGCAGAACTATTACGACGGCGGCGGGTGGCGCGCGACGTGGGCCGGCGAGGGCGGCGGCGTGCTCTCCAACCAGTGCCCGCACCAGCTCGACCTCATGCAGTGGCTCTTCGGCATGCCCACCAAAGTCATGGCGTTCTGCGGCCTGGGCATCCGTCACAACATCGAGGTCGAGGACCAGGTCACCGCGTATCTTGAATACGCCAACGGCGCCACGGGCACGTTCATCACCTCGACCGGCGAAGCGCCCGGCACCAACCGACTCGAAGTGGTCGGCGAAATGGGCAAGGTCGTCATCGAGCGCGGCAAGTTCACATTCACACGCAACGAAATGTCCGCCATCGAATTCCTCAAGACCAGCGACAAGGCCTTCGCGTCGCCCAAGACCGAGGTCGTGGACATCCCCATCGACGGCAACGGAGGACAGCACCGCGAAGTGCTCGCCAACTATGTCGACGCCATCCGCAACGGCACACCGCTCATCGCCCCCGCGGCCGAGGGCATCCACTCCGTCGAGCTGGGCAACGCGATGGTCTACTCCTCGATGACCGGCAAGCCCGTCGTGATGCCCCTCGACGCCGCGGCTTACGAGAAGAAACTCAAGGAACTCATTGCCAACTCGACCTTCGTGAAAAAAGCCGCCCCCGTCGCCGCCGGCGTCACGGACCTGAGCGGGAGTTTCTGAGGACCAGGCCTGGGGCATTCACCACAGAGGACACGGAGCACACAGAGAAAACAAGGAATAAAGAGTGATCCGCAGATGACGCAGATTTCGCAGATTCAAACAGAGGAATAAACCGCGGAGAACGCAGAGTGCGCAGAGAAGAGTGGTATGAGTTCATAACGTGGACCCGTTGGCTTTCTCAGCGCTCTCTGCGATCTCTGCGGTAAATCTGCCGGATCGAAGCTGCGAAATCTGCGGATCGGTTCTCTCCGTGTCTTTCTCTGTGATCTCTGTGTCCTCTGTGGTGAGTTTGTTTTACAAGACGACCGTGAAAGGATTTTGAAAATGGCCTGGGTACTCAGTGCGTTTGCCGACGAGGCGGGTGGGAAGACCTCCGAACAGATCGAGGCCTGCAAAAAGGGTGGCCTGAAGTTCATCGACCCGCGCAACGTCGATGGC